>CAZHUS010000004.1:35235-140587 GCA_964535555.1 uncultured Verrucomicrobiota bacterium
ACGCGTCCCGCGGGGATGCCGGCCGCGGCGGGGAGCACGGTATGACCCTGCACACGGCGGCCATCTGCACCTTCTTGCATCACGCCCGGCTGCGCGGCTACACCACCGAGGCGTGCCCGGCGGTCGGGGACGACACACCGGCCGCGCCGGATGCCGCCATTGCACGATTCGCGCTGCCCATCAACACCGAAGTGCAGCGCCACGGTGGCGAGGCGTACCGCAAGGCGCAGAAGTGGCGCAACCAGGAGCGCCTGCAAGGGTTTGTGGCGCTCTGCGCGGTGACGCCGGCCTGGGCGATCCGGCTGGCGCGGCAGGCGCAGGACCAGGGCGTGGCCCGCGGGGCCGCGACCGATCTGGGCACGCTGGCGGGCCGCGCGCCGGCCGCGCTGTGGACGTATCGTTGGCTCAGTCCGTACAGCCCGCTGGAGGCCATCGAGGAGGATGTACCCGAGGCGGAGTGGTTGGTCAGCGGTCGTGTACGCGAGGCCGGCGCCGGCGCTCTTGGGTTCCCGGCGGACGTGTACACACGGGAACGGTCACGGTGACGCCCGCGGTGTACACGATCCGCAGCCTGCGGGCCAACCTGCGGGCGGCCATTGCCGCTGTGCGGGAGTCGGGTGCGCCGGCGATCATTGCCGAACGCGGCGAGCGGCCTGTGGCCGTGCTGGTGGATTACGCGAGTTGGGCCGCCCAGCACGGCGAGGACAGCGGTACGGCGGCGGCGATTACTCCCGCCACGGGGCCGGCTCCAACGAACGGACGGCGCGGGTCCCGGCCCCCTGTGGCGCGAGCGCAGCCGCCGCAGAATACGGCGCCTCCGGCGGACGCCGGTTGGGGCGTCGAAAGTGCCTCGCCCAGGCCAGGTTCCGGCGAACCGGCGCCCATTCCGGCTGGCTGGCGGGCTGAAAAGAGCGGCTGGGGCGCATGAACATTTCTTGGCTGCCAGGAAGCGGCCCCGTTTTCTGGCAGCCATCAATCTGAGAGGCTATCCGGTGGAGTTCACGATCCTCGACAACGGCTTCAAGGTAGACGGTGGGCGGGTCACGTACCAGTGGTTTCGGCTGGCTGACCCGTCCGGCCGCGCCTTCAGCCGCGTCGTGGCCTTCCGCGAGCTGACCTACCTGCCTATCGAGATGCGCGACGATCCCGACGTGCTGGGCAAGCAGTGGGCCGCGCTCCGGGGCCTCTACAACGCGTCCGCCGACTTCTGCTACACCGCGTTGGGCGTCTTCCAGCCGGAGCGGTTGGGCGTGGTGCAGTTCTACGGCGCGGCGGCCGAGGCTGATATCGAGTTCACCGCGGCCAGTGAGGCGCTGCGCCGCCTGGCGGCCGTCGAAGCTACCCTGGCGAACTACCCGCAGTCGCGCACGGTCTTCCCCGAGCTGATGCGGGTGGAGCTGCTCACCGATCGCCTGCGCCGGCTGCCGCGCCTGCTGGCGATCCTCGGCCACCCCGACCCGCGCCTGGCGCAGAAAGGCCTGGGCCGCGACGGGGCCATCGGCCAGGCCGACGACGAGCTGCTGAGCCAGCAGGGCGAGAACCTGCTGCGCGGCCTGGCACGGCTGAGCGAGGATTTCGTCTTCCTGGTCACCGCCGCGCACGTGGCCCGGCCCGTACTCGCCGGCGGCCTGGTGCGCATGGCTCGGGTGGCCAGCCAGGTCGCCTCGCGCCAGCGCGGCAGCATCGGCGCGGGCTTCTCGATCGCCATCCCGCTGGCCGCCGCGCTCTCCAACGCCTATGCCCAGAACTTGGGCCGGTCCGAGAGCGCCAGCCACAGCCAGGCCGAGACGGTCAGCGAGGGGTGGAGCCAAAGCGAGTCGCAGTCGTGGGGTCACTCCGTCGGCGAGAGCCAGAGCCACGGCGTCAGCCACACCGAGAGCACCACCGTGACCGACACGGTCGGCTCGGCCCACGGCGTCTCGGCCAGTTCCGGCTGGGGTCACACCGACAGCGTAGCCAACACCGCATCCGGCGCCCACACCGATAGCGTCAGCCACACCGATTCGGGCTCGCACACCGACAGCGCCAGTCATACCGATTCCGGCTCGCACACCGAGAGCAGCAGCACTGGCGTCGCGCATTCCGAAGGCACGAGCTGGGGCACGTCGGACGGCGCGAGCAGCGGCTGGTCGGCCAGCGCCGGCCACACCGAATCCGCGGGCCAGGCGCATTCGACCGGCAGCGGCGTCTCGGTGAGCTCAGGCTCCGCGACCGGGCATACTGACAGCAGCTCGACCGGCAGCTCACAGAGCCAGGGTGTGTCTGACGCAACCAGCCAATCCAACACCGCCAGCCAGTCGCAGAGCAACACGGTGGGCGCCAGCGTGAGCGCAGGCGTGCCGGGCGTGGCCAGCGCGGGCGCCAGCGCCTCCCACGGCTGGACGGACGGTCAGGCGGAATCGTTGGGCACGAGCCACGCTGAGACAGCGTCCACCGGCAGCTCGCAGACGACCGGCGCAGCCGACAGCGTCTCGCACTCCAGCGGCCTGGCCATGAGCGCGAGCGCAGCGGACACCGTCAGCGCGGGCGCGGCTGATTCGGTCAGCGCGGGTGTGAGCGGCGGGGCCAGCCACAGCGAGAGCCAGGGCGGGTCGAGCGTCACCACGACCTCCTCGTCGCACGGCTCTGCGGATACGGTGGGGTGGGCCGACACCAAAGGCTCCGCCGACACCGTGGGCTGGGCGGATTCCAAGGGCAGCGCGGACACGCGTGGCTGGGCGAACACCCGCGGCAGCGCGGACAGCGTGAGCGGCAGCCGCGGGGTATCCGATACCACGAGCCGCTCCCACAGCGTCTCCCAGGGCGTCGCCGATTCCGAGTCGTGGGGCGAGAGCGTCTCCGAGGGCTGGTCGGAGGGCAAGTCGGTGGGCCGCAGCACCAGCGCCGGCCGCTCCCACGGCACAGGTATCGCCGAAGCCGAGGCGATCTCCCTGGGCGCAGGGCGCTCCTTTTCGGGTGGGCTGTCCGCCGGCATCGTGCCCGGCGTCTCCCTCAGCCGCGCCTGGCAGACCGAAGACGATGTGGCGATCCGGCTGACCGAGATCACGCGCGGCCTCGAATCGCTGCTCAACACCGCCTCGCACGAGGGCGGCTTCATGACCACGGCCCTGCTGCTGGCCTCCGAGGCTGGCGAGCGCGCCGCGCAGGCCCTGGTGCCGCAGGCGTTTCACGGCCCGAACGTGCCGACCCCGGTGCTCACCGTGCCCGGCGATCCGCTGCTGCGCGACCATGCGTTGGCGTTTCGGCCCTCCCTCGCGCCCGACGGCGACCCGTTCGGCATCGACCTGCTGTGGACCAAGAATGGCACCCTGCTCACGCCGGCCATGCTCGCCGCGTACACTTCGCCTAACCTCTTCGAGGAGGGCACCGCGGTGACGATCCAGGAGAAGCTGCCGCCGCTGGCCTTCTACCCGGAACTGCCCGGAGAGGCCGTGCTCGGACACCAGGTCAGCCCGGAGACCGGCGACCTGACGCTGGCCCCCCTGCGCCTGAGCCGCGACGCGCACTTCCACACCGCGTTCTGCGGCGACACCGGCTACGGCAAGAGCGTGGCCGCGGTGCGCATGGCTTACGAGACCACGCTGCACTGGAAGCTCAAGACCATCGTGCTCGATTTCGGCACGGGCTGGCGGCAACTGCTCAACGCGCCCGGCCTGGCGGGGCACGTGGAGATCCGCCAACTCTCGCCCGGCGGGGTGCGGCCGCTGCGCTGGAATCCGCTCCAGGTCGGGCGGAATGTGCTGCCGGAGGCGCAGTGGCGCGCGTTCTCGGACATCTTCGGTGCTGTCGCCCAGCTCGGCCAGAAGCGCCAGATCCATGAGCTGCGCGAGATCCTGCGGCGGGTCTATCTCTCCGCCGGCGTGCTGGTCGACGATCCGGAGTGTCGCAACGACCCGGCCTGGGGCATCGTGCGGCCGGCTGAAGTTCCGTTGGCCGGCTGCCGGGCGGGCACACCGCTCGCCAACCTGGACCGGCGGGCGCGGTTGGCGTTGGCCGTGGAGCGTTCGCGCCAGGTGGGGCTGGGCGACCTCTATCGTCGCATCGAGACAGAGATCGCCAACGTGCCCCCGCGCGACATCCGCCGCTCGATCCTGGAAGGGATCGCATTCCGGCTGGAGCCGCTGGTGCAGGGGGAGGCCGCGCTGCAATACGCCGCCGGCCCGGAGGCAGTAGACATAAATGCTGTCGTGCCGAGTGTTGGCGGCGGAGAGGGTTGGGGCGTCGCCGTGCTGGAGGGGGGTGCGTTCCTGGACGATTTCTCGAAGGCGTTCCTGCTGGGGTGGGCCGCCTGGCACCTCTACACCGATGCGGTAGTGTTGCGCGCGGTGGGCGGCGCGGGCCGGCCGGCGCACATGCAGATCTTCTTCGAGGAGGCCAACAAGATCCTTTCGGGGCTGGACAATGCACCAGCCAGTGAGGAGGGGGGCGGTCCTTCGACTGCCGATCAGTTCGCCAACATGTGGCGCGACTCGCGCAAGTACGGCATCTGGCTGCACCTGGTGTGCCAGTCGCCGGCCCTGATCCACCCCGCCATTCTCTCTTCGTGCAACAACCTGTTCGCGGCCCAGCTCAAAAACCCGAAGGACCGCGATGTGGTCACGGCTGTCTTGGCTCGGTCGGAGAAGGGCTTCGTGGACGAACCGTGGCGGCGCTTCCTGGCCTCGATCCCGGTGGCGCGGGCGGTGGTCAAGCTGGGCTATCAGGCCGACCGCGCCCGGTTGGAGCCGGTCTACGTGCAGCCGCTCCTGCTCAACGTGCGCGAGCCGTCCGACGAGGACATCGAGGCGGTCCTCGGCCGGATCGCGCTGTGAGGACCATGTGAAAGCACGCCTGGATGTTCTGCTGATGGTGGTCATCACGGGGGCGATCGTGGTCTTGTTCGCCGCCATCGCCGATCGTGACTTCTCGCGGCCGCTGCCGGCACGCCCGGCACCGCTGCCCGCGCCGACCCCGGCGCTTCTGCCGACCGTGACGCCGGAGCCGTCCCCGACCGGCGGGTGGTGGGATGCGGTCAGTATGACGCCCGCAGCGCTGCCCGCGCTGCCCGGTGTGCCGGCACCCGGCACGGGCGGACTCGGCGTAGGCGGAGCCAGCGGGGGGGAAGACGTTCCGTTCAGCGTGGCGGCATGCCCCCAGCCGACCGTGAAGATCACCAAGATCGTCACGGCGAAGCCGCCCTGGTGGAACGTCTACGGTACGGCGGCGATCCCGAACCTGGAGTACTGGAAGGCCGAGCTGTCCGCCGACGGGCAGGGGTGGGCGCTCTTGTACCGCTCGGCCGCCGCGGTAGCCGACGGGCTACTGATCGAGTTCAACACGCGGACCGTGCCGAAGGGGGCCTATCAGCTGCGGCTGCTCGCCGTGGATCGCACCGGCAACTACGGCGAGCCGTGCACGGTCAGCATCACCATCCGCTGAGGCGATATGGCATCTGACGCATCCCCGGACAAGGGGCTTGGATCAATCGTTTGTGCCGCGGCTGACCTGGCTGCGGGGGCGGTTCTTCCGGTCTTCCTGGTGACCATGGAGGCCGGCCGCATCGTAGATGTGCGCGTGGCGACGCGCGACTTTCTGCTGGCGAACCTCGCCGGCGAGGCACTCACCCAACACGGAGGTAAGGCATGCAAAGGAAACGCTGGGGACTCCCGGTCGCGCTCGGGTTGATCACGGCCGTCCTGCTGGTCGCGGCGCTCTGGCCTAAGGAGACCCCGCAACGCACGCTGGTCGTCGCGGCGCGTGATCTCGGCGCGGGCACGACGCTGGCCGCGGCCGATCTGACCACGGCCCAGGTGGACGCCGCGCGGGCGCCGGCCGACGCCCTGGCCGACCCGACCCGGCTCGTCGGCCAGACGCTGGCGGTGGTGCGTTTCGCCGGTGAGCCGGTGACCCCGCGGCACATCGGCCCGGCCGTCACCCTGGCGCCCGATGAACGCGGCATCGCGGTCAAGGTGCAGGCGGACACCGGCCTGGCTGGCCTGTTGCGACCCGGCATGAAGGTGGGGATGGTGGCGACGCTGGCGGATGGAGACCGCGACATCTACGCCAAGAGCCTGTTGGAAGGGCTGCGCGTGGTCTATGTGTCACCGGACTTCCAGGCCCGGCCCTACACTCCCGCCACGGCATCGGCGACCGTGACCAAGAGCGGTGGCGGCGCGCTCGGCATGGACAGCACGCCGGCAACTTCCTCGACTGGCAGCACCGGGACGGTGCGGGAGGGGGTGCTCGTCCTGGCGGCCAGTACCCAAGCCCAGCCCGTGCGCTACGAGACCATCACGGACACGCTGAAGCTGGCCGCGGGTGGCGTGATTACCGGCACGCTGCCGCTCACGACCACGACGACCACTGCCGCGCGTCCGACTCCCGCCGTGAAGCCGAAAGAGCCGCCGGTGCGCTGGGTGATCCCGGTCGAGCTGATCGCCGCGCTCAACGCCGCGCAGAACGGCAGCTTCACCCTGGTGCTTCTGCCGGAGGCGCCGCAGCTCTACACCACCGCAGGCCTGACCCTGGCGGATATGCGCGAGCAGATCCCTACCCCGGAGCCACGCCGATGACGCTGAGTTCCTGGGGCGCGCAAGCGCCGTCACCCATGGCCACCCCGACTATCCCGCCGGTGCGCCTCCTGATCGTCGCGCAGCCCGGCCATGCCCAGGCGTTCTACGCCGCGTTCGCCGCCGACGCCCGCTACGCCGTGCAGGCGGTGGCCACCAGCGCCGATGACGCGCGGGCCAAGCTGACCCTGGAGCCCGAGGCGGTCATCGTCGAGGTCGTGGTCTTCAGCGGGCCGCCGGAGTTCGCTAACACGTTCGTCGCCTATCGCGGCGCGGCATTTGCCATCGTGCCCGCCAACCTGGGCGCCAGCTTGGCGGACGCCGTGCGCCAGGTGTCCTGCGTGTTGCGGGTGGCCGAGGGCGAGCCGAACTTTGCAGCTATGGCCGGCGAGGTGTACGCCGCGGTCGTCGCACGCCGGCCGGCCGCGGGGAAGCCGGCTGACAGCTTCACGGGCAGCCGCGAGCTGGGCGTGGCGATGATCGGCTGGCGCGCCATCGCGGTCTGGTCGCCCCAGGGCGGGGTGGGCAAGTCCACCGTGGCGTTGGCGCTGGCCCTGGAGGCGCTCGCCCGCCGGCTGCCGACCCTGCTGGTCGGGCTGGCCGCGCCCGACATGACGCCCCTGATCCTGGAAGGTATCCTGCCCGAGCCGAACCTCCTGACCTGGCGCGCGGCGCCCACCGTGGACGGCCTGCGCTCAGCCGTGCAGATCCACCGCAAGACCGGCCTGCACATCCTGGTCGGCTTCCGCGATCCGGTGGCGCTCGGCAGTTATGAGGCGCAGGAGGGGCCGGCGGCGCTGACCAACCTGGCGTACACCGCGGCCCAGGCGGGCTACGGCATCCTGATCCTGGACGTCTCCGCACCGGAGATCGCGCCGACCGCGCTCAGCGCAGCCAACACCCTGGTGCTGGTGGCGCGGCCCGATACGCCGGGCGTCTACAGTGCGCTCCAGGCGGTGCACCTGGTGAAGGACGTCATGGCCGGCCAGCACGCCATCCCGCCGGAGGCGATCTACCTGGTCGTCAACCGGTCGCGCGACACCACGCTGCGGCCGGACGAGATGGTGAAGTGGGGCAAGGATGAGCGCCGCGACTTCCCGCCGCTGGCCGCCAGCATTGCCGATGATGCCAGCGTCGAGTTGGCGGTCAATCGTCGTGAACCGGCCTACTACAGCTCCGATGCGCTGCGCGGGGCGGCCAAGACGTTGGGCAACCTGCTCTTCCCGGCCGCGGTCGCCGCGCCCATCGAGGCGGCCCAAGCGGCGCGGGTGGTCAAAGTGGGGCCGTTGCGAGTGCGGATTTGAGATTGCCGATTTGCGATTTGAGATTGCCGATTGCGGATCGCTGAGATCCTCGGTCAGTCCAAATCGAAAATCTGAAATCCAAAATCGAAAATGGAGGGACGATGTCCGGCTGGCAAGGGGTACAGGCGCAGGTCTCCCCGGAACAGGTAAGCGCCGTGGTGGAGGCCGCGGCGCGCGAGCTGGCAGGCCTGCCGCTGGCGGTGCTACGCAACCGGCGGGAGCTGGGCCAGCGCGCGGACGCGGCGGTGCGGACGGCGTTGCGGCCCTTCCCGGTACAAGTCTCGCCGGTCCAGCTCCAGGCCATGATTGCCCAGGTGGTCGCCAAGGTGGGCGGCCTGGGCTTCCTGGATGGCCTGATCCCGCCCAATTCGCACGCCTTCACTGACGTGCTGGTGAACGCAGACGGCCACGTCTGGGGTCGGCGCAAGAGCGCGATGCACTTCGAGGATTTGCAGTTGAGGCCGTCGAAGGACGAGGTGTGGCGCGCAGTCGAGGCGCTGTTAGCCCCGGAGGGCCGGGCGTGCTCCGAGTCCACCCCGTCGGTGGACGTCAAGATCCCGCGCAACCGCGAGCTCGGTTTCGGCGGCGCGCGCGTCAAGACGTTGCACCCGATCATCGCGCCCGGTGACGGCTATCCCTCGCTGGCGCTGCGGCTGTTCGAGCCGGAGCCGGTCGAGCCGGCGCAGATCGTCAAGTGGGGCGTGTTCCCGGCCGCGGTGCTCGACGCGCTCACCGATGCGGTGGGCAGCCGCCTGCGCGTGGTTGTCATCGGCGGCACCGCGACCGGCAAGACGACGCTGCTCTCGGCGCTGTGCCACGGCATCCCGAGCGCGGCGCGCATCGTGAAGATCGAGGACCCGGAGGAGATCTGGGTGCCGCATCCCAACGTGACGACCCTGGAGGCGCGCTGGGCGCCGCCCGGCTCCAACGTGCCTTCCTACACGGTCGCCGACGGTGTGGACGACGCCTTGCGCCTGGCCCCGACCTACGTCATCGTGGGCGAGGTGCGCCGGGGCGACGCCGCGCTGGCACTGTTCCGGGCCATGATGAGCGATCACGCGGGCCTGACCACCTTCCACGCCGACGGGCCGGAGCACGCAGCCTACCGCATCAGCATCATCATGTACTCGGACGCCGCGGTGCGCACGGAGGCGGCGCGAGGTATGTTCGCCGAGGCGGTGGACCTGGTGGTGCAGATCGGCTGGCGCAACGACCGCCGGGTCGGGCTGGGCGTCTGGGAGGTCGCCGGCCTGGCGGGCGGCGAGGTGAAGTTCCGGCAACTGTGGCAGCCCGGCGACGAGGGCCTGTCTTCGATAACCCGACGGCGCGGATAGGGGCAGGTACGCAATGCGAGTGAGGTATGCAACATGACGACCGACGTGATTTTGGGACTGACGGCCCTCTGGCTGCTCTTGACCATCGCCTACATCGTGCGGCGACGCCGCCGCGCTATACGGAGGGCGCCGTGATCGCCCAACTCCTCGTGCTGCTGGCGGCTGCCAGCGCCGCGGCGACCGTGGCCGTCACCGCACGGCAGGTCACCCTGACGCCGCGCACCGGGCAGGCGCTGGCCGCGTACCGAGCGCCGGCGACTGCGGGCACGACCGAGGTGGACATCAACTCGGCGTTGGGGTTGGTCAAGCCGGGCTACAGCCGCTACGTGTACGCCGCGGTGACGCTGGGGGCCTTCGCCGCGCTCGTCCTCCTGGGCATGCCGTTGGTCCCGGCGGCCGGCGGCTCGGCGCTGGCCTATATCCTGGCGGACGAGTTCCTGCGGGGCAAGACCCGCAAGGCGCGGCTCGCCATCGAGGGGGAGCTGCCGACCTTCGTGAGCCGCTTGGGCGGCATGCTGCTGGTGACCAGCTCCCCGCGTGCGGCGGTGGAAGAGGTGACGGCGACGTTGCTGGCGGGCCGGCCGTTGCGCACCTGGATGGAGCGGCTGCTCGCAGGGTGGTCGAGCCAGGGTGAGCCATTCCTGGTGAACGCGCACCTGGAGGGCAATCGAATCTCGCCGCTCTTGGGCCTGACGGTCTACCAGATCCGGCGGCTCGCCGAGACCGGCGGGGCTGGTTTCACCAAGGCGTTCGCGACGACCGCGGAGGAACTCTCGGCCATACTGGAGGCGCGTGCCGTGGCTGGGTCCAAGGCTGAGGGGGCGCGGCAGGCGGTGCTGACCATGCTGGCGATCATGGCGGTCATCCTGGGCATCATGCTGTCGTCGCCGGTGATCCGGCAAGGCTACGCCGACCCGACCAGCCAGATGATCGCGGCCGGCGCGCTGGGCGTGATGGCCTTCGGCTACACCCAGCTCAACGGGATGATCGCGGATGCCCTGGAGGGGTGAGGTGATCGAGCGCACCCTGGCCGTCGCGCTCGGCGGCGGACTGCTGAGCGTGATGCTGAAGCTCGGCACGCAGGCTCCGGATGCGGATCCAGTGTTCTTGACGATCGTGGTGGCAGGCGGCGCGCTCAACCTGTACCTGGTCGGCGCGGTGGCCAACGCAAGTCTGGCCACGCCGGGACGGTCGTGGGCGTGGCGCGGCGTGATCGGCGCGGTCGTCGCGCTGATTGCCCAGGCTTTCTCGGCCTTGTTCGGGCACGCGCCGGTCGCCTGGGATGCGCTGTTACTCACGGCCCCGTTGTGGGGCGGCCTGGGCGGCGTCTGCGGCCTGCCGCATGCGGGAGCGGTGGAAATCGGGGGAGAGGAGGACCATGAATCTGCTTGAGATCGTACACGCGCCGGGGTTCCAGCAGGCGCTCGTCCTGGCGACGGCCCTCTGCGGCGGGCTGTGGCTGATGACGGTCGCGGCACGGGTGGATGTCACCGCCAGCAACACGCCGCGCAAGGCGTTGGCCGCGTACCGCACAGATACCGTGGACACGCCGCTGGAGAAGCTCGGCGCGGCCCTCATGCGCCGCCTGCCGGGCTTGCGCAACCTGTTAGGGTTGGAAGGCCACCGCCGCTGGCTGCTCCTGGAAGGTCAGCCCTGGACTGTCGCCGCCTCGGTTGGGCTTGCCGTTCTGCTTGCCGCGGCCGGTTGCGTGCTGCTCGTCATGAGCGGCATGCCCATGCTGGGCCTCGCACCGATCATCGGTTTTCTGCTGCCCTTTGTCCGGCAGCGCAGCGCGGCCGAAAAGGTGCGCCGCCGCGTGCAGAGCAACCTGCCCGACCTATCGGCCATGCTGGCGGCGGAGATGGCGGCCGGCAACCCGCCCGACCGCGCCATGGAGCGCGCAGCCGACCTGGGCGGCCCGCTGGCGCGCATCCTGAAGATCGCCCTGGAAGAGCAGCGCACGTCGGGCCGGCCGCTCTTCGGCCGCGGCAAGGTGCCGGGGCTGCTCCTGGACGTGGCTGACCGTTACGACCTGCCTGCGCTGCGGGCATTCGTGGCCCAGATCGACATGGCGGCCCGCACCGGCGCGGCCGGCCCGGAGCTGATGTCGGGCCTGGCCCACACCCTGATCGTCGAGTACAAGGACCGGGCGCTGCGGGAAGCAGAAGCGCTGGATAGCCGGTTGGCCGTGCCGTCGGTGGGCTTCTTCTTCATGCCATTCCTGTTCCTGGTGCTCGTGCCGCTACTGCTTCCTGTGCTGAACGCGCTGTAGGGCGCACGCAGACAAGATGTCCTACTCAATGCTGGAGGAGTGAATGTCCGACCCGATCCGAACGGAGAATCGCATCTGGGGACTGGTCGCCTACGCGCTGACCCCTGTCGGAGCGCTGCTGGCGCTCCTCGTATCAGGCGACGATGAGGGACTGCGTCGCCACGCCCGGCAGTCCGTGCTGGCCGGGATCATCGTTGCCGCCCTGTCCCTGGTCTTGAGCCAGGTGCCGGCCATCGGTTGCCTCTCCGGCCTGCTGGCGCTCGGGTTCTGGGGTTACATGCTTTTCTGCGGCATCCGGGCGTACCGCGGCCAGGATGTGGCCCTGCCGCTGATCAGCGGTCTGTTGGGGTAATAAGGAGCGAAGCGGAATGACCAAACGATTGTGCGCCTGGGGGCTGCTGGGCGCGTTGCTGACCCTCCCTCTATTGGGATGCAACCTCGGAACGCGCCTGGGCGGGCAGACCGTAGCGGCTGGCAGCGGAGGGGGTGTTCCCGCTGGCGACGACACCTCCGGCGAGGAAGCCACTGCCGCCGCGCCGGCAGCCCGTGAGCAGAGTGCATTCCTCCTGGAGTCGGGCGTCGCGCGGCGAGAGAACGGCTTCGTCCGCATCCCTGCTGCGGTCACCAACCACAGCGAGCACTGGGCTGACGTCGCCATCGCCGTGGCGCTGTACGACGTCGGCGGCCGCCCGCTTGCCAACCGCAATCCCATCGCGGCGACCGAGCGCATGACCAGCCAGTACGCCATTCCGCCCGGTGGGACGCTGTACTACAGCTACCTACGCGATGAAGCGCGGCTGGATGGCATGGTTGTTCGGCACCGGTTGAGCCTGGCCAGCGCGGACGAAGCGCCGGCAGCGGGACAGCTTAAAGCGGAGGTCACAGAACGCCTCGCGAACCGGCCGGCGTTTGCCGGGGACGCCACCCTGATAGTGCGGGGACGCGTCGTTGCCCAGGCGGACTGCCTGGCGCCGCAAGTGTTCGTGGCCGGTTACGCGGGCGGCCAACTCGTGGATGTCGTGGAGGAGCTGATCTACGGCAAGCCCGGGTGGACCGTGGGTGCGGATCGCGCTGCGCTGCGGACCGGCGAGATCGGCTACTTCTCGGCGCGTCTGACCGCCGGCGGCATCGACACGGTCAAAGTCGTCGGCGCATGCCGCCCTGCGGTGGCTCAGGCTGAATGAACTGTGCTGGAGGAATCATGACGAGCCGTGCGCTAACTCCGACTGAACGTGCGGCCCTGGTCCGGCAGTCGTATGCCCGGATGCGGGAACGCATGCTGCGCGTGCGCCGGCTGCTCAAGGCTGGCCGTGACAAGCGCGCTGCTGCCGCCCGGCCTGTGGCTGCTGCGCCGAGAGAGGAGCTGGGCTGATGCGTCGCACTATCCAGGCCATCGTGGTAGCAGCCACACTCCTGTTTGCATTGGGCGCCGGATGGCTCGTGGGCCTGGCTGGCGCGGCTGGCGCGCAAGGCGAGGCGGCCCCCGCCGATCCGACGGCGACGCCAACCCCGGCCCATGCATACTACCTGCCCCTGGTCGCCAACCTGGCGGGGGATAGCAGCGGGCCGATTACCGTCACGCGTGTGTTCGCCCCTAGCGGCTGGCAAGCCGAGAGCGCGGGGCTCGACTACGCGGCCGTCGTGCAGGGCATAGCCTATTTGGTGACCTACGACCAGGGTGCGCCGGCCGTGGGCCAGAGCGCGACCGCCGGCGATCGGACATACCGGGCGAACAAGGCGTATCTGTACTTCGACACCGCGGCCATCCCGACCCGCGCGACCGTGCTTTCGGCGACCCTGACCGCAGCCAACTGCCGCCGGGTGGCGGGCGTACCGTTCACGGTGGAGTTCTACCGCACGGCGGCGCCGCTGCCGCCCACGCCGGCCGACTGGCTGAACTACGGCGGTCTGCTCGTCGGCGCGCTGCCGTCGGCGGACTGCGGCGCCTGGAGCGCGCCGGTCACCGCCACGGTGACATTGGACCCGGGCTCCATCGTGCAGGGCGGCCTGACTGCCTATGCGCTCACCACCGACCGGTTGCGCCAGACCCAGGAACCCGCCTGGGGCACGGCCGACCGATTGACCTTCGACTGCTATGCCGACGACGCGCTCGTCGTGCGGTATGTGGTTCCGCCACAGTGAGAGGCATCTTGTGAGCAACCTGCGCTTGCCGCGCGTCCTGAGCCTGTTGGCGATCCTGGCCGTGCTCTGGGGCTATCTGCCCCAGCCGGCCTGGGCGGCCGCGCCGCGCCGGGCGGTCCGGCCCGCGCCGTTGCAGCAGGGACCGGGCGGCCGGCGGCAGGTCTTTCGCACTGACTTCAACAGCGCAGGTAACTTCGAAGGCTGGCATATCATGCGCCAGCCGGCCAACACCAGCGTGCTGGTGACCAACGGCTATCTGCAACTGAGTACCACGGGTGACACCGCCGAGTACCCGGTGGTCGAGCGCACGGGCATCCCCTGGCCGGCCGGGGACATGGAGATCGAGTGGCGCTTCAGCTCGCCGGACGCCGGCAGCCGGTCGGGGTTCGGCGTCAACACCTGGGTGACTAACGGCTTCACCAAGATCGGCAGCTACGGGATCTACGGCAGCCCGGGCGGCTACATCTGGAGCGAATACGATTCGGCAGGGCCGATCCGGCAGGGACTGGACACCGGCTGGCACACCGCGCTGATCATCCGGCACGGCGGCGTGTACGACTTCTACCTCGACGGCGCGTACAAAGCGAGCTGGAACTACGCCGCCGCGCCGACCTGGACCGCGATCGGCGATCCGTCCACCCAGACGTGGGCGGGGCTGTGGCTGACCATGCGGCTGGACTACTACGCCGTGTTCGATTATCCGCCGACGCCGACGCCCACCGCGACGGCAACGGCAACTCCCACGGCGACGCCTACGGCCACCGCAACCCGCACGCCGACCGCGACCGCGACACCGACCCAGACGGCAACGCCGACCGCCACGCGCACGCTGACGCCGACGAGCACGCCGACGGCAACATCTTCGCCCACGGCGACGCCCACGCAGACGGCTTCGCCGACACCGACGGCTACGGCGACGCGCACGGCCACGGCCACCAGCACGCCGAGTCCCACCGCAACGTTGACGTGGACACCCAGTCCGACGCCGACGGCGACCGCCAGTCCCACGCGTACACCGACGCCAACGGCTACTGCTACCGCGACGCGGACGTACACCCCATCGCCCACCGCGACGCCGACCCGCACCGCCACGGCCACCGCCAGCCCCACGCCGGCTGTCGGCCAGATCGTCGGCTGGGTGTTCCTGGACACCAACGGCGACGGTTGGCGGCAGGGTACCGAGACAGCGGGCCTGTCCGGGGTCTGGGTGCATGCGCGTCTGGGCAGCACGACCTATTCGGCGCGCAGCGTGGGCACGACCGGCTGGTACCAGATCATGAACCTGCCTCCCGGCAGCTACACGGTTACCGAGGATCAGCCTGTCGGCTATGTCAGCACCAGCCCGGACACGGTGGTCATCTACGCGCAGGCTGGCCGCGACAACGTGGTCAACTTCGGCGAGCAGGCCTGGACGGCCACGCCGCCGCCGACCGCTACGGCCACCCCGACCCATACGCCGACGTTTACGCCGACCGCGACGCCTACCAGCACACCCACAGCAACGGTGACGAACACGGCTACTCCGACACGGTCGCCGACTCCGACCGCGTCCGCGACTTGGACGCCGACGCTGACGCCATCGGTGACCAGCACGCCCAGCCGCACACCGACCATGACTGCGTCGGCCACACCTTCACCGACGGTCTCGCCCTCGGCGACGCCGAATGCTACCGCAACCCGCACGGCGACGCCAACGGCAACTGCGACGTTGACGCCTACCCGTACGCCGACGGCCACAGCCACCAGCACTCTGACGCCTACAGCCACGGCTACTGAAACGCCGTCGCCCACATTGACACCGACGAACACGGTGACTGCCACATCTACGCCGACGCGCACGCCTACGGCAACGGCGACGCCTTCGTCTACCTTCACGTCCACACCGACTGCTACTATGACGCGCACGCCGACGGCTACGGTCACACTAACGCCCACACCGACCTCTTCTCGCACGCCGTCGGCTACCCCGACTGCCACGGCTACGCCTTCGCGCACGCCAACACCCACTAACACGCCCAGCGCCACACCAACCAACACGCACACACCATCTCGGACGCCAACGGCCACGTCAACGGCGACCGCAACGCCTACGCTGACCTACACGCCGAGTCCAAGCCCGAGCGCGACTGCTTCCGCCACGCCTTCGCAGACCGTGTCCCCCACGGCCACGCGCACCAACACGCCGACGGCAACCTGGACCGTCACGCCGACTGCGACGCCGACTTTCACACCCACGTCGAGTCCGACGCCAAGCCGCACGCCGACATGGACGCCAACCTATACTGTGACGCCCAGCGCAACGGCTACAGCCACGCCCACGGTGACGCGCACGCCAACGCCGACGGCTACGCCTTCGCGCACGCCGACGCGGACACCTACCCTTACAGCTACGGCGACGCGCACGCCGACCGCGACCCCCACGGCCACGGTCGTGACTACCTATGCTGTCCGGGGCCTGGTTTTCGTGGACAGCGATGGCAACGGCGTGCGGGATCCCTGGGAGACGACGGGCGTGCCGGGCGTGACGATCCGCATCTGGCAGGGCGGCAGCCTGATCGCCACGGCCGTCACCGACGGCAGCGGCGCTTACGACGTGCCGGGTCTGCCAGCCGGAGCAACCATCGTCGAAGAGCTGCAGCCGACCGGCTACGTGAGCACCACCCCGGACAACGTGGCGCTCGACCTGACCGGTGACGTGGCCGTGGATTTCGGGGAGCAGCTGCTGGTCGCCACGCCGACACCCACCGCGACGCCCATCCCGGTCACCATGGAACTGCGGGCGACCTATCGCTACCTGCTGTGGTACGGGCCAATCACCCAGGTGTTGACCGGCCGCTACGGTGGTCCGGCGCCGCTGGGCGGGCGCACCGTGCTGGTCACCTACCGTGTGCCTTGGGGCGGCTTCGGCGTCGCCAGTACAACGACCGCAGCGGACGGGCGCTTCAGCCTGCTGGCGACGCCCGGCTACCCGGACTTCGGCACGACGGAGATCGGCACCTGGCGCGCCCAGGCGCGCGACGCGGTTACCGGCGTGCAATCGAATGAAGTCATTTGGGATGTGAAGTGGTTCAAGATCCACTTGAAACAATGAGGTCTACATGAGCGATTGGAGAAACAGCATCCGGCGCCTGCCGTTCCTCGGCCGCCGGCCCACCACGGTCGTCGCCGCGACGGGCGATCCGCAGGTGCTGGCATTCCTGTGGGGGCGTCCCGACCTGTGCGTGGCCGAGGCGCGCACCACTGACGCCGTGAACAATCTGTTGGCGGCAGCCCAACTGGTCATCCTGGATCCGGCTGCGCTGCGCGCCGGCCAGGTTAGCCGCGACTACATCTATGCGGCCCTGGCCGGCCGCCATGTGCCGCATACTGACCCGGCGACCTTCCTGGCTGATCCCGTGCGCTGGCTGGCGGAGGGGCAGGCCTTCGGCGGCGCGGTGCGCAGCCTGCCGCCGCGGCTGGTGACCTTCACCTCGCTGGCTTCGGGCGGCGTGGGCAAGACGACCTTGACGCTCGGCCTGGCGCTGACCGTGGCGCAGCGCACGCGCTTGCCAGTGGCGGTCGTGGAGCTGACCCAGGGCGCGTCCGGCTTCCTGGCAGTGCTGGATCCAGCCGGCTTCCTCGCTGACCCGCCCGACGCCTACACCCTGGCAACCCAGGGCGGCGAGCCGGCGGGTTGGCAGCGGGGCCGGACGGAGCTCACGGTTGTGCCGATGGATGGCCGCCAGGGCGCGCTGCTCACGGCTGGCGATTGCACCGCGCTGCTAGCGCGGCTGCGGGCCGGGCACGCGCTGACCGTGGTGGATGCCGTGCAGCCGCACGCGCTCTGGCCGGCGGTGCAGGCCGCCGCCGATCGCATCTTCGTCGTTGCGGCGGCCGATCGGCCGGACACGGTGGCCAACGCGCAGATGCTGGCCGGCGAGCAGGATGACCCGCGGGTGGCCGTGGTCATCAACCAGGCGGGGCGGCTGGATCGACTGGCCAGCCGCGTGGCGCAACCCGAACGGCCCCTGATCGCCATTCCGCGGCGACCGGCCATCGCCCGTTACACCGATCCGCTGCCGGCGCTGACGGCCGCCATCTGGCCGGGCATCCGGTTCTGACACCCAAGGAGGAGACATGCGCAAACGCACATTGATTTCAGCTCTCGTCGGCCTGGCCGCGCTGATCGGCGCGCTGCTGGTCGCCCGGCTGGTGGCGCGCCAGGTACAGGCCCAGGTCATCAGCGCGCCGGTGGTGGTCGCCAGGCACGTCATCCTGTCGCAGACGTTGATCACGGCCGATATGCTGACGACCCGGGAGTTCCCACGGGCCATCACCAGCGCGCCCATCTACCGCGATCCCCAGGAATTGGTCGGCCTGGTCGCCCGCGTCGAGATCGTGCCGGATGCGCCGATCTTCAAGAGCTATGCTGTCTCTGCCCAGGAGGCGCGCTTCTCGGCCGACGCGCAGGCCGTCGCCGTGGCGCTGAAGCTCGACACCCCGCGCGCCGTGGGTGGGCTGATCGCGCCGGGGCAGCGGGTGGATGTGTGGCGGATCGCCAAGGCCCAGCCGCCACGCGATCTCGATGCGCAGACGCTCCTGGCGCTCAGGGGCGCGGGCGTGGAGCTCGTCGCGCGTGACCTGCGGGTGCTGGCCGTGCGCGCCAGCCAGGGCGGCCAGGTTGCTCAGCCGGCCGCGCTCGGGCTGGCTGGCGGTGAGAGTGAAGCAGCGCCTACGAGCAGTCCGGCCTCCGGAACTATCAGCGTGGTGACGGTGGAGGTCTCCCAGGCGTTAGCGCCGGCGCTGGTGCAGCTCATGGGCGAACTGGGCAACGTGTATGACCTGTGGTTGACCCTCTCACCGTTGATACGGGATGACGCGGCCCTGGCGCCGGTCGCCACACCCGCTGCGGCGTCCCCGGACAAGGCGGCGCTGCTCCTGGCGCTCACACCCTCGCCGACGCCTACGCCATCACCGACCCCCACGGCCGCGCCGCCGGTCCCGCCGACGGCGTGGCCTACGCTCGCGCCCACCCGTGCGCCGTCAGTGGTGGTCAAGCCCGGGCAAGCCTCCGGCCTCAACGTGCGCGAAGGGCCGGGCATGGAGTACGCCGTGCTGGGACGCGTGGTCGCCGGCGAGAAGTTGGAGCCGGTCGGCCGGGATGAGAGCAAGCAGTGGCTCGTGGTCTGCTGCGTGGCTGGCGGCATAGATGGCGTGCGAGACGACTTAGGTTGGGTCTGGGCCGAGCTGGTGGACGTCCAGGGCGTGGACGTGAGCCGTCTGCCCCCGCGGGCTGCGCCGCCCAAGCCGACGCCGACGCCCCGCAGCCTCTCCGACGCGACCGGCCTGGACTTCCGAGCTGCGCCGGTCGAGTATCGCAATGAACCGGGGGACAAGAAACTCAACTACGTGCGGGCGCGGGCTGTGGCCGCGGACGGGGCAGGATTAGCCGCTGGCCTGACCTTCTCCTGGCCGGGCGGCGCGGTGACGTGCCCTGGCGACAGCGCGCCCAAGGGGGATGGTTGGTGCGAGTTCACTGCCACGGAGGGTGAGTTCACGGTCAGCATCGCGGGCCGTGGTCAGCCCGTGACGGTGACACTGCCGCAGAACGACCAGCATACCGTGGCGGTCGTCGTTTGGCGCCGTTATTGGTGAACCAAAAGAGGAGGGTTCATGTACGCGATCGTCTATGCCGACGAGGGGGTCTCCTACATCGGCGAGATCAGTGAAACACTTTACGCGGCCCGGCCGATGGTGAAGATCGAGTGTCCGGCCACCAGCATGCAGTTGGGCCGTACGCTGCTCCTGGATGTCGGCTGTGTCCGGCTCATCCGGATGCTCCCGAGCGCCGCGTTGATGCAGGCGTTCGCCGAGTTGTATGCAGATGCCCATTGCGGAGGCAACGAGGCTGATCTGTATCAGATCGTCAACGGGTACTACCCCTGGGAGGCGGTCCGGGAAACGGACGGCGACGATGACGACGAGGATGGAGCAGGGTGAGAGCGCAGCTCAACGACCACGACTACCTCCTGCCGCAGGTGCAGGCGGCCATCATTGACGGCGGCCTCGAGATCCCGCGCGGGGAGGACGCGGCCGCCTTCCCCGCCTTTCGGGCGCGCATCGCCAGCATCCTCGCCGGCGTCCTGCCACGGTCGGGCGGTGAGACCAGTATCCCGGAGATCGCCGGCCGGTTCGCCCGCATGCTGGTCGGCGTCGGTGTGCTGCAGCCGCTGCTGGAGGATCCGGGTGTCGAAGAGGTGATGGTGCGGCCCCAGGGCATGGTGTTCATTGAGCGTAGCGGCCGCGTGGAGGCGCTGGGGCAGTTGGCGCCGGACGAGCACTTCTACCGTGTCGCGGCCTACGTCGCCGACACGCGCGCCGGTCGCATGCTCTCGCCGCAGTATCCGGTGGTCTTGGTGGATCTCGCCGGCGGGGAGCGTTTCACCGCGCTGACGCCGCCGCTGTCGCCGGAGGGCACTGTCATCAACATCCGGCGCTGGCAGGTGCGGCGATATGACCTGGCGCAGCTGCAGACGTTGGGCACGTTCGGCGCGCCGCCCACGGACGCCGCCCTGGTGGCTGTCCTGGCCGGCGTCCTGCACGCCAACGCGGCGAGCATCCTGGTGTCGGGCGCGTTCTCGACCGGTAAGACGACCCTCCTCAACGCTGTGCTCGCCCAGCTTCCGCCTGATGTCATGGTGGCGGTTGCCGAGGCGTTCCGTGAGCTGGACGTGCATCAGCCGGGCACGGCGCGCGTGGTCGTGCCACCCTTCGTGCGGGAGGGCGAGGAGCGCATCACCCTGGCGCAAGCCGTCAACAGTCTGCTCACACGCGCGCGGCCGGACGTGATGGTGCTGGGCGAGATCACCTCATTCGACGAAGCGCGCGAGTTCCTGCGCGCCGGCAACCTGGGCGTGCGGGCGATGGCCACCATCCACGGCAACTCGGCCGAGAGCGCGCTAGTGCGCCTGGCCGATCTCGCCATCCGCGAGGGGGTGCCACTGCGCTCGGTGCGCGAGCAGGCGGCGGACGCCGTTGACCTGGTGGTGCATATGAACCGCACGGGCGGCCGGCGCTACGTGGCCGAGGTGGCCTGGGTGCGCGGGGTGGACGACGCGGGCCACTACCGGTTGGAGCTCGTCTACCGGGCGGGTCAGCCACGGATCGAGGCGTTGGCGGCGCACCTCGCGCCGCTGCGCACAGGAGGCGCCCGATGATGGCCTGGCTGGTGGGCTTACTCACTGCGTTGGCCGCGCTGGGCCTGGGCTTCGCCGCCGCCGACGGGAGCCACAGCGCAGTGGTGGGCCTGCAGCGTAGGGGTATCCTGCCTGTTGGCAGTCGGGGACGCATCCGCGCCGCGCTCGGTGCTTACCGTCCTCACCGGAGCGGGGCGGAACGCCTGGATCTGCCGCCGGCCGTGCAGGCGACCCTGGCGGTCCTGCGGCGGCCATCGCCTTTCATCGTGTTGCCCGCCGTCGGCGGCTGGCTGCTGGGCATCCTGGCCCGCGACGTTCTGTTCTCCTCCTACCTGGTTTTGCTGGGCCTGGGGGCTAGCCTGTACCTGGCTTACCGGCAGACCCTGCGGGCGCGCCAGGGGGTGAGCGATGAGGTGCGCCGCCTGGTGGATGCCTTCGTCGGCCTCTACCGCGTCAACCCGACGACCTTCACGACGCTGGGGCTGGCGGCGGAGCACGTGCCGGCCGGCTGGGTGCGTGACGCGGCGTTGGCGGCTGTGCGCCATTACGAGGCGACACGCGACACGCATGAAGCGCTCAAGCGCCTCCTGGCTGTGCCGGACCCTTACCTGGTGCGCTTTGTGCTGGTGCTCGACCAGGCAGGGGAGCAAGGCCCGACCGAGATCGCCGGGCTGCTCGACGATCTGCGCGGCCGGTTGCGCCGGCGCTGGACCACCCGGCTCGCCGCCCAGGGAGTATTCGCCGCGCTGCGCAGCACGCTGGTGGTGCTGTTGGGCGCGGCCGTGGCCACAACTGCCGTCGGAATGACCGTGCCGCTGTGGCGGGAGATGCACACCGCCAGCGCCGGCAGCCGGGCGTTGTTCCTGGTGCTGACGTCGGTGGCCTTTGCGGCGGCCGCCTTCTTCGATCGGCGCATGCGCCTCGACGAGGAGACGTTGCTATGAAGGCAGAATTCAGAAGGCGGAAGGCAGAATGAGCGTGCAAGTGCTGACGCTGGGCGTCGCGGGACTGGCTGGAACCGGAGCGTGGCTGTTCCTGTATGTGTTGGGCCAGGCCGTGGTCAGCCTGCTGGGTCGGGTGCGCCTCTACCAGCGGTCGCGGCTCGGCCTGCAAGTCATGCATGTCCAGGCCGGGATCGCCGCGCTGCCGGATCACCTGCTCTATGGCTATCCGGATATCTCCTGGCGTGCGGCCGGGATCGGGCTGGCGGCCGTGGGCTTCGTGGCGCTGCTGCCGGTGCTCGGTTTTCCGGGCGCGCTGGTGACCGTTGTCCTGGAGCGGGTACCTTACCTGGTGCGCGGTCAGCTTGTACGCGAGGGGCGGGCCCGGTTACGCCTGCGCCTCCGCGATTTTGTGGATGACCTGCGCGAGGCCATCGCCATCCACGGCTCGCTGGGCAAGGCGTTGGACGCCCTCGTAGCGATGCAGGGCGAGCGCACCGACGCGGTCGCCCTGGCCCTCGTCCGGCGGGCGCGCAGCCGGAGCGCCCAGCTCAGCGCCGACCAGGTGCTCGACGGCATGGCGGCCGACCTGAAGTCACCCGACATGCGGGAAGTGGCGGCCCAGGTGCGGCTGGCGCTGGCTGGCGGCATGGATCTGGCGCGGGCGCTCGATACTGTGGCCGAAACGCTGTCCGAGGTCATCGCGGCCGAGGTCAACGTCCGGCTGCAGGCGGCCCCGAACACCTACGTCATGCCGATGGTGCTGTTCATGTTCGGACCGCTGCTACTCTTGATGCTCTACCCCGTGGCGTTGCGCGTCGTCGCGCTGATCACGGGCGGAGCGTAGGCCGAGGCTGAGGATAAGGTTAAGGATGAGGTTGCGGCTGAGCAATGAGGCCATGCTTCGTCCTCGTTCTTAGCCTTAACCTCAACCTTGACCTCAAGGAAGGAGGTGTCATCGAGCGCAAACAGCGGAAGCGTTACCGTAGGTTCAACGTGGATCGAGTTCACCCAATCATCAACTGTGGAGGTCAGTTCTATGCGTATGTTCAAGTCGCAGCGCGGCGCCGAGCTTTCGGAAATCGTCGCCGGCCTGCTCGTCGTCCTGGTGGCCGGCGTCGCCGCTACCAGCGTGATGTTCAACGGCCTGGACACGGCCGCAGGCAAGGTCGCCACCTGGCTCGGTGGCCTCACCATCCCCGCGCCGTGAACCTACAGGGGACAGGAATCAGGAGGCAGGAGTCACTTGAGGATCTGCTTCCTGACTCCTGATCCCTGACACCTGAAAGGAGGTCCATCTCATGCGTTTCTTCAAGTCTCAACGGGGTGCTGAGCTGTCCGAGATCGTGGCCGGGCTGCTGGTTGTACTCGTCGCAGGCGTGGCAGCCACCAGTGTGATGTTCAACGGCCTGGATACGGCGGCGACCAAGATCAGTACGTTTCTCGGCGGCCTGACGATCCCGGCGCCGTGATCTGCGGCGTCGAGTAACCGGAACCATGCGGCGGAGCGCGAAGGAGGGCTACAAGATCGCTCCGCCGCACCATTCATCATACGAGGAGGGTGAGTATGCGTTTCACGACCGATAATCGCGGCGCTTCAATCGCCGAGGCCATCGCTTACACCTTGATCGCCCTGGTCGCCGCTGGCGCGGCGGTGTGGGGTGTGTTCAACGCGGTCGCGGGCCGGTTCAATGCTATTGCCAGCGGTCTTTAGGGGCCTGCTGGTCGCCTGGTTGGTCTACGTCGCCGTCTACGATTGGCGCACTTGGACCGTGCCTTGGTGGACGACCTGGCCGGTGGTCATTGCGGCCTGCCTGGGCCATGCCGGCCTTGGAGCCTGGGTCCCGCTCGTGCTCCTGGCCCTGTACTACCTGTGGGACACGACAGTCGGCGACCTCAAGCGCCTCTTACGCTGGCGCTTCATCGACACCGAACGCGACGATCGCCGCTGGCTGATACCCGATATGGTGGCGTTCGCTCTCACCGTCGCCCTGCTTGCGGTGGCCCGGGGGCAAGGAGAAGCTGCGTTCTTCTTCACGGCCGGGTTCGCGCTCGTGCACCTGCTCTGGCGCCTGGGGCGGCTGCCCGGTGGGGACGCGGCCTTGCTCATCGCGCTACTGGCGCTGTTTCCCAGCCTGCGCTTCCTAATCTTGGCGTCCCTGGTGGTTGCAGCGGTGGTGTTCCCGCGTCTCGCCTGGCGCTACCGGCAAGACGTGGTCGCAGCCGCCCGCGCTGGCCTGACAGCAGGGCCGTGGGCGGCGCTGGCGGTTCTGAGAACGGCGGCGCAGAGCAAGTCCAAGCCGGAGCCGGTGGCGTACCTGTTTTCGTTGGCCGGGATTGCCGCGGTGGTGTGGCTGTGAGGAGGACGAAGATGACGCGTGATCCGCGCGCCCAATCGGCGGTAGAGGCGCTCCTGGGCACGATCCTGTTCGTGACCCTGATCTTCGGCGGGCTGGAGCTGGCGCGGGCGGTATCGCTTAAGCAGGCGCTGGATCGCGGCGCGTTTGAGGGCGCGCGCTACTTGGCGACGCATGGCAACGTCGCCGGTACGACGCCCGTGGTGCAGGCCGCGGTCGGCCGCGCGATCCTGGGCGCCGATCCGGCCCAGGCGAGTGTGAGCACCACCTGGACGCCGGCGGCGAGCTACGGCGACAGCGTGTGCGTAACCGCCACCTATGCGACCACCATCGACATGCCGCTGGTCGCCGCGGTGGCGCGCAATCTCACGGCCACGCACTGCACGCCGTACGAAGTATATCCGTGACGCAGGCTGGCGAGGAGGGGCGATGAGATTCTGGCGTGCGGAGCGCGGCAATGGCCTGGCCTACGGCGTCCTGGCGACCGCCCTGATGATCCTGCTGGTCGGCGCGCTCTACGACGTGTACGCCGCTTACCACTACCGCACCTGGGGCTACCAGGCGGCCGGCGAGGCCGCCCGCACCGGGACGCTGGCTGGCACGGGACTGAATTACGCCGCCGGCACAGTCAGCTTCGATGCCGCAGTCGCGCGCCAGGCGGCGGAGCAGTTCCTCGTGGTTGCGCTGGCGCTCAAGGGCGTCGCCGCCTACAGCTACGATATCCAGACGATCAACGATCCGGCGGGGGGCGTGATCGCCGGCTTCCCGCCTGTGCCGGGCGCGAACCTGGATGGCGGCGACATGCGCCTGACCGGGCCGGGCGTGGGGGTCTACCTCGAGTTCACCTTCCCGACCGCCTGGCTGGGGTTGATTGACCGCCACGCCTACCAGTTGCATGTCTTCAGCGCGGCGCAGGCCGTCGAAGTTCAGCCGTAGGAGCCTGCCACGTGGCGAAGATCCTGATCGTAGACGATGATGGCGACCTGCGCACCTTGCTTGGCCTCTGCTTTCTGCGCCGCGGCCACAGCATCGTGGTCGCCGGTGACGGCGCCGTAGGCCTGCAATGTGTCGCCACCCATGCGCCCGACCTGCTCGTCACCGACTTGAACATGCCCGTGCTGGATGGGCTGGAGCTGCTGCGCCAGCTGCGCGCCGACGGCCACGCCGATCTGCCGGTGATCGTGCTGACGGCGCGTGCCGATCAGCGGGCCGCGGCGATCGCCGCGGGCGCCGATGCCTTTCTGGTCAAGCCGGTCCCTCTGCGCCAGCTCGGCGAGACGGCCGAGCGGCTGTTGGCTGGGCGTCGTGCGGCTGCGTAGACTCCTGGCTTGGTGGCGGGGCTGTCCCCAGGCGCGCGTCTACGCAGGACTGTACATTCTGGCATTGGTCGTGCGGCTGGCGCTCGCCTGGCCAGTGGCCGGGCCGAGTTACTTCGATTCGGCGTATTACCAGAACGCCGCCGAGAGCCTGATTGCCGGACACGGCCTGACCGACAACGTGATCTGGAACTACCTGGACGACCCGGCCGGTCTGCCGCGGCCGAGCCATCTCTACTGGCCGCCGTTCAACACCTGGCTGGCCGCCCTGGGCCTGCTCGTCAACGGCTGGCGCGGCGTGCAGGCGGTCTTCATCGCCCTCAGCGCCCTGCTTGTGCCGCTGGCGGCCTACCTGGCTTGGTCGCTATGGCAGCGACGGGATTACGCCATTGCCGCGGGGCTGCTGACGCTCTTCAGCGGCCATTACGCCGGCTACTGGGGCAGCGCGCCCGACAGCTTCGGTCCCTTTGGCCTGATCATCGCCGGGGCGATCCTGGCGGCGGTTCAGGGCTGGTGGCTGCCGGCGGGACTCTGCGCAGGCTTGGCCGCGCTCGCTCGCGCCGACGGTCTCCTGATCGCGCTCGTGCTCGGCGCCGCGGCCCTCTGGCGGCGGAACTGGCGTGGTGCGGTCGCCGTGAGTATTGGCTGCCTGCTCACTCTGGCTCCCTGGTGGGCGCGCAATTGGCTGGTCGCCGGCACGCCTTTCCCAGGGGGCGGACTGAAGACCCTTTGGCTGCGCGACTACGAGGAGCTGTTCTACCTGGGTCAGGAGTTGACGGTCTCCCGGTACCTGGCCTGGGGCCTCTGCCCGCTTCTGGCGTCCAAGCTCCGGGCAGCCTGGTATAACCTGTACGTGATGCTGGGACCATGGCCGTACCTGGCGCCCCTGGCCGTGCTCGGCGCCTGGCAAGGCTGGCACGACCGGCGGTTCAGGCTCGGGTTGGCGTACGGCCTGGCGCTGTGGCTGGCGCTGACCCTGGGCTTCACCTTTCCGGCTCAGCACGGTTCGACTTTCCACTCGGCGAGCGCGCTGGTGATCTGGCAGGCGGCTTGCATACCCGCCGGTGTTGCGGCCGTGATGCGTTGGCTGGCCCGACGCTGGCCGCGCTGGGACGCGGCGCGCTTCACCCGCTTCTTCCTCGTCCGGCTGACAGCCCTGGCCGTGGTGGTCAGCCTGATCCAGTATGGCCTGATTTGGCTGCGGGTCATCGGACCTGAGCTAACTGCCCAGGGCTGGGTCAATCACGGTCTGGATCACTACGCTGCCGTGGATCGCTGGCTGGATGCCGCCGGAGCACCTCCAACTGAGCCGGTGCTCGTCCGCGATTCACCATCGTTCTACCATACCTCCGGTCGCCAGGCGGTTGTGTTGCCCCGCGACCTGGCTTTCCTGACCCCAACCGCAGATCGCTACGGCGTGCGCTGCGCCATCCTGGAGGACGCCGGCATCGAGCGCCTGCGCACGGCCCTGACCGAGGGACGCCTGACCGAGTGGCGGGAAATCATGACTGCCAGTGGTCGTTCAAGCGCAGCCCTGTTCTGTCGGGAAGGAGCGCCATGATCGCCGGACTGCTCGCCGATCCCCTGCTGCGCCACGTGCTGGTGATGCTGTGGCTGCTGCCGTGCGCCGTCCAGGACCGGCGCAACCGCCATGTCTCCAACTTGCTGACGGTACCGCTGTTCATCGTTGCCTGGCCGGTCGCGCTCCTGACTGGCCACCTGGCCCTGACCTTCGCCGTGTTCGTGGGCGTCTACGTCGCCACGAAGCTGGAGCCGCGCGCCGGCGCGGCGGATGGCAAGCTGATGGTCGGGCTGGCCGCCTTTGCGCCGCTGGCGTTGGGGATCGGCGCTGTTCTGGAAGTTGCGGTCTTCACCGCGCTGCGACTGCGTGGCCAGCGCGATGTCGCGATTCCAGGGGCGTTATGGCTCTATGTCGGCAGCCTAATGAGTGCTTTGCTGCTTATCGCTCTTGAGTCCCACACATTCTGAGCTGCGCCACGACCGCTGCACGACTCCTACGTGGCCGACTCTTCTCCGACTTGTTTAGCTCAAGCGAGTTGCCTGGCACGCCGGGAAAACGCGTCAGGCAAATATCTTTCTCGCGGCGCAGCGTTGACTGGCGATCTATTCGATTCAAGCTGCCTCAGGACTGCTCAGATGTATCTCCTGACGCGCGCGCAGTAGTCCGAGTACAGCCTGCCGTAATGCTCCTTCAGGTAGGCTTCTTCACGCAGTACTTGACGATGGAACAACCAGCTCGCGGCGGCAAGATAAACCAAGAGCAGCCAGTTTGGGAATACGAAGAACTGACCCAGCAAGACAATCCAGAACGCCACGTAGATGGGGTTGCGACTCAGCGCAAAGACCCTCGTGGTGACGAGCTGGTTGGGATGGCTTGCATCAATGCCAACCCGAAAACTGCTGCCGAATGAAACCAGGCTCATCGGGACGAGCAGGAATCCTGCCACGCAGAGGAGCACGCCGACCCAAGCGACAGCGTCAGAGTGGAAGAAGGCCTGCTTGCTCAAAGCAGGCCAATCGAAAGCGGCGGCAAACACGGTGTAGAAGTAGAGCAGGGCAAATGGGGGGATGAGAAAGTCCTTCTTGTCAATCTTGCCGAAATGCATGGCGTTCATGCCGCTTCTACGCATCAGCGAGACACGGGCCACAACGGTTCCGACCAGGAGCAAGAGGATAAGTGCTGCGATATATCGCTGCATGGGAGTCCTCTGAGGAGTTTTAGCCAGGATCACAAAGTGGGGTTGCCTAACGAAAAACGTCACCTGCGCCTGCGGCCAGACTACTTTCGCGACCCACGATCCCCTGCCGCAGGCGTCAGGTGGACGTGGTGTTAGGCCCCGCCCAAGCACCAGCCCTGCAAAACGGAACCCGCCGTCCATGATGGCGAACCGTACTGACCAAACGTTGCACAACGAGCCGTCAAACAAGTTGTGTCACCTGCCAGACGTGCGCTATTCCAAGAACGCGTCGTCGACCTGCAATGCGTTGACCAGTTCCTGATAGATGCGCGACATATTGGGGTGGAGCGGTGCGCCGTCCTCCCTGAACCACTGAATGAGCCAGCCCGTCTGTAGCAGCGCGCCTTCCAGCAAATGACCGCCATAGACGACCTCACGCAGCCTGGGCACACCTTTTCTTAGCCACCGTACATTCTGCCAATTGCGGGATGGCTCCAAAATATCGGCAAAGCGCAGACACCAACAAAGAGAAGGGTCGTTGGTGGCGGCGTTGCCGTAGTAAGTGTGCGTTCTGATCGCGTTCAGGATAACCGGATCGGAGACCCCAAGCTCCGTTTCCGCAAGATAAGCGCCAACTGGGCCATGAAGATGATACGAGTAGTCCCGTTCGCATTCATGGGAGATTTCGATATTGGCGCGTGGAATGATTCCGGCTTGCTGGGCGGGCGTCAAATCCTTGGCGATGTCATGGATAAGTCCGGTTGTGAGCGCC
This sequence comes from uncultured Verrucomicrobiota bacterium, assembly GCA_964535555.1. Lineage (GTDB taxonomy): Bacteria > Verrucomicrobiota > Verrucomicrobiia > Limisphaerales > J093 > DSVZ01. Next base: position 64,096 of record CAZHUS010000004.1, read on the forward strand.
TGTTCTGGGCTGATGGCGTAAATGTCTGCCAGCTCGCCCATTACCTGCATGACTCCCAGCGAATGTTTCAGACGCCCTGGTGTCAATTTCTTTTCGAGATAGGGCAAGTATTGCGCAGCGTTCAATCGCTTATTTCCTCAGCTTCGATGGCACGTTGAACTTTGTTCTGGTGGTCAACCCACAGTGTTACATTGTCCGGCCTAACTCTGTATTCGACCGCATTTGCGTTTGAACTACCCTCTGAGCGATATTCGCGTACATGCGGCCTAAACCCGTGCCAGAGCTACAGACGCCCTGTACCATCGAACCGTAATCACGGTTAGCACCAATTCTACATCAGCATGCAGATTGACGCCATGACCTCTGTCATGTCCGTTTTGGTGCAGCTTGAGGATGATTTCGACTCCATCGCACACGCAAAGTCGCCCAATCACGACGTTCCCTGGCACACGCCGCGACTCTGCACCGGTGGCCCGTTCGGTGCTGTGTCGTAGCGCGTTACTTGCACGTCTTTCGTGCGTCTGTGCTATCAGCCGGCATTCTGGAGATTCACCGGAATCTATAGAATGTGCGTATCTGCGTCACTGGGCGAAGCCAGTATTGACAGGGGCCATCACCTCGGCTATACTCACACCGTGGCGCCAGATGTGCGCCAACTAGGGGAGCCTTCGGGCGCCCCTTTTTTATTTTCCAGCCCAAATCACTCACTCAACGGAGGGACGTATGAAGGAATTCCTGCTCGACAATCGTGGCGACATGGTCGAAAGAGGCCTGATCATGGCAGCCATCGTCGTTGCGGCCGTCTTCCTCTGGGTCAGCATCGGCCAGAAGCTGGCGGTCAAGCTCGGCATCGTGGACGCGTCTATCGGAGGCTGACATGCGCAGGTGGCTGACCGGCCGCCGCGGGGACATGGTGGAGGGCGCGCTCACCTTCCCGCTGATGGCCCTGGTCACGCTGGCGCTGGTTAACCTGGCGCTGGCCGGGTTTTCGGCCACGACGGCCAACCACGCTGCCGGCTATGGTGCGCGCGCCGGGTCGGTCGCCCAAGCGGATCCCGCCGGCCGGGCGCTGGAGGCTGCGCAGCAGGCGTTGAGAAGCGGCATCGGTGACTACGCTGTTCGAGTGGCGGCCGACACCTATCCGGGCGGCGTTGTGCGCGTCGAGGTGGACTGGGCGGTGCCCAACTTCTACGGCAGCCTGATGCCGCTCTTCGGCGCGTCCAGTGGCCCGCTCAAGGGCACGGCCGTCAGCGCGTTCCGCAAGGAGGGCTGGTGATGACAAGGCTGAGGTTAAGGTTGAGGCTAAGGTCGAGGCTGCGCTCAGCCTTAACCTCAACCTTAGCCTTTGCCTCCGGTCGTCGCTTCCTGACCGGCAGGTCAGGCGACATGGTCTGGAACGCGCTGGTCATCGTGACTGTGCTGCTGCCGCTGGCCGGCCTGGCGATCGACGTGCCGCGCTACTTCGCGCTGCGCAGTCGATTGCAGATCGCTGCGGACGCGGGCGCGGAAGCCGCGGCCCGAGCTGTGGAGATCCGGCACTACATCAACACGGGCGAGACTCGCCTGGAGCCTGACCGCTACGCCGGGGAAGCGGCGTGGGCCTTCGAGACCGCGGTGGCCGATCTGCGGGCTCGTGGCTACACCGCCAACCTGGATGGTGTGGATTTGGATGAAGGCGCGGACGCCGTGTCGACGCGCGCCAGCGGCACGATCCGGCTGTTCTACAACCTGACCCCGCCCGTCACGGTGCGGGTGACAGCTACGAGCTGGTATCGGATGATCCAGAGATAGTCGCGTGGGCGACTGTTGGACTGCATCGTATGGAGATCAATCTCAACCTGCGCCAACTTGCTTTGGGCGCCGCGGCAATCGGCCTGATCGTCCTGCTGGCCGTCGTCGGTCATGCTGTGACGCCGGTTGCCGAGGGCAGCCCGCTGGTGCTGACGCCGGAGCGTTGGGAGGCGGCTGCTCTGGCCCGTAAGGCGGGCGCTGAGATCGTGCGCCTGGAAGTGGACGGCCGCGCCCTGGCTGCCCTGGCTGCCGCCACGCCACCCGACGCGGTGCAGGCCATGCTGTTGGCGCAGCGGATCTACGCCGGCCAGCGGAGCGGCACGGCTGCCACGGCGACAGCACGCGCAGCGCTGGTGGATGCGGCCGCAGCAGTAGCCCGCTACGCAGGCGGCGGGTTGACCCGGCAGGCGGCGATCGAAGCGGTCAATGCGGCCCTGGAGCGGATCCGGGCGCTGCGCGGCCACGCGGTGAGCCGAATTCCTAACGACGAGCAGGGTCGCCATGTCGCTTTCCTCCCCCTGGCAAGCGCCGGAGAACCTAACGGCCTTCGAGCGTGCCGCGAGGCAGATCGCTGAGGAGGAGCGCCGGCTACGCCTGATCGCCGAGAGCCAACTGCACGAGTACGTGCGGCTGACGATCGAATTCGCCGGGCTGTTCCTGGCAGACGAGCTGGATCAGCGCACGCGCGCCGATCCCCTTTTCGTCAGCCGGGCGACACCCGAGGTGTGGCGCAGCCTGCTGCAAGGGGTGAGACAGGGCGCGTTGGCCCGCAATCGTGGCGCTCAAGACAGCCAGGCGTTCGGGAATGGCAAAGGCTGGACGACGGAAGCGTCACCGGCCGATGCGAACGACCGCCGGCGCGCCGAGGCCGAGCGCCTGCAAACCGAGGTGGCGCGCTTACAGGCAGAGAATCGGCTCCTGCGCGCGCTGGTCAGGCCGACGATCGAACCACCAGCCGACGCGCGGCCCGAGGCCGAGATGACCGGCGTTGCATCAGTGCCGCCGGCACACCGACCGGCGCCAGCGGAGAGCAGCCCGCCACCGGGGGCCGATGATCGACCTGTAGCTGCGCTGCCTGCCACGGCTGTTGTGGAGCCGAAGGCCGGTAGTCCCATCAGCGTACAGGTCCTGGGACTGGCCGACGTGAAGCTGCCGACCTTGCCGGCGGTGGCCCCTGGACGGTTCGCCGATCAGCTCCAGACCTGGCCCCGCCAGGCACTGGCGTTGGCGGCGTTGGGAACCACCGGCTGGTCCATGCGCCTGGCGATCGCCGACCTGATGAGCGCCAACCTGACGACCGTCAAGTCGGACGCCGGGTCGCTACGCCGGGCGTTTCAAGTGCTGGCGCGGCGGCAGTTCTGGATCGAGCAGAAGGTCACGGTGGCGGGCGTGCATAAGCCCGATCTGGCCGAGGCGGACGACACGACCCTGATCCTGGTGCGCCTGGCGCCGCTCGGCCAAGAGGTGTTGCGGGCCTGCGGGATCGCGCCCGTGCCTTCAGAGTGGGATCTGTTGTTGGCGTCTCACGGCGGCGCAGCCCAGACAGCCCACGCCGGCCTGGTCTGTACGTTCACGTATCATGCCCGTCTGCGCGGCTGGGCCACCGCGGTGTGCCCGCCGGCGACGGGGCCTTCGCAGCCGGACGTGCTGTTGCGTCACGAGGACGCGGATCTCTTCGTGGAGGTCGAGGGCGAGAGCGGCGAGGCCGAGCGCCGGATGGTCAAGTGGCAGCGGCAGCTCGAACGCCAGGGCCGGGTGGCCCTGGCAGCCGTGACGGCTGAGATGCGTCTGCGGCTCGTGGCCGAAGCCCAGGCCGCCGGGGCCGAGCACGGGCTCGCGACCGATCTTCAGACCCTGTTCGACACTCAGAAATCACGCGGCCCGCTGTGGGCCGGCGAATGGTGATTCTCGATTGCGAATTGCGGAGTTGGGCCGACGCATCAATGATCAATCCAATCCGAAATCCAAAATCGGCAATCCGCAATCCACGGAGGAGACATGCTCAACGAGATCCACGTCGAAGGCGTGATCGCAGCGCGCTGGCACTACGGCGACGCGGAGTTTCTGCGCATCGCGGTGTACAGCGATCCGGGCCGCGGCGGGCGGCGCGGCGATGGCAACGGCCGTGACCTGCCCGACTACGTGACCTTGCGCTGCGAAGGGCTGCACGCGCTGGCGGCCGCGGGCCTCCGCGAAGGCGATCGGTTGCGCGCCGCCGGTCAACTCACCAGCCGCGAGTACGACATTCCCCTGGCCGCGTTCCTCAAGAAGGCGCGCGGTGACGGCGGCATCCTGGAAGCGTTGCGCGGCCAGACCGCCCAACACGGTGACGAGGTGGCGATGCCACACGTCATCAACGAAATCCTGGTGGAACGGTTGGCGGCGCTCCAACGCGTCGAGCGAGAAGAGACGCCGGCCAGGCCAGGCCGTGAGCGCCGCCGGCGTGCGGCGAACTCGTCATCGGCCCCGGCAGAGCCGGCGCAACCGGCGCCGGTCGTGGGCTAATGGAAACGCCCGGCATGTGTGTCTGAGCCGGGCCACTCCGCCACGCACTTTAACAGTCGAATAGGGTCCACACGAACAACAACTCTGCGCGCATGCCTGCGCGTGGAGTGACACTTGCATGAAATGATCGCGGGCGCGCGCCTGTGGAATTCGGGCGCGCGCCCGCAGCACAACCCTCACACATCGCTCCTTTTGCCTTCCTCGTGATCCTGCTGGATCACTTCCCCTACCTCTCTGCGAGCATGACCTGGGCGCACCAGCCGCGTGTTGGCGCTCCCAGGTCGTGTCCGCAGAAGGGACACCCCACAGCGCAGCACATCCCATCTCACGGAGCATCCCATGACACCCACCGCGCAAACACCCCCGGCCGAATGGCTCCCCCGGGGCCTGGCTGCCCTCGATGAGCGGTTTGCCAAGGCCAAAGCCGAGAAGTACACCGTCAAGACGCTGGCCGACCGGAAGTTCGCCGTCACGAACGGCGAGGGCGGCGCCTACGAGGTGGACTTCACGGCCACGAACACGGGCGTCTGCAACTGCCCCGACTTCCAGAGTCGCGGCGGCCTGCTGCACGCCTGCAAGCACACAGCACGGATCGTGCTGGAGCAGTGGCCGGCGGCCTACGAACGGTACCAGGCCAAGGTGCGCGAGCTGGCAACGGCCAGCATCACCGCCAAGGTCCGGGCCGCCGAGGTCGAAGCGGCACAGTCTGCGCCAGCCGAGCCTGCACCCTCCGCACAACTCCAAACGCCGGTTTCGCGCGATCTCATCACGGCCGTCGTGACCGCGACGCTGAGCCGCGCCATGACGGAAGTGATTGAGGCGCTGGAGGCCAAGACCGCCGCGATCGCTGAAGCTGTCGTTGCTGAGTTGGCGAGGGAGGGCGGGCAGTAGCAAGCTGATCGCCCGCGGAGGCAGGATCGTCCAATCGGCGCTGACGACGCCCTCGAAACAAGCCGGCTAACGGCACGTCGGGGGCAGGTTGCGGCGCCGGCTTGCGCAGACAACACCTGTTCCCGTTCGACGTGCCTCAGATCGCTACACCTCACGGTTGCGCCAGGCAGGCGCGCGGAGCCAACAGGGTTGGCAGTCGGATCGCTCCGCCCGACGGCGCTTATGCCAGCCCTTTTTCATAGCCACAACCGACTCAGTCACGACGCACATCACACAGCAGGAGACACGTTCATCTCGCCCCACCCATGGGCGAATCCATCACACTCCCAGACAGGGAATCTTCACAAGGAGCAAATCACATGTCCACCAAGACTGACACCGCTACCGGCCTGGCCGCGACTGCCGCGGCAGGCAAGACCTTCGACACCGTGCTGGCCGATCTGGCGCAGCCCTTCGATCCCGAAGCCGTGGAGTTCAAGGCTGGCGCGACCACGCAGGACAAGGCCCGCGCTCTGGCGCTGGCTTACGTGGACTCGCGCGTCTACCAGGGTCGGCTCGACGCCGTGACGCCCGACTGGCGCAATGAGTACACCCGCGAGTACGCGGGCGAGCGCGTGATCGTCACCTGCGCGCTCACCGTGGCCGGCGTGACGCGCCAGGCCATCGGCGAGAGCTTGCAGGCCAGCGCCCGCCACGACGGCAGCACCGTGATCGAGGAGAACGCCGCGACCTCCGCCGAGGCGCAGGCCTTCAAGCGGGCCTGCTCGGCCTTCGGGTTGGGCCGCTACCTCTACTCGGTCCCGCAGGTGTGGGCCGACTACGACAGCGGCAAGCGGCAGTTCACGCCGCCGGCGCTGCAGGCGCTGCGCGAGATGCTGCGCACCGGCAAGTACGATCCGCCGGCGGGCAGCAACGGTGGCAACGGTAACGGCCACAACGGCAGCGCTGCAGGCAACGGCCACGCTGCTTCAGCTCCGTCAGGCGACGCGACGAACGGCGCCACACCGGCTTGCCCTAAGTGCGGCGGTCTCATGTGGGATAACCGCGCCGGCAAGAAGAACCCGAAGGCGCCCGACTTCAAGTGCCGCGACAAGAACTGCGACGGCGTCATCTGGCCGCCCAAGCAGACCGAGGGCGTTCCCTTCTAACGCACGAGCGGGGGCTTGCCCCCACGACGCCCAGGCTATCTGCCAGGCATACCGGTGGGGAGAGCACATCCGCTCTCCCCACTTTTTGCTTCCGAGACATGAAGACCACGCCTGGACTCACCACGCAGCACACAGGAGTAGACTATGAACACGTCCACACAGATGAGTTTCCTCACGACACCGAGTGCCCGCGTCACGATCCGCGAGCTGCCTACCACCGAACAACCCCAAGAGCGCTTGAACCGTTACGGCCCGGCCGCGCTGAGCAGTGCTGAGCTGCTGGCGATCGTGCTAGGTCTGACCGACCTGGGTCAGGCCGAGACGCTGCTGGCCCGCTACGAGGGCCTGGATGGCCTGGTGAAAGCGCCGCTGGCAGAGCTGGCCGGTCGCTACCGCGGCATCGGTCGCGGCAAAGCACACCAACTCAAGGCGGCTTTCGAGCTGGGCCGGCGCTCCATCGTGGCTCTACCCCCCGAGCGCCTGCGCATCAAGTCGCCCGCCGACGCGGCCGGCCTGCTGCTGGCCGATATGGGCGCGCTGGAGCAAGAGGAGCTGCGCACGATCATCGTGGACAGCAAGAACCAGGTGCTCAAGATCCACACGGTGTACAAAGGCTCCCTCAACACGGCGGTGCTGCGCATCGCAGAGGTGTTCCGCGAGGCGATCCGCCTCAACGCGGCCGCGCTGATTGTCGCCCACAACCACCCCAGCGGGGATCCCGAACCCTCGGCCGAGGACCTACACGTGACCCGCCAGCTCGTCGAAGCCGGCAAACTCCTCAGCATCGATGTCCTGGATCATCTTGTGATCGGTAACCGGTCTTTTCTTTCGCTCAAAGAGCGCGGATTAGGCTTCTGATCATGCTTTTCCAGGCTTACGGCGGACACGTCACGAATCCCACAGGAGCAACACACATGGAAGACTTCCCCGACACACTGCGCGTCTGTTTCGTCCCGGCCCGGAACGGCTCAGACGTCATCTGCCGCCTGCCTTCGGGCAAGGTGGCCTTCCCGTCACGGTTTTACTGGAACCAACCACCGCCGCGACCTTACGAGATCTGGGTCGTGCGGCCCTGCGGTGAGACTGCCAGCGTCGGCTACGTTAAGCCGATCCAGCGCCTGGCCGAGGCGCCCTTCCGCGACACGCGCGCCGGTCGCCTGGGCAACCGCGTGCTGCTGCGGCTGGGCCGGTCCCTGGCGAGGCTGGTTGGCTTCTGGCGACGCTCGGATGCGGACACCCGCCTAAGCGGTGAGAAACAAGGAGACTGACACGGAGTGCATCATGCAAATCAACCTCTACCTTACGAGTCTGGCGTCTCCTGACGCCACGACCGAACTGCCCGATGACCCGGACGCCGCAGCGCGTGGCCGCAACGGCTGGTTCTGCCCACGGCAGATCGCCATCTGGCGGGGCGAGCAGATCTGGGTCGCCGTCCGTTCCCGGCGGATGGGCGAGAACGCGCCCATTCAGTTGCAGATCGCGCCCGCGGCGGCGCACGCCCTGGGCGGCGCCCTGCTGCTGGCTACGGCCGACTCCACGACGCGCCAGGCGGACCTGGGCACTATTCCCGTCGAGGTCGAATGGCACAGCGAGTTTTCGGGCGGCGACTTCGATGGCACTGGCGAACTCACCATCGTCGAGGTCCCTGTCAGTCCAGGCGCGTGCCTGACCGACGCGCTGGTGAACGCTGCGTTCACACACGCCATGGGCCAGGACCCGATCCACATCATCCGCTGGATCGAGGTCGAGGCGCCGCTCGGCGGCTACCGGGTGTGCAGCGTCTGCCGGGCGGACATTGCGTTCGATCCCCTCGATCTGCACGACTGCGCGCATTGCGGGAATCCCATCTGCCCGACGTGCGCTGCCAGCGGCCATAGTCAGTGCATCGCTTGCGCGAGCGGCGAGGGAGGCGCGCCATGCTGAACCTGACCCGCCAACCCCGCAGCGACGGGCTGCCGGGCGAGGAACTGGTGCTCCGTTTCGACCAACCGGAGGCACGCGGGACCCTCATCCTGCGCGAGTGCGCCTACGGGCTGGAGATCGTGGCGCCGGACCTGCATCCCGATCCGGTAGCACTGCTCGATCTGTACTACGCCGCGGCCGTGCACCTGGATGCCAGGGCGCACAGCGGCGACACGGAACCCGATCCGCTCTGCCAGATCATCATCCACACGCCGGCCCAGACCGAGGACGCCTTGGGGCGCGTGCGCTTCTTCGCCGATCACACCGAGGTGGACTTCGCCCCCGGCGTGACGGATTGGCAAAACGGCGCCGACGCGGCCGGTGGCGTCTACGGCTACTCCTTGGTTGACTACCCATCGGTGGCGCTGGCGGCCCACGCCCGCGGCGTCATGGTGTTCCACACCAATACCGAGGACGGGGACCCCAGTCCCCACTGGTACACGACCGATCCCGCCGATGCCGGCTCACTGGCCGGCGGCCATCAGTTCGACATCCGCGATGCGATCCTGGCTCTGGGCGCTCTGGGGCGTTGCATGCCGGCGTCTGAGGTCCTTTTGTCCGATCCGGCGCTCCTGCGGCAGACCCTCGTGAGCGCCATCGCGGCGGGGATCATCACCCGGGACGGCATCGTGGACTGGCAAAGCTGGCCGCGCTGCGTCTCGTGCGACGAGATCATCCCACCGGATGCGCACAGCCACGCCTGCATCGCTTGCGGCGCCACCCTCTGCAATCACTGCTTCTCGGCCCGGGCGCGTTGCCTGAGCTGCTGATACCCCATTTCTGGTCACAAGTGACCAGAAATGGGGTACTGACACACCGACCGTGGGCCATCCGCCCACTTGCTTCGGGCCAGGCACACCCGCCTGGCCCGCTTCTCCCCCTGCCTCTTCCTTGTGGGAGTCACAGGAGAGCCGCACGCCTGGCGATCAACCGGACAGGCGGCTCTCCTGTGGCCCGCACGCTGCGGCCACGCCAAGCCCACACAGACACCTGCGACACGGAGCAACACATGGCTACACAAACATTACTGACAGAAGAACCCCCAGTCGATCTCGACCTGGTGAACGCCGCACTGACGTACCTGGCCCAGCTCGGCCGGCAGCCGGCAGCCGAGCAACGCTGGACTGCTGGCGACCGCCGCTACCTGGTCGGACCGCTCATCGTGGGCGACCCGGCCTGGGGCGACGAGACACCGGCCTGGCTGCGCGCTGCCGTGCGCATCGCCCGGCTAGGCTTGGTGCTGGCCGGCGAGCACGACCACGCCTCCGAAGAGGAGGCCGTAGCTTACCTGATGGCCGCCAGCCTGGCCGCGCCGCTGCATCACGACTGGGCCGCGCTCTACTTCTGGGTTGCCGCTCGCGTCTTGGCGCGTTGGGGCAAGGTCGGCCAGGAGGAAGACTACTGGCGGATGATCGACGCGGCCGCGCCCCAGCGCACGCTGCGGCCCGACCAGGAAGACGATCTGCGTCGCCTGCTGCGCGATATCCGGCGCGGCGTGGAGCGTCACGCTAGGCTACCCCACAGCACACGCACAGACACCACATCCACACAAGAAGGAGCACACGCATGACCATCTGGTACAGCATCTCAGGCGAGTTCACACTCCGGCCCGACGCCGACCGGCACGCGCTGGCCGCCGCCGTGGCCGAGTACGAGGAAGGCGCCATCCCCGCCGTGCGCATCGAGGATGACACGATCACGGTCGAGACCGAAGGCGACATGTGTCGCGGCACGGCCGATGACCTGCGCGCCGGCCTGGTCCGGCTGATCCGCGACTTCGGCAGCGGCGAGGCGGTCCACATCACCACACGCTCGTCGGACGACGATGACGAGGGTTCCTGGCACAGCTACGCCGGCCGTAAGGCCGCCGTCCTGACTGCGCTGGAGCAAGACCTGGCGTGGCGGCTCGACGAGTTGCGCGCCCAGTACGCCCGCGAGCTCAACCTGCTGGCGGACGTTTCGGACGACGCCTTCGTCGAAACGGAGGGTTGGTGAGATGAACACTTGTGTCGTCTGCCACCGACCCCTCGACGCAGGTGAGGCGATCATCTGCGCGCAATGCGCCGCGCCTGAATCCGCCATCCAGGGCGGCCAGGTCCTGGCCCCCTGCGTCGTCTGCCTCACACCCACCAGCGGTACCTATGGCGGCGAGTTCCCGGTCTGCCTACGCTGCTACGCGACGGGCAGGCTGACCGAGGCGCACATCGCCCGCTACGGCCGCCACACGGAGGAACCATGAACACCGAGATCTGGCTCTGTGAAATCACCGGCCAGCCGATCCCGCTGCACGACTGCCTGGAGTGCGCCGAGCACCGCCAGGTTCCGGCGTGCCCGTTTCCGTCCACCGTGCTGAAGGCGCTCGCCAATAGCATGCGGGGAGACGATGGGCTGCTGGAGGCGCAAGCCCTGGCCCAGCGCGCCGGCGTGGCCCTGCTGCGGGTCACCAGTCTGCTGGGCTGCACCCGCCAGGCCTGGTACGGCCTGCACGGCCGGCCGCCACTGGAGAAGCCCAGCGAGCACTGGTCACGGCTGCGCGGCACGATCTTCCATGCCGCACTGGAATCGCTGGCCGGCGAGAACGCGGTCGCCGAGACGCGCCTCATCGCCTCACTGGAGGAGTTGGGCGCCCAAGCCTGGATCGCGGGCAAGATCGACCACTACGATCCGGCGCTGCGCCTGGCCACGGATTACAAGACCATAAACACGTTCGGCAGGAAGATGGCGACTCTCGAATTGCCCAAGCAGCACCACGTCGCGCAACTCTGGATCTACGGCTGGCTGCTCGGCAAGTCCGGTTATCCTTACCCGTTGGCCAGCAGGATCGTCTACATGGACATGGGCGCCGTTCGCACCGTGGACGTGCCCATGCCCGACGCCGAGCTGCAGACGGCGGTTGAGGCGCGGCTAGTCGAGAAGGCTCGGCTCATCACTGAGGCCGATTCCACCGGCCCGGCTGGCGATCCATTGGAATGCTGGGAGTGCAATTACTGCGCTCGCGCCACGCAATGCGCCTACCGGATCAAGAAACACGCCCCAGGGGCTGCTGCCGTCGGCAAGTAGGCGGCACCCGCAACCACATCCCAACCTGGAGGGGACGCGCCTGTCCCTATCCGGGACAGCGCGTCTTCTCCAACACGCAGGGGCAGAGCCTTGTGCCCGCCCAGACAGAGAGGACCGACATGCACAACCAAGCATCAGCCACACCCTTTGCACTCACACGCGGCCAGCCTATCGTCACGACTGCGCCCACCGGCTATGCCCTGGTGGACCTACTGCGCGACGCCGGCTTCACCATCGACCAGAGACGCCTCGACCGGGTCTTCCACGACCCCAAGGGGCCGATCACGGGGCACGTGAGCGTCACCGCGACACCGACCGAGATCCAGGGGCTGGTCAAAGGCGTCTACCACGCCGTCATCCGGCTGCAGGGCGGCCAGGTCACGGACTGCGACTGCGACTGCCCCGACTGGTTCCAGTCCGGCGGCAAGGCGGCGCGCATCCCCTGCAAGCACATCCTGGGCACAGCCGTGGAAGCGCCCTGGCCTATCGCCGGCGCAGCGCCTGCGACAATGCCCACTGAACCGACTCCGATGCCGACACCGCCTGCCACACCGATGCCTCCGTCCGATCCCGACACGCTGACCTTCAACCAGCGCGTGCGCCGGGCCATCGGCCAGGCTGTCGCCCGCCTCGCCGACCTGGTGGAGCCGATCCTTCAGGCCGACAAGACGCCGTTCCTGATCGGCCCGACCGATGTCGCCAAGACCTCGGCCATCCGCCTGGTCGCCGTGCGCCACGGTTGGGCCTTCGAAGCGCTCGATGGGATGAGCAGCTACGCGGACGCCGACCTGGTCGGCTTGAAGACCGATCACGGGGTCTACGCCTCCGTCATCGCCCGAGCCTTCCGGCGCGCGAGAAGCGGGGAATGCGTCCTCTTGTTTTTGGACGAGCTGACCCGCCTGAACCAGCGCGCGATGGACGTTCTGATGCGGCCGCTGCTGCCGATCCCGTGCGAAGTCGCCTGGGCGCAGCGCGTGCCCGCCGACGACGGCCAGACCGTGCGCATGGTCGAGGTGCCCATGTGGGGCCTGGACTGGGCGCCGGTCAGCCGCTGTAAGGTGGCGCTAGCCTGCAACCCCTGGGGTTCCGCGCTCGATCCGGCTCTCGTCCGGCGCACCGTACCGCTGGAAGTCGGTTTCGATCCGGCCGTGGCCGCGCTCTTCCAGAAGCCGGCCCGCGACGCCATCGAGACGTCGTGGAAGCTGGTGACGGAGGGCCAACTGCCGCTGCCGATCGGTTACACGCTGCTGGCCGAGGCCGCCGATCCGGCCGACCTGGGCTTTGCGCCGACCTACTTCGCGCAGTTACGGGCGATTGACCGTCCGGCCGCCGAGGGGTTCCGCAAGCTCCTGGAAGGCATGGGCATTCGGGTAGGAGGCCGGCCATGAACGACACGCTCGACATTCGCTCCATCCTCGACGCCACCGCCAACCAGATCCTGGCGGTGGTCGCGCCCGACACCGCCCGCTTGGTGCGGGCTTACGTCGCCTTGGACGAGGCGGCCGATACGGCCGCTACGGACGGAGTCCACATCTGGCTCCCGCCAGCCTTCGAGGGGGTGGACGTGGCGCACGACACGCCAGTCGCGGTGGGGTTGCTGGTGCATGAGCTGGGCCACTTCCTGCAGCCGCTCAAGGCGCTGGAGGAGGCCGAGCAGCAGACCGCCGCGCCTCACTGGCTGGGCAACATCGTCGCCGACGTGCAGCTCGAAGCCATGATGGCGGGGAGCTTCCCGCCCCTGGCCGACACGCTGGTTGCGGTGCGTACAGCCGTCAAGGCGGCGCGCCTGGCCGAGTACACGGCGGCGATCCTCAAGGGCCGCAACCTGGCCGACATCGCCTGTTCGGTTGCGCTGGCCGGGCGCTTCTGCCGGCCCGCGGCGTCGTTCGACGACAGCGGTGAGTCCGGCAGCCCGCTCTGGGGCACGCTCAACCGGCACGGCGATCCGGCCCTGACCATACGCATGACCGCCTTCGCCTGGCGGCTGAGCGAGGCGCAGAGCCTGGCGCCCAACGATCTGCCCGAGCACGTGCGGCAGATCATGGCCGAGTTCCCCGAGCTGCGCCAGGCCCCAGAGCGCCACGCCATCCCCGGCGGCGGCCTGACCGTCGTCGGTCCGGCGGGTCGCGCGGCCCAGGCCGAAGCGGCCGCCAACACGGGCGCACACCCGCCGGCGACGCCAGAACCCGTCGCCGTCGTGCGCGTCGGTCGCAGCCGACCCCGTCCGGAGGCTCAACAGGCCGCTCGCGGGCTACGCATGCACTTTCAGGTCGCCCGCAGCGCAACCGAGATCGTCGCACCAGGTCGGCTCGACCGCCGGGCCGCGGCGCTGGGAGAGGTTGTCCCGCTGCGCATGGCCCTGCCGGGCAAGGAGCGGCCCCGGCCCAAAGTGGCAATCTGCCTCGACAAGTCCGGCTCGATGAAGGGCGCCAAGTTCGTCCTGGCGCAGACCGCGGCGCAGGCCGTGGTCCTGGCGGTCCAGGAGGCGAACGGCGAGGTCGTGGGACTGCTGTTCGACGACAGTGCCCAGGTCGCCGACACCGGCGACGCCGCGCTGCTCTTCAGCGAGGCCGACGGCCTCAGCTACGGCGGCACCGCGTTCGAGTTCCTGGCCGACGCCTGGCGGCGCTGGCCGGCACACGTCATCTTGCTGGTCACCGACGGCGACGGCTCTATCCCGCTGGCGCTGCCCGGCGACAAAGCACGCACATCCGCCATCCTGATCCCGCCCGACTGCGATCCCGGCGCGATGAGCCAGATCGCCGCCCGGGTGGTGACGCTTGGCGACCTGCGCGGCCTCGCCGATGTCCTGGCTCTGCTCACGCCGCGCACCAGTTGAGGGTCACCCACCCTCAGAACCATGAGGCCCAACCATACCCGGTTGGGCCTTTGCTTTGGTGGAAACGGTCAGGAACTCGGGCGCTTTCGCTTCACGCGCTGCCGACGACGCGATACCCGTGGCGCAGGCGAGTCTTGAGGCTTGCCCGGATGAGGGGCCAGGCGGCTTCGAGGGACGGGAACGGCGTGATGCACGTGCGCTGCCATGCGCCCTTCCGGCCGTAGCTGCGGATGACAGCGTGGTCATCCAGCAGGGTTGGTTCCCAGGCGATGCGGTAGTAGCGCCGCGCATTGGCTGCGGGGTCGAGGCGCACCAACTCAACAGCGGTGAAGTCGGCGGGTGGTCTGTCCCAGTCTGGCATGGTGTCGTCAAGAAGAAAGACATGCCCGACGGGTATGTCGGGCATGGAGTGGGCGATGGTCGGTCGCCCTGTGACGGCGGGTATGCTCGTCACACCTGGGTCGCCGGATCGGGTGTGGCCAGGTCGGGCGCGGGCTGGATGATGCCCGCGGCGACCAGTTGGTCCCGGTAGTCGGCAGGAATCGGCCGTTGCTTTGTCGTTCTCAGCCTGCTCACGACCGGCGCGTTGTCTGACACCGATCCTGCAACCTGGCCGGTCCGACGCTGCGAGCGACGTTCGGCCCGCCTGCGTTCCTCGCGCTGGTGTGCTGCGAAGCGCAGGGCGGCGATTACGCCGATCACGAGAAGCCACGCGATCCACGCATACACGATGGGACTGCTGAACATGGTCTGCCTCCGGGATTTGGGATGAGTTGTGACCCGAGAGCGGATCACCTGCCAGTATTGCAGCAGATGACCCGGTCTCGGGCCACAACCTACCCCCTTCACCTGTTCTTGACCATTCAGGTGATGGGTTCGGAGCAGCGAAGGCAAGACGGGCAAAGCGCTCTCATCAGCGCGCGGAAAGCTCTGCGTCTCGGCAACCTGCTGGTAATCTACACCTGGCCGCATCGGTTGTCAAGCGTCCTGGGGACACGATCAACACACTCTCGGGCTGTTCTGCAGTCCCCGTTCTTTACTGTTCACTTGCTGCAACAAGTGATCGGCCGAGCCCGGGCAGCCATCTGCAAAGCCGAAATCGGCCGGCCTTGTTTCGACATGTCTGTCAGCCGATGCCCGCCCCTGGGCGCTTTCCTGTTTGACTCGCACGTCACGGTCATTGACGGTGCTATTCCAAGGCATACAACCAACGACGGTGTGGTAACATCCATTTGGGGCGTTCCTGCAAAGGATAAGTTGTCAACCATACTCCGTCACAAGGATCGCTCCGCCATTCGACTCCTAACGTGCGAGATGTCAGCTTGCGCTGACGGCCCGGTGTGCTCTCGGGCCGTTACCCGGTTGTCAGGACTTGAATTCGAGAAACCTGGGCCCCTGATGGGATTCGACTGTAGACATCCTGAGTGGAGGACCGTGGGCTGACCGGTCCGGGGATTTTGCGAGCTGCGTTGGTGCTGTGCAGTATTGACAGTTACATGCCGGTCGTCCGATAGTAAAGCTCCAACGCGGCCTGGGCGATCTTCTCAGACGCGTCGCAGTGGGCGATGCTGAGCGCCTGGCCGGCCATGAAGTCCAATTGGGGATTGTTGGGCTGGATTAAATCGGCGACCAGCAGGGCTACCTGCGCCGGCTTGGGCACGAAGATGCCGGCCTGGGAGTCCACCACCCATGAGACGTTACCCTCTTCCTGGCCCGGGATGAATTCGGTGATGATGACCGGCAGCCCGACGCAGGCGGCTTCTCTCAGGGTGCCCGGCCCGGCTTTGGTGACAAGCAAGTCGCTGGCCGCCATCCACTCGGCCATGTTCTCCACGTAGCCCAGCGGCGTCACCGGCAGCGGCCATTGCTGGGCGCGCAGCCGCTTGAGCAGTTCCTGGTTGTTTCCTGCAATGATCACCATCTGCGCGGACGTTCCGCTGGCGGCCAGGCAGTCGGCGATGGTGCGCGCCAGAGGCAGCAACTTGCCTATGCCCGCGCCGCCACCTGTCATCAAGACCGTGCGCAGCGCGGGATCGAGGTTGAGCTGCGCCCGCAACGCCTCTTTGGGCCGGCCGCGGACGGCTGAAAACGCGCGCCGTACCGGCAGACCGATCACCTGCACCCGGTCGGCGAGCAACCCGCATTCCAGCGCGACCCGACGCGCCGGCTCAGTAGCGACGACACATAGGTCGGTGTCGGGGGCGAACCAGGCGATAGGTGGCGTGACCGGATCTGTTACCACCGTGATGAACGGCGTCCGGCTGCTGATTTCGCGCAGGATACGCAGCGGGACGGTCACCTGGGCGGGGTGTACGCTGATGACCAGGTCGGCAGCGACCGCCTCCAAGACAGGCGCCACTCGGTTGCGCACGAATCGGTAAGCCGCCCGCTGGATCATCTCGACACGCCACGGTGACGAAAAGAACTCATAGACCCTCTGGTACGTCCATGGGGCGTAACTAACCCACGGGCCGTAGGAGGCGGAGAGCTGGTTCAGCGGGAAGGGGGCGTGGTCGTCGAGAAGATTGACGAAGACGACCTGGGCTTTGCCTTCCAGGGCCTCGCCCAGGCTCTGTGCGGCGGTTACGTGGCCCCCTCCGGCCTTGGCCATCAGGATGGCGATTTTCGGTAAAGCATGTTTAGTCATTCTTCTCCCGTCGTTCCGCTCAGGATGCTTCGCGATGAATGAATAGTTTCGGTTTCTCTTTCTCTGCATCGCTCAAGCCTGGTGGTACTCCCCGCCCTGCTCGTGCCACCAGGTCCGCAGGCGCAGCGCCAGCGCCAGCATGGCGATGCCGAAGACAATGCCGTAGGCACCGATCAGGCAGACTACTGGCAGCGCGCTCGTCGCCAACTGTACCAGTAGCAGCTCGCCGAAGACCAGGGAGGCCATGCCGGCCACCGCCAGACAGTTCTCGCCCTCGATCTCCCGGCGTAGCTGGGCCGCGGCCAGCACCTCGAGGACTCCCGTCAGGATGGCCCACAGGGTGATGATGTAGAGCAGAACCGGCGCGGTAATCGCCGACCAGGTGAAGGTGATGCTGCCGGCCGCGACGCCCGCCAGCCCTTCTACCAGAAACAGCCATCCCCGCTCTTCGTGCTCGGCTGCCCGCCACTCCTCGGCCACGATCGCGAAGATACCGTCCGTCAGGAGATAGGCCGCGAACAGCAGCACCAGGGCCGCAATCGTGCTGCCCCGCAAGACGACCGCCGCCAATCCTAACAGGATGGCCAAAGCTCCGCGCAGGGCGAAGACCCACCAATTCCGCGCTAGAGCTGATAGCATGATGACGCCTCCACAGCAGTACGTCAGCGTCGAGAAACAGAACAGCATCCCCCGTGATACCGCACATTCTTTAGTGCGTGCCTCTCAGGATCGAAATCATTAGCCACACGCCCAATGCAGTCGCCACGATAAATCCAGCCGCCACCGGTAACTGCAGCGGGCCGCCAGCGGTCGTGAGCGGGATCAGCAGAGCCAGGCTGACGATCAGTGCAGCGACCAGCACACTGAGCGCCAACCGTGTCCCCAGGCGATCCAACCGGCTCATGATCGAGCCGGCGTCTTTCAGGCGGATTTGAAACAGTTCCCCCCGCTCGGCCTGTTCCAGCAGGCGGTTCCCGGTGCGGGGCAACCTGCTGACCAGCTCGCCCCAGTCTGCACCCTGACGGAGCAACTCCTGGCCCCAAGCCCGGCGCGGCAGTGTCAGGCGCCAGGCCAGCCGTCGCACAAATGGCTCAGAAACGGCAAACATGTCGAAGTCGGGGTCCAGTTGCAGCCCAAGCCCCTCCATCATCGCCAGCGTTTTGCCCAGTAACCACAGGTTGGACGGCAGGCGCAGGTGATGGCGGTAAGCAATCGGCATGATTTCTTCGACCACCTCGCGAGCGCGAATGTCTTTAAGCGGTAGGTTGTAATATTTAGTCAACAGGCGGTCGATATCCTGCGACAGCCTCTTGCGGTCCACTTCCACATTGGCTGCGCCCATGCGGATGAGCTGCTCAACGATGCCTTCGGTGTCCAGGCTCACCGAGGCAATATAGAGCCGGATCAGATCGAGGCGGTCTCGATCTCTCAGGTACCCCACCATACCGAAGTCCATGGCGCCGATCACCTCACCAGGCATGACCGCGAAATTGCCGGGGTGGGGGTCTGCGTGGAAGAAGCCATCTTCCAGCACTTCCTTGATGATGACGCGGGCGCTGTGCAAAGCCACCCGGTGACGGTCGTAGCCGGCAGCATCCAGGGCCGGGATGTCGTCAATCTTGATCCCGTGAATGCGCTCCAGCACCAGCACCCGTTGGGTGGTGTATTCCCAGTAAACGCGGGGAACGTAAAGGTGGGATTCGCGCGCAAAGTTAGCCTGGAAGCGGTCGGCGTTCCGCCCCTCCCGCCGATAGTCCAACTCGTTGCGCAAAGTGAAGGCAAAGTCGTCAGCGATCGCCACGAAGTCATATATTTGCCCCAGAGTCGTCGCCTGGGCCGCTGTTGCCAGCGCCGCCAGGATTTCCAGGTCGGTCGCGATCGTAGGCAGGATGTTGGGCCGCTGTACCTTGATCACCACCTCTTCGCCATCAGCCAGTGTGGCGGCGTGCACCTGGGCCAGCGAGGCCGCCGCCATCGGCTGCGGATCAATCGTGGCGAAAACCTCTTCCGACGCGGGTCCAAGCTCCTGGGTGATCACGTCCCGGATGGCTTCCCAGGGCGCGGGCGGCACGGTGTCCTGCAACTTGCTCAGTTCGACGATGTAGGGCGGGGGCAGCAGGTCGGGGCGCGTGGACAGAATCTGGCCGAACTTGACAAAAGTCGGCCCTAGTTCCTCCAACGCCTGCCGCAGGTGCGCGGCCAGCTCTTCCGCCGGCAACAGCCGAGCCGCTGCTGGGCGTGGCCGAAAAGCGCGACGCAACCGTTGCCATTCTGGCCCCAGGTGGTCGAACGCAAAGCCAAAGCCGTGCTTGAGGAATATACGGATGATTTCACGATAGCGGCGTAAATGGCGCACGGAGTGCCGCGACGAGAACATGCTCATGATGCTCCCTGACTCAAAGTTGGGCCGGAGCTGGTTCGGCACTGCATTGTCCATCCCGGAGGCCGGGCTTGTTTCGCGCGGGGACTCGCACCTCCCAATGCAGGCGGGGGTGCATCTGCGCCCGGATGCGGGGCAAGGCCGCTTCGGCCGCGCGTTCCCCGACGCCAATCAGCTCGTCCGCCCGATTGTAGCCGGCGACCGCATTAACGCCTGCAGGAATGGCGGGACGAATCAGGACCTCAGGCCGCGCCTGCCTCAGCTTCTGCTCATTCATGGCGCTCATCATCACCCCGACCGACTCGCCCAGGACCTGCACGGTGTCCGCGACTCCTTCTGGCACCCAACGGATGTGGTTTAGCCAGATTTCACCGCGCCTTGGGGACAGGTCCACTGCGATAACTACTTCCGCGCCTATCTGACGCGCGACGTCGACCGGCAGGTTGTTCAGCAGGCCGCCATCCGCCAGCCTCCGGCCATCCATTTCCACTGGCGCCAGGAGGCCCGGCAACGCCACTGTCGCCCGCACGGCCAGGGCCACTGGCCCTTCCCGCAGGATGATTTCCTGCCCCGTGTTTAAATCAACAGCCACCAGGGCCAGGGGCAAGTCCAGATCGGCGAAGGTGCGCTGTCCGAGATGGCGCTCAAAGTACGCCAGTAGCCGGTTGCCTCTGAACAGGCCCTGGCGAGGCAAGCTCAGATCGACCAGTCTGGCCAGGTTACGCCAGCGCGTTGTCGCCAGGGCCTCGCTTTCGATTTCGGCCGGGCTCATGCCCGTGGCGTAGGCCGCCGCAATCACGCCGCCCATGCTCGTTCCCGCGAGGCAATCCACGGGGATTCCTTCGCGCTCCAACACCTTGAGCACACCGATATGGGCCAGACCGCGCGCCCCGCCGCCGCTCAGGGCCAGCCCCACGCGCGGCCGGCCGTACAGGTTAGTTTTCACGTTCGATAGTCTGTTCACGATAAACAACCTTTGCATGCATGACGACACCTACTCGCCGCGGACAAGATGTCCCTGTTCGAAGATGTGCCATCCCCGTCCGTCCAGGATTTCAGCCTTCAAACGCCCGTGCAAGTCCGCCGGATCGGCTTCTGTGTGGGGCAGGTCGTGGTGGATAGGCAGCACGTAGGGCGCACCGAATTGCACAGCCAGGTGGATCAGGAGTTCTTGGTATCGCTTGGGTTGAAAGGGCGTTTTACGCCACGGCAGGCATAGAATGTCCGGCTTGACCGGCAAAGGAGCTTCGTGCGCATCCCCGATGTGCAGCAAGGTAGACTCATCATGCACCAAAAACGACAACGATGTACCGCCAGGGTCGGGCATTCGCCGCCGGAAAAGCACGTAAAAAAAGGAGTACACCGGATCGTTGGTGCGGCTGTAACCGGGCAAGATCTGGATGTTGGCGATTTCCTGGCCCGACCTGACCGGCTTCAATCGCTCGCGCGGCACGCCCAACCCAGCGGCGATCTCGCACACGTCCGACGCAGCCAAGACAAGCCCGGCGGGCACCTCAGCCACCCGCCCGATGTGATCTTTGTGGGCATGCGTGATACAGATGTACTCCACGCCTGGCTCGGGATCGCGGGTGAAGTCTGGATCAATCAAGATATGGTGCTGACCAATGATCTCGACACAGGAATGGCCCAGGAAGCGTACTTTCACGACTGCCATACCTCGAATTGCTTGGTGAGTTCGTTGAACAGGTGGGGAGCCTCAACACAGGGGCCATGTTCAGGTAATCGTTGCATCGTGCTCCTTAGGGAAATACCACATCGGCCGGCATACCCGGCTTGAGCTTCAGATCAGGATTGGGCACAAGTAGTTTGACCGCGAAGACGGTGGCACGCCGTCCCTCCACGGTCTGCACATTGCGCGGGGTGAACTCGGCTTTATCGGCGATGCGCTGCACCGTGCCGGAGAAGACGCGGCCGGGGAAGGAGTCCACGATCACCTGGGCTGCCTGGCCGACGCGGATCGTTCCGTAGCGATCCTCGGCCAGGTACACCGTGACGGTGGGATGCTGGAGGTCGCCCAGGACGAGCAGCGCGCCGCCAGAAAGAGCTACCTCGCCCGGCTCGATGGCCCGGCTGAGGACGATACCGTCGATCGGCGCTTTGATGGTCATGCGCGCCAACTGTTCATCGAAGACGTTCAAAGCGGCCTGCGCTGCGGCCACCTGGCCCCGCGCCGCCTCGGCCTGCGCCTGGGCGGCCGCGACCTGGGCCTCGGCCGCCTTGATCTGTTCAGGACGCGCGCCGGCCTGCATCAGTTCCAGCCGTGCCTGCTCGGCCGCCAGGCCGGCCTGGGCCGTCACCAACGCCGCCTCGGTCTGGCTGATCGTCGCCGAGGCTTGCACGATGCCGGCCACCGCCTGGTTGATGCCGGCGCGGGCCTGATCCAGCTCGGGGGTGGTCGCACCCTTGAGCAAGCCCTCGTAATTGGATTTGGCGGCTTCCATTTGTAACGTGGCCTGCTGCAGGGCCAGCGCTTGGGGCAGGCGCCCGGCGTCGCCGCGCGAGGCGATCTGGTCGTAGTTGGCCTGCGCCACCCGGACGGCCGCCTCAGCCTGCTCCAAAGCGACCGCCGCCGCCGTGATTTGCTCGGAGCGCGCGCCCTGCTTCAACTGTGCGAAACGTGCCACGGCCTGATCGCGCTGGGCGGCCGCGGCCTGGAGCGCGCCGCGCGACTGCGCCATCTGGCCCTGGGCAGTGGCCACCTGGCCTTGCGCCGCGACCACGGCTTGCTGCTCAGCAACGATCTCCTGTGGGCGGGCGCCGGCCTTGAGTTGATCGAGGTTGGCCTGGGCAGCCGCGGCGTTCGCCTCGGCTGCAGCCTGGTTGCCTTTGGCCGCGGCCAACATAGCGTCGGCCTGCTGGCGCTGCGCCTGCAGCAAGGCAGCATCGAGAATCACCAACTCTTGGCCGGCCCGGACGGCATCGCCCTCGGCAGCGTTGACGGCGACGACGCGGCCCGAGCTCTCGGCTGCCACTTTCACTTCTGTCGCCGAGATGGTTCCCGAAGCTTTCAGTTCATTGCCGTTGCCATCCAGGCTGACGCTCTGACAGGCACTCAACGATACGGCAAATGCCAGTGTGAGGGTGATGGACGTGAAATGCTTGTTCAAAAGTCTCTCCTGAGATAGGGTGTGTGCAAGATGGCTGTGATTCTTGACAACGGGATTCCCTTACAGTCGTTTGTGGAAGAGAAGTACGCTGGCTAAGAACACCACGACCCCAAAAACGACCAGGGGCCAGACGTTCTGCCAGAGGTAATTGATGCCGACTCCTTTAAGTATGATGCCACGGATAACTTCCTGAAAATAGGTGACCGGCATCAGGTAACCCGCCCAATAGACGATGCGGGGCATGTTCTCGCGCGGGAAAATCAAGCCCGACAGCATAACGGCCGGCAATATGATGAACGTCGACATATACATGGCCTGCATTTGGTTGCGCGAAATGGTCGAGATCAACACTCCCAACCCCAGCGCGCTCGATAGAAAAACCAGGCTCAGAAAAAATAGCAGGGTGACGCTGCCGGCGACCTCGAGACCAAACCAGAGATAGCTCACCGCAACAGTCATCGCAATGTTGACCATTGCCACCAGGATGAACGGCAGAATCTTCCCCAGCATCAGTTCCCAGGGCCGTAGCGGGGTTACGATGAGTTGCTCCAGCGTTCCTTGCTCGCGCTCACGCACGATGGCAAACGCGGTCAGCAGCAGGGCCTGGACTTGCAGGATGATGGCGATCAGGCCGGGAATCAGGAAGTTCATGCGGCGCAGGTTTGGGTTATACAGGATGCGCACGTGAGCGTCAATCGGCAGGCGAAGTTCCATGGGAAAAGGGCCGCGGCTCAACTGCTGGATCAAGATCTCTTGTGAGGTAGCCTGGCTGATGGTCTCGATGGCCAACTGAGCGGTCTGAGCCACCAGCGGGTCGGTGCCATCAATGTAGAACTGCACTGCGCTGGATTCACCCGTGCTCAGATTACGGCCAAACTCCTCCGGGATCAATAAGCCGCTCTTCACCAGACCCTGGTCCATCAGTTGCTGTATCTCGGCTTCACTCTGGACACCATAGGTGACATCGAAGTAGCCGCTGGCTGAAAACCTGTCCACGAAACGGCGGCTGGCGTCCGTCTTCGACTGGTCAGCTACTGCCATGGGCAGGTGCTCGATTTCATTAGCGAACGCGGAGCCCAGCAAGGCTAACATCATCACCGGCAGGATAATGACCAGGATGAGTGTGCGCGGATCTCGGATGATGTGGATGAACTCTTTGCGTGTGATGGTCCACAGTCGGTTCATATGGGATTACCTCCCGTTCATACGATTTCTTGCCGCAGGTGGGAATGGCCCTCAGCCGCAACCAGGGAAACGAAGACGTCCTCCAGCGAGGGCAGGACCGTTTCCACTTGCCCCACGGTGATGCCGGCGCTGGCAAGCGCATCTTCGAGCGTCTGCTGAATCGTTGCGTTTTCTACCGTCACGTGTAGAAGGACGCCGTGCAATGTGACGTCAATCACTCCTGGCAATCGGGTGGCGATCACCTCCGCCTGCCCGGGCGATTCGCAGTCCACTTCCAGCAAAATCCCGGGCAGGTCTGATTTAAGGGAGTCGGGGTCCTTCAGCGCGATCAGGCGGGCGTCATGCATCATGCCGATCACATTGCAGAACTCCGCCTCGTCCATATAGTGCGTGGTCGCCAAGACACTGACGCCCTGCCCGGCAAGGGAATAGATCATCTCCCAGAACTCGCGGCGGGAAATCGGGTCTACCCCGGCGGTCGGCTCGTCCAGGAAAAGCATCGGCGGTTCGTGGACGATGGCGCAGGCCAGGGCCAGTCGCTGACGCCAGGCCCCGGACAGGTTGGCGGTTCGCTCCTTTTCGTGACCGCGCAGCCCGGCCATTTCGATCAAGCCCTCCAGGCGAGTCTTGTACTTCGGGCGCGACACGCCATACAGATGGGCGTAGAAATCCAGATTCTCAAAGACTGTCAAGTCGTTATACAGAGCAAACTTCTGCGACATATAGCCGACGCGTTTCTTCACTTCCTCCGGCTGGTGAGCGATGTCATATCCCAGGATACGCGCCTCGCCCGCAGTGGGCAGCAGGATCCCGCACAGCATCCGGATCGTGGTCGTCTTTCCTGCCCCGTTCGGCCCCAGCAAGCCAAAGATCTCCCCTTTGGGGATGATAAAGTTCACCTGGTCCACGGCCGTAAAGGAGCCGAACTTTTTCGTCAGATGATGGACTTCCACGGCGTTCTCGCGGCTCATGCTCCATCCCTCCCGGCATCGACCAGGTGGATGAAGACGTCCTCCATCGTGGGTCGTGCCTGGCGCAGGATGCCGGTCGTAGCTCCCGCCTGGTCCAAACTAGCAGCCAGGTGTTGTTGCGCTCCCAGAGGGTCCGCCACCGCCAGCCGCAGGCGGTCTCCCACGGCGCGCCAGGCCAAAACGTCCCGGCTGGTCGCCACCACCTCGCGCAGGGTACGCCGTGGCCGAGCTTGCACTTCAACGACCTGGAAAGGCAGTTGCGCCTCCAATTCCGCTGGCCGTCCGTTGATAAGCAGGTGGCCCTGGTTGAGGATCCCTACCGTATGGCAGCGTTCGGCTTCGTCCATGTAAGGAGTGCTGATCATCACGGTCACACCCTGCTGCACGACCCTTGAGAGCAAATGCCAGAGTTCACGCCGCGACACCGGATCGACGCCCGTCGTCGGTTCATCCAACAGCAGGACCTTCGGCTCGTGGATCAGCGCGCAGGCTAACGCCAGCTTCTTGCGCATGCCACCCGAAAGGTTTTCGCTGCGCCGCGCAGTAAACGCTGTCAGGCGAGCGAACTCTAGAAGTTCCGCCACGCGCTCTTTGCGACGCGTCTTGGAGACCCCATGAAGGTCTGCAAAGAAATGGATGTTCTCGCGAACCGTCAAATCCGGGTACAGGCTGAAGGCCTGCGGCATATAGCCGATGTAATGGCGCGCCTTCTCAGCCTGGCGGTGCAGGTCAAAGCCGACAAGGCAAGCACTTCCGGAGGTGGGCTCCATCACGGAGGCCAGGATGCGCAGCAAGGTGGTCTTGCCAGCCCCGTCCGGCCCTACCAGCCCGTAGAGCTCTCCTTCTGGGACCTGGAGGCTGATCGCCTCAATCGCCGGGGGACCCTCCTTCTGGCTCAGGTATCGCTTGGTCAACAGGTTGGATTCTATTGCTAAGGGCATACATCTTTCTCCATGCCGCTACTCGCGGGTTCGCTGCTATAGCTCCAGCCGCTCGGTCAGCGTCTCAATTTCCTTGTCCGGGACGCCCGACGGCGCGCGTTCACCCATACACCTGCCAGACGATGTCCGGTTTGGGTCGTGGATCTATCTGGCTCTCAAGCCGTGTAGAATGCGACACCCAGAGTGCCTGGGCCAGCATGAGTACCAATGATGGGACCGGCTTCGACCGTGAGCAATCCCTTGCACTCGTAACGAAACGCCAGTTGCTCAGCCAGGTTCTGCGCTGCGTCCGGCGCGGCGCAGTGAAACACCGCCGCATGCATGAGTCTCGACGCCCCCGCCTGCTCGGCCACCAACTCCAGCATGCGCTCGATGGCGCGTCTCCTGGTGCGTGGCTTTTCCAGTGGCTCAATCCGTCCATCCTTCACATAGAGAACTGGCTTGATGTTCAACGCAAAGCCGGCCAGCGCAGCGGCCCCGCCGATGCGCCCGCCCTTGTGCAGATACTCCAGCGTCTCGACTGTGAAGATGAGATTCATCTTGGGGATCAGTTCCTCAACCAGCCGGACAACCGTGGCCGCATCCTGCCCGACGGCAGCAGCGCGAGCGGCCGCGATCGCCATCAAGCCCAGGCCGATCGAGACGGAGCGGGAATCTATCACATAGATCGGCACGTGCGGCAGTTCCCGGCGAGCAGATAGGGCCGAGTCGAGCGTTGCGCTCATTTTGTGCGAAATATGGATCGAAACGATGGCCTCGGCCTGCGCGGAGAGCGCTGAGTATGCTTGCACGAAATCCGCCGCCGTGGGTTGGGACGTGGTAGGCAACCGTTTGCTCTCGCGCAGTAAGCGATAGAACAAGTCGGCATCGAGATCAATCCCATCGCGATAGATCTGGGTTCCGAAGGCGACGTGGGTCGGCACGACATGGATGCCGCGTTCTTGCCCCATCGCCTGGGTGAGAGATGACGTGCTATCGGTCACGATGGCTACTTTGCGTCTATGTTCAGACATGGTTTCTCTCCTGATCCTTCCTGATAGACTTGAATCGCCTCCCGCAAATGCTCGTGCTGAAAATCAGGCCACAGGGTCGGGGTGCTCCAGAACACCGCCCCGACCGCGCGCCAGAGCAGGAAATTGCTCAACCGGAATTCGCCGCCAGTACGGATGATCAGATCGGCATCGGGCACGTCGGGGCAGTACAGGTAGCGTGCGAGTGACTCCTCGTCCACTGCCGCGGCGTCCAACTCGCCCCGTTGATGGGCCCTCAGGATAGCCCGGGCCGCGTCGACGATCTCAGATCGCCCGCCGTAGTTGAGCGCCAGGTTGAGAGTCAGGCGATCGTTACCGCGCGTTTGTTCGATGGCCTGGTCCAGCGTGCGCAACAATGAGGAGTGGAGGCCCTCCCGGCGCCCCATGAGCTGCAGATGAACGCCGTTGCGCAGCAATTCGGGCAGTTCGTTCCTGACGCACTGCTCGGCCAACCGCATCAGAAAGGAGACCTCGGCCTGGGGGCGCTGCCAGTTTTCGGTGGAGAACGTGTACAGCGTCAGGATGCGGACGCCCAACTCGCCGCAGGCGTCGACCGTCCGGCGGACCGCCTGTATCCCGGCCTGATGGCCGGCCACGCGCGGCAGGCCGCGTGCCCGCGCCCAGCGCCCGTTGCCATCCATGATGATGCCGAGATGATGGGGGATTACCTCATTCTGCGAATCTTCTGACATCTTTTCCTCACGATTGCCGGGACCGATACAACGCAGCCAGCAGGGCCATTGCAGCCACTGCCCAATGTGCGGCGACAGGCAACACTGATTGCTGGCCCAGTGTGGTCAGGAGCATCACACTGCGCAATGCCGCCCAAAAACCCACTGTCGCCAGTAACACCACCTCATGCACAGTTTGAGGCGGCAGAGCGCGGCACAACTCGCGCCATACCCCCCGGGCCTCCTCAGCAATCAACCAGATCGCTCCCAGGACGATGAGCAAGAGGACGCCCCCGAGAGGTGACATCAGCGTGGCATTCAGCTCCCGGCCTGTTGTATCTCAGGCAATGGCTGGATATCGCCGTCGGAGGAGACGCCCGGACGCAGATAGTGCTTCTCCCAGATCGGCCCGCTGACGGCCTGGTAGGCTGCGTCGTACTCGGCCAGGCCACGGGCATACCCGGCATCCAGCAACGCCGCGCGCGCGTTGGCGTCCGTCGGCTCCGGCTCGTGCTCCGCCAGCAAGTGGCGCAGGTCGGCGTGGTGATCGCGCATGGGGCACGGCATCAGCCAGTTGCCTTTGTCCTGCCGATAGGACTGCTGCCAGTGACGCAGGCCGGCAAAGAACGGGTCAGCCCACACGTCATCCAGCGTCTTGCCGTGGGCGTAAATGTCATTGATGTTGACCGGCGAGTAGGGCATGAACACACAAGGCAGGACTGCGCCATTCCAATCTACGCACAGATAGCCGCCGCCATTGGCGCGTCCAGCCGAGATGCAGCCCTCGGACAGCGTCCCGTGGTTCCAGAAATCGGCTAGAAAGATCTGGCGTTCGCGGATAATCTCCCACGAGCGCCGCCACATCCACAAGCGCTGCTCCGGCGTGGGCATCAGGTCGAGCGTGAACGAGCGGCCGATAGGCATGTACTGAAACATGAAGCCGTACAGCGCGCCTTGCTGCTCGAAGCAAAAGTCAACAAACTCGTCGGACAGGATCTCTTCGGCGTTGTCGCGGGTGGGGGTCAGCGAAACGCCGAAGGGCACGCCGGCCGTGCGGAGGTCGTCCATAGCCACCAGCACCTGGCTAAAGACACCCGGACCGCGCCGGGCATCGGTGCGCTCACGCCAACCTTCGAGCGAGATCGCCGGCGTGAGGTTCCCCAGTCGGGCCAGCCGCGCCGCCAGTTCTTCGTCAATGAGGGTGCCGTTGGTGTACATCAGGAAGAAACAATCGGGGTGCTTTTCGGCCATGTCCAGGACGCCCCTGCCCTCAGAGCGGTAGGCCAGCGGCTCGCCGCCGCTGATGACGAAAAAGCGCGTCCCCCACAGCGTTTTCGCTTCAGCTACCAGGCGGTCAAAGGTCGCCCAGTCCAGTTTTTTGACCGCCGACCCAGAATCGGCGTAACAGCCGGTGCAGCGCAGATTGCACGCCTTGCCAGGACTGATCAGCAGCAAACCTGGTGGGTTGACGCCGTACTGGGCATTGAAGCGGGCCACAGCGGCGCGGTCGCCCTGCTCGATCAGTAGCTTTTGAACCAGGATCTTGAAGACGCTACGCCGAGCAGCCGGTGAGACGGGATGATCAGTCAAGGCGCGCTCGAAGGTGTGAAGTAGCGCCAACCCCATCAACGTGCGATCGTCATCCACTCCAGGCGGGTACTGGCTGGCGGAGCGGGCGCGTCTCAGGCCGCCCAGCATGGCGGACTCGACGCGGTGCACAATCGCCCGGCGGATCGGTCGGATCTGCGCCAGGCCCGGCCCGGCACGCACCAGGACCTCTGTTGCAGCGTTCAGAGCTGTGTTCTGGATAGGACTCATCCTAGACATATCGTTCCTCCTGTTATCGTTTTTTGCTCTCTCAACTTGCGCGCGTCCGCGGGGGGCGCTGGGTCCGCAGCGCCGTCTGGTCCAACAGGCTGACGTTGCATGACATGCCGACGTCAGATCAGCCCCACCTGCTTCCCGACCTTCTCGAAGATTTCCAGGGCCCGGTCGAGCTGGTCGCAAGTGTGGGTCGCCATATAGCTGGTGCGCAGCAGCTCGCGCCCCGGCTGGACTCCCGGCGATAGCACCGGGTTGACAAACACCCCCGCGTCGAACAGCAGCCTCCAAGTCATGATCGTCTTCTCGAGATCGCCGATGATGATAGGGATCACCTGCGTGACCGAGGCGCCGGTGTCGAAGCCGAGCTGCTTGAATCCCTTGCGCATGTAGGCCGCGTTCTCACTCAACCGCTGGACCCATTCCGGCTCTTCACGCATCACCTGCAGAGCGGCGAGAGCCGCGGCCGCGTTAGCCGGCGGGATGCTGGCGCTGAAGATCAGGGAGCGCGCGTGATGCTTGATGTAATGGATGATCGGCTCATCCCCCGCAATGAAGCCGCCCAGCGAGGCGAACGACTTGCTGAAGGTCGACATGATCAGGTCAACCTGGTCGGTCATACCGAAGTGGGCGGCCGTGCCGCGCCCGCCGCCCAGTACCCCCATCCCATGGGCGTCGTCCACCATCAGCCGCGCGCCGTATGTCCGGCAGAGTGGCCCGATCTCCGGCAGGGGGGCAATGTCCCCTTCCATGCTGAAGAGGCCATCAACCACCACCAACTTGGCTTTATCCGCCGGCAGCTTGCCGAGCGCCCGTGCTAACTCGACCATGTCGTTGTGCGCGTAGCGCTTCGTCTCGCCGAAGCTCAGTTTGGCGCCATCGACGATGCTGGCATGGTCTTCCTTATCGAGGATCACGAAATCGCCGCGTCCCACCAGCGCGCTGATCGTGCCCAGGTTCACCTGCATGCCGGTCGAGAACACCAGCGCAGCCTCTTTACCCACCCATTCGGCCAGCTCCTGCTCAAGCTGTTCGTGCATCTCGAGGGTGCCGTTCAAGAAGCGCGAGCCGGTGCAACTGGTGCCGAAGCGCTCGACAGCGTCTTTGGCGGCTTGGCGCACCTTGGGGTGGGTGGTAAAGCCCAGGTAGTTGTTCGACCCGCACATGATCAGCCGGTGGCCGTGGCAGGTTACCTCGGTCCCCTCATTCTCCGTCAGGGGGATGAAGTATGGATAAGTCCCTGCCGCGATGGCTTCCTTTGCCTCGGTATAACCGTAGCATTTCTCAAAAAGGTCCACGAAAGCCCTCCTTCCAATGAAGATGAGAGTTCAGACGCGGCGCCTGGCCGCCGCCCGCCTTCAGGCCGTGGTCGTCGTCTAAAGCTTCTTCCCGAAAATGGCGATAGGTTTGGTAGCGCTGCCCGCCCGGGTTCTCGATGATGCGGTTCACCATATCATTGGATTCCAGAATCCGGGAGCATTCGAAGCGCTTGTACTGGCAGGCGCGCCGACCGCGAGCCAGGCCAGCAACACGATCACAAACAACAGCAATACCGGCTCGTGAAAAGATGCGTGGGTCCCTGTGACCGGCCCAGCAAGCCGCGCGCGCCGCACCGGCACGATCAGCATGATGGGGGACAGGCCGGCTGCCAGTCCCATCGTCCACAGCGGTACGCTTCCTTGCCAGACCGATAACGCCAGCAGCGCCAGGGCTGCCAGCAGTAACAGGATCATCAGTGCGTAGGTTGCACGAGGACCGATCCGCGCGGCGGTGTGGTTGACGCCTGCCCGCCGGTCGCCGTCCAGGTCGCGCAGTTGGTTGAACAATTGGCCGTACATCGAGATGGCGACGACAAACAGGCAAGACGCCAGCCAGGGCTGCCCACCGGGCTGGGACGCAGTGTAGGCGCACAGGAATTGCAGAGCGGCCAGCATCAGGACGTGGGAGAGCAGATCGGCCAACGGGATGGCTTTGAGCCGCACTCGCCGCCACGAGTACAACAGGCCCAAAACCAGGCATAGCCCGCCCAGTGCAAGTGGCCATCCGCCCAAAGTCGTGTACAACGCCAGTCCACAGAGAGCTACTGCGAATGAAGCCACGTATCCGGCCCGGGGCGAGAGACGGCCGGCCGAGATCGGGTTACGCACAGCTTTGGCTGGGGTCAGGACGTCATCGGGGGCGTCCTCCACATCGTTGATCATAAAGGCGAATGCGACAACCAGCAGGTTGCCCAGCAGCACAACCAGCAATCGCATGCCAGGCTGCGCGCCCCCGACGTTGGCTCCCAGCAGAGTGGTGATCAAGACGAAAGGGACGATTTCCCGGAGGCGCATCAGCGCCACAGTGGCTCTCAGTTGTGATGGCAGGGTCATGATCGTGATAGGCCTCATCGCAAGTCAATCATCGGAAGTGACGGGGGACGCCGGAGCACAAAACGTTCGACCGCGTCTGTCAGTGCATGCCTTCCCACCCGCCCCCAGCCTTCCTGTGCGCGGCGAGACGACGCGTACACAACCAAGTCTGGGTCAAAGCACACCCGTGCGGTGCGGCTTACGCGCAATGACAGGTCGGTATCTTCCCCTGTAGGCCAATCCACCGGGAACCCACCAGCCTTTGAAAAGACCGCGTGCCGCACGGCAAAGTTGCTGCCCCACCAGAGATCGCGCCGGACGCGGTTGCTCAACCACTGCACCTGGGTGATCGCATGGCGCAACACGAGTTGCTCGACCGGGCGGCCGTCGGGCCAATGCACCGGGCCATACACGCCGCCCAGGGCCGGGTCGTCGCGAAAGTGGGCGGCGATGCGCGCCAGCCAATCCGGCGTCACACAGGTGTCGGCATCGGTACTGGCGATGATTTCACCGCACGCGGCCTCGAAGCCAGTCTGGCGGGCACGCGCCACCCCCTTGCGCGGCTCGGGGATCACGCGCACACCGCATTGCCGGGCGATGCAAGCTGTTCCATCGGTGGAAGCGTTGTCCACCACAATGATCTCATGGGGCGGGGCATCCACCTGTGCTCCTAACACACGCAAACATGCCGGCAGGTACTTTTCTTCGTTGTAGGCGGGAATGACAACCGAGATATATGGCGCTATGGGCGCCTCTAGTTGCGCGTTCATGACATATTGTCCTCAGGGGCGAATAACAGGATTTGTACTGCGATTCTCGTCGGCGCGGTTTCTGCCGTCACTCAAGATGTTGAGCCATCCTCAGCGTGCTGCTTATGGCGGCGACGCCGTCTTGGTTTTGTCAATGGTGCTGTGGGAGGTGTGGCATCGGTGGTTTCCACTGCCGCAACGCTTCTCCCACGCTTAAGCGCAGGGAGCCAGGTCGCGAGGCTGCCCCAGCCGGTAATGAAGTACTGCTGGATGATGCTCAGGATGTTGGAAACAGACCAGTACAGGGTCAAGCCAGAGGGCAGGCCCAGGGTGATGTAGCCGAACATGATCGGCATGAACATCATCATCTGGCCCATCATGCGCTGCTGATCACCCGCCTTTATCTGGCCCGGCGCCGGAGCAGGTGTAGACATCTTCTGCAAGATGATCTGCGTGACAATCATGAACACCGGCAAGCTGATGTAGGCCGCGAGCATGCCAAAGTGCTGGCCGCCAAAAGCCGGGCTCAGCCAGCTCATGCCGGTCTTCAGGTCCGGGAAAGAGAGATCAGAGATCCAGAAGAAGCCCTGCCCTTGGAGTTCACCAACGCTCGGATTCGCGAGGGCATAGAGAGCCTGGTAAAGGGCGAAGAGGATCGGCATCTGGATCAGCATAGGCAGACAGCCACTCAGGGGGTTCACGCCGGCTTCCTTGTAGAGCTTCATCTGCTCTTCGGATAGCTTCTGCCGGTCCTTGACGTATTTCTGCTGCAACTCGGCGACCTTGGGTTGCAGTTCCTGAGTGGCCCTGGAGGACTGAAGCTGCTTCAGTGTCAGCGGAAGCGTGACGAGTTTGATAGCGATGGTGAAAACGATGATAGCCCAGCCGTAACTGTTGGGAATACCCAGGCCGCGGATCGCATGGTTCAGAGATCTGAGGGCCTGGGCCAGGGCAAAGACGAAGATTTCCCAAACACCATTTGGCTTACTCAGGTCAATCTGGCCCTGTGGAACGCCACAACCGACGAGCGAGACGACTGCTAATAGGAGCACCACCACCAGGAGGATGCTACGAGGTCGCTTATGCACGTTGTACCTCGTGAGCGATTTGCGTCCCGGGCGGAGGCTGACCCTGTCGCGCCCGCTCCGGGCACAGGACACACTGCGCGGCAGCTCGCGTAGCAGCATCCGCCAGACAGGCAAACTCGACTTCAACCCTGGCTGTGGTAGAAGCCCCCCCTTTCAGGTAAGTGTAAACCTCAACGTTGGGGCACAGGGGCAAGTCACCTAACTCCGCCAACGGGCAGACGCGGCACGTTGCCCGATCCTGCCCTACGGAGGCAAAGTTGATTCCTGCCGTGCAGCGTAGCCCGCAAGCAAACCGCTCGGGTTTGAGAAACTGGCAGAAATCTCTCATGAAGACCTCGCTTTCAATGTGATCGGGTTCGTGAATCCAAGACCGGTCACCCATCTGATGTGTGTTTGGGTGAGGTGGGTGTAGGAAATGCGGCCAGCAGATCAAGGTCGGCCAGCGGGAACTCCCGCGCAAGCAGGGGCAGGAGCGAGTTCATCAGTTCAGCGCGTTCCTCGCGCCCCAGGTTACGCAGTAACGGGCCAATACTGGCCGTTACCATGTCACGCAGAAAAGTCATGCGCTCTGCGCGGGGGAGCCTCTCCAGGGCTTCTAGCAGTACCTCACCCGCCACAGCCACCAGGTCGTGCGGTGCAAGTCGTCGCGCCAATAGACGCGCCAGGGAGTGTTTCCAGTCCATGTGCGGTTACCTCTTTTGTCCGACGGCGCGCTGCCTGCTATTGCCCCAATCGTTGAGCCAGAGTCTCTATCTGCTTGCTCAAGGCCGCGATGTCTTCTTTGGTCGCAGGATTCACCGCGCCCAGTGCGCGCTCGATTTCGTCTTTGACGAGCTTGTGCAGGGCCTCGCGCTCTTCCTCGCCACGCTTCACCCAACGGTCTACCAATTCTTCGGCCGCGTCGTGGCGGGCTTCACCCCGCTTGACCAGGTCGTCCACGAGCGCCCGTGCCTTCTCCCGCGTCAGTGACAGCACGCCGACGCCGGCGTAAAAGCCTTTTTCAATCAACTCTCGCGTCTTCTTTTTTCTCTCCTTGTGTTCGAGACGCCATGGCCGCCAAGAAGCCGGCAATAGCTATCGGGTTACTCAACATCGCGAACGCTTTTCTCGCCTCCCTTCATTCGTATGTCCTAAAGAAACGAAAATATTCGGCAAAAAAATCTACCGTTCCACGATTCGCATCGCCTCGTGTGTAAACTCGGTCAACTGGCGACGGCTCTCGTCGCTTAGCTGCACAAGGGCAGACTGGAACCGACTGGATTGCACGAGCAGGAAACCGGCCAGGCGGCGATTGATGCGCTCCGCTACAGATAAGCCCATGCCTAATCCGGTGAATATGCCAAGCCCCAATTCGCCGACTTTGCCGATCTCTTCTAGCCTGCCCCGCAGGCCGCGTGCTTCGATCGTGTCCCTCAACGACGCCAGTGCAAGGATGATAGTCGTAATCATCTCGGCGGTATAGATCATCGGGGAAAGTTGGTCAGGCGTCCGCGCCAGCAATTCCTCCAGCAAAGGTTCGTAATCTTCGGCTTTGCCTGCCTCAAGTTGCTGCAGGATATATTCTTTGACCGCTTCCCACTCTTGTTGGTTCACGTCTCCACCGGC
Organism: uncultured Verrucomicrobiota bacterium; assembly: GCA_964535555.1. Taxonomy (GTDB): domain Bacteria; phylum Verrucomicrobiota; class Verrucomicrobiia; order Limisphaerales; family J093; genus DSVZ01. The sequence goes on from CAZHUS010000004.1 coordinate 98,860, forward strand.
CAACCGGGCAAGCTCCTGTGCAGCCAGGGCTGTAGGTCGGAACACGACCGAGGCGCGACCGGGGCCCCGGAAGCCGACTGGGAGTTGATATTCGGCCTCCACCAATCCGTGCTCCTCAAGCAGGCGCAGCATCTCGTAAGCCGATACATTGCGCACGCCCAAATGCTCTGCGACAGTCGAATAGTGCAAGGGTTCATGGCCCTCGGTGTACAAATCGAGGAATTTGCTCAGGAAGTCTTGTTGACGACGGGTAAGTTTCTTCATGGTCCATCTCCGAATATTCCGAAAATATTATAATGCCAAGAGGGGCCATTGTCAATTCCGCCATTGATAGTCTGCTATTGATCAGTCCGCCATTGGGCAGTTGGCCAACTCAGCGATTTGAAATTCCTGGCGGCGACCTGCACGCCAAAACGCCCCCGCTCGAACGTGCAGCCGGCCAACGGCCCCGCCAGCTTGACGGCGATATGGCGTCCGATCTCACCGTCGAAGAAGACGGCCCATAGCTCGCCGAGCGCGGCCTCGGGCTGCCCGGCCGGGCTGAAGAGGGTATAGCGGATCCACAAGGCCAGCGGTCGCGTGGGATGATTGGCGCGCTGGAAGAAGCTCTCATAGTGGCCAGGGCGTTGCCCCGGTTGGTAGCGCGTCCCGTTTGCCTCCCGGCGCAGCGCCTCGCGATTTCCGCTCATTTCTCGACTCCCGTGCTCATCCGATCGATCACGTTCCCTGCACGCGCTCTGCCGCCCGGGCCAAATCGTCCTCGCTGGGGCGCGAGTAGCGCGCGGTTGTGTCCAGCCGGCTGTGCCCCAGGAAGGTCGCGGCCGTCACCATGTCCACCTGCGGATCGCGCACCAGGCGGGTCGCCACGGAATGCCTGAAAGTATGCGGCGTCACCCCCTCGACCTCGGCCAGGCGGGCGTACTTTTTCACCGTGTACCAGAGCGCGTAAGGCGTGAGCGGCTCGCCGGCCCGGCTGCGGAAGAGCGGCTCTGAAGCGCGCACGGCGCGCACGGCGGGATCGGCAAGCTGGTCCTGCTCCAGATAGACGCTGAGCGCCTTGCGCGCCCGGAGATGGATCGGCACCCGGCGCCGCCTGCGGCCTTTGCCAAGCCGCACAGTGACCCAGCCGCTGCGCTCGCCCAGCGTCAGGTCGCCCAGGGTCAGGCCGGCGGCCTCGGCTGCTCGCAACCCGGTGGCAGCCAGCAGCTCCAGCAAGGCATGGTCGCGCAGGTTGCCGCCCTCCTTGGCCCTGCGGAGGATCTTGTTCATGGTCGACTCGCTTAGCGCCTTGGGTGCCACGGGCTGTTGTTCGACGCCGCTTATGTGGGTCGTGGGATCGTCTTTGACCAGTTTCGCTTCGCCAGCCCAGCGGAAGAAGGTTGAGAGCGCGGCCAGTTTCCGGTTCACGGTCGCGGGCATTGCGTTGTCATCCAGTTGATCGCGCCAGTCCTTTACGTTCTCGTCGGTTACTGTGGCCAAGGTGAAAGGTTCCTCGGTGTGTTGGACGAACCAGACGGTGAACTGCCGCACATCCGACAGGTAGGCGCGAATCGAGTGTGCGCTGCGATCGCGCTTGTTGAGCCAGGTCTCAAAGTCCTTCAGCAGGACGTCAGCGGTCGCATTATCTTGGGTCATGGAACCCCTCCGGCGGATTGTTCCGCATTATCTTGGGTTGGAAACGGGCGTTGGCGGGCTGTTTTGAGGCTGATTATAGCCGACTTGGGGCAAAATACCCAAGATAAGGCTCATTATCTTGGGTGCCTGCCTGTGGCACAACCTGCCGGATCTCAGAGATAATGAGACTGGCCTACTGTCATCTCAAAGATAGTGAGACTGCCCTCAGCTTGTCTCACAGATGCTGAGGTTGGCCTTTGTAGATCGCCTGTCCCGTCCAGGCAAATAGGCTGGTCTCACCATCTTTGATATCCTGCGCCGCACCCTGCTGTCCCAGCGCCTGGCGCTGCGCAAGCTCGGAGTTAACACGATCAGTCGCCCAGCACCTGGTAGCTGGAGAGCTCCCACCTGACGAACATGGCATCAATGTCTGCTAACCTTAAGCCTGCCCGACCACCAAAGCCACCCGATCGGCCCAATCTTGCGTTAGCCTCACCAAGTGGCTCCGGACAGCGGCGCGGAGTTCCGCTTGCAGTTCCGCCGGCGGCGCCGCTTTCCACATCCCCCTGGGCAGGCTTGCCTCGATGATCGCGCGCCAGGCGTCCTCGGCGATCCAGTCGATCTGAGCAGCAGATAGCTCTTGCAGAGACCGCAGGGTTGCCACAGCTTGGTAGCGATCCTCGACGCTCCATTTGCGCCCTGCCACCAGCCGTTGGAGCCCTGTGACAGATTCGGAATATCGCGCCTTGCCCAGGGGATCCATCGGCGAGCCGAAGCTATCAATGAACAGGCTATCCTGCATATCGATCACGAATGGTGTTTGACCGGCCAGCATGAACTCCCCTGGCTCCAGGCCACCCGCCCACAAGGCCAGGACTTGAAGGCCGATGACGCATGCGGGGGCGATGCCGTGGGCGCTAAGCTCTTCGGAAGTAGCTTTCCACAGCCAGGGCGCGTTTTCTGCAGGCTCGATCCAGTATATCAGGGTGCCAATTGGAGTGCAGGTGGTCCTGCCATCGTCCTCGAACCCGGCCCGTGTCCGGGCGCGGCCGCCGAACTCCCGCAGCAGCAAGGTGTCCGGGATCGGCACAAGTTGGGCCGGCGCAACCGGCAGATTCGAGACATGCACGATGCGCGGCCAGAGATACTCCTTGACGATGGTGCCCGGCCAGCCGCACTTGACGACCCCGCGCTGTCCCGTGGCCTTGTGCCGTCCCGCGAATTTCTGCGCCAGACCGCTGTCGAGTTGTTTGGCATAGCGGATGTCCCACTCGTCCCCGCTCGCGCGGGCCGGAAAGCTCTGCCAAAGGAGGTGCTGGGTGTTGGGTGATGTGGCGGTCATGGGCTGTGTCATCTCTCGCGCATCACATTCCGATAGCGGCCTGGCGTCTAGAGAAATGGCCTACCGCTGGGGCCGCACGCCTTGGAGTAGCGGAGTGACTATGTCGTCTGATGTGAACCGGTGCGTAGGTGCGACCTTTCGATCACTCTGCATCAAGGTCATATTGGCGTCGATCTTTTCGCTGCAACCAGCGAGTGCGCCGTTCCACCTTTCCGTGCAAGACCCGCAGGAGGAGAGACTCCCGCCGATCTACCGCAATTCCGGCCGAACCCTGTAAGAAACCTCTTCTTCGGAAGGCGACGATGGCAGCAGCGAGAATGTGCTTGATTGCGCATCGATCCCAGTCGTGCAGGTGTCGCCTGGTAAATGCAGCAAGGATAGCACCTGCCGCTCATTCTCGACTCCAAACGGCTTACTCTCGCAGTGGAAGCGGCCCCTAGCAGCGCCCAACTCAAGCATATCGTCGCCCTCCACGAACATTGCCTCGTGATAAGCACGGCCAATTGAGGAATCGTCGGGCACGGACTTGTCGCGCGGGATGAAGGGCGCGCCTGTCCCAGCAAGGCACCACTCAACGCGTAGTTTGTGAGGCGGCACCTCCTGGGCGAGATCTGCAAAGAGGGCCGGCTGATCCTCGGGGCCAGACATTCGGAGCTCAGTCGGCTTCTGCTTTAGGCGCCAGAGCACTATAGCGTGCAAGCCCGGTGCTGTCCGTGCCATCTGCGCTAGCGCTGCAGTGACCGACACGTTGTATTCGGCAGCTAGATGGCGAGCAATGGCGTATGACACTCCTAAATCGCATACGCGCGGCACGAAGCCGGCACGCGGCATGAGGAGTTCGGCCGCTCCTTCATTGCACAACTGCTCTTTGACCAACTGAGGAAATACGCCTGCCCTCTGCCTTGCAGTCCATCCTTTCCCTTCGGGCAATGCGGCGAACAGGTACTCAAGAAGCTCATGACCCTCCGAAAACCGTTGCCGCCGGAGCGGGTCGGATGCGTTGATGACGATAAGACCAAGTTCCGGATTCACAAGCAGGCCTTGAAGATTGGGCAATGGTGTACGCCTGGGGTGAATGCCGAAGCGCCGGTAGATCCTCTCAAGATCCACAGGAAGCGTGCCATCCAGGCCGCTTTCGTCGCGCAGGAATTGCACGTAAGCGAGCACGTCGTCACGAGTCTCGGGCTTACCGTGCCTTTGGATGAACAGACGGCCGGGATGCTCGACAAGCATATCAGCTTCCTAGCTAGCCGTGTCGGCGGTGGGGTCGGATAGGTAGGGGCGAATTGCCTCGAAGAGCGCTCGCCATGCCTCCATGGTCTTCGGCTCCTGGCCGCGTCGCGGGATACGCGCCAGCCGGTCAACTATCTCATAGCTCAGCCCATCGGTGAGCGCGAGTTGTCGTAAAGCGGGTGGAATCAGGCTTGTATCCTGGTCGTTTGAGTCGACTAACTCGCGCGGTTCGGTTCCGAGAACAAGGGCGATGCTATTGATGATTCGCATGGAGACATTAGTCGCCTCACCACGTTCGATGATGGAGATGTAATTCCGTGAAAGGCCAGCTTGTCGTGCGAGTTCTTCCTGGCTAATGCCCATATCTTTGCGCCTGCGCTGCACCTGGCGGCCGAATTGAAGCGGGTCCATGGTCACCTCGATAAAGGCCAAGTATCTGGGAGCACTATACGGCAACTACCACCAAATGTCAACCCCATTGGTCACTGCTCACTTGACAGGTAGTCGGTGACTGTGGTAGTATATTGGGCAATGACTACTAGATTGTGCTATTGATCAAGAAGCAACGGCCGAGAGAATCTACACGATAGGGGAGTTTCGAGATGTACACGTTGAATACACATTTTGAAGGGCTTCTGTCAAACCTGAACCCGCCCCAGGACCGGCTCGACGCAGCGCGCGATCTGCCGCCTCTGGTGCGCGATTTCCTGAAGGCCAACAAGGATTTCGTCACGCTCGATCCTCACACTCGACTGGCTGGTTCCTACGCTCAGGACCTGGTCGTGGGTGATGTAAAGGATGTTGACTTCCTGGTACGCATTCCCGGAAATCCAGCCAAAAACGAACCGGAGGCCAAGAAGCTCGTCCAGGACTTACGGAACGCCCTTGATGGGCTACCAGAAGCGCTTGGCTTTGAGGGGTACGCGGGCGTGGACCTGGAGCGAGCTCGACGATCGGTTCATGTCCACATCAAGGGACGTGACTTCCATCTGGACGTCGTACCGTGCATCGCGCCTCGGGGTTTTGACGAGGCACTCTGGGTCCCAGATCGTGGCTTCAACAAATGGATACAGTCGCATCCATTAGGCTACGTTGCTCTGCTTGACGAACTCAACACTCAACACGGCGGGAAGGTCAAGCGGCTCGGCCGGCTGCTGAAGCATTTTCGCAACTTCCAGATGAGGAATCGCCGCCCCAAAAGCTATTGGCTCGGCGCTCTGTTGGTGCACCACGTGCGCCGTGATGGGGGTCTGGATATGTCGCAGCCTCTGGCCTTCATTTTTCGTGACCTTCTCGACGCGATCTACCTCCAATACGATCATTTACTGCAGCTCAGCGACACTGCGACGCCCAACATTCCAGATCCCCTGTTGGGTCACAACGTCTCCTGGAACTGGAGTCGAACGCACTTCGAGACGTTTATGAGACGGATCGATGAAGGGCGTCAGTTGGCCGATCAGGCTCTCGACAGCGAGCGACGAGAGGATGCTATCGCTCTTTGGCAACGAATCTTCGGAGAAGAGTACTTCCCCGCTGACGTCTCTGAGACGGTTGGCCGCCTTGCTACCCAGGGCTGGCCCGGCCACGCTTTCGTTGGGGCCAGTGGTTTGGTCACAAGCACAAGACCGATTTCCGGAGACTCGATTCCCACCAGAGCGACTACGTTCCATGGCGACCAGTAGACGGATGCCGCGCTCGGTACCACCTGTCACCATGGCGGTGCAAAACCTGCATGTGACCCATCGTTTCCCTGGCTTCTCCTGCAGCCGAGTTGGCGCCGAGACGATCTGGCGAGGTAGCTTGCAGCCTCGCGAAGTGTCTCCTGCCTATTTGGTTGAGGTCAAGTACAGGCTAGGACGGTGGCCGACCGTCAGGGTGTTATGGCCGACTCTGGCTCCCGGGGCGCCGCATCTGTACGCTGGCGGAACCCTGTGTCTGTTCTGGCCCGATCAATGGGTCTGGCGCTCCCACGAACTCGTTGCGGAGACGATCATCCCGTGGACTGCTTTGTGGCTCTACTACTATGAGCTGTGGTTGGACACCGGAGAATGGCTTGGCCCTTCTTCCCACCAACTATCACCGAAAGACAAGAACAAGGGTGCCTATGACGCTTAAGCGGCTCTTTCTGGCTCACTACCATGGCGACGCGCAAGAGATTGCTCAGCTTGCCAAGATGCTGCGGCTGCATGGCATCGTGCCCTGGGTTGACAAGGACGGGGGCTTCGCTGTGGCCGACGACGCTGAGCTAGAGGCACGTCGGGCAATTCGCGAGGACTGTTTTGGGTTGCTGCTGTATGCCAGCGCCGACGCCTTCACGCGACCGTTCATCCGAGAGGTCGAGATTGATGAGGCCTGGAAGGCTCGCCAAGCCAATCCAAGCTTCGCACTGCTTGCCGTGCCGCGCCGGATCAATTTCGCTGACCTGGGGCAGCTGAGTATTCAGAATTTCGGATTCGACCTATCTCGGTACCACACGGTTGCCATACCTGATGGTTCTGATCTCGATGAGTCCTGCGCCAAGGTGGCCGAACACGTCCTCGATAGAGTTGTTCGCCGGGGAACACCGAATGACAGGCTGCGACTGTCGATGCAGTACAGTACCCGCGAGGTATTCCCAGATCATCCTGATGATGTGCTCCGCATAGATGCTACGTCGTTGTATCGTCCCGGTGTGGATTGCAGTGAGAGGAGTCGCCTCCTCCTGAGGGGACTGACCTCGGTGAAGAAAGCCATTGCAAACGCTAGTGGACGTCCGCGATTGAGCATTCATGGGTCAAAGCACCTCAGTGCCGCATTTGCGTTTGGGCGTGTTTTTGCTCCCTTCTCGATGGATATTCACCAGACTCCTGATTCAGTTTGGCGGACTGATATTCAGGTACCAACCGATCTTCCCTTATCAGCGACTGTCAAAGAAGTGGATTCGACTCAGCATCGGCTGTTTGTGGAAGTGGCTGCCGGGTACAAAAACATCGATGAGGGGGTTAATGCTTTCATCGCCTCAACCCAGGAATGTCCGTCGGTGCGACTGACGGTGAAGCCGCTCAATGGCGCCATTGATCTCGATAATGGCGCGTGTCTGGCGATGGCGATGCGGGTCTACACCGAGATAGAGCGTGTGCTGCAGCACAATTTGATCTCGGAGATCTATCTCTTCGCTGCCGTTCCGCAGTCACTCATGATAATGCTGGGGCAGAGATTCAAAGGAATGCCTCCGGTACTTTCGTATGAGTGGGATGGATCCCACTATCTGCCTGGATGCTGGATTCCCGGAGGCGTGCTCTAGGTAAGCGGCGAGAGTCACGGTGCCTGATTCAACTGAGATGCCGGGGGTGATCTCGACCAGTAGCTGGCGGCGGGACAGGACGGTGAGGAATCCGGTTTGGGTATGCCAGTGAGCGCAGGTCTAGAGTTCATCTGAGCCCACAGTCAACAGATGGAGGGTCAAAGACATGGGTAAGTCGAAGTCAACTCCTTTGAAGCCGGGGCAACGCGCTCCGGAGTCGGGCCAGTATGGGATTGTCGGGCCGCGCGGTGGTCAGACGGGAGCCGAGCGAACCGTGGTTAAGGACGAACCACTTCCGCCGACGCCAAAGCCTGGTCAGACCTATATCATCGTGGATCGGACAAAGACGGAAGGCAAGTAGTCAGATCAGCCTCGTGAGAGGCCATGCTGTTGGTCATCAGACCCTCAGCGTCGGTCTCTTGCGGCGCGCCCCTGAACCGAGCTGGTACTCCGGGTCAGCCTGCCCCTTCGGCCGGTCTCGCTTGCGGTCCTCACTCGCTGTCTGATCCCAGTAGGGTACCTCTTACCCAGCAACTTGCCAGAGGAACCCGTTGAAGATCTCGGTGATGGAGTGATGGATCCCTTGTGTATCTCGTTCGAACTGCGACCAAATGCGAAAGACCGGCCAGTTCCTGAACGCGAGCACGTTGGCTTTCGCCAGCGCGTTACACAAGCCATCATCGGACTGAAGATCATTCCAGTATCGTTCCAAGCCGGCCGCAAGTCGGGGCTTCAGAGCATCCAGTAGTTCGTAGTCGAGGTCTCGTACTCCGTGCAGGGGCTTGGGGTGTGCAATTGCTTGTCCGTGAGCCGCGAAGTTGCGGAGCGCCACGAGATCAGTCATGGAGTACTTGGCTGCGCTGGTCTCAACCACGATCGCAAGAGGCGAGGGTTTCCCAGCGTCGTCAGAAGCAAGCCACCTGAACCCGGTCTCGATGCAACTCCCTGACCTTCCACCGGTATCGCGCTCCCCACAGATGCATCGCCCCAGAAGATCGACGCCCGAAGCAAGGATACCGTAAGCCGGCAGGTAAGTATGGCCGGATTCGGCGAAGAGCGAAGTAGTATGGCGATACTCTCGCAAAGGTCATGAATCACGCCAAGCACATACCCGGCCTTGACAGTTAGTGGGTAGAAGTCCGGGTTGCCTCCGACCGCAGCATTGAGCTCCTGCCAGTCTGTGCTTTCTACGGGCCAATGCTTGAGGTGAACGGTGGGGTGCTGAAGCTTCACATTGACAGGTGCTGCCATATCGGCGACCTCCGCGCTATCAGGCGGCTCTCTCAGTGCTTGCAGGCCGAAGGCGTTCAGAATACGCCAGAGCGCTGGGCAACATAGACAGCGTAAACCGAAATAACTCAGTGGCGTGCAGGAGATCGCTGTTCAGACGTCGGCACCTCGAGACTAGCTGACTGACTCGAACAGCCAGGATGTCGATCGGGAGCGAGTGGTCTTGGGCGGCGTGGATGTGCGCCTTGTTTTCGCTGAATGCGAAACGCTGCTGGTCGTCCTGTTCCACAACCTCTTGGAGTATTTCCGCGGTGAGTGCAAGGCCAGGCGCCGGGCTTGCGCCAGCAGTTGCTCGACACCAGTCCAGCTCTGAGAGTCCAGGGACAAGCCAATAGCTTCGGGATAATCACGGAGGACGCGACTGAGTGACTCGCTGACCGTGAAAAGGCGTCTGTCCATGAACGCTAACATCCGCCAGTGCGCCATGATGCTGCCACCAGTCCCGCCAGCCGATCTGCGAGCGCGACCAGCCGCGCCTCGTCCCAGCGGATGCCGCTGCGCAGCGGCCACTCGCCGTGGAGGCTGGCCCGCCAGGTAGCCGAGATCGCCTCCAGCCCATAGGCTGCGCCGGCCAACGCGCCGACCACGGCTCCCGCCGTGTCTGCGTCGTTGCCCAGGTTGACCACCTGCACCACGGCTTCCTCGAAGGAACTGGTCGTCAGCAGCCCCCAGATCGCGCTTTCGACCGTGTGGCGCACCCAGCCGCTGTTGGGCAGCTCGCCACGCCGCCTCATCGGGGCCGCCTCGATCGCCTGGCGCAGCGCGGGCGGCATCTCCACTTGTTCGAGCGCCTGTCCAACCGCTGCCTGCGCCTCAACGCCATGTACCAGATGGTAGATGGTCGCGTTGACGAAGGCGCTGCCCGCGACGCATTCGGGGCGTGGATGCGTCACCTGGCTCTGCAGCCGGCTGTCGGCCAGCAGCGAGTCCAGATCATCCCAATGCGCCAGCGCGACGGGCCAGCAGCGCATCACCGAACCGTTGCCGGCCGATTCGGGGTTGGCGCGTTGGACGGCGTCGACGGCTGCCTGCCAAGTCGCGCCGCGTGCAATCCGGCCCAGCACGTTGCTGGTCTGGATACCGACATCGCTGGGTCCGGCGTGATACCAGGCGACGAAATGGTGCGCTAGGGAGTCGGCATCCAGGGGGGACCGTTCCAACAGGCTATCGGCCAGGGCGAGCGCCATCTCTGTGTCGTCGGTGAAGGCGCCGGCGGGCAGCCGGCCCGCTTGCATGGTGCGCACAAGCTGGTCGGCAGGGATGGCTGGCCCGAACTCCAGCGGCATACCCAACGCGTCCCCGACCGCTGCGCCGACCGCGGCCCCACGCAGGTGATCTCGAATATCCTCATCCATGGACATGAACTCCTCCGGCATAATCAAGCAGGCACAGGGCCACTTGTGGCCGGCTGCCCAACAACTGCTCGACAGCTGCCGCGTAGCGCTCCGCCTGGGCCAGATAGTCCTCTTCCGCCAGCAGCCGATCCAACGCCGCCTGGTCGCGCACGTGGTCAGTCTTGAACTCCACAATCGTCCAGACGCCGTCGCGCAGGTAGAGCGCATCGATGATGCCGCTCTCCACGCAGCCGGCGGCGGCGATCAGGCTGTACGGTACCTCGTGCAAGCGCCGTTCGGCCCTGGCTATCTCGGCATGCAAGGGATGTTCCTCGAAGCGCAGCAGAAGCTTGCGGCTCACTCGCGCCGCGTCGGCTAACTGGTCGGTGTCGGTCAGGCCGCAGCTGCGGGCGTGCGCCTCCGCCCAGCGTTCGAAGAATCCGTCAGAGTTGGGGAATCGCCACGCTGCCAGCGCTTCATGAACCAACTTGCCGATCACCCAGGCTGGCGCGCGCGGCCGCGCCACCGCCGGCACAACGCGCCAGACGCGTTGGCCGGGATCGCGCTCTTGTTCCGCCACGCGGCCGTCAGTTTCGACGAGCTCGGCAGCGACATGAGCCAACAAGGGCGGCGGTAGGGGCACGGCGGTCTCGGGTTGCGCCGCAAGCACCCGCACGCGTGCCGCCCCGGCCCAGCCCGTCCCGTATATGGCGCACGCGACCGGGGTGCCGCCGACTGTAAGGTTCAGGAGCAGCGCTTCGAAATCTGTCTCGTCCACTGCCACCTGGAGACCGGCCAGCCCTAGCGCGTCCTCGCCGCTCAAGCGGCCCAGCCAACCGCCCAGCGCGCCGGGTGTGCCGTCACTCTTGACGGTGATGCAGCCACTGAAGATTAGCTTCTCCCTCGCCCGCGTGGCCGCGACATACAGCAGCCGGTCCGACTCCGCCGCCTCCTGATCGTCGGCGGTCAGCTTGCCCAGGCGATAGACGGCCGGCAGTGCTTTGGCGTCGTCTTTCTGTGGCAACATGATGCCGAGGGCAGGATCGAGCAAGAGGCCGTTGCGCGCCGGCGAGTTGTAGGTGACATCGCCCAGCACGACCACGGGGAATTCCAGCCCCTTGGCTGCATGGACGCTCATGATCTGGACCGCGCCTTCGGCAGTGGCGCGCGCCTCGCCTTCTCGCGTGCCGCTGTCCCGCAATTCGGCCATGTAGGCCAGGAATTCGCCGACGCTCACCAAGCTGCTGGCGTGCGCGTCGGCCAGCAGCTTGGCGACGTTGCGCGCGGCCCGCGCCTGCCCGGCTGCGATGAGCGCAGCTCGGTAGCCGGTGGCGTCGAGGAAGGCTTTGAGCAGGTCGGCTAGCGGCGCCCGACCGGCCTGGGCATGCAGGTCGCTGATGAGGGTCGCGGCGCGCGCGGCCCGACCGCCCTCCTCACCGGCGAGCTCAGCACCGCATGCGCGCAGCGTTTGCCAGAGCAAGGTCGGCCCCTCCGCGCGGTCGCGTGCCTCGCACAGCCGGTACAGCCCGGCATCGGACAGTGCCAAAGTTGGCGAGCGGAGCAGCCCGGCCAGCGCCAGATCGTCAGTCGGGTCGGCCAGCGCGGCCAGGGCGTTGAGCAGATCACGAATCTCCGGCCGGCCGTAGAAGCCGCGGCCCGCTACGGTGAGGAAGGGGATGCCGGCGCGTTCCAGGGCATTTTCGTAGGCCGCGAATGAGGTGGAGGCCCGGCAGAGGATGGCCACGTCGCCGTAGCTCAACGGGCGGAGCTGGCCGTTGGCCTCGATCTGCACATGACCGCCACCTTCGACCAGCTCTGCCAGCCGTGCCGCCAGCGCGTCGGCCGCACGCTCCAATCCATCCTCGCTTTTGCTGCCCAGCGCCAGATGCAGCTCGATGTGGGGGGAAGGGAAGCCGGGCCCGGCCGCCTCCCGGTGGTGGCGCAGCGGTGCGAATGGCTCGACCCACGGACGCGCCGGGTCGTCCGTCTCGCCCAGCACCGGTCGCAGGAGGTCGTTCAGGCCCGCGATCAGTTCCCGGTGGGCGCGGTAGGAGGTATCCAGGGCGACGACGGCGCCCCCGGTCCGGGCAATGGTCTCTCGCTCTGCCCGAAACACGGTCACATCGGCGCCGCGGAAGCCGTAGATGGATTGCTTGGCGTCGCCGACGAGGAAGAGCTTGCCTGCAGCGCCGTTGAGGCAACGCACCAGCCGCCGTTGTCGGTCGTTGGTGTCCTGAAACTCGTCCACCAGCAGGGCGACCGTCTCTGCTTGCCAGCGTGCCCGTACCGCAGCATTTGTCTCCAACAGCGCCAATGCGCTGGCTTCCAGGTCATCGAAGTCCAGGGCGTCGCGCTCACGCTTGAATGCGGCGTAGCGGTCATGGGCAAACTGAAAGCAGGCCCGCAGGCCGGGCATCGCTGCGGCCAGCTTCTCGTCCAATGGCGTGAGGGTCAACTGCAGGAGCACCGCGCCCTTCCAGATCTCGCGCAGCGTCTTCAAGGCTGATTTGACCTCTATGACCTGTTCTTTTCCGCCCGGCCAGGCATTCGCTCTGCCACCGGTCAAGTTGAGCGCTGCCAGGCGCCCCAGCGCGGCCAGGCGGTCGCCCAGGGCATCTGTGGTTTCCGTTTCACGAAGGGTGGCCGCGGCTGCCCTCCGCTGAATCTCCAGCAGGTCATCGGCCTGGTGCGCTGCGGTGGCCTGCACGGTCGCGGCCGCGTCCTGCCAATTCGGGCTGACCAGTAGCTCGGCCAGCGATTCCGTTTGTCGACTCGCCAGGGCTTCTTGCCACTGCGTCAACACGTCGTTGGGCAGCGCAGCGAAGGTCTCAGCCGCTTCCAGCCGGCGCCGGAGCAGGGTATCGAGCGTGTCCCGGAACCCGCGCTCGCCCAACAACTCGAACAGTGGGACCAGCTCAGGATCCTCCGCAACCCAGGCCAACGTCTCTTCTACGGCCTGGCGGCGCAGCAGGTTGCCCTGCCCTTCGTCGAGCACTGCGAAACGCGGGTCGATGCGGGCCTCGGCGGGGTGGCTGCGCAGGATCTCAGCGCATAGGCCGTGGATGGTGCTGATGCGGGCCGCATCCAGCCCGCTGTAGACCTCTTGCCACCGGGCGCGCTCAGCGTCCGGCAAGGCTTGTCCTGGGCCCGACGAAGGGCCGTCCGTTTCCAGATAGCGGCGGACCTCGTCGCGCACACGGTTCCGCATCTCGCGGGCGGCCTTCTCGGTGAAGGTGATGGCGATCGCGCCGCGTAGAGGGCGGCCCTCGGCTAGCAGAGCCAGGTAGCGGGCGACCAGGGTGAGGGTCTTGCCCGCGCCCGCGCCGGCGGTGACCACCACATCGCGACCCCAGGTTGTGATCGCAGGGATCTGCTCGGTGCTGGGCCGCATGGCGGCGACGATGGGGTGAAGGTTGGGAGATCCGTTCATCGCTGCACCTCACCAGCGCGCCCGGTAGCGCCAGCAGAAGGCGACGGCCGGGCAGTAGTCCGGGCAGCCGCCATCAGGCGGATGGGGGACGAACTTGCCCGCCCGCGCCCCACGCACGGCCCCCCAGGCGTGGGCCAACGCGGTCTCAATGGCGGCATCAGGCCCGCCCGCGAAGCCGGCGAGGGTAAACTTGCTCGCCTCGGTGTGCTGCACGTGCCAATAGAAGCCGTCAACGACGGGGCCTAGTCCCATCGCCTGCTCGGCCGCCAGCGCGTAGAGCGGCAACTGGAGCTTCTTCCCTTCGACGACGGCTTTGACTGTGAAGGCCGCCGGCCCGCCGGTCTTATAGTCGATGATCCGCAGGCCTCCATCCGGCGCACGATCTACCCGATCGATGTAGCCACGCACGCGGAACGCGTCGTCTCCATCGGTCACGGTCAGGCTGTCGCTATCGAGGAAGGCCGCTTCCTGGGCCAGGGGCACGAAGCCGCCGGGCAGCGCGGCCAGCGCCTCGACCGAGCGGCGCACGTTGTCCGCGATCTCGGCACGGGTCTGCGTCCACCAGGCCGTGGCGCGGAACCCTTCGACGCGCGGCGCATCGTCCAGCACTGCGCCGGCGGCGGCCGGCAAGGCTGCCAGCAGCGCGTCGAGATCCGCCGGGTCGGTCACCCTGCCGTAGAGGCCCTCGAAGATGTGGTGGTAGATGTTGCCGAGTTGGCGGGCATCCAGCCCCTCAGCCGGTTCAGTGCGCGGCTCCAATCCCAGCACGTGGCTCACGAAGAATGCAAACGGGCAACTGCGGTAGGTTTCCAGCCGGCTGGCGCTCCAGGTGCGCTCTGGGGCGAAGCGGGCCGCGAACGCGTCGGCCAGCTCGCTCAGATCGCCGTCGAAGGGCCTGTCCTGAGCATCGTCGAAGGAGCTGCCTCCCGCCGACGGCCGGCGCAGTTGCAGAACCTGGACGGCGCTGGCTACCCCGCCCATGCGCGTCGGTTCGGCCTGTTCGGCCCACCGGCGAGCTGCCGCGTACCCGTCGTGCACGGCTAGGCTTTCCAGGAACTCCGGCCAGGACGCGGCCTCGCCTGGTAGGGGCGCGCTCTCGCTGGTCAGGCGCTCCGGCGTGACCGTCACTAGCCGGCGCACCGCCTCCCAGTAGGGGGACGCCTGCCACGGCGCGCCGTTGTCGGCCAGCCGCGGCCGCGTCAGCAACAGCCGCTCGCGCGGCCGGGTGATCGCCTCGTAGAAGAACTCAGCCTCGGCGCCCTCGGTGGAGAGTTCCAGGGGCAGGCCGCACTCGACGCGCAGACGCCGGCGATCGGCGTCGCGCAGAAAGGGGTCCTCGCTCAACGTGGCCGGGAACTCCCCTTCGGCGAGCCCCAGCACCGCGACGGCCCGGAATGCCAGGCCGCGCGCCTGGACAACGTCGGCGACCAGGATTTCTTCGCGGTCGGCGTGAGCCGGCAGGTAGTAGGAGGCGGCGTCGAGCGCACCCGTCAGCTCCGTCACGAAACGAGCGAAGTCGACGGGCGGGGTCCCGAGCGCCTCTTCGGCCCAGACCAGCCCGCGCAGCACATCTTTGAGGCCGGCCAGCGCCGCAATGTCGCGCTCGGCCGTGGCGGCAGCCCCACCGCGGGCCTGGGCCACCACTTGGAGCGAGATGGGATCTTCGGCAACGGCAAAGCGTCCGGGCGAGGCCGGGTCATCGGCGCCGACGAGGGTTTCCAGCCAGCCGACGAAAGCGCGGTAGGCACGGGCGTCGTCGGGCGGGGTTACTCTGGCCACGAAGCGCTCGAACTTGGTCCGCAGCGTCCGTATCGCTTCACCCCGTGGCAGGCCCGCCGGTATACCGCGGTCTTCATCTTCATTGGGCTCAGCCGCCAGCGCGACCAGGCGGCCCAGCGCCTCGGACCACTGCGCCTGCCCGCCGATCACCCGCCCCCAGCGTGCGACCGCGTCCAGGTCATCCGCATCGCCCGGCTCAATACCTACGCCAGCACCCTCTTCCGCTACCGACCAGTCAAAGTAGGGGGAGCGCCAGGCCTCCACTACGGCGCACCGAGGGAGACTCAACTCCCCGGTCGAGTTAGGAAGGGCCATCTGCAGCAGGCCGAGCAGCGCGGCAACCGCCGGGTTTTCGCGCAGCGGCAAGCCGTCCACCAGGCGGATAGGCAGGCCGAACTCGGCCGCAGTCTGCTGGACGAACGGGCGATAGGGCGCGATGTTCCGGGCCAACAGTGCGACCTCACCCGGCCGGCAGCCGTCAAGCAAGATCCGCTGCTTGAGCCAGCGCAGCGCGGCCCTGACCTCGCCGGCGCGCTCGGGCGCTTCGATCAATTCGACCGTACCGGAGGCATCCGCCTGTGAGCCGCCAGAACGGAAAAGATTATGCGCCAGGTGAGCTAGAGCAGGGGTGTGTAGGGGCGGGGTGACCCTGCCCGCGCTCCTATCGATATGCGGCAGCGGCTCAGCCCGCACACCCAGCGCGGCTTCCAACGCGACGCGGGTCTTCGCAAAACGTCGGTACGCCAGGGTGGTCGGGCCGCCGTTCGGTCCGCCAGTCAGTGTGACGACAAGGTCCCCCACGCGGCCAGCCAGGGTACACAGGAGCGCAGCTTGGATCGGCGTGAAGCTGTCGAACCCGTCCACGGCGAGCAGCGGCCAGTCCCGCCCTACCTCGGGCGCGCGCTGTTCCAGCGCCTCGACCGCCAGCCACCCCAGCCCGGCGCGATCGGCCCAGCCCTGCGCCTGAAGCCGCATCTGATAAGCCGCGTAGACCTGCGCCAGCTCAGCCAGCCTCGGCTCGTCGCCCAGCGTCCGCACGGCTTGTCCGAAATCGTCCGGATGCACGCGCGCGGCCTTCAGCTCACCGATCAGCCGCTGGAGCACCTGGATGAAGCCGGGTCGGTCGGCCAGGGGCGCGTAGTGGGTCAGCGGCTGACTATCCACCACGGCGCGGATCAGGCGGTACTGCACCGGATCGCTCAGTTCGATGTAAATCTCGCCCGCGGCATCGAGGACTTCAGCGTAGAGGCGGTCGAAGGTAAGCACGCGCGCACCGATTGCCCCGCCCGTCTCGGCCAGGCGCCGCCGCGCGGCGCGGGCCAGCAGGTAGGTGGGGACGACGACACGCGGGACCGCGGCCAAGTCACGCGCGACTGCTTGGGCACGGGCCAAGACGGAGGCGGTCTTGCCGGATGCGGCGGGGGCGAGGTAGAGGTGGACAGGCATTTCTGATCTGTCGCTTACTTCCATTCTGAGAGATGCTTCTTCATCTCGCCTACGTCGAGCCAATCGGCTGTGAAAGCCTTTCTAAGCAGGTCTGAGGGCACGTACTGATCATATTTGTTGAGCTCCGGGCTCTCGTTGGCATCCACCAAGTCATCGGGTGTCACCTCTGCCTGACACAGGTCGTCGATCTGCTGCCTGATGGTATCGCAACCTTCTGTGGTACTTAACGTGAAGTAGTAGGGCAGCAGCCCGCCGAAGGATGGCGCCGTTTCAGGATCTGCAGAGCGTGATCTTAGGGCCCGCATCAAAGTGCGACAGGCGGCATTGCCCATCCACGGGAAGACACAGAGGGTATCGCCGCCCAGCGCCACAATGTTCTGTTCGGCTAGCCCTGAGCTCTTAGCGAAGGAACGGGCTGTCTTCAAACGCTCCGAAGCTCTTGGCTGCAGATAGGGATACAGTGTCTCTTCGACGACGAGGGCGCGCTGCATCCTCTGTAGTACCTTGCTATGTATGTCGCCTCCCTGTCCGGTCCACGAGGCTTTGGCCTTGCCACCCACCCGTTTCACCAGGACCAGCTTGCGCTTGGCATCAATCTCGATCACCTCCCAGGCCCGGCCGGCCAGGGCAAAACGCTCACCTGGAGGTGGCGGCATCACGATGCTGCCGATCTCCCGTGATTCTTCACGTACGGCGTATTCTTCGTTATCGGGAAAAACGGCATAGAAATGGAAATCACACACCACTCGTTCGCCTGCAAGACCAACGATCAGACCGCGTTCGTCAGTGTGTTGGATGTGGTCAAGCCCAATCAGGTGGCGTAAGAGGCTCCGGTAATCGTCTTGCGAGATAGACCGGAAAGGCGGCAGCGTAAGCACGCGCTGTGCCAGGGCGGCGGGCGTCAGTTCTCCCTGGCTGGTCAACGTGCTCATGGTCTGGTGATACAGCAGACTGACGGGGTAGCGGGCGGGTCTTACCGGTTCGATCCAATGTTCTTCCAGGTAAAGCTGGATGATGGCGATGCACTGCAGAAGCTGCCAGGGTATTCGTTCGGGGAGGGTATCGTCCGACGCTGGCAGTTCTTCACCGCACACGAACCACATCTCCGAGGGTGTCCCGCGGCGTCCGGAACGTCCCAGGCGCTGTAAGAAGCTGGCCACTGAGAAGGGCGCCTGCACCTGGATCACCCGCTCTAACTGACCGATATCAATGCCCAGCTCTAGTGTGACCGTAGCCGCAGTGACCGCCGGTACGTCTGGCTCGCGCATGGCCCGTTCGGCGGCCTCTCGCAACGGTGCTGCGATGCTGCCGTGGTGTACATGATAGACGTCAGGGGAGCGCTGGCGTTGCGCCAGCTGCCGGAGGCTGGCGATGATGCTCTCGGTCTCACCACGGTTATTGGCGAAGATCAGCGTCTTGCGGCCAAGGCTGGCGTCGTAGAGATACTGGTAGTAATCATCAGCATCGGTCTGCGTCGGCTGATCCGTCGTCTCGCCGGTTACAATCCCGGCATCACATGCTGCTCCATCATCCTTGCCTTCATCGTCAGGCAGGTAAAAGTGCTCCACGGCCAGTCGCACGCGATGCGGGCCAGCCTGCAGGCGTGGTGTGACGACCGGGCGCTCGCTGCCGGCCGCGAGCCAGGCCTCTGCCAGGGTGTAGTCGCCAAGTGTGGCTGACAGGCCAATCCGACGCGGCTTCCCGCGTATATACTTATCGAGCCGCGCCAGCTGGCACAGGATCTGTCGTCCGCGGTCCGATCCCATGAAAACGTGGACTTCGTCAATGATCACAAAGCGCAAATCACCGAACAGGCGCGGTAGTTCGGTGGCCTTGTTGATAAGCAGGCTCTCCAGTGACTCGGGTGTGATCTGCAACACCCCGCGCGGCGTCTTGAGCAGCCGGGCCTTTTCGCCTTGGCTCACGTCACCATGCCAGTGCCAGCAGGGGATATCGGCCTCGTGCAACAGGTCGTTGAGCCGCAGGAACTGGTCGTTGATCAACGCCTTCGTCGGGCCGATGTAGAGCACCCCGACCGAGGCCGGTGGCTCTTCGTGCAACAGCGTCAGGACGGGCAGGAAGGCGGCTTCAGTCTTGCCCGAAGCTGTGCCGGTGGCCAGCAGGAGGTGCGCATCGCTGTCGAAGATCACCCGGCAAGCCTCTACCTGCACGGCGTGCAGTTCCGTCCAGTTGCGGCTGTAGATGAACTCCTGGATAAATGGCGCCAGGCGGTAGAACGGATTAGCGCTGCTCACAGGGTGAACTCGGCGAACTGGCCATCATTGGCGCTGTCAGGGTCTTGCGCCGGCCGGGTGGGTTGAAACTCGGAGCCGTGCACCAACTGCGCAAAGGAGACGCCGGTATTCTGCCGGACGAGGTTGAGCAGACTGATAAAGTCCCGCACGACCTCGCGTGGCGTCAGCAGCTCCTCTGCACCGAGGCGCCGCACGGCTTCTTCCATGAAATCCTGATAGTCCAGGTGACTCAGCTGTCCGGCATAGCCGTAATGCGTGGTGTGGACGTCGGCCAGGCGGGTGAGCAGAACGTAGATCTCTTCGTGAGTGAGCGGCTGCAGCCGCAAGATCGGGCCAGAGGTATCACGCAGGCCGTCCTTGACAAACCGGCTTTCAGCCAGCCGGGAACGCAGAGCTTCGTAACTGTAAAGCCCGCGGCGAGGATCTTCAAGAAACTGTGACGTCCCTCCCATCAGGATGGCCACGTGTTCGGCCTTGCCCTGCATCGTATCATTGAACATCGCGAGGATCTTCTCGTAGTTGCCCTCGCGCGAGACGGAGTGAACGATCTTGTATAAGTTAACGGCCTCATCGATTAGCACGATCAGGCCCCGGTAGCCGATGCCGGCTACGAAACGCCCGAAGAGTTTTACGTAGTCGTACCAGCCATCATCATCAATGATCACGCGCACACCCAGCGCTTCACGCGCCTCGGTCTTGGTGGTGAACTCACCACGCAGCCAACGCAGCGCAGCATCTTTGAGGTTGTCGTCGCCGGTCTGGTAGCCGCGCCAATAGGCCGAAAGGACGTTGGCGAAATCGAAGCCGTGGACCATGCCTTCCATCTGGTTGATCACTTCCAGGATCTTGGCCTCCACCGCACCGGCGAAGGCGCCGTCGGCCGGTCGTAACCCCGTTTCTTTAACGACTAGCGCCTGGATGCTTGAGATCCACTTTTCCAGGATCACCGGCAAGGCGCCGCCGTCGGGACGAGTGCGCGTGGCCAGGTTACGCATCAACTCGCGATAGGTACCAGCGCCCTGCCCCGCCGTCCCGGCCAGTCGCCGCTCAGGAGATAGGTCGGCGTCCGCGACCACAAAGTCGCGATCCATGGCATAATTGCGTAACAGTTGTAACATGAAGCTTTTGCCCGAGCCGTAGCGGCCGATGACAAAACGAAAAGCAGCGCCGCCCTCCGCCACGTTTTCCAGGTCCTGCAGCAAAGCTGCAATCTCATCTTTACGGCCAACGGCGATGTATTCGAGGCCCACGCGCGGCACCACGCCGGCGCTGAGCGAATTGATGAGCGCGGTGGAGACGCGTTTAGGGATTTTGACGGCCATGACAGTCACCTCATTGGTTGGCGGCGATCAACTGCTTGACGAAGGGCAAGTCTTCTTCCTCAAAGCAGGGCGGATCGGCGGCAGGATCAAGAATAACATCACCGATGGTCTGCATTGCCAGATCGTTAATGGCATCGATTAGGGCACCCGGCATAGTGGCATTGGCTTCGGCGATCTCTCGGATGGCGCCGCGTGGGTCGGTCTGGTTGGCGATGGCCTCAAGCGCGGCAAGCTGTGGATCGGCCAGCCGCTCGGCGAAGTCAGCCCACTCGGCGGGCAGATCAGCGAAAGCGCTCGACTTGCCACGGCCCTGTACCAGCACTGGCACGTTCCCTGATAGCAGATATGCCAGTTCATCCCGATAGTCGTCAGCCACGATGTGTAGTTCGTTCTCGGTGGCAATCAGGATATCGCCGATCTCGCGCACCGCCAGGCTGTTAATATGATCGAGCGCGCTCTCAATGAGCAGGCCCGGAACAGCTTGAACCAGATCGTGGTTGTTGATCTGCCAGCCGGAGCGCGCCAGGATTTCTACCAGGCTGCGTTCGCCGGTACCCAGTTGGTCCAGAATGGCGTAGACCGGCGCCAGGTCGGTAAGCAGATCGGCCGGCGTACCTGTAGGCCGTACTGGGCCGGCCGTCGGCTGTGAGGCCGGTGTGGCCATGGGCGCGGCGGGCGCCAAAGGCGGCTCGGCGCCCGCGCGGTCGCCATTGACCAGCAGCATCTCGCGCAGTTGATCGGATTCCTGCGTCAATGCCTGAACCCGGCTCAGATCAATCTGCACGCGTGGCCGCAGCGGCAGGGCAGGCGGCGCAACGGGGGCGCTCACCGGGCCGAGGATCAGTTCGTCAATCACGCGCTGCGCTTCTGGCTCGAGGGCAATGCCACGTAAGCGGCCGGAGTACCCCGCGCGTTCTCGCAGCCGGTTCTCCGTATGCTTGAGGACGCCGGCCAGGAAGTCACCGAAGGGTGCGTGTTCCGAGTAGGGCACTATGGGGCCGATGCTGATCTTCTGCACCTCGCCGCTGTAGCGCGCACTCTGATAGGGCTGGCGCTCGATGGTAACTGTGCGCTCTGGTCTGAACAGATCTAGCAGGCCAGACGCAAACTTCTGTTTCAGGCGCGCATCGACTGCGGCAAGGCATTTCGGCACATTCTGCTCGATATCGGCCTGGTGCCCTTCGAGATAGAACTTGCTACGGCGCAGGCGATAAGCGCTGAGTGCTTCGAGCAGAGACAGCGGCCATTGATCTGGTGGCTGATCGAGACAGGCAGCCAGCGCCAGGTCTGGCTGGCCTACTTCCGATGCCTCGCCTAATGCATCGCCATACGAACGCAGGGGGCCGACGCGGCAACGATTGACGATGGCATAATCAGCCAGCCAATCCACCAGGTAGCGATCAAGCTTCGGGTACTGGCCGCGATAACCCAGCCAGAGGTTTCGAATCCGCTCGTAACCGTCATCGGGGTTCCGCACGCCCACGTTGTTGATCAGTTCGTAGACGTGCAGGAAGATGTACGACAGGTCGGTGCTCGGGTATCTCCCGTTGCGCACCTGGTCCCGCCAGAATAGATACCAGCGGAGCTGCTGGTCCGTCATGGAGGTGTAGGTGGGCCAGTAGCACTGGAACGGCACGAAGTGTGCGCGTGACTCACGCTGGTTTACCAGCCGCTGCGCCATCGACAAGAATTCGTCGGCGCTGCGCACCACTCTGACCTCCACTCGTATTCCAGCGTTGTTTGTGATGACTGCCGGCTGAGCCGCGCGGGCTGCCAGGGCTGCCTGGGCTGCCTGGGTGATGGCGCCTTTGGGTGGGATAGGCGCCGCGCCTGTGGCACTCTGACCGCTGGCCGCCGTCATCTCGGCCGGCCGTGTCGCCACATTGGGCAGCGATCGGGACTCCAATCTGATTGGCGCGGGCAGACTTGGCGCTGGCTCGCGGGGATCGCGCAAACCGAAGCGCCACACGATGTCACTATCCTCTTTGAACACCTGCGTAAGCGCTGCTCTGGCCGCGGTTTTGTCTAGGAAGTCGCGGTCGCCAAACAGGCCCAGTGTTAAGCTCCTTGGGCACCGCACCAGATTGGCGTACAAAGCCGAGTTGGGCGTCTTGATCAGGCCATCCGCCTCCAGCAGGATGACGAGTTGCCAGTTTGTGGTGGTCAGCGGGGGCACAGACTCCAGCGCCTTGACACTCGCCAATGTCAATCCCGTTGGTAGGATCTGAATCTGCGGGTCATGCCGACCGCCATCAAAGCGCAGCGGCTTCATCTGTTGCCATCCGGCATCCAAGCTATCCAACGCTTTCTTAGTGGCCACAATCAGAATGCGTAGGCTTGGATGCGCCGAGCGCAGACCCATCAGGTAGTCCCGGATTGCGGCCTGATAATCGTCGAGGTTGCCGGCAATACCGCCCGGAATACCCCAGTCAGTCAAGAACGCGAGGTGACGGGCGGCGGTCTCCGCGGGCGTTGCGCCAGCAGGCAGCCGAAGATCGGGAAACTCCACGGTTTGCCACGGCCCGGCCAAGCGAGCCGAACCGCGGGCCAGAATATCGGCCGGCTTGAGCCGGGGTGAACCCAGGCCGGCGAGCGAAGTGCCATCGGTCAGCCGACCCATCGGACCAATCCCCGCCTGCTGTATGACTGACCGTGCCACCCAGCCATTGCCGATCCGTGCGTAGTCGGCGCCGCTGTCGAACGGTCGCGACACAGCTTCAGCGTTCTCGCGCACTCCCGAGCACTCGAACACCACCTGGCCTGCGGGCTTGCCGATACCCTTGCTGGTATCGGGGCGGATCACCAGGTTCAAGCTGGCCGGTCCGGTGAGCAAGCGGTGAAACCTCTCGATGTCTGCTGTCTGGCCGGAGGCCCACGTCTGCAGCCTCGGCCAATCGTCGTAGACAAAACGTGGGATGTCCTGGCCGTTCAGCCGGACGGTGCCCGATGTCCGCAGCATGGGGTTGGCCACTGCTGAGGGAGCCACACCAGGGTGAAAAACGCCATCGATCTGCACGAATCCAGGCAATGATAGGATGTCTGCAATTGCCAAGGGTGCTGCACACCAGTTGGTGACGATATCGATGCGTTCTGCGTCAACGTGGCGCACGACGACCGCCACCGCCGGCTGCTCATCGAGCCGGGATAGAGCTGTATAGGGCAGCCCCCTTGTAGCCCAGCCTGGGACGACCTGGCGCAGGAATTCGAGTGCATTCTGAGCCGAAATGACCGACTTCAACAGCCAGGCGTCATCCGAGGGTTGTGTGCCGTCAACATGCCAGGCGCGCGCGGGTGTGGCAAACCAGCCCGCCCCGTGAAAGCTGGCTCCCTCGCTAATCTCCTGTTCGAACTGCTGCCGATCCATTGACCAGCGATAGCTCACCCGAAAGCCCGCTGGGGGATCGCCCACCTCAAACGTCTCCGCCTCGGGCGCAACCTTAATCTGCGTCTCGCCTTCGGGCATGTCCTGCAGGAATTTGCGCACCCGCGTGACACTGCCGAACGACACACTCGCCGCATCGTCTGGCGAGACAAGGGATGCCAGCGGGCGAAACGCGGGCTGTTTGTCCAGGAACTGGGCGAAGGGCACCGGTTTCTGGCCCCGATAAGCCGCGAGGGCAAAGCCGCTCTGGCCGCGCTGCAGCTCAAGCCGCCACGGTCCGCCGGAGAGGAGGTTGGCTACTTTTTGGAAGAAGGATGTTGGCATGGTGCTTCGATTCTTGAGGTGTCGGTGCGCTGTACGTGCGCTCCCGTACTGCCTTCGTGTTCAAATCTACTGCAAGCAGTGCGGTGTTCATGTCATGGTCATCTAGCCGTGCGCTTACTTTGCCTAGCTCTTCTTCCACCGTCCCTTTCCCTGATCCAGCATCTGCACGGGCGCGGCATCGCGTTCCAGACGTTTCTCCTCGACCACGGCATATTTCCGCCATTCTTCCGGTGCGGAGATATCCTGTGCGCCGTGTGTGGTGTACCGCTTACGTACGCGGCAGAGTATCGGGGTGTTGACCGCGGCGCCGGCAATGATGGCCTGGCCCTTGCTCAGGCCAGGCAACGCGTCAAGCACATCCTGCCCCACCGACTCGACGCTGTGCCGCACACTGTCCTGATCGGCGGGGTTGACGATGCGCATCAGGAACTGGGTGTTGCACTGCGAGAGGGCATCCGAGTCGAGCTTGCCGGGTCGCTGGCTGATAAGCGCAATGCCCACGCCGAACTTGCGTCCTTCCGCCATCGTCTGCTTGATGGTTCCGGAGCTGATGGCATCCCCAGTCGAGGGGGCAAAGTGGTGGGCTTCCTCGAACACCACGAAGATCGGATAAGGTAGGTACAGGTCGGAATTCTGTGTTACTGTTGCCTGACCCTTCTTGGTTCTTACTCTGGCCTCGTACAGTCGCCGAAGGAGCACAGCCGCGATCACCTGCTGCTGGCGCTTGTCCACTTCGTTGAGCTGCAGCACCGTGCATTTCCCTGGTCGCATCAAATCCCGCAACTCGACCTGCGCTACATCGTCGAATAGGGTGTTGTGATCCAAAGCCACGTTCAGCCGCCAGAGCACTGCGTCAGCGGTTTCCTTGTATTTGCCCTTGCCCTTTTCGCCTTCCTGCTCGTCATCGTTCTCCGGATCTTCCAACTTGCCGATCTGGCGCAGAGCGTTGCGCAGTATCTCCAGCGTCCAGCGGCCATCTTCACCAGCATGCTGCGAGCGGCTCCACTTCTGGGCGCGGCGATAGGCCAGGCCTAGCACGTACTCCATCCGCTCCGACAGATCGCGCAGCAAGTAGTGCAGGTCGGCCAGCGAGAGCGTTCCGATACGCACCTTGACCTCGCCGGGTTTGTAGACGTGTACCTGGGGACGATACTTCTCGTCAATCATGTCAGGTAGATTCTGCATCTCGGCCAGGGTATCGTACTCGCCGTGTGGGTCAATGATCAAGACCGCGGCACGGTTTTTGGCCTTGAGCATCTCCTCCATGAGCACGCCGGTGAGATAGCTTTTACCGGAACCGGTGTTGGCGATGATCGCCAGGTGTGTGCTGGCAATGGCGGCCACATCTACAACGACAGGCACGCGCCCTTTGCCGCGGCTCAAGAGCCAGCCGATCTCCGCCGCACCAACATCGTCGGGTTTTCGTGGGCTGAGCAGTTGACTCAACTCATCGTCTTCCGCCAAGCAGATTGGGCTGCCGGCGCGCGGCGGGATCTGTGGGTTGACGAGGCTGCGCAAGTCGTCGTCGTAGTAGCCGACCACCTCGGCGGTCAGCTCGAATAACTCGGGGCGATGTCCGCTGTAGCCTAGTAGTGCAGCCACGGCCTCGGGAGCGATGTTCGGGTCGGCCATGAAGCTGTTTGGGTAGGGGCGGATCGGTTGGCGATCCCTGACCCGCGCCAGGACTGGGCGTTCTTCCCCATCGTCCATAATCGAGTAGGTAAGGAATTCACCGGCCTTGAGCACTGACTTTGGGTCCGGGGAGATAAATGTGAAGCTTTGTGGTGTTGGCCCTGGCCCTTTGACCAGTCCCACCGGCTTAGGCTTTTTCTCGCTCATGCCGTACCTCCCAATATCCCGATCTGGCTCTGCCACAGGAGGTCATCTTGTACCAACGCCAAGAGGGCCGCCTGGGCGGGATCGGTCAAGAGATCACTGAGCTGGCTCAAAATGGCGCGTAGGAGATGGGGCGCAAGCGGTGTCCCTCGGGAGAGCAGTAGGGGCGCGTAAGCGAGATTCAAGGTTGAGGCCGCATTGTGGAAGACCCGCACTTCATCATCGGCCATGCGCTCTACCAGCGCATCGGTCATGGCAGCCACCGGCGGCACGCCTTGGGTCGCTCTGCCGTCAGCAGTCAGCGTACCGACAGTTGTGATGCCCACCAGGACCGCCTTCTCGTTGAGGTAGTCCGGTGAGAAGACCGCCAACTCGGTCTGCGGCGATAGTCGAGGGCCGAGTCGTCCGAAGTCCGGGTTGAGCAGAACCGTATCGTAAATCAGCCCTATCAGCCAGGAAGTCGACTGGGTTGGCAGCGCGATACGCACAAACGTGCCGAAGGCATGGTCCCTGGGTGTCGGGCAACATTGAACTTCGCCAGGCCCGTATACCTGGCATACATAATCCGTGTGAGAGTTCGACCTAACAATCTTGCCAAGCAACATGCTTCTCCCCCCTCGTTTGATGCGGATCAGAGACGGCGCCCCCGCTTACTGAGCGCCTTCTTGGAAAACCATAGCGGGATGCCTTCGCGCGCCACAAACTGCTGGAACAGGGCCAGAAAGCGCTCGCGATCTTCCATCGTCAGCACTGCAGTCGCGTCGGCGGTCTCCAGTGTGTACGGATAGCCGATGCCTACCACACACTCGGCACGGATCACATCCATGACCCAGTCTTGGCGGCCGGCATCAAGCACCCACGCCGGCATTTCGACCCGTGCCGGCGGGTTGTCCGCTGTAGTCTTCAGATAGGTGAAGAGCACCCGTCCGTAAACGTTCTCCTTGTTCGGGGCAAGGACGCGATCTTCGCGGGCGCATTGGTACAGGCGGGCACGGTCGCCCCAGCGCGACATACGTTGTCGGAGGATTGCTGCATCGCTTACGATCGCTCGCCGGTCCAGCTTGTAGAGACGAGCGATCAGGCTGGTCAGATCAGCAGCGTAGCTGGTATCGACGTAGCCGATCAGCGGCACGCGGGTCTCCTCCGATACGTCCAGGAGATGCCCGACCGCAGCCATGTATGGTGTCTGGCGCTCCGGCGTCATCTGGGAGACGAACGAGATGACCAGCGACCCATCGACGAAGGCCAGGGCGCGATCCGACCGATCGGCGTGGCGCCGCAGGAAGTCTTCGGCCTGCTGGAACTCTGCCTGAAAACGTCGCCATTCTACTTCCTTGTCGGCGAATCCGCTTTCCTCACCTGCCAACTCATCAGGGGACAGCACCTCCACCGCCACGTCTTTGATGTACTCGCCCTGACCATCGTCGACATGGCGATTCTCGAACCACCCAACCTGAACCACACCCACGGGGACGGAGATGTCCCTGGATGACGAAATCTGCGAACCGTCGGCTGCGAAGGTCGTCACGCCACGCAGTATGTCCAGCGCCCACTGCCGTGCCTGTTCATGGTTGGCCCATGAGTGCGCGAAGGGTAAGATCAGCGGGTGGGCGTCCTGCTCGGCCGTGGGGCGCGCGCCAGGCCAGGCCATGCCTGCAATCGCCGCTTCGATATCGGCCTGGGAGCGGTTTTCGAAGCTCAGCAGCGCCTCGTTCAACGCTTCCAGGTTGGCTTTGGAGATCCGCTCGGCATTTCTGAAACGGTCACGCTTCTGTTCCAGCGCGGCCACCAGCTTTTCACGATACAGCATCAGCGTCCCTCGATCCGGCTCAGGCCGTGGTCCTTCACCACGTGGATGACATGGTGTGTATCCCGCTGGAATGCGTCATCGTGCGTGATGACAAAAATCTGCTGCAGACCTTCCATCTGGGTGATGCGATCCGCCAACTGATCCCGCCGTTTGTCGTCCAGGTTGGCCGTCGGCTCATCTAGAAACAAGATACGGAGGTCCGACATCTGCATCAGCAGGGCCAGCCGCACGGCGATCGCTGCGGCCATCTGCTCCCCGCCGGATAATTGCTTAAACGCGCGCTGCTCGCTCTGGCAGCGTGCGTTGATCGCGTAGGTGTCATCCCAACTGATTGTCAGAGCCGGATCTTCGAGGATGTCCTGGAAGATATGGTTGGCCTGGTATGAGATCACCTCGACGCGCCGGCAAACCACCTGCGGGCCGGCATCTTTGATACTTTGGCGGACGAACTTGAACACCTCAGCCAGCCGTTCCAGCCGCTTGACTTCGCCCTGAGCCGCCTCCAGGCTTCGTTGTTGTTCAAGTAAGCGTCCGATCTCAGCCTGCAATGCCACCGATTGCTGTTCCCATTCGGCCAACTTCGTGTCGAGTTGGATGATGGTTTTGGCGATCTCTTCAACTTTGGCTTGCACCCGTTGATGGTCAGCCGCATCGTAGCAGCGAACAACTTCGAGGTGACGCTCTGCAGCTCTGACTCGTTCTGTTTCTTGCTTCTCTGCCAGCGCTTGTAGCTCGTCAAGTGCCCTCTGCCGGGCGTCACAAGTGCTGGCAAGCTGCTCGTTCGCAGTGTAACGCCGGTCATCGGCGGCATGCTGTTCCATCTCCGCCGCAACTCGCGCCAGGTCGGCGTCGAGAGTGCCGAAGGGTTCCACAGCGGCCTGTTGGACACTATGCTGTTCAAGTAAGACAGCCAGGCGGCGGTGGGCCTGGTCTTGCTTCTTTTCAAGCTCGCCGCGCTGTTCGGCGATGGCTTGCTGCTTTGCCTGCTGAGTGCGTGGATCGTCAAGCTCGTACAGCGACTTCTGGGCTTGTGCGAGTGCTGCTGGCGCTTCCGACAGTGCATTGGCGCGCTGCGTCCACTCGTTTCCCTCGTGGCTTGCCTGGTCGATCTGCGAGGCCAGCTCCTCAGCCCGCGATGGCAGTGGCAGGGTAGCGACGTGCCGGTTGACCTGGTCTCGTTCAGAGTCCACGCGATCACGCGCTTGCTCCAAAGCCCCGCGCTGATATCCTAGCTCAGCGATCCGAGCGTCGAGATGATCCAGGATTTGCTTTGCCTCAGCAGCCCGCTCCCGCGCACCGGCCAACACTTCGATCTGTTTTCGCCAGGCATCGACCTTGCGCTGCTGTTCAGTGATCTTCTCCCGAGTCTCCTCGACCTGAGCGGGCGTAGGTAGAGCGGCCAGTGACTTCTGCAGCGTTCCCTGCTCGCGAGTCAGGTGGCCTGCCTCCCGTTTCGCAGACGTTTCCGCCTCATGAGCGGCATTGCGGCGCTCAAGGAGGGCCTGGCGTTCTTGCTCGAACTCACGTTCTAGATGCCGGGCGTGGTCTTCATCCAGTTTGCTTTTGCAGACCGGGCACTCAGCCGCATCGGCGCTACGCAGCACAGCCAGGCGTTCGTCCAACTGGCGCAGCGATTGGTCACACTGCCTGGTCTCGGCCTGCGCCGCGGTTTGCGTCGTCTGCTGTTGGAGGAGTTCGGCGCCGACATCGGCCAGTTGCTGCTCAATCTCTATACGCTTCGTGAATTTGGCTTCGATCTCTACAAGCTGTGCCTGCTGGTGGGTAAGCGCCGCGCCCTCTTCAGCCACGCGTTTCTCGGCATTATCCAACTCCTGCACCGTACGTTCAGCCTGTCGCCATGCAGCATCCTTCGCGGGACGGAGGCCCTGCAATGGCCCGAGTTCCTCGTCTAGGTCCACGATCTGAGAAGTCAGATCATCGCGTTGCTGGGTCAGGCCCGCAAGGCGTTCCTCATAATCGGCTCGTTCACGAAGCTTTGCCTGCACACCTGTTAAGTCAGTGGCCAGTTGCGCGGCGCGACTGTGGGCCTTAGCTGCCTCATCCAAGGCATGTTGACGATCTAACACTTGCTGCTGGGCTGCGGTTACGTCGGCCTCAAGTTGAGTCTGTCGTTTGACAAACGGTGCCAAGTCGATCAAGCGCGCCTCGGCTTGCACCACGCGATCGAGATCGGCCTCGATGCCGGATAGACTTGTCTTCACCTCAGTCACGAATTTCTCGATGCCGCTGAGTTTTGTCCGCTCGCGGTCACGTTCGGTGAGCTTTCTGCCGAGCTCGTCCCGCCGGCTGAAAGCACTGCGGTATGCCAGATGCCCCGCCGTACTCTCGGCAACAACGAGCGCAGCCTGGTCTGCTTGTAGAAGAGCGTCTTTGACTCCATTCATCTGTGCCTGGGTGGTCTCAAGAGCGTGTTCGGCAGCAGTCAGGACCCGGGCCAGCGTTTCCACCCTGACCTTGGAGGCATCAAGCGCTGTGACTATCGTCCTAAGCGCTTCTCGATTCGTCCTGGCGTCAACCAACTCGCCCCTGGCGCTTGCGGTCCTCGCCTCCAGGTCACTCACCTGATTCCGGACGGCGGGCAGTCTTTCCAGGCCGCCCTTCAGTCCTGCTGCTCGCTCGTGTTGCGCGCTAAGAGACTCTTTCAAATGCCGATCAGATTTCGCCAACTCATCATAGGCTGCACGATACTCCGTTACCTTGAGTAGCTCGTCGAACACGGCTTTGCGGGGTTGTGCTGTCTCCAGGAATATCCCCGTCATGCTGCCTTGGGGCACACCTATGGCGTTACGAAACAACGCCTTTGCATGGTCACCAAGTTCGACGCCCATCTCGTCGGTGAGCCAGTGCTCCATGTCTTCCTGTCGGCGGGTCAGGCGTCTTCTGATCGCAGGGTCGAAGATGTAGGACGATCCGCTACCTACCTTCCGCACAAGTTGGTACGGCCGGCCATCTCTGCCCAAGAAGCTGAGTACGATCTCGCCTTCAGATTCGCCCTCACGACGAAACTGCTCCTTGGTATAGTCGAGCGCGCCAAACAGAGCATATCCGATGGCTTCCAAGATTGTGGTTTTGCCGCTGCCGTTCTCGCCCCAGATGAAGTTGACGCCTGGCAGGAAGGTCATCTGTGTCTCGTCTCGCCCATAGCTCTTGACGTTCTGTAGGGTAAGCTCAGTGATCTCCATCGGCAACCTCCGCATCAAACTCATCTATCCGCGTCTGCAGCGTGGTGAGTATGGCCTCAGGGTTGGTGTCAGCAAGCGCTAGTTTTTTAACTTCGAGCATTACACCAGCCCAGGCCTCCGCGCGGGGTGCGTAGCGGCTATCGCTCTCGGCAAGGGCACGTAGGACGCTGCGTTCGAGGTCTTCCGGCGACTCTATCTCTGCCTCGGCGAGGTCGAGGCCGCGCAGTTTCAATCTGGCCGTGTCTACCTCCTCGTGCAGCGAGCCGATCTTGTCCTTGATCAGTGCTTTGATGGCCTCGCGATCCAGATCGGAAGGCTCGAACTGCAGCACTCCGGTGAGGCGGATCTCGATGACCGGCTCCAGGTCGTCAATCCGCCAGTTGCGCCGCCAACCCTGGAGAGCATCGCCCAGGGTGCGTAGCAGCTCAGATGGGCTGGTATAGGTATCGACAGGGAAGGCTTCGGAGTAGAAGGGGCGACATGGCAATTTGACGTGTGTGGCCGTAATGCTCCCGTCGCCGTCCACGCTCACGTCATACAGGCCCTTGGCCCAGCCCCGTTCGTTCATGCCACAGACTTCCAGTGAGCCGGGGTTGTGGGCCCAGCCGTCGCGCGCAAATTGCTTGTGAAGATGGCCGAGCGCCAGGTAATCCACACACTGGCGTAGCGGGTCAAGCTGCGCGTAGGTTAGGCAACCGGGCACCTGTGGCATCTCACCCTCGACGCCGGCGTGGGTGAGGAGTATCGTGGCTCTTCCATCGGGTTTCGGTAGCGCGCGTATGCCGCCCGCAATGTCTGCCATCAGCGGAGCCGCCGCCGCACCCAGCCAGGGGAGGCCGAGAATCCGGACGTTTCCGATGTCCAGGTATCCACCCTGGCTCCCATCCCATGGGGTAAAGCTCAACCCTTCTTCCTTTGGATCATGGGTTAACCGTGCGAGGTACCCCTCGTGCGCCAGCACTTGCATCCAGGATACCTGATCCCGCCAACGCGCTTGATCATGGTTGCCCTCGACTGCGATTACAGGGATGCCGGCCTGGCGTGCCTGTCCAAGGATGTCTGTCGCCTGGATGAAGGCCAATGGCTCCAAGGTGGCCTTGTTGAAAAGGTCGCCTGCGATCAGAATCGCGCCCGCGTGGTGTTCGATGCCATACTGAACAGCGCGTTCAAATGCTAGCCCGAAGTCCTCGAATCGCGCCGGAAGATTGTACTGCTGATAGCCCAGATGAATGTCGGCGATGTGAATGAAGCGCACGACTTAACCTCCACTGAATAGCATCACGCTCTCCCTCAAGCTCTGTGGGCGTCTGAGCTACATATAGAATTTGAAATTGGTGAGTGGTTCTCTGTCCGGCGGAATCTCTCGCATGATATCGCCTACTAGACGTGAGAATTCGAGCGTGATCGGTCGCAATCCGCCCAGATGTGCTGAGTTCCAATTCATCTTGGTCAGAATGAGAATCTCGCGAAGAAGCGTATCACGAGGTGTATCGTGTCCGACATGATCAGCGATCAACAAAGGCGTCGGAACATGACCGCTGAGATACTGTTCAAGTTCAGCAATGTAGCCGGTTGTATAGAGATAATCCAGATCGCCGACCCTGAAGCATGTACCGCGCAAAGCGGGATACTGATTGGCTGGAAGCAGTCTAACCTCGCTCTGAGGTGACAAGGCCACCAGGTCGAATTGCGTCACCCGCTTGCTGAGCGCATCACGAAAGCCGATACGTTCTGCTGGCCAATAGCGGGAGGTGTTGTGGACCACTACCCGTCGGGGCGTTTGTTGCATTTCAGCCTGGTAGCGATCCAGAACGAGATCAACAAGCTTGGTGGCCATCTGGTCGGTTGGCACCTTTGTCATGCATTTCTCGGATTCCTCATGGCCACTGTTTGCATAGACCCTCTGCTTCTTAATGGAACTTACGCTTCGATGGTCAACTCGCACTTCGATCTGGGGATAATGCGCCTCTTCCACATCGGAAATCAACTTTACCTCAGCGCGTTTTCGATGGCATCGAGGTGCTGAGTCACAAATTCCACGCTGGCAGTCGCTCGTGCGCGAGTGAAAGCCCCAATGTGGGCAGCCCCGTTCCGGTAAGCCTGGATGTTCTCTTGGGAAAGGATGACTCTACTCCTGGCCTCTCCTTGCAGGAAGAACTCAGGCTGTGCACAGTGTTGCCTGATGAAAGCTACAAAGGCGGCGATTGCTGGCGACTGCATCTCCTTGCCCCTGCCAATGCAGTCAAAGAGCGCACTCATGTTTCCGAGAACCAGATGCATTCTCCCCGCCATGAAACCGAGTAGGTTCTGTACTGTCCTACTGGCCTTTGGCTCATCTGAGACGGTGGTGGAATCCTTGAACGGTTGGAATAACTTGGCTAGCAGCTCTTTCTCAACGCACTTCCAAGCACTCAAGGCTGCCGGAGAGAAATCGAGTTCCTCTGGGGTATTCGCCAGATACCAATGAGCGGTAAGCAGGAACAAGCGGCTGTCCTCCTCCAAGCGATCCCACGCCCCGACCATTTCACGAAGCCGCGGTTCAAAGCTCCCTACATCCATAGCCGCGGCCTTTATGATCTGCTCGATTATCTTGGTCTCTATCTCGCTTATGACCCGTTCGACCGAAATCTCATCAGTCTCGGTGTTTGCTGCGATGAGCTGCTTGATGCCCCCAAGTCGCCCGCGTATGGAGCCAAGCTGCTGCTGAAGGTCCCTGACCTGGCCTGGACTTGCCAGAATCGACTGGTAGTCGCTCCACGCGATGGGTAGAGTTGTCAAGAGAGTGCCATCTGCCGTCTTGACACCCTGGCTCCAGGCATCACCCATGGCCGGAGAAAGACGACTGACCGAAAGATCGAAGGCTCTCTCGGTTACGTCGCACCCGATGAACCTGCGCTGATTTGAGTGTGCGGCCACCAACGCGGTCCCCGTGCCACAAAACGGATCCACCACCAGTTGGCCGATGTTCGAGGCCATCCTGACGACCCGTTCGAGCAACCGAAGGGGTTTCTGCCCTGGGTACCCTAGCTTTTCGTTTGAAGCCAAGAGGTAGGGAATATCCTGCCAGTGGTTGTCAATCTCCACACCTTGCATCTCATCGAGGTATTGCTTGAGTCGCGGGAGCGAACCCGACGATGGGATCACAATCATGCCCTGCCGCGCCAGTTCGTCCATTCGATCCCTGCTGTAGCGCCATGATCTGCCAAGGGCAGGCTTGCAGCCCTTCCAAATAAAGGTAAAGGAGGGTCTGTTGACAGTCGTCGTCATGTCAACCAGCCTGTATCGGCGCTTCTGTTCGTCTAGCAAAGGGGAAAAGTGATTCAGCTCATCCGCCGTGAATGGCCGAAACTGCGGATTGTATACAAAGCTATCGCTCTTGCTGTACCACAAGATCGTGTCGGAGCCATTGTGCGGCCCTCGGCTGGCGACTCGGGACTTCGACCTCGGCCAGGTTATCTCCATGCGCACGCTGGCATCGCCGAGCGCCTGTTGGGCGATGAAGCGGACGTTGTCCGTGG
Organism: uncultured Verrucomicrobiota bacterium; assembly: GCA_964535555.1. GTDB lineage: Bacteria > Verrucomicrobiota > Verrucomicrobiia > Limisphaerales > J093 > DSVZ01. The sequence continues at coordinate 133,261 of CAZHUS010000004.1, forward strand.
CATGCTCGGCAGGAACGTGAACGAACACACTCCCGCTCTCGGTCAGACAACGATGGGCCTGCTGGAGCACACGTCCCAAGGACTCCAGAAAAGTTTCCGTGCTGTCGCGAGACCGATCCGGGAAAGTAGGGTCCAGGTAGACCAGATCAACCGCACAGGACGGGAGACGTTCGAGCAACACTAGACAGTCGGTTCTGAACAAGGCATTCGTCATCGTGTCCATGTGCTCACCCCCCACCTTTCAAATAGGCGTCAGCTCCAAAACTAGCAGTGCACCGCTGGACGATGGCGACCGCATGGCGAACGGCGCGGCCTCCACCTGGTGAGGGTTTAGCTCGACACATGCATCGAATAGCGAACGCGACGACTGTTCGACCCCCGCGCCGCACTGGCGCGTGAGCTCATAGGCGAAATACCTGGCGTGGTAGGAAGTGGTCATGCGAATAAGTGGCCGGTGCGCCCAAAGAGTCCTGGCATGCTAAGGTGGCGATGGTAGCGCGGGAAGCCTCTTCGACCGCCATGAGGATGTCACGTGCGGTGGCGCGCGGCGGCCACGCAGGTCTAGCCACTGTCAGTATTGGCCAGGGGGCTATGCCAGGGTGCAGTTTAGCACAAGCGACCGAAAAGCACAACCGTTATTGCTCGTCGCTTCTCTCCTTTTCATGCCGTTGCACGATCTCTGTCAGCACCTTATGTGCGGCCGGTCCCACGCGCCACCGCGGTGAGTCCGGTCCTGCAACCGTCTCTCTGGCTACCAGGCCGCAGCACTCCAGGCTCCAGATCCTCCTACCTACGATAGTGGCCTCCGCCTCCCAGCATTGTGCTGCTGCGTCAGTCGTAAATCCGGTACCGGGCGTCTTTTGCTGGATCAGCGCCGTCAGCCACGCTTGTTGATCAGCATGCAGCCGCGCCCACTGCCTCATCACCCGCCGCCTGATTTCTACCCAAGGCACTCGACCGGCCCGCAACTCGTCAATCATCCCCTGCCAACCTACCGATCTGCCTTCGATGGCCGCCAGGCGCAGCGCCTCGGGATGCCAGCCGATCAGCTCGCCGATCTCCTGGGCGAGCTCCCATTCAGCATCGTTCAACGAGCGCTCCACTACCGCCTCGACCAACTCCCTTCCCTCTGTCGGCGCCAGTCCCTGTACGCCTACCTCCATGACCGCCTCTGCCGGCAGCCAGCGTTCGACCTCGGCCCTGATTTCTGCGCCCTGTTGCGTCGTGATCAGCGCCACCACCTGCGGGCCAAGCCCGGCGATGAGCGGCGACAACCCCTCGGACGAGATCGCATCATCAACGATCAGCAGCAAACGGCGCTCGGCCGCGCCGGCCCAGCGCCGCCAGCACTCGATCCAGCGTTCCCCCGGCGCGCGCTCCAGGCTGAAGCCCAGGCACAGCCGCATCACCTCCTCCTCCGGATCCCGGCTGCCGTCCACCCAGGCGACGCCATCGCGGAAGGCGCGTTTGACCTGGTCGTCGTCCGCCAACGCCCGTGCGATGGTGGTCTTGCCGATCCCGGCCATGCCGTAGAGGATGACCGATCGCCAGCGCGCCAGGCGATAGCCGCGCAAGGTAGTAAGGCTAGCTACCAGGTCGCGCTCGACGGCGCGCCGCACGTGAATCACCGGCCGGGGCGGCAGAAAGCAGCGCCGCTGGGCCGGCCGGGCACGCGCCCACCAGGTCTGGACGGCTTCAGTATCCCCCCCTTCTGGAAGTGCCGAGCGCACACTTCGTGAATCGTGAACCATTCATATCCCAGGCACGCGATGGCATCCAGCGCTTCCAGCGGATCCCACCCGGCGCGGAACCAGCCTTTGAAGTGCGCCAGCAGCTTGACCAGCGACTGGCCGTCGGGACGTTTCTGCCCGCGCACCCAGGTAGTCACGGTGCTGGGGTCAACGTCAAGGGCGTTGGCAAGCTCCTTCTGGCTGCGGTCGGCGCGGAGGAGCCAATCCTTCAGAGCGATGCCGAAGCCCGTATAGGAGGTCGGCGTGAGCGGCCGCGTCCGCGGGGCGGCCTGCGTTGTAGGCTGCGCAGTCAATTCTTGGACCTCTGTAGATGGATTCTGACCCCTTGCGGGGCAAACTGCGGGATGATACCCTACATGTGCAGGAATGCGCAAGAAGTGGAATCCAGAGGATTTGCGCAGCAGCCAGTGTCCTGCCGCCGCAGCTACGGCAGTGTCGCGCAGGGAGCCTTCATTGCCTGATTCTGCGGCGCGCGACCCCTCAGTGCACTGAGTTGACACCCTCAAGAGCTCAAAAACACCCGCCGGCGGGCCATCTCAACCCTGGAGGTGCGCCCGATGGGCCAGAAAAGCGGTCTGAAACCCGACGTAGCGATCCGCCGTGAGTGGTTGCGCAAGGTCAAGGAGATGTGGGAGAAGCGCAAGCGGCGGAAACGCGAGAAAAAGTGAGGTTCGGGGCAGGGCGAGGCGCCACCCTGCCCCTGTGATGGGTCTCAAGCCACCCTGTTCCGTGCGATTTACGGGGGCGCACGGGCCTGGGGTATAATCGGCCTGCTTACCCGTGTGGAGGTAATTGATGGCTTCTGCTACTCGCAAAGGTCACCCGGCCGCAAGCTACCGCGACAAGAAACTGGCGGTCGAGCGCGTCGCGGCGTACGCGCGCGTCTCCACCGAGATGCAGGCCGAGGAAGGCCTTTCGATCACAGCCCAACTGAACGAAATCCGCGAGTACGCCACGGCGCGCAGCTGGACCGTGGTCAGCGAGTTCGTGGACGCCGGCATCACCGGCCAGACCCTCGACCGGCCGGGCTTGCAGAATATGCTCACCGCGGCTGAGCAGGGCGCGTTCGACGTCGTGATCGTCCACGAACTCTCCCGGCTGTCGCGTTCCTCGGTCTACGATACCTTCTCCATCTTCGATCGGCTGGGCCGCTGCAAGGTCGGTTTCACCTCGGTCAAGGAGCCGGAGTTCGACCTCTCCAGCCCGACCGGCCGCTTCCTGCTGACTATGATCGCGGCGATCAACCAGTACTACATCGACATCTTGCGCATGCACACCAAGAAGGCGAAGCGGGAGCGGGCGCGCGAAGGTCTCTACAACGCCTCAGTCACCCCCTACGGTTACGCGTTTGGCGACTCGGCGCGGGTGGCGCCGGTAGTCGCACCCGCCGAGGCCGAGGCGGTGCGCTTCATGTTCGAGCGCTACGTGACCGGCCGCTTCTCCTTCGCTGAGATCGCCGACATGGTCAACGATCGCGGCTGGCGCACACGGGCCGGCCGGCGCTTCTCCAAAGACACCGTCACCGACATGCTGCGCAACCCATTCTACGCCGGCAAGGTGATCTACAAGGCCGGGCAGCGCGCGCGGGGCGTCGGCGAGGTATTCCAGGGTCAGCACGAGGCGATCATCTCGGAGGAGATGTGGGACGCCAGCGTGCGCGTACGGCAACGCCACCAGCACCGCTCGCGCATCCTGAACACTGTATCACGGCCCTATCTGTTGAGCCAGCTCGCCCGTTGCCACCTGTGCGGCCGCAACCTGCGCGCGCAGGCCTCGGACACCGGCGGCTACTACCGCGAGATGTCCTATGACCGGGGCTACGACGACTGTCCCAACGCCCGGCTGGGCACCCGCATCGAGCCGCTGCACACGCAGATCGGCGTCATTCTGCGGCTCTTGCAGTTGCCGCCGGACTGGCAGGCTGAACTGGCGCAGATGATCGGGGAGGGGGACGAGGTCGCGACCTTGGCCAACCAGCGCGATCGGCTGAAGGCCGCGCGGCGGCGGCTCATCGAGGGTTTCGTGCGGGGCGATTTCGCCGAGAACGAGGACATCTATCGCCGCGAGCTGGAGCGCCTGCGCCGCGAGCTGGAAGGGTTGCCTGGTGAAGAAGACCTGGAGCAGGTGAAGCAGGCGGCCGAGCTCCTGGACTCCCTCTCCGAGGTGTGGGACGATGCCGAGGTCGGTGATCAGCGTGACCTGACCCAGTTGATGCTGCGCGACGTGCGCGTGGACGTGGCCCAGGGCCGCCTGCAGCTCATTTATCCGACCGCTCCGTTCGTGCCGCTATTCCGTAAGATCCCACTGTTGGCTGAACGCGAGGTGGGCAGTTTCGTGCCGATCTGGCCGCCTGACATGGCCGAGGTCCTGACCATCCCCAGCTTGCCACCTTTGACGGCGTTGCCCGACCAGCCGGTGACGCTGCCCTTCTTGCCGACCTGGCCCTGGCCCGCCAATCCGAGCGCCCGCATCAGCCCGGCCCTGAGCGACGTCTTGAAAGGACGGCGCCAGGGTGCGCACGAGGGGGGCGCCGTGGTGGCTGTCCCCCGCGCCGGTGTGCCCGAGCTCGTCGTTGACCCCCGCAAGTGGCCGGATGTCATCCTGCGCACCCTGTCCCTGCCCGAGACGTTGGGGCTGCCGGCCGGATCGCTGGCGTGCCTGGACACGCCGCTGGTCCTGGCGAGCCAGGCCGAGTTCGCGGAGCTGTTGCCCCAGGTGCAGGCGCTCCTGGAGCCAGGCGGCTATTGGCGCTTCGTGGATCTGATGCCGCCTGCGATGCCGGCGCACTGGGTCTTCACCTACTTCCCGGACGCCTGGGTCCACGTGCGCGACACGCTGTGGACCAGTTACAAGTTCAGCACTGCGCTGCGCGAGGCGGGTTTCGGCGTCAAGCTGAAGGAGCGCAGCTTCTATCAGCCGGTCAGCCTGGGCGCAGCACACGCCATCGCCCAACAGCGACCTTGTCTCCTGGCGGCCCTGTCCGACGATGCCTATCAGAAGGGGCTGGCGCGGCTGGCCACAGAAGCCGCGGGTCGCGGTGCGGCGACATTGATCGGGTCGGAGTTCACCCTGGTCGAGATCCTGGCGGTCAAAGGGGAGCAGCCGAAGCCCAAGCGGCGCAGGCCATCTTTTCGCAAGGCGGGTGACGAGCTTGTGGAGGTAGCTGGTGAGTGACGCGTAGACTCAGCCGTATCAGCTTGCGCCGCGTTTCGCAAACCTCAACCCCCGCACAAGGGGCTGATCTTGCCAAAGATGGGCTGTTCCAGCACCTCACGGTATAGAAACAAGATCGCCTGAAGGGCTTGGTTCTGGGTGGCGGGAGGCGATGTCTTGCTCGACGATGAGATGGGATAAGAAGGCTTCCGGCTCGGGCTTGCCCACGTCGAGTGGATGGCACCTGTCGCGAAAGAGGATGTAGCGCCTGGCCCAACTGATGTAGGTCTTCTCTGTCTCATAGGAGCAGTTTCGTAGGCGGAGCTTATCGCGCATTGGGTCCAGGAGTTTCCTGGATTCGGCAATGTGGCTGTGCGGTGAATCGGGTACAAGCGGCTAATCCCTCCTGTTTTGGAAATGAATCACGCGCTGTGCGAAATATGTGTATGGGTTCGTCTATTTCTCCTATAACTTGCGCATCTTGACATCTCATGACATGCATAATGTGCAAGTCGCAAGAGTGGATAGTTATGTGGAGTAAGCAATGACGATGGACATCGGCCCCCAGTATAGATTCGACGACTCGTTTAGAGCGGCCGCTAGACTCCACCAGTCCAACTACCGCGCAGGAGTTCTTAAGGTCGACTACATGGAATACGGCAACCGGCTCACTGATGTTGATGGGCGCGCTCTGCTGAACTACTACGACGGCCTCGCAGTTAAAGAGGCGCTGAGGAAAAGGTATCCTGTCTACTCCAAGAAGCGAGATGCTGACCTGCTAAGGAGCGAGCACATCCCGTTCAACATGTTGGCGCCGCTGGCAGACAGACCAGCCCTGATGCAGATGGTCCTAACAGAGGCTTTCGGCCTGGAACTAAGAGAACCATTCGAGCTGAAGTTCGAATGGGCACCTTCGCCAGCGGACAAGTACTTGGGCGATATGACCTCGTTCGATGCTTACATTCAAGGCACAGATGCAAGCGGCGAACCGGCAGGTCTTGGCATTGAAGTGAAGTACACGGAGCGTGGGTACAGGATTGGGGAATCAGAAGCCGGGCGTGTGCGTGATCGCGAGTCAACCTACTGGGCTACGACACGCGAGTCCGGTCTATTTGTCGGAGGCGGGTGCGACCAACTGGCTGAGGACGACCTCAGGCAAATCTGGAGGAACCATTTGCTCGGAGTCGCTATGGTGGGGCACAAAGACATCGTAAGGTTTGTGTCTGTGACACTGTACCCGGCAGGAAACAAGCACTTCACACACGCGCTGAACAAGTATAAAAGCCATCTGGAAGCGGCTGCCCAGAGAGGAGTTCGCGGTTGCACTTTCGAGCAGTACACATATTGCCTACGCGGGGACTGTGAGATCGAGGCCTGGAAACAGTACTTGATAGCGAGGTATCTGTTTGATGGGCTCGCATAGCAACAACATGCAGCGCCGTCCGCTGATGCTGAACGTTATCCAGCCGGGAGGGGAAACAAGGAACCCATGAATCCGAAGATCGTTATCAGGGACGAAACCGCTGACGATGCGGGTGTGATTACTGAGGTGACCGTCGCCGCGTTCAAGACCTTGGAGATCAGCAATCACACTGAGCAGTTCATCATCGCGGCGCTACGCGCCGTCAATGCCCTTACGGTATCGCTCGTCGCCGAAGTGGATGGCCGCGTGGTAGGACATATCGCCTTCTCGCCTTTGACCATTTCGGACGGGACGCGCAACTGGTATGGCCTTGGGCCCGTTTCGGTGTGGCCGACGTACCAGCGGCTGGGCATCGGCAAAGCTCTTATACGGGAAGGCCTATCACGGCTGAAAGAAATGAATGCTCAGGGATGTTGTCTTGTGGGGCATCCGGATTACTACGGGAGGTTCGGATTCAAGCACCCGGCGGGACTTGGGCATGAGGGAGTGCCGCAGGAGGCTTTCTTTGCTCTGTCTTTCGCCGGGCATACGCCACAGGGTACCGTCGCCTTCCACGAAGCTTTCATCGCGGACGGGCAACCAGAGGGTGCGGGCGATGCTTTGCAGCGCTCCTGATTCTCATCGTTCGGCAGACTGAAGCTGATGTTGTTGGACTTGCGTCCCACGAGCACAGATGTCCCAGAGGGCCGATCGACAAATCTGGCAGCCGATGGGGGAAGGAGGAGGAAAAGCGCGGAAATAGTGATTTGACAATCTACACGAAAGTAAGTAAGATAGCAACAAACAGCAGAACTGCACCTTAGCAAACAAGGTGCGGACGCCGTAGCGCTTAAACGGCGAGAGCCATCCCTCTGAATTGCTTGGCGGCATTCGGGATGGCTCTCACAAGACGGCGTCTGCATCAGGCGATCAAGCCTGTATATGCAGAGTTACTCCGTGCGGGGACGACGGGATTTGAACCCGCGATCTCCGGCTTGACAGGCCGGCATGTTGACCGCTA
>CAZHUS010000005.1:0-5471 GCA_964535555.1 uncultured Verrucomicrobiota bacterium
AATTCCCTGGACGCGTTCAAAATTCGCCTGGGGATACCCGTGACCGAGGAACTCGCCCTGGACGACACGGATCTCGAAAGACTCGACGCCGCCGGACTCATCCGCGTGGACATCAACCAGGATGCCGCATTCCGGATGGCCACCGAACGACACATGGACATCCTCAATGCCATCGACCGATTCGAGGATAGCAAACGCAAGATTCGCATCGCCGCCGACCAACTGCGACCCGGGGTAAACGTCTCCGGCAGCGCCAACTGGGCCTCCGAAGAACCGTACGACTACACGAATTTCGACTTCGACCAGCTCCGCTGGTCTGCCGGCCTCTCGATCGATCTTCCCGTGGACATGCTCCGCGAACGCAATACCTATCGGTCCACCCTGATTTCCTTCGAGTCCCAACTGCGCAGCCTGGTTACCACGCTGGACAATGCCCGGGACCAGATCGACCGCGGCCTGCGCAACCTGGAACGGGAACGCCTCAACTATGTCAGTCGGGTGGAGGCCGTGCGCGTCGCCGAGCGCCGTGCCGAGAACAACGACCTCCTGTTCAAGGCCGGCCGGCTTCAGATCACGGATCTCCGCCAGTCCCAGGACGACTTGATCAGCGCCCAAAACAACCTCACGGACGCCATCGTGGCCTACCAGGCCACCCGCCTGGCCCTGCTCCTGGACATGGGCTTGCTCATTGCCGGTGAGGATCGTTTCTGGCTGGGTGACCCGCTGGCCGGTCTTCTGGATGAGAGCCAGCGCGGTCGCCCGCCGATCGAGATGCCCGAGGACAAGCTCATTCCGCCGGATCAATTCCTCGAACCGCTGCAACCTTCCACATGAAAGCCAACGAAGTGCTCCAGAACCTCCCGCCGCTGCTGCGTCGGCGTCGAACCCTGCTCGCCCTCGCGGGCCTGCTGGGCGTGGTGCTGCTCTGGTGGATGTTCCGGCCCGCCGGAAGTTCGACCGCCACCACGGCCTATTACCAGGTCAAGCGGGGCGATTTCACCGTCTCGATCACCGAGGGCGGGACGCTGGCGGCGGTCAGTGAGATCAGTATTCGCAATGAAGTCGAAGGCACGGCGCGCATCATCTACATCGCCAAGGAAGGTTCCTACGTGAAGAAGGGCGACCTGCTCGTCGAGCTCGATTCCTCTCAGGCCCAAGACCAGGTCAACCAGCAGGAAATCAATTACGAGAAGGCAACCAACGCCCTGATCGCCGCCCAACTGACGCTCGACATCCAGCGCAGCCAGACCAACAGCGACATCCGCGCCGCCAAACTCAAACTCGATTTCGCCAAGCTGGATCAGGAAAAGTTCGAGCTCGGCCAACGGAACGTCGACTTGATCGAGGCCAGCAACAAAGTCTTCCAGGCCGAGGGCAGCCTGGCCATGAATCTCGACAGTTTCATCAACACCACCAATCTCGCGTCCAAGGGTTACGAGACCAAGAACAAGGAGGATCAGGACCGACTCAGCCTGTTGAGCAGCCGCAACTCGCTCGTCGCCGCCACCAACTCCCTCTTCCTGCTGCGGACCTACGACCACAAGAAGCTCGAGGCGAAGTACCAGTCGGACGTCGACGAAGCGGAGAAGGAGCTGGAGCGCGTCGTCGCCACCAGCGAACGCCGCATCGCCCAGTACGTCTCCGACCTCCTCACCCAGTCCAACACCCTGGACCTCAATGCCCGCAAGCTCGAGCGCGACAAGAAGAACCTGGCGGCCTGCAAGATCTACGCGCCACAGGAAGGACTCGTGGTCTACCCCATGTCCGACGACATGCGCTTCCGCAGCGATGCCATGGTCGAGGAAGGCGCCACGGTCCGCAACCGCCAGGAACTCATCAAGCTCCCGGACATTTCACGCATGAAAGTCACCGTCAAGGTGCACGAGTCGCACGTGAACATGGTGCGGCCGGACCAGCCCGCGTTCGTGGTGCTGGATTCCATGCCGGACCAACCCTTCCGGGCGCACGTCGAGAAAGTGGCCTTGCTTCCCGACACCACCAGCCGCTTCGGCAACCCCAACCTCAAGGTCTACAACACCGAGGTTCACCTCGACGAAGAACTCCCCGACGTGAAGCCGGGCGTCTCGGCGCGCGCCGAGATCATCATCACCAACATCGCCACCTCGATTTCCGTCCCCATCCAGGCCGTGACCACCTTGAAAGGCAAACAGGTTTGCTACCGCCAATCCGGTGGCGCTTCCAAGCCGGTCCCGGTCGAGGTCGGCCTGTTCAACACCCGCTTCATCCAGATCGTCTCGGGCCTCGAGGAAGGCGACCGCGTCCTGCTCGCCCCGCCATTCGACGCCGAACAACGCGATCTCGAAGGATCGGTCCTCACGGCCGAAGAGCGCGCCAAAGCCGCGGCGACGAACACCGTCTCCGCCCGGGCCGCAACCAGCACCCCGGATGGACGTGCGCCCGAAGGCGCGCCGGTCAGCCAGCGAGGCCCGGCGGTCGGACCGGCCGGCGGCCCCCCCTTCGCCGGCAACCCCCCTGCAACGGCGCCGATCGGTTTTGGTCCCGGCGGCGGCGGTGGCGGCAACAACGGCCCCGCAGCCGGGGATCCGGCGGCGAATGCTGCCGGCGGACGGCGCGGCGGTGGCCAGCGCGGCGGATTCGATCTTCAGGCCATCACCAAGGAGTTCGACAAGGACGGCGACGGCCAGCTCAGCGAGGAGGAACAACAGGCCATGCGCGACACCATGCGCCAGCGATTCGCCGCCCAAGGTGGACCTCCCGGCTTCGATCGCGAAGCGATGACGAAGGAATACGACAAGGACGGCGATGGCCAACTCAATGACGAGGAGCGCCAGGCCATGCGCGACGCCATGCGCCAACGCTTCGGCGGCCAGGGCGGTCCCGGCGGCCAGGGCGGTCAGCGGGGATCCGGAGGCGGAGATCGGGGAAGCGGCGGTGGTCGGGAAGGATCCGGCCGTGGCGGTTTTGGCGGAGACCAAGGCCAGGGAGCGGGAGGAGAGTCTGGCGCCGCTCCAGGCGTTGGCGGCGTAGAAGCCCAGGGCGGTGGCGGACGGCGCCGCCCTCAAGCCGAGTAGGTGCACATGGCCTGCGCGCTTTTCATGAACCTCGCCCGGAGCGCGGACTTTAGTCCGCAGGAAGCCATGTCGGCCAGGGGACGTCCCTGCGGGCTAAAACCCCCGCTCCTCACCGGTTCACGGCCAATGCGCATGGCCTCGGGGCCAAGGTCGCTCTCGATGATCCACCACCAGGTAGGGCAGGCACTCCGCTGCCCGCCGACCCGGCGCGCCAGGAGGCTCGCCCTGCCGCGTTCCTTGGCCCCCGGCACAACCCCCGAGCGAAGGGGGCTCCGCCCATGAACGGCAAGCCTGCTGCCCCCCGTGCGATGATCCGGACCGAAGGGCTTGAGAAGACCTACGTCCTGAGCGCCGAGAACACCGTCCGGGCCTTGCGGGGCGTGGACCTCGAAATCACCCAAGGTTCCTACGTGGCAATCATGGGACCGTCGGGTTCGGGGAAATCCACCGTGCTGAACCTCCTGGGTTGCCTGGACCGTCCGTCTGCCGGCCGCTACTTCCTGGGGGATCAGGATGTCTCGCGCATGGACGACGATGCCTTGTCCGAAGTCCGTGGACAACGCATCGGGTTCATCTTCCAGTCTTACAACCTCATCGCCCAGCTCACCGTACTCGAGAACATCCAGGTGCCACTGTTCTATCAGGGACGGAACCTCGCTCACACGCTCGACCGCTGCCGCGAGCTTGCGAACCTGGTGGGCCTGGGCGACCGGCTCGATCACCGCCCCAGCCAGCTCTCGGGCGGTCAGCAGCAACGGGTCGCCATCGCCCGCTCCCTGGTCAACGACCCGCTGATCATTCTGGCGGACGAACCCACCGGAAACCTGGACTCCCGCACCGGCACCGAAGTGCTGGATCTGATTGACCAGCTCAACCGGGACGGGAAGACCATCATCCTGGTCACCCACGGTGACGAAGTCGCCATTCGAGCGCACCGGGTCATCCACATGAAGGACGGGCTGATTGATCGGGAAGTGATCAACCGGGCCGCCCCCCACGCCGCCTGACGCCATGCTGCGCCTCCAATTCATCAGCACCGTCAAGCTGGGCTTCAAGAGCCTGTTGCTCCACAAGCTCCGCTCGGTGCTGACCATGCTCGGCATCATCTTTGGCGTCTGTTCCGTCATCGCCATGCTGGCCATCGGCGAAGGCGCGTCTTACGCGGCGCAGGAGCGCATCAAGAAACTTGGCAGCAACAATATCCTCATCAACAGCCTCAAGCCCGCCAGCGAAAGCCAGCAGTCCGCGGCCTCGATGCGGAGCTTCCAGGTGGATTATGGTCTGACCTACAAGGACGGCGCCCGGCTCCAGTCCACCATCCCCGGCGTGAAGCGTATCCTCCCCATGCGCATCATCCGCGAGAACGTGCGCTTCAGCCGCAATGAGGTGGCGTGCCAGATCATCGGCACCCTGCCCTTCTATCCCGAGGTCACCTCCGTGGACATCCTGCGCGGACGCTTCCTGTGCCAGATGGATGAGCTGTGGCAGAACAACGTGTGCGTGATCACCGCCGGCCTCTCGCGCCGCCTCTTTCCCTACCAGGACCCCCTCGAACACGCGCTCAAGATCGGTGAATTTTACTACCAGATCATCGGCATCATCCGCGAGACCGGCACGGCCGATCAACGGCCCCAGACCGGCCAGATGGAGGGCGAACCACTGGACAACAACGTCTACATCCCGCTCTCCACCTCACGCGTGCGCTTCGGCGAAACCATCATCAAGCGATCCGCAGGGAGTTTCCAGGCGGAGAAGGTTGAACTCCACAAGATCACCGTCCAGATGGAGAACCTCGAAGCGGTGGAAACAGCCGACCCCCAGATCAAGACCGTCCTGGACCGCTTCCACGACCAGGATGACTACGAGGTCATCGTGCCGCTCGAACTGCTCCGCGCCGCCGAGGAAACCAAGCGTACCTTCAACATTGTCCTGGGGTCGATTGCCGCCATCTCGTTGCTCGTCGGCGGCATCGGGATCATGAACATCATGCTGGCATCCGTCACCGAACGCACCCGCGAGATCGGGGTTCGCCGCGCCCTCGGCGCCAAGAAACGCGACATCGTCACCCAGTTCCTGGTCGAGACCGTGGTGCTTTCCGTGGGCGGCGGCATTATCGGCGTGCTGGTGGGCGTGGTGACTCCCTTCGTGGTGTCGCGGCTGACGGACATGCCGACCATCGTCACCGCCTGGTCCATCCTGCTTGCCTTCGGCATCTCCGGTGCCGTCGGCATTGTGTTCGGACTCTACCCGGCCCAGGCCGCCGCGAACCTCGATCCCATCGAGGCCCTCCGGCACGAGTAGAACAGCCCGCCGGGGGAACCGAAGACGGGCTCGGCACAGCCCCACTACCGGCCCTGTAGGCGCCGACGTGAGGAGGCGAGGCATCCAGCGCCAAGACTCCTGTAGGCACCGACGTGA
>CAZHUS010000005.1:5571-125263 GCA_964535555.1 uncultured Verrucomicrobiota bacterium
CCGACGTGAGGAGGCGAGACATCCAGCCCATCCGTTCGGCCCGGCCCGGCCTCGCCCCCGAGCGGGCGAGGCCCTTTCAACCACCACGTCGATCAGGCCTTCCTGGCGCTGACGTCGAGGAACTCAACGCCGAGCTTCTTCAGCGCGTAGTTGCATTCCTTCAAGTAGTCGCCGTAGGAGAGCATCCAGTGGAAGCCCTTCATCTCCTCGAGCAGCTTGTTGCAGTCTCCCTCGACCTTCACGTCGATCTGGGAGCGGCAGATGTCGAAGAAGGGGTTGTCCACGATCGTGCCCGCAAATCCAACCCACTTCTTGCAGTTGAAGTCCGGCACCAAATTCGTGGTGATCTGACCGAGCTTCATCTCCACCTTGGGTGCCGCGCCGTAATCCGACTCGAAATGCGTCAGAATGCGCGCGGGCTCGAGACGGCGACCGTCCATTCGCCGCGGGGCGGTGCAATGAGCCAGCGTCACCACGCCGTCGTGCGGCGTGGTCGGGTCATTGAGGAACACCGGCTTGCCGGAGATGTAGTGCAGGAGAATCCCCGATGGGATGACGACAAAATCCGACTCGCAGAACAGCAGGTAGCCGTCGTCATTCAGCAGGCTCAGGGTCAGGCAGGCCGTGGTCTTGGACATGCCCATGATGGTTCCCATGCAATGATTCACCGTCATGGCATCGGTCTGATACTGCTCCATCACGTCGAGGAACACCTCGCGCAACACGAAGGCATTCGCAACAAACTGCCGGGTCGTCTCGAGTTTGATGCCGGCATCGCCGAGATAGGCCTGCGCGGCCTTGTCGCAGTGGGCGACCAGCGCGGCGTCCTGGTAAGCCGCGGCCAGGCGGGGTTCGAGTTCGCGGTACGGATAATCCACCAGGTCCAGCTTCCAAAGGTCGCGGGAAATCTGCGGCGCCTTCTGACCGCCTTCCCCCCAGCCGGCCGGGCCACCGATGCACACGATCCGCTTGCCGTGCGTGCTCGCGAGTCCATGAAGTGCGCGCAACCGCCAGGCCATCTCATCGTAACTGTCGGTAACCACATCGTGCACGTCCATCCCCGGCTGGCCGTACTCGTCCACCGTCTTCCGCAGGAACCGAGGATGCACGATTTCGTACCACAAGTAAGCCGGCCCGGTCCGGTGGCGAAGGAACATAAGATTCCACTTGTCCTTGCGGGTGAGGGTCTCGAGCACGTTCAGCCAGCCACCGGCGGCGTAAATGATCATGACATCGTGATCCGCCTTCGCGATCTGCGCAGCCTGCTCGACGTTCTTCACCATCAGCACGGGCCGGATTTCGAGGGGAAAGCCCGCTTTGGCGGCCATCGCCTTCAGCTCGCCGGTGATCCTTCCCTGCTCTTCCTGCGCTTGGGCCTCGGTCTGAATGCCGCCCCAGTTTCGCCAACTGGTGCCCTCGCGCCGCTGCGGCACGTCAAACGTGAGCACGGGCTGGACTTTGAGCGGCCTGGACTGAAGCGGTTGCCGCGCCTTGGGTGAACTCCACTCCTTGGAATCCGCCGCCGAAAGCGAAGGCAGCGTGACCGACAAGGCCGCCAACGCGCTCATCCCGTGGATGAAGTTTCGGCGGCTCAAACGGAACGGGTCGGCTTCCGCGGGCCCCGGAGACGGGTCCAGCGGCAAGGCGGACCGCCATTGAGGATTGGCGCGTTTGGCAGCCATGGAAGTGCAGCAGCCGCAGGCACACGCACCGGAGGTATTGCGGAGGGGAACGGATTTCATGGGCGGATGGCGGGATTGACGCTGACCCGCGTGTCCGGCACGGCCGCCTTCACGGGCGGCAGAACCGGCCGGAGACCTTCGCGGGGAGTCATGAACAACGAATAATCAATCCCGAACGAAAACGCCAGCCGGATTCTCGATTTCGATACTGCTCCCGAATCTCATCGGGTCGAAAAGCGGCCGGTCCCCGGCGCCGCTGGTGCGAACGGTCCGGGGCGGCTCCAGTCCAATTGCTTGCTCGCCCCACGGCGGCGCTGGTCCCCGGCGCCGCTGGTGCGAACGGTCCGGGGCGGTCTTCAGAACCGTAGAGCGCATCTCCCTGCACCCGCTCCGAACAGCAGGGATGAATCGCCGCACTCCAGCCGCTTTGCGACTTCGGACGGGCTTTGGAGCGGCGCGAAGCGTTTGGGTTGCGTCCGGTTTACCGGCGCTGATTGGTTCATGGTCACAGCGCATGGCTCGGACTTCAGTCCGCAGGAAGCCCGCCGGCGCAGGGACGTCCCTGCGGGCCGAAGCCGGCGCTCCTCACCGGTTCACGACCACCCCACACGGCCGCCAAGCCAAGGAACGTCTCAGGAACCGCCGATCACGAAGCTACTGGTACAGGGTCGGGCTCGTCCGCCAGTCCTTGTCCTTGTCATGCCCCATCTCCCCGACCCGCGGTCGCCGCTCGCGCAGGCGGACCGACTCGATTCCCAGGTAATACCCCTGCGACGCCGGATTGCGGCCCACGCACTCGAGTCGCAACGTGTAATTGCCAGGATCAGGCCAGAAATCCAGCAGGTGGACCTCGTCGTTGACCACCTTGGCGCTGTAGCCGTCCACCGGTTCGCCCAGCTTCACGCCGTTCAGCGTCACCTGGTAGCGGCCGAAATCGTAGGACTTGGTCAGGTTCAGCAGCAACCGCAGCGGCTCTTTGCGGTCCACGCGGAAGGGAACCTCAAGCCAGGCACCCTCGGTTCCGGTGGGTTTGTAGAGCAACTGCGGGCCGTCGTAGAGGTCGAGTTGCTGTGTGACCGCCTCACCGCTTCCGTGATGAGTGGCGGCGGTCAGTTCGCGCGCGAACACCGTCACGCGCTCCAGGCTGGTCAGCCGGCGCTCGCGGGCATGCGGCACCCTTGGGAGCGGATCCCCATTCTGCAAACGCGGTTCGCCGGTCTGATACCAGAACGCCACGCTCGCATAGTCGTCCTCGCGCTCGTTCCAGCTGTTGCTCTTGTACCCGGGGTTTTCGTCCGGCGAGATCCAGCCGAAATGCTCGAACGTGAACTTGATCCCCTTCTGGAAGACGAGCGGGTCGACCACGTGCCAGCGGTAGGCGCTCGTGTGGCCGCCGACAATGCCCCACTGGTCGAAGTAAGGAACGCCGAAATAGGGCGTGCTGGTGGTCTGAAGCCCCCAGGCCGAGAGGAAGTAGTCCTCGGTGCCCGTCCCCCAGATGGACGGCTTGGCCTCGCCGTCGATGTAAACCTTCTCGTCGCCCTCGCCAAACCAGGACGGGCTGCGCGTGCGCACCGCGAGGAAGGTGCCGACGTAGTGCCCCTTGCCCGCCGTTTCGAGCACGACATAGTCGCTTCCCTGGCGGGCGGGGTACTCCTGGCGGTAGTGCGCATGGAAATACGGCGTTTCCTCGGGCAGCGAGTCCAGCTTCAGCCAATCCACGTTGTAGTACAGCAGGCTGATCTGCTTCTCGCTCTGGTTCTCAATCTCGAGGCGCGCCGATTTGCGGAAGGGCATTTTCCAGAAGCAATTGTAGGAGTCCGCATCCTCCACCACCACGGGCAGGCTGATGACCTGCCGGCGTTTGCCAAAGCCGTTCGCGAAAAAATCGCCGAGCGGCACCTCGACGCCCGGGCGTTCGCGACCGTCCCAGAAGATGCGCAGCAGCATCTCCTGGTGATTGGCCGAGCCTTCCTTCGCCCAGGCCTGCGGCTCGGGCCCAAGAAAGGTAATCCAGAGGTGCGTGATCATGCCCGGCCCCTCCGCGTCCAGGAGCACGTGCGTCTCCCCCGGCGCAACGCGGTGGTTGTCCCAGTTGCTCGCCTCCTCGAGATCACCCTTCGGATCTGCCTTGGGATCCAGCCGTCGTTCCGCTCCGCCCCGACGCACCTCGCCCTGGCGCATGGTCGAAGTGGAGCGCATGGCGCGCCCTTCATGGGGACGGGTGAGGTCGTCCAGCGAGTCCGAACGGAGCTCGAAACGGGTTCCCACGCCGATCACGGTCAGCACCAGGCCGCACGTCCAACGCCACCAGGGAATCTTCATGGCGCCGAGGCTGCGCTCGTCTTGTTGGAATCGCAACCCCGTTGCGAGAACCTCCACGACGCAGCTCCAGGATCTCCGAGGGGCGGCTCAACGTCGCCGGTGAGTCGACGACGGGCGGCGAGGAGCGGCGCGATGACGATCGGTCTCGGTCTTCTCCACGGTCTCCATCGGCTGGGGCGGGTTCAGTCGCTCCTCTGCCGGGACAAAAAAGACGGACGTCTTCCGGAGCACGCAGCCGGGCCGGCCCGCCACACATTCAGCCTTCAGCAGCAGGCAGCGGTCGTTCTCGATGTCGAAGTGCGGGCAGGAGAAGCTCATGGATCAGCACGTCGTGACTCTGTGACCAGCAACAGCCTTCCATGCCGGGGAGCACGCGCGGTTCCGCCGCAAGCGCAATCCGCGCCGTGGGGAGCCCTCCGGAAGGGCTCTTGGGCGGCTTGGCGGCTTCGACCTCCTGGGGAAACCCGCAAGGAAACGTCATCTACGGCGTCTAGATCTCCACGTTGTCTCACTCCTGAACCACGGACCAAGAGCCATCGGGATCATAGGATTTCATGCGCGAAGCGACGGCGGCGGTCTTGGGGCCGAGGTTCTTCTGATACACTCTGCCCTGGTGATTGACGATGAACGTCATCACGCCGGACTCGTTCCACTGCGCCGGCCGGGCGAGCAACGCAAATCCGGCGACCATGTGGCCGTTGATGATGTAGCCGTGCTTGCCGCCGTGAGCGCCTGGATGAGAGCCTTGGGAAGGGGACAGTTCATCTCTTCGCACTCAGTCCGACGACTCGACAATTCCGGGAACCCCGCGGCGAATGGCAGCGGAGAAGTCATCCGCCGGACCGGCAGCGATCGCTCTGGAATTGACGTGGCAAAGCGGCTTCAGGCTGGCGAGAGGCAGGGACGATTCCAACGCCCCGTGAGCCGCCAGGAGGTCGTCCAAACGCCCGTTCAGGAGGATCCGCCAGTCGAAAGGCGATCTTTCTCCCCGGACGGCGTCACCGTGCAAGCGGATGTTGGTCGTGCAGTTGTCCGTCACGGCGTTGTACCACTCGGCCCGCTGGCGAAGCGAGTTCACCCGCCGGAGATACTCGAGGAACAAGGCGCGCGCGCCTTCTGGACGGATCTTCAAGCGGTAGAGATACACCTCTTCGCCTTGGCGGTGGTGGGTTCGCAGCCGCACGACGTCCCGTTCATCGGCCATGACGTAAGTCAGCTCGTACTGGCGGAAGAACCCTCTGAGCGCGGAATAGCTCTCGCCGCGTTCCATGCGGGTCTCGATCGAGAAGCACACATATTGACCATCGCCAAAGCCGAAGCTGACCATCGTGTGTCCAATGAGCGGTGAACCCCAGTAAACCAGAAACAAATCCACATACCGGAGAGTGTCCAAGAGCACCGTCTTCTCCACGTGCCGCACCTCATAGTCCGTCTCGGTCCTGTAGACGCAGTGGCGGACGTTTCGGAGTCGCACCGAGTTGCCGGAGATCTCGGCTTCGGGCAACACTTCAACATCAGGCCGCCACGGCCTCTGATTCGAAGGGCGGAGCGAGAACCACCAGGCAAGGACGAGGGCCAGGACCACCGTCGTGACGGCTTGCTTTCGCCAGACTGTGGCAGGTCGCGCCAGCGCCAAGCCCGTGGCGCTCGCGAAGAGCAACAGAGCGGGCCAGCGCAGCCACGCGGGTCGCACATCCAGGTAAAGGGCCGCCGCACACCAGGCTCCCGTCAGGCCTACCACCAGCCAGACCGCAGAGGAAGCGGTGGCGCGCCAGACCCGGCCCCAGCGTGAGGTGGATCGACCGGGGAGGCATCCGCCCGCGGGCGGGATAGATGGAGGTGTGGCGGGCACGCGTAAGCCTTTCAGAGCATGAGGAAGCGGATGGCCGTTCGGCCGAGGCCTGCCGTGAACACAAGCGTCGTGAGGGCTTTCGCTGGCTGGGTGACTGGCACGGGACTGGGGGAGAATCTGGCCTTCGGCATTTCAGAAGCGCACGGTGAGACTGATGAGACCACCCCACCAATCGTTGGCGCCTGACGGGATGAGTTCACGAATCCCTTGGCCGGGGAAAGACCCGGCCAAGCCCGCCGTCAGGAAGACGTGCTGGCTGAACATGTGGACATACTCGGCGTAAAACTCATTCGACAGTACGCGATCGGAGACGCCTCTGACGAGCACCGGCGTGCCGCCTGAAACCTCCAGCCGCGCGGCCTGGCCAAACTGGAGGGGGCTGTTCTTTTCCGCCGCCTGAACGTACCAGTAATTCAGGTTGAGGAAATCCCGCTTCGAGAGCATCAATTCCAACCAGACCCGCTGCGCGATGGCTTCACCACCGCAGCGTTTGCCGCCACGCCCAATGACGACTTCGTGCTGCCGTTTCCGCCGACGCCTGCGGCCAGCAAGGCCGGGCCGACCTTGCAGGAGTCCGTTCACAAGCGGCGCGTCGGACCGGATCTCCCCCACGTCAGGCAGCCTCGGATATCTGCGCGTTTACTTCCCTGTCGGTCTATGCCAGATTGTCCCACATGGGCACAGCAACAGAAGCCGGCCGGCCCGGAGAAGCTCCTGGAACTCGTTCACGAGTCTTGGCCAAAGCTCGGGAACTGGGCTTGAGCGTGCCGCTCGATATGGAGCGGCTCGCGATTACACGAGGCTGCGGCTACTACGCTCGGGACCTCGGGCCGTTCACGCGCACCGGCGAACGAGTCCCACTGTCCAATGCCGAACTCGCGATCGCGTTACTTGCGCCTTCGCACGAGCCAACAGCACGCCAAATCCGACTGGCGGCTGCCCTGCTCGGAGCGGCGGACGAGTCGGCGGAGGACGTGGCCGCCTTGGCGGCGGACGAGAATTGTGCAGGCGTCGTACGCTACATCGCGTCCTGCGGTAGTCGGTTTGAGCCCCGGAATTCGTTCTGGACTGATTTGCTGAATGCACTTCCGGAGACGGAGATCGACCGCGACCGTTTGCCGCACCCGACGCGGTTTGTGGAAATGACTGGCATCGATCGCGGCAAAGTCGGCACCTCCACTCGGTGGGTTCGCGCCCAAAGCCAAGTAGCCGTATGAGCGTGGGTCCGGCCAACCCGGAGCGTCTTCTGATGGCGTTGGACGAGAGCCTCGCCCACAAGGTTCAGCTTATCCTTTATGGCCGCAGCGCCTTGTGGCTCGGCTTCGACAATCCCCCGGCTGTGGCGGCGGCAACTTTCGATGTGGACGCCATCGTTCCGGACGCGCAGGTCCAAGCCCTGGCGGATGACTCGAGATTCTGGGATGCTCGCGACGCGGTCAATCAACGCTTCAAGGCGGAGGGGCTCTACATCACCCATTTGTTCCCGGAGAGCGAGGTGTTCCTGCGCCGCCACTGGGCAGAACACATCGTGCCCATTACCCGCATCCGATTGAGCCACCTGGACTTGTTCCGCCCCGCGACCCTGGCTCTGGTTTTTACGAAGATGATGCGAGGCACTGACAACAAGACATGGCGGACGCCGAATTCATGATCCGCCACGACCGCATCACGGAGGGACGACTCCTGGAAGCGTTTTCGCAGATGAAACCCGTCGGCTTGGTGGAGTTGCGTGACGCCTTCGCCCACGCGAAACCGGTGGTGCTTGAACTGGCTCGTAAGGCCGCAAGCGCGGCTTGATGGTGGGTGGCGCTATCGGCAAGCCTCCTCATTGGGACGACGCTCGCGGCCTTTGCTTCGGTTCAGTGGCGAACCACGCTTTGCCTTCGGCCTCGGTGGCCAGGGCTCGGTAGTGGGAGAAGACGGTTGCTGCAGAATTGCCGGCCTCCAGGGCGGTCTGCGGCACGTTCTTGGTGGCGGCGGCGCGATAGGTACAGAACGAGTGCCTCAGCGAGTTATGCCGCCACGGGAGTAGTCCAGCAGCCTCGGCGGTGGCGTTTTGTGCGGCGGCGATACTTCGCGCCCGCTCGCGCCAGTTTTGGCCGGTCGGCCAGACCGGACCGCCTTTCTTGGCCAGCGGCGACAGCCACTTAGCGAGGTTGTCGGCAATCGGCGCCAGGCGTGTGCCGGCGCACCGCGCTTTGCGATGGGTGACCTTGATCGTCCGCTCCGCCAATCGAACATCGCTCCAGTCCAACGCGTGGATTTCGCTGGTCCGCAGTCCCGCGAATCCGCCGATAGCCAAGCACGGCAGGAAGTCTGGCGTAGCGGCAGTCAGCAGCTTTGCCATCTCGTCCGGGGTCCAGACCTCGATCGCCTTCTCGTGTGGGCCATTGAACCGTTGGGTCTCTGCAATCGGGTTCGAGCCGCGGGGGATGTAACCTCGGCTCTCGCAGTGGGCGAACAAGCGCCACAACACCTGGCGGGTGGCGTTCTTGGTGCTGTTGGCTCCCGGCAAGCCGTCAAGGTACCGCTGGCAGTCGGCCGTCGTCACGCTGGCCGGATGGACGGGAAAGGCCTTGGTGAAGGGGCCGATTCGGCAGCGCAGATCCGTCAGGTAGGGCTCGCTCGCCTTGGCCTGCCGTCGCAGTTCGATCATCTCGGCGGCCGCCTCAGTCAGCGTGATCTGGGGCAGGGTGGTCGGGTGTCGTTCCAGGTAGAACCGCGCGGCGGCGGGCAGCAGGCTGCCGCTGCCCAGGACGCCGACGGCCTCGGCATACCGCGCGCACGCCAGTTCTGGCGGGTCGCCCACGGTCCGCAGGAGTTCCAGACACCGGGCGAAGCTGGCCGCCTCCTGACCAGACAGGGCGGCCGCAACGGCATCCCCCTTGGCCAGCAACCCGGCGATCCGCCGCGCCTCCCGCTCCGCGGCTTGATGATCGGCGAAGCTCCGGAGCCTGCGGCGTCCCCCAGTGTAATCGCAGACCTCGAAGGTCGGGTAGCGGTTGCCGTCCACGGTGCGGGTGCGGCGGTAGATCTTCACCGCGGCACTGCCGACGCGCACCGTTTCGATCCGGCGTGTGGGGTGCTTAAAGGCGCCAAATGTAGGCAACACATAGGCAGGAATCAACCGGGTTGGCTGAAAATGGAGGAATAATTGGGGATGTTGCCCATTGAGGTCTGTTCCGCACAAACAATCCTCAACCTGCATCCAGTTCAAGGCGGGCTCCGCGACGAGGGGTAGCGCCGCGGAGGGCCGAAGCTGGTCGGCAGGCGCGGCGCAGGGCGGCATCCACTGAGCAAAGCGCCCCTGAGAGGAATCCCCTTGCGCTCCATCGTCCTTGCCGAAACCGAAGAAGCCCCCCGCATCGGTCCGGATGATCGGCAGGAAACGCTGCGTCTGGTACGCCAGGCTTCCCTGCGTGGTCGCCGGCGCGTCCTCCCGCCAGACCGACTCGAGCAAGTCGCAGATGGCCGGCTCGGCCCTCCGCCGTTCGGCCCGGTTGAACGGCTGGAAATCGCTGCTCCCAAAGAACGCCTCGGTCATCTCGGCGAAGAACTCCTTCGGATCAGTCAGGCCGTAGCGCCGGGTGCGGGTGCCGTCGTGCAGGAGCGGTTGCTCGCCATGGCCACTCCGACGGAATGCCTCGGTCGAGCACGATCACCACGCGCCGCAACCGATCGAGCGGCCCCGCTGGCACCACCGCCTGAATGTCGAACAGGCGGCCCTCGAGGAAGCGCAGCGCCCGACGCGGCCGGTCTCGGCGTGCGGCGGGGCGAGCAACCGATCGTCCACGCGCACCGTCCAGCCCTCAACCGTCCGAGTGACACACATGGAGCAGAGAAGCTGCATGCCGGTGAACTTGCCTGCGCGGGTCCATGCCGCGGCATTTCTCCAACGCCGCCAGGCAGCCATACCGTTCCGGTACAAGGCCAGGCCGAGCCAGAACCGCGCGAGTTGTTGGGCGTCTGAACCCGCGCGCCCCTCTACTGAGCTGTCAGACATCACCGAACAGAAACCCGCCGGCAGCGCGTCCCCGGACGCCGGCCCCGGCTCCGCGACCAACGTCCCTCGCGGCGCGGTTTCGATGACTGAGCCGGGGAGGTCTTGGAGAAGCCGATTCCCTTGCCTCGTTGACGACCCCCGTCAGACCATCCTCCCTCCAGTCCCACCTGCCTTCCTCGCCTGGTTGACCAGAAAGACGTACAAGATGAGAAGCATGATCGGGCCCAAGAGCAGTCCGCCAATGAGGAACAGGACCTGCCGGAACTGGCTGAATCCAAGGTCCAATGCCCATTTGGCACAGATGACGGCGCAGGCCAGGTTCGAGACAAGGATGCTTTCTTTCATGAGGTCGCCGCATCTGAGGTCGGAATGCCGCGACCGTCAATCTCGATGTCGCATGGCCGGCGACTGCGCTTGAGGTTCCCGAGGTCAGCGGGCGCACGCTACGGAAGTTCGGACGGCTCCGCCTGCCATCCTCCGAGCCGATCCAGCCCGTGCGCCTTCATCCGAGATTCTTGCAGCGTGCGTCCATCCGCGGTGAGTGACACGATGACCGCATGATGCGCTCCGAAATGCCCCTGGCGGGATTGCCCACCGGCCCGGCCTTGCTGCAGAACCCCGTGCTGAACAAAGGCACCGCGTTTACCGACGCTGAGCGCGACGCCTTCGGATTGCGTGGCCTGCTTCCGCCCCGCGTCTGCACCCAGGATGAGCAGGTGGAGCGCGTCCTCGAAAACCTGCGCCATAAGGGAAGCAACCTCGAGAAGTACATCTACCTGCTCAGCCTCCAGGATCGCAACGAGACGCTGTTCTATCGGGTGGTGATGGACGACCCGGCCACGCTGCTGCCGTTGCTGTACACACCGACCGTCGGCGAGGCCTGCCAGAACTACGGCCATATCTACCGCCGCCCGCGCGGCCTCTACATCACCACGGAGGATCGGGGCCGCGTCGCGCGCATCCTGGCGAATTGGCCGCATCGCCGCGTGCGGGTGATCGTGGTCACCGACGGCGAACGCATCCTTGGCCTGGGCGATCTGGGCGCAAACGGCATGGGCATCCCGGTCGGAAAGCTCACGCTCTATACGGCGTGCGGCGGCGTGAACCCGACGTTGTGCCTGCCCATCACCCTCGATGTGGGCACCAACAACGAAGTGCTGCTCAGCGACCCGCTGTACCTCGGGATGCGGCATCGGCGCGTGCGGGGTGCGGATTACGACGCGCTACTCGACGAGTTCCTCCAGGCCGCCGAGACGCTGTTCCCGGGCGTCCTGGTGCAGTTCGAGGATTTCGCCACGGCCAACGCGCTGAGCCTCCTCGCCCGTTACCGGGATCGCTACCTTTGCTTCAACGACGACATCCAGGGAACCGGCGCCGTGGCGCTCGGCGGTCTGTTCAACGCCTGGCGTCTCACCGGCCGACCCGCGCGCGACCAACGGATTCTCTTCCTCGGCGCCGGGGAGGCCGCCCTGGGGATCGGGGAATTGGTGGCGTCCCATTTGGAAAGCGAGGGATTGAGCCCGGTGGAGGCACGGCAACGCTGTTGGTTCATGAACTCACGGGGCCTGGTGGTTCGCGAACGCGCCGATCTCGCCGCGTATCTTCGTCCGTTCGCCCACGAGCACCCGCCGATTCGTGATCTGCTGACCGCCGTCAACACCCTGCGCCCGACCGTGCTGATCGGTGTCTGCGGCCAACCGCGCCTCTTCACCGCGCCGGTCCTGGCGGCCATGGCGCGCTGGAACGAGCGCCCGATCGTCTTCGCCTTGTCCAATCCGACCTCGAAATCCGAATGCACCGCCGAGGAGGCTTACGAACACACCAGCGGGCGAGCGGTGTTCGCCTCGGGCAGCCCGTTCCCGCCCGTACGCGCGTTCGGACGTGAGTACCGGCCGGGTCAGTGCAACAACGCCTACATCTTTCCGGGACTGGGGTTGGGGGCGGTCCTGAGCGGCACACGTCATCTCAGCAGCGCCGTGTTCGCCGTGGCCGCAAGCACGCTGGCCGGCCTCGTGGGCGACGACGAACTGGCCACGGGCTGCATCTACCCGGCCATCGGGCGCATCCGCGAGGTCTCCGCCCGCATTGCCGCGGCCGTCATCCACCAGGTGCGCACCGAAGGAACGACGCCCGATCGTTGCCCGGGAGATCCACTGGGTGAAGCACAAGCCGCGATGTATCGGCCCGTCTATGGAAACTACGTCCTCTGACCAGGGCATGCTGGGGGGGCTGCGTGCAAGCAGGTGCAGGGGCTCGACCCCTCGCCGGCTCTCGGGACAGGGACACCTGGCCGGCCCCGCGCAATTTCGCATTTCACCCGCGACTTGCATCGTGCGGCCCGCCGGACGTAGAAGGGCTCATGAACTCAGACTCGACCCCCAACCTTCCCGCCATCCGCTATCCGCGAGGCCACTCGCTCCTGTCCCGGCGGACCTTCCTCGCTCGCAGCGCCGGACTGGCGACGGTGGGCGCCGCCGCGCCGCAATTGGTACCCCGCCATGTCCTCGGCGCGGGCGAGCAGCCACCCAGCGAGACCTTAACCCTCGCCGCCGTCGGCATTGGCGGTATGGGGCAGCACTACCTCGAGGGCTGCAAGGGCACGCGCGTGGTCGCCCTCTGTGACGCCGACCACCACCTCGCGGGCAAGGTCTTCGCGAAGTACCCCGGCGCCGCGCGCTACCAGGACTTCCGGAAGATGTTTGACGCGGAAGCAAAGAACTTCGACGCCCTCATCATCGGCACCCCAGATCACACGCACGCGGTCATTCTCCTGGCGGCGTTGCAGCTCGGCAAACACGTGTATTGCGCCAAACCGGTGACTCATACCATCGGCGAGGCCCGGAAAGTGCGACAAGCCATCCTGGCCGCCCCGCAACTGGTCACCAAGACGAGCGCCCAGACGTCCGGCACCGAGGGCGCCCGGAGCACCACCGAACTGCTCAACGCCGGCGCGATCGGCCCGGTGCGCGAACTCCACGTCTGGTGCGATCATCCCGTGTACCCCTGCTCGGTGGTCCGTCCGACGGAAGCCCAGACCCCGCCGGCGGGCATGGACTGGGACCTCTGGCTGGGACCGGCACCGTACCGCCCGTACCACCCCACCTATCATCCTTGGAAGTGGCGGCCATGGTGGGATTTTGGGGGCGGCACGGTGGGGGACATGGCCTGCCACACGTTCCATCTCTACTTCAACGAGCTGCAACTCGGCGCGCCGACACGCGTGCACGGCTACGGTTCGTTCCGGTGCGAAGGCATGTCCACGCGGGTTGCGACGCCGGAGTGTCAGTCGCACGCCAACGCGGTGACTTGGGAGTTCCCGGCCCGCGGCCCACTGCCACCGCTGCAACTTCACTGGTATGACGGCGGGATGAGGCCGGCGCGGCCGGTGGAACTGGACCCCGCGCTCCGAATGCCCGACACCGGTCTGCTCTTTGTCGGGGAGAAGGGCAAGCTGATGACGGGCTTCAGCGGCGGACGATTCCTGAGCGGACGCGGGTTTGACGGAGGCCTGCTATTGCCCGAGGAGCGGTTCCGCGATTTCCAGCCACCGCCGAAGACGCTGCGCCGCGTCCCCGACCACTACGGTGAATGGACGCGGGCGTGCAAAACCGGCGCGCGCACGGTCTGCCCGCTCGAGTTCGGGTGCGAAATGACTGAACTGGCGTTGCTCGGCACACTGGCGCTGCGGACCGGACGCCTGCTGGCCTGGGACGCGCAAGCGGGGCGCGTGACCAACGACGACGAGGCCAACGGGTGGGTCAATCCGCCCTACCGGAAGGGGTGGACGCTGTGACCGTGCCGTCACGGTCCCGCCGACCTGGACCATCGGATCCGCTTCGACGAATTCCGCACCCTCAGGATGTTCCGGTCGGTTTTGTCAGCCGGTCTTTGTCACCCGGTGGCGATTTTTCGGGGTTCATCGGTCCCAAAGGGGGCAGGATCATTCAATCTGCATGCCCTTGAGGACGAGATGGGTGGTACCCAGTAAGATACAAGGGTGCGGACAGAAGGACGCCCAAGACGCGAGATGGACCAAGACTGACAGGCCTTTAGTGCATTCTTGCGCTTGTCGAGTGGCTGGGCGCCGCGATGCTACTTCCGCGCAGATTCTGTAGGCAGCCTTCGTGACAGTCGGCGCGAACTGCTTAATGCGGTGCGCTCGACGAGAGTGAGCGTTTGCTTCGCCGGGAGATCGTGGTTGTGCGCGATCCATACACTTACTTTGGCCTGTGAGCGCTGCTATGGTTGGGGTCGTTGAGTCCACCGATACCGCTCCTGGACAAGCAAGGCCTTGCGCGACAGCGTGAGGAGTTGAGCCGCGGTTTGCACCGTGCCAACGCGGCCATGCTCGCCATTTTGATCGCCCTGGCCGCCCTGGCTGGCACGGCCTTGTGGCAGGCGCGTCGAGCGATGGAGAGTGCGACCGAGGCTCGCGCGGCAGCGGCGGAAGAAAAGCGGGCACTGCGGAAGGCCTACCTCGCCCAGGCGCAAAACGGGCGGCTCAGTGGCGTGATGGGCCGAAAGGCCACCGGCCTGAAGGCCCTCGCCGCCGCTGCCGCCATCAGCCCTTGGGTGGAACTGCGCAACGAGGCGATCGCGCACCTCGCCCTGCTCGACTACGAGCCGACGGGCCTGGTCTGGAGCAACACCCCGGGTCTGAGCCGGGCGACAATCGACCCGCAATTCGAGCGCGAGCTGGAGGGTGATGCGGTTGGCACGATCCATCTGCGCACTCTCTCATCGTCCGCCGCACCCATCCAGTTGCCAAACACCAACGGGTTCATCTCTCTGGCCGAGTTTCAACCGGAGGGAAACCTGCTCGCGGTGGTTTACGCCAACACCGCCATGACGGTTTGGGATTGCGAGGCGCGCACGCAATGCTTCACGCGCCCGGCGGTCTCCTGGGTGGGCTTCACTCGCTCGGGCGACTCGCTCGCAACAACGGGATACGACCGGTGTTTGCGGGTGTCGAACCCGACCAACGGGCAAGAGTGGGTGACTTTCCCCATGCGTGAACCTGCGCGTCTGGGTGTGTTCGATGCCACGGGCCAGCGCTTGGCGTTGGTCGTGGGCGGCAACCTCGAGATCTGGGAGTGGCGAACCGGTGTCCGCCGCCAGTCCTTTCCGCTGGACCATGAGGCTTACTCGCTGGATTGGCGTGGCCATCTCCTCGCGCTCGGAGATGAGGCGGGTGAGGTGCATCTGTGGAATCTGACGACAGGGCGGGCGCGACGGCTCCAAGGCCATCAGGGTCTGGTCCATCGCCTGGTCTTCAACCCGCGCGGGGATGTTCTCATGTCCGCTTCGTACGACGGCTCGACGCGGGTCTGGGATGCATACACCGGTCAGGCGCTCTTCGCCACCACCCGGGGCGCCGGCTATCAATTCAGCCCGGATGGCGAGCGCGTGCTGTTTGGCACGGAGTCCGGATGGGAAGTCTGGCGGGTGTCACCGCCGGCGGGCTATCGCCGGCTGGATTGCGCGAGCGGGCCTGGGGCCAATGTCTGGCACGTGGATTTCAACCACGACGGCGAGCGGTTGGCGGTCACCAAGGAGAATGGCGTCTGGCTTTTCACGACCAAGGCAGGCACCCCACTGCTGTTTCATCCGGGTGAAGCCATGCGCGCGGCGTATTTCCTGCCGGGCGACACGAGCCTCCTCACCACAAGTGCCCGGCGAATTGAACAGTGGGCCGTTGAAACCGATCATGCCCCCGATGGTCCAAAACTCACACCCGGCAATCCACGCCCCATTCCGGTCGCAAACGCCAGCCACCTGGAGCCGGGTGCGTTTGCCCCTGTCCCTCGCCTGTTGGCGTTGCCGGTCAGTCCCGGCGAGATCGCACTGTTCGACCTGATACGCGGGACGGAAACCGCCCGGCTGACGAATGCCCTGCTTCCGGGAGGGCTTTCGCTGGAGGCGGGTGGACGTTGGCTGGCCGCCGGCACCTTTCACGGCCGCGGCACGCGCGTCTGGGATCTGGCCACACTTCAAGCGGTGAAGGACTTCAACGAAGGAAATGCCCGAACCCAATTCAGCCCGGATGGACGGCTGCTTGTTTCCGCCGGCTCCAGCCAGTATCAGGTGTTCGAGACCGGAACCTGGGCACGCGTGTTTTCCAAGTCGAGCGAGACCGCCAGCGATTTGCCCAACACCGCGGCGTTCTCGGCGGATGGCAATCTCCTGGCCACGGTGCAGCAACACCGTCGTGTGGAGCTCCACCGTACCGCTGGCTGGGAGCTGGCCGCCGCGTTGTTGCCGGTTGATCCGCACGTGGTGACCTGGATGGCCTTCAGCCCGGACAGCCAGCAGTTGGCAGTGGCCACCGCACAAGACCTGGTTCAACTCTGGGACCTTGATCGGTTGCACCAGGAGCTCATTCCCCTGGGCCTCGCCACCAAAGGCGTGGCCGGCTTCGGTCAACTGCCTGGCGGCGGAGCAGTCAGCGAACCCGGATTGTTGACCACCGAAAACTGGAGCGGCGGCTCCTTGATCCTCGTGAGCCTCGCCACGCTGTTCGTGCTGGGCTGCACCCTCTTTATCCGCCAGCGGCAACAACGCCTGCTGCTCGCGTACATGGACGTTGACCGCCTGGCGGAACAACAGCGGGAGCAGTTGGGGCGGGCCCAGGCGGAAATTCTGCACGCCCAAAAAATGCGCGCCCTCGGCACGCTCGCTGCCGGCATCGCCCACGACTTCAACAACCTGCTCTCCGTGGTCCGCCTCTCCAACCGGTTGATCGCGCGCGAGGCCACCGCCCAGCCGCAGATTCTGGAGAACGTCGAGGAAATCGAACAGGCGGTGCAACGCGGCAAAACGGTTGTGCGTTCCATGCTCGGCTACACGCGCGAATCGCCCGAATCCAGTGAACCGTTCTCCGTGCCCGAACTCGTGGAGGATACGGTGGCTTTGCTGACACGACAGTTTCTCAGCAGCATCACCCTCTCCCTTGAACTGGACAAAGACGCGCCGCCCGTCACCGGCTCCCGCAACCGGCTCGAACAAATCCTCCTCAACCTCCTTGTGAACGCCTCCGAAGCGATGAACGGCCACGGCAGATTGGACGTCGGCGTGCGGCTCAACGCCTCCCCGCCTGCCGCTCAGGTACTGGCCCCGCGTCCAGCCGCGCGCCACCTGGAGCTATTCGTCCACGACACTGGTCCGGGCATCGGCCCCGAAGTCCTGCCCCGGATTTTTGAACCGTTCTTTACCACCAAACAGGTAGGCGCCACGCACGGGACGGGGCTGGGACTCCACTTGGTGTACACCATCGCGCAACATGATGGCCTCGGCATCGCCGTGGAAACCGCGCCCGCCGGCGGAACGACCTTCCGTATTCGGATCCCGGTGCCACCTGAGGCGGACCCCCTGCCTCCGGCTTGAAAACGGCGGACCACGGCGGGACAGTTGGCCCGCCGCTCCGGGGTCAATCCGGCAGTGTGCGCCACTCGCACACTGCGTGCCGGGGCCGGCCCTTTAGAATCGAGACCATGTCACAAGCCAGGGCCAGAGCCAAGGCCTCCATCCTCATCGTGGAGGATGACCCGAGCCAGGTGCGCACGTACGCCCGCGCCCTGCGCGGGCATCGGCTCACGTGCGTCGCCAACGGTTCGGCCGCGCTCGCGGCGTTGGGCCAGCAACTGCCCGACCTGATCATCCTCGACCACGTGCTGGCCGGCGGCGAGCGCGGTGCGGACTTTCTGCCGCGCTTGAAGGAACGGGCGGGGCACGTGCCCATCATCATGATTTCGGGCACGCTGGATGTTCAAGGCCAGCTCGAGGCGCTTCAAGGCCCGCGCTCCGCGCATTACGTGCTGGAGAAACCCGTGGACCTGGAGGAATTGGAGACCACGATCGAGACGGCCCTGAACGAATGTGGTGTGGTGGAAACGGTGCATGAGTTGCGGTCGCTCGAACGCGCGGAGAGAATCGCGCCCAACGAACCCGAGCGCCGCTTCGTGGAACGCCTGGCCCGGCAGACCGAGTTGATCAAACGGCTGCGAAGCGCGGCGGAGAAACCGAACATCACGATCCTGGCCGCCGAGTTCAAGGTTTCCCGCCGCACCATTCACCGCGACCTCCAGGACCTGGTCCAACGCGGCCAGGTTGACCCCGCCATCTATCCCGACTGGCAGCGGCAGGTGGATTAGCCCATCGGGGAAAATCCACTTCCGCTCCGGAGGATGACGCGGGCTGAAGCCCGCGCTGCGGGACGCGGCATTCATGTCGCTTCACCGGCCTGGGTTTCAACCGATGTCGAGCAATCCTCACTTGGCCGCAAGAACCAGTGTGCGCGTCTCGCCCATTGCCGCCGGGCGGCACCGGGCTTAGGACTCGGGCATGATTCAACGCGAATCTCCTGCCAGCACGGAGTTGCCGCGCCCCGGCTTCGCCGCCCCCCGCGGTGTTCGCCTGCTGGCTTGGGCCGCTCTCTTCACGTGTTGCCTCCCTGTACTCGACGCGCAAGTGCCGCAACTCCTGCACTACCAGGGCCGCGTGCAGGTGGGCACGAACGACTTCAGCGGCACCGGTCAGTTCAAGTTCGCCCTCGTCAACGCGAGCGGCAGTGCGACTTACTGGAGCAACGACGGGACAAGCAGTGGGGGGGCGCCGCCGGCAACGGGCGTGAGCATTCCGGTGACGCGCGGCGTGTACGCGGTGGCTCTCGGCAGCACGGCCGTCCCGACCATGCTGGCATTGCCTCCGACCGTGTTCACCCATGACGATGTTCACCTGCGGGTGTGGTTCAACGACGGCACGAATGGTTTCCAGCAGTTCGTGCCCGACCAGCGGATCGCGGCGGTGGGCTACGCGATGATCGCCGCCACGGTCCCGGACGGTTCGATCACGGCCGCCAAGATCGCCCCGGGAGCGGTCTCGCAACTCGGCACCCCGGACGGTTCGACGGCGCTCCAGGTGGGTGCCACGGGCAATGTGGGCGTCGGCGTGCTCAATCCCGCGGCGAAACTGGATGTCTCGGGGAACATCCGGGCCGTCACGCTCAGTCTGGAGGGCGGCTCGCCCGCCGTGAGCTTCCAGAGCCAGAACGCGCCGAACACCCGCGGCTTTATCGAAAGCGGCCTGGGCGAGCAGAGCTTCAGTGCTGCGCACGGCGGCGGGCCGCATCGCTTCACCACGCCGCGCTTCCGGTTCGGGTATCAAGCCGAGTCGGGCCAGAACCAGACGCCGGTCTTCGGGTTCAGCGACTCGGGCTACGTGGGGAGCCTCAAGCCGGATGGCAGTTATCGAAACCTCCTCGATAACGGCTCCGGCGGCATGATCCTCCAGAGCGACGCGGATATCGCCGGAGACCTGCTGCTGAGGGGAAGTGCTTATGTCACCGGGAGGAGCATTACCGCCAGCAACGCCTTGTTCCGAACGAACGTGAATATCCAGGGCAATCTGGAGGTTCAGGGAGATCTTCAGGTCCGGGGCACCGTCCAGCAAGAAGGTCTCCCCGGCGTCGCTTACGAAGTTCCGGTGGACGGAATTGGCGTGATTCCTCCCATGGTCATCTTGCAGCCGGGCCAATACGAGTACGCCAATCAGCGCGTGATCGAGGCGCCGACGGCCGGCTTCCTGGTGATTCTGGCCGATGTCCCCGCCTACGTGAGCGCTGGGGGCGAAGGATTCCCCCCGGAAATCGATGCGAGCAGGGCCGCCATGTTCGAGCTCTTTGATGAGACAGGCAATCGAACCCTGGCCACCTCATTTTTCAGTTGGAACCACGCGGGACTTCGCCCGAAACAGAGTTTGCGAGCGGCGCTGGCGGTGCCAGCCGGCCGGCGTGTCATTTCGACGAAAGTGAAAGGCTGTACGTACCATGTACCAGGGATTGGAGGTCCCTACGAAACCATTTTCTACCCCAAAATGGGGACGCTCATCGTCATGTTTTTCCCCAACGATATAGGCACCGGATTCTGATCTCGGCCCATGAGACTCCCGCTGAGACTGATTGCCCTCATGACGGTCGCGCTGCTCGCCCTCCCGGTGTTGGCGCCGGTCCGCGCGAGCATTCGATCCAGCCCTTCGTACACATTGAGCCGCGAAAGCCTGGATTCCGGAGGGGCTTCCTTTTCCGGCAGTTACGCCCAGCGCAGCGTGCTGGGGAATGTCTCCGGAGTCAGTGTCCAGACCCCCCCGGACGCCACGGCCCGCTTTCTCTGGCACGGGTTTGTGCCGGGGCTGGATCCGCCTCTCTTCGCGGTGGCCAATCTCAGCCTCACGCTGGAAGTGTCGCCCATCCTTTCGACACCGCAGGAACCGGTCGTCTGTTCGGGAACGGTCACCAATCATGGGCCGGAGTTTGCGCCCGAAGTAACGCTCACGCTGGTGCTGCTCCCCAACATCACTTACGTCGGAGCCACTTTGAGCCAGGGTTCAGCCTCCGCCTCGGGAAATCAGGTCCAGTGCAAGCTGGGAATCCTGCCGGCAGGAGGAGTGGCAACCTATGCCATCCGGGTTACTCCCAACGCCAACGGCCCCGCGTTGCTCGCCCTCACAGCTGCTCCCGAGGCCGTCGACCTGGATTTTGGCGGCAATTCGGCCGAGGCCCAGACCGCGGTGGTGACCGGGCTCCATTTCACCAAGCCCGGTGGCGGTTCGTGGCACCAGCCTTTCCACTGGACGCCACCGATTGTCCCCACCGCCGAGCACAAAGTGTTCATCGACGATGACATTGTGGATCTCTACACCACCCATGCGACCGTGGCCGGACTGGTCCTGACCGGCGGACGGATTGGCGGCGGCAACCGATTGACGGTCACGACGCTGGCCGAGTGGTCGGGCGGAGAACTGCAGAGCGGAACCACCTTGGCCATTGCCCCCGGCGGGTTGTTGCGGATCACCGGCGCGGCCGGCGTCAACCTCGTCAATGGCGCGGGCATCGAGAACCGCGGCACGGTGCTGCTGGAGACCTACCTCCAAAGCGTGTTCGGCGGCTGGGTGACGAATTACGGCCTTTTCGAAGTGGCGGGGAACCGTTCCTTTCTTCGTTACCAGGACTCGGGATTCACCTTCGATAATCTGTCCGGCGCGGTCTTCCGCCGGACTTCGGGCGAGGGGACCAATGGGATTGTCGTCGCCTTTCGCAACAGCGGCCTGGTCGAGAACCTCACCGGCGGGCTCGACTTCCGAGGCGGCTTCATCAACGGCGGCTGGACATTGATCAACAGCGGCACGCTCCGGGCCGCCAGTGGTTCTGAGATTCTCTATACCCGCGCCCAGAACTTCCTCCAGGGCACCACCTTTGAGGGGCCGGGCGCACACCGGATTCTTGCTGCCACCACGGGACCGAACGACGGCTGCCAGTTCGCGGGGGACATCCACGGTGACTTCACGATCGCCTATGGCTGGATGGGCGGCACCTTCACCAATACCGGCCAGATCATCTGGGCGGGAGGAGACTTCCGCAGCGGTGGGACATGGACGGTTGCCCCCGGAGGAATGGTCACCCTGACCGGCGCTGGTGACCGTGCGCTCGTTAATGGTTACTCGCTCCGCAACCTCGGAACTTTGCGCCTTGCCGGCGCCAGCCTGGGAGCATCGGGCGGTGGTACCGTGGACAACCTCTCCCTCCTGGACCTTGCGGGCGATTACAGCGTGCGGAGTACCGTGGTCCTGTCGAATCGCACCACCGGCATCCTGCGAAAGAGCGCCGGCACGGGCAACTCGGCCCTCACCTCGAGTTTCTACCAGGAGGGTGGCACGCTCGATCTTTGGACCGGTACGCTGGCACTCGCAGGTGGCTATTCTCCCACGCCCACCTCGACGTTGCGCGTGGTCATCGGGGGCGTCACGCCGGGAACGCAGTTCAGCCGATTGACGGCTGTCGGTGCAGCCGGCCTGGCCGGAACATTGGTTGTCACTCCCGCGAACGGATTCGTGCCCGCCGCCTCCGACACCTTCGCCATTCTGAGCGCCAGTGCGCGCACGGGAGTATTCAACGTCTTCAACGCGACCCCGCCGGACGCCGGCGCGGCCTTTCAACCGCAGTATCTCGCCAGCGGGGTTCAATTGAGCATGGTTCCCGTTCGGCCAACCCTCGACCCCGGATCCTTGAGCTACCAGTCCGGCAACTTCCAAATCTCCTTTCGCGGTGGCGCGGGCGGCGTCTACGTCATCGAAGGAACGACCGAACTGGGAACCACCGCCGTCTGGCTGCCGCTCCAGACCAATGTCTCCACGGGCGCGCCGATGCTGTTTGAGGATGCAACCGCCGGACTTCTTCCGCAGCGTTTCTACCGAGTTTCCCTGCGCCCGTGACTCTTCCCTGCCGCGGGCCGAACCGCATGCGGACCTGGCCGGCAAGTGCGGGCTCCGAGCCAGGACTTGGGGGCAGCCTCCTCCGGCATCGCCGAGTTTGCCTTTGAGGATGGTATTTCGCCTTGAAGAGCGTCTCGCCGTCGGGGGATGGTCCCACAACATGCCGGTCGGCGGGTTCCAACGGGTCGGCCAGTCCCTTGAAGACCGCGAGGGACGGCCCATCACCGTGGGCACGGAGATCAGCGGGGCAAAGCGGTCCACCGTCGTGGCGGGACCGTTGGCGGAGCCCGCGACCGGAGCCTGTGTGATCGAGTGGGTCCTCAGAGGCCCTGGCACGTCGGGATGCAACCACGACTTGGGAGGAGAGCAGGTGAGTACACGTCATGGGGATAGGCATGCTGGCTGGCTAATCGGCACCCTGCCGAGGTTCGCGACGACCTGTCGATTCGCGGCCTGCCTTGCCGTGCTCATGACGGTGGTTGGGCGGGGTTCGCCGGCCACAGCCGCTGATACTGACGCCCAACCTGCTTTCACCATTCGCGGCACATTGCCATGGCACAACTTCCTGTCGGGGCCGACGGCGTGGAACGAGGGCGACTACCGCGCGTATCTGGATGATCTCGCGGCGCGCGGGCTTAACTTCGTGGGCTTCCACTGCTACACCGGCGGGGCCGAACGGTACGCGCCGTACGTCGAACCGCTGATCCGCATCCGTTATCGGGATGTGGTCCCCAAGGCCAGCCTCGACACGTCGTTGACGGCGCGGTGGGGCTACCGGCCGTTGGCCGTGGACGACTTCGTGTTCGGAACGGGCAAGTTGTACTCACTGCCCGCTGGAGCGAGGGCATTCGGGGCCGATGGCGCGGTGACCGCAGAATCCGACGAAGAACACTACCGGAACGCCCAGACGCTGATGCGCCAGGTGATCGCCATGGCTCACGCCCGCGGGATCCAGGTGGCGCTGGGGTTTGAGTTCGGCGTCCATCCTCCCGAGCTGGCTTCCATTGTACCGCCGGAGTCACGCATCGCCGGGGCGATGCTGCCGGACCCGACGCATCCGGCGAACATCGAGATCCTGCACGCCACGCTGCACGACCTGCTCACCACGTACGCCGGGCTGGACTGGGTCTGGCTCTGGTTGCACGAGCATTCGATGTTCGTTGCGCCGCCGAAAGTGTCGGGGCCGTTCGCCGCGTTCTATGAACGGGAGAGAGTCCACTTCAGCGATGCGCCGAACGAACACGACGTGTTCACGGGCATCTGGTCGCTGGCCCAGATCCGGCAGGTGCGGGAGTACCTGGCCAGGCACTCGCCCCGGACGCGGCTGGCGATCGGCGGTTGGGGCGGCGGTCCGCAACTGCCGCCCGTGCTGCGCGGCTTGGACCGGGCGTTGCCGCGGGAGATCGTGTTCAGTTGTCTGAATCCCGGCATGGGGGCCACGGGGCACGCGGCGGTGCTGGCGGAGGTGGCGGCGCATCGGCCGACGTGGGCGATCCCGTGGTTCGAAGGGGACGGCTCGCTGTGGCACCTGCAACCGCGCGCGGCCTCGGTCAGCGCGCAAGTCAAGGCCGCGTTTGCCGACAAGCTATCCGGCGTGATCGGCATCCACTGGCGCACGGAAGAGATCCGCGCGAACCTCGAAGCCTTCGCCTGGACGGCCCGCGACCCACTCGGGGCGCCGCCTGGGGAGGAGCTATACCGGCGGCACTGCACCGGACGTTACGGTCCGGCCGCAGCCGAAGCGTTGGCTCCCCTGCTCGTGCGATTCGAGCAGGAGAACCAGCTCGGCGGTCTCAGTTCGCCGGAGTTCTATCCTTACAGTCCGACCTGGGGCCGCATGCCGGCGGCGCTGGCCGGGCAACTGCACGCCGCGATTGCGCTCATCGAGCGTCTGGAACCGCAGGCGGGACCTTCCGAGCACCGGCGGAATCTCGACTGGCTGGCTGACAACTTCCGCTGCTCGTTGCTGCTGGACGAGGTGGGCCGGAAGCTGGAGTCCGCCTACACACTGAAGGAACAACACTTGCGCGGTGACGTGGCCGGCGACGAACTGGTGCGACGAGCGCAGGCCGCCGGCCGCGAACTCAAGGCCGCGCCGCTGGAGCCGCTGTTCCGCACGTTCGCCCGACGCGTCCGCTCGCGGGGCGAGCTGGGCGAACTCAGCTCGCTGAACCAGAAGCTCTGGTTGCAATACCGGGAGCTCGACCAGTTCCTGCAGGGGGTGGCGAAGACTCCAAACCAACCGTAGCTAAATAGAAGAGAGCGCAATCCAATGAACGTTCCTCCATCGCCCTCCGGATGAGGAGATCGTTGGCTACGTGCGGGACCTGACAGCCAAAGGGGGCGTGATCACGTGGGACGTGCCGATCCAAAAGAGCGGTTTGATCCCGGAGCCGTTCGTGGCCCGACTACGTGCCCTCGGTCGCGCCCGCGCCACCTCGGTCGATTGAGGCCCGCGAGGCCGGTTCCGACCTCGCGGCGCGCGCTGTGAGCACGCCGCGGGTTGTGGCGGCTCCGAGGACCAGCAACCCACCCACCATCGCCCAAGACTGCGGTCGCTCGCCCAGCAGCAGCGCCACCCAAACCGGGTTCAGCACCGGCTCAATCGTGCTGATCAGGCTGGCCTCGAGAGCACGCACGTGCCGAATGCCCTTGGTGAACAGCACGTACGAAAGGCCCAACTGAAACACCCCCAGCAGCAACAGCCCCACCCAACTGCCCCTCCCCGGCGCAGATTGAAAGGCGAACGGGGCGAACACCGCGGCGGTGAGCAGGTTGCCGAGCAGCACCGAATCCGCCGGTGACCCATCCTTCTGTTTGCGCAGGAGCACCGCCAGGCCGGCAAAACTGAGGCCACTGGCCAGGGCCACCACGTTGCCCCACAGACTCGTCGGTGTGAGCTGATCCACGAAGAACAAACCCACGCCGATGACCGCCACGGCGATCAACCACCAATCCAACCGGGACGGCTTCTCGTGGAGGAACCACGCCCCGAGCAGGGCGATGTAAACTGGCGCCGTGTATTGGAGGAAGATCGCGTTGGCCGCCGTGGTGAGCTTGTTGGCGGCGACGAACAGAGCCACCGTGCCCATGTAACACAGGGCAGCGCCCCACTGCACCGGGGAGCGGGTGAAGCGCGCTCCCGGCAGCAGCAACGCCATCGTTGCCGCCGCGATGGCGCTGCGCGTGCTGGCGATGGCCAGCGGGTTCCAGTCCACCCACTTGATCAGCAGCCCGCCGAGACTCCAGAGCATCGCCGCTCCGACCAGGAACCACACTGCTTGGGCATGCACGCGCACGGCCCTTCGAGAAAACCGAAAGCCGGCGGCATGTAAAGCACGCATTCCCGACCGTGGCCTGCGCGGACCTGTGGGAAGTGAAGCTCGGCGACGGTCCGGCTCACCCTCGAACAGGCGAGTCGGTGGACCCGGGGCGGACCGGGAAACGGAAGAGTTATCGCGTCGGGATGGGCCAGTTAACCTGGATCGACAGCCAACAGACAGGTCCCGAGGGACTCTCTGCAACGACGCGCTGCGGTGTCCTGGCGTGCGGCGGAGGCCGCCCATGAGTTGGTGCGTCGACAGGCCCGGCATCTGCGGGCCACGCGGTCCGCCGCGTCGAGCCTGTCTTACCCACCACCAATGCGCCTTCGATCGTGGCCGGCAACACTACCGGCTCACGGGGCGCTCTTCGTATTCCCACCCCTGACGGACCGCGCTTCGATAGCGGGGCCAGTCTGCGCCCGACCCCATGGCGTCCCAATCCCGACGAAGCTCCTCCTCCACCTGATTGTCCCAGGTGTTGTAACGCTTCCCGTAATGCCGTCGGGCGCCGTAGCCAAAGCGGCACGCGTCTTCGTTTTCCTCGTAAGTCGCCTTGCCCCGGGGTGGGATCGGCTGTTTCCCCGCAGCCTGGGCGACCGTGTCATCGACATCCTGGTCGGTGTCGGGTTCATCGCCGCCGAAGTCGTGCTTGGTCTGGTCCCAATCCCGACGGAAAGCCGCCTTGATGCGGTCCCAGGCGGAGTCGTGATTCTGGTCCCACCAACGTGGGTTGGTCGAAGTTTTGGTCTGCATAGTGCGTAGGGCTATTGCAGGGGGCGTGCCGGGATGGGCAGGAAAGTCCAGGCTTGATTTCCAACGGGTTGCGTTTCCATGCCCCCCGGCCGGCATTGCAGTTCGCACGTCGCGAACACGCCGTTGCGGCGGCGCGAAAGTCCGCACGTGACAGGAGCGCGTCGCATGGGCATCTTGCCGCGCATGAATCGTCGCTTGTTCGGCAGCTTACTGGCTGCGAGTCTGGCGGGCGCCGTTGCGTTCGGCGCGGAAACCGAAAAGAAGGATACCAACGTGGATACCAAACAGGCCGCACCCGCGGCCGAGAAGGAAGTCGCGGTGATCAAGACCACCGCGGGCGAAATGGTGGTGGAGTTCTGGCCCGAGGTGGCCCCCAACACGGTCGAGAACTTCAAGAAACTCGCGCGGCAGGGTTTCTATGACGGCACCTGCTTTCACCGGATCATCAAGGGCTTCATGATCCAGGGCGGCGATCCCAAGACCAAGGACGCCTCCAAGGAAGCCGAGTGGGGCACCGGGGATCCCGGCTACAAGATCAAGGCCGAGTTCAACGAACGGAAACACGTCCGCGGCGTGCTCTCGATGGCCCGGGCGGCGAGCCCCGATTCCGCCGGTTGCCAGTTTTTCATCTGCCTCGATGCGGCGCCCTCGCTCGACAACAAGTACACGACGTTCGGGAAGCTGATCAAAGGGGAGGACGTGCTCGTCAAGATTGGCGACACGCCGGTGGGCCCGAGTCGCAGCGGGGAACGCAGCAAGCCGCTGCAGCGCGTCGGCGTGGAGAGCGTGAAGATCGTCCCGGCCAGCACGGTGAAGTAACTCAACCGACCGGCTGGCCCGGTCAGACTCATCCCTCCGGCGGCTCCCAAGGTCGCAGGAGTTGAACCTGGTAAAAACGGCGCCCTTCCACGGGCGCCGTTTCGTCTTCGAAGGAGGCGCGCCGGTCGGCGGAGGTGATCGCCGGGCTCGCGGGCTTCCAGGCGGTTGAACCGTCCAGGACCTCGGCGAAGAAGACCTGGTAGGTGCGACCGGGATCCGCGGACCACTCCAGATGAACGCCCGCAGCTCCCACTCGGGCTGTCAGCAGTCGGATTCCCGGCCAGGAAGCCGGCGGAGGATTGGACTCGCCTGGCGACGGATCGGTCATGGCGTAGTACGGCTCCGGGGCGAGATCCGGCCAGCGCCCCTCGCTGACATCCTCCGCCTGCGCTCCGAAATGCACCGCATCCACGCGTTGGCCCGCGGGGTTGAAAAGCAAGAGTTGCTCGCCTTCCTGCCGCAGACGGAAGTTCACATGCAGGTCACCCCCAGGCCGGGATTGTTCAGGTTGACCGTCCGCCCACACCAGGAGGCAACCGCGGGCAGGGACGCTGTACCCGGCCGGAACCACGAAGCGAGCGGGGTCGTCCGGATCGTCGGTGAGTCGCCAACCGGCAAGCGCCACGGCATTCGTGCCGGGGTTGAAGAGCTCGAACCAATCGTCGTAAGCGCCGTCGGCAGGGTCGGGCCAGCGCGTGTTGGCCGCCATCCACTCGTTAATCACGAGCAGGTCCGGCGGAGGGGCTGGGCCGGTGTAGACGATCTGCAACGTGGCCCGAGCGCCGGCCACCGGCTGGGCGAGGCGATCGAGTCCTTCGATCAGGAGGGAGTTCGTGCCAGCGGTCAGAGGCAGCTGGAGCATCCAGTTGGTGACAGTCGTCCACGAGGGTTCGAACGGGATGCCATTGACCCGCAGGGTCCGCACCGCCACGGGAGCAACGCCGGCCAGCGTGACGGGGCTCACCTCCGAGGCGAAATCCTGCCCGTTCCTGGTCGCGATGGCGAAGTTGGCGCGGACGGCACGCAGTTGGGTTTGAAGGAACGTGCGCCGCTGGAGAATCCAGGACTTGATGCTGGCGGGGCCGGCCACATTGACCTGGTTGGCGCGCAAGCCGGCATACCTGGCGTCGAGGAGGGCATCGAGGGCGCCACCATCGCCGCTGTTGAAGAAAGTCCCCAGCGCCTCCTCGAGGGCGGCCCAGTATCGCCGAACAAAGGCGGGAGTCTGATAAAGGCGGCGGACGGTCGGGTCATTGACGTCGAACAACGGCGCGTTGGGAGGGTCGTTGAAGACGCCGAGACCGACATCGAAGTCCCAGCAGAAGAGCTTCCAGCCCTCGCGGCGCGGCTTGTAGAGAAACGTGTTCTTCGCATTGGGATTCCCGAACGCATCCCAGAACGAGGCGAGGTCGTTCATGGCGAAGGTGCGCATCCAGTGATCCACATCGACCGTGGCCGTCACCGTCGCCAGGTAGTTGCTCGTCGTGGTCATGGCCTCGACCAACGCGAACAGGTCGTTGAAATCGTCCGCCGAGTCCTCGACCGCCCGGGGCCTCCAGTTCCAGCGGTAGCGCGCCGGCTTGAGCGGGCCGCTGGACGGAAACCGCTCGAGAGTATTCAGGATGCACGGATCAATGCGGTTGCCGACGTTGTCGAATTCGTTCCAGCAATCGGTCTTCCAGAGCGTGCCGTCGTCGTCGTCGGGGAACCACTCGCTGACAGTGTCGTCACCGGGTTGCTGGACATCATCGTAGATGGTGCCACGCCGGACCCCATTCACGAAGAGGTGGACGTACCGCCGGTACATGTTGGGCAGGCCGAACTGATCGAGGAACCAGAACATCAATTGCTCGCGTTGATCGGTGTCGTCACGGATCGGCCAGTCGAGCGTCAGCCGGGTGTCGCCAAGGAACCCGTCGTCCTTGGGGAAGCGGAGGTCGTAGCCGCACAGGCCGCCCGTGGGCGAATCGTATCCGGGCGACGTGTAAGAGCTGCCGCTGTAGTGGGCGCCGGCGTTGTAGATCACCCGACCGGCACTCGAGACGAACGTGGCGTCAACGTCCTCGTTGCTCATCTTCTCGCGCGTGGCCCAGTGATCATGCGCCGCCCTGGTCAGCCAAACGTGATATGTTCCCAGCGCACCGGGCGGAGTCGTTTCGCCGAAGCGGACCAGGGATTCGCGACCCGGGGCATCGCCCGGGAAACGCGCGCTTGCCGGTGGGCTGGCCGCGTCATCCGCCTCGATCCAGAAGGCAATAAGTGCACCGCGGGCCTGTCCGGGCACCGAAGCGGTGAAGCAGCCGTCGCCGGCGAGCTCATCGCCCCCGGTGCCATCATCGACCATCCGTGAGGACTGGATGGTAGTCGACGGATCGAGGCGGTAATTCAACCACACCTCCCCCACCCCATCGGGGTCTGCCACGCGTGCGGTAACGCGCACCGCCTCTCCTGCCGCCGGAAGCACGGGCCGGTGCGCGACCAGGCTGATCGCCGGACCTGCATTGGGCACAGCTCGACTATTGGGCGCCCCCGGCGTTCCAACGCAGGCGGGACGCTCGAGCCGGGCGGAGGCCTCCAAGCCCCCGTTCCGCAAGCGAAGCAGGATCTCCGGATGCCCGCAAAGCCACCGGGCCCGGGCTCGCAGCGTCACCCGCGTTCCAACGGCGATCGGCGACTTCAGCGTCGTCCGAACCCGGTTGGCCACGTGGTCACCGCGCTCCGACGCAACGACCCGCAAGCTCCGGCCGCTCTGGTATCCCTCGCCCGCTTCGCCGCGGCTCAGGCGATGAGTTCCCTGGAAGAACCAACCGGCGGTCCCGCCTTCGAACGTGGCGTTGTTCACGCGGTTGTTCCCGTCCACCAGGACCTCGACGTCGTCCACCAACACCTCACCGGCGCCCAGAAGCAGGATCTGGAGTTGGTCGGCCTGCGGGACACCAGGGTGAACGAGGCTCAGCGGCCCGTTCGCCTCGATCAGCGTCCACGGGGCCTTGAGCGTTTCGTCGCTGTCAGCCCAGTCCGGACCATGCGAGCCGTCGGTGCGTGGATCCCGCAATTCCAGGCTGCTCCCACCGCCGTCGCTCCAGCGTCCCCAACGACCTCCGTCGCGATAAGTCACTTCGGCGACCGTGATCTCGACGCGGTTGGTGATGAGGCCGGCAGGGGTTGAAATCACTTCCACCACCGGCCTCGCCAGCGCCACACGTTCCCCGCCGTTGTCGAGACTGCCCTCGCTATCCCCCCAAACGCTCCCGGGTTCAGCCGCGGGGTTGAGGGCGAGAAAGCGCCCGCGATCGGGGCTGACGATGCCATAGCCGCCTGCCTTGATGACCGCTCCTTCGGGAAAGCTGTACTCGATCCCGTCGGTGAAGCGCCAACCGGCGAGGCTGAGGTTCGTCGAGGCCGTGTTCAGCAATTCGATGAACTCGTCCGCCTCGTTGCCGCCAGGCGGGTGGAAAAGGAGCTCGTTGATCCGGATGCCATGCGCGTGCGGAGACGAGTTCGGCAGGCCCGGTGTCGGGTGATCCAACAAGCCCCAGGCACTGCCCTCGGGGCTCCGTCCGGAGCTGAAAGCGCGGAGCTGACCGCCCACGCGGACGACATCCAGCACACGGGCATTGTCCGGGGCCTGGAGCCAGAGCGTGCCGCCCCTTGAAGGGACGTCGAACTCGAGGTTGAGCGACAGGATGCCACCGCTCGAGAGCCTGGTTCCTTCCGGAATGCGTTGACCAGGGCCGTCCAATCCAAAGCGGATCCGGCAGCCGGAGAGGTCAGCGGGCACCAGGCCCACGTTGCGAACTTCCAGGAATCCCGCCTGTCCGTGCGGCGTGTGGGCCAGCAGTTCGTTGAGGACGAGACCCGAAAGGGCCGAGTTGTCGACGGGCTCGTTCGAGCCTGGGGAACCTCCCGGCTCAACGCTGGCCGCCCAAGAATGCGGGTTGGCTTCGCCGTAGCTCGGCCTCGCCAGCACCAGCGAGTGGCCGAATCCGTCCGCAGCCACCGGCCAGGGATGCTCGTCCGAGTAGCGCACCTCGAGCAGGACGGCCCCCGAACGCTTGCGAAGGCGCAAGGTGCCCGGTCCATGATCCCAGTCAGGTGAAAAACCGCCGATCACGTTGGTGAGGCCAAATTCGGAGCGCAGCGCTGCCGGGTCAGGCGCCACGACGAGAAATGCGTTTCCCGCAAGAACCGTCCCCTCGGGAAAGGTGAAATCGACATCTCCGGCCAGGCGCCAACCGCTGAGGTCTTCGAAGAAGGGATTGGAGTTGTAGAGCTCGATGAACCTCAGGTCCAAGCCCGCCGCGTGCGCCGCCGGATGGTACATGATTTCGCTGAGGGAGATTCCGGTGCGCCGACTGGAAGGACCGAGAGGCTCGTAAGTCCGCGAGTCCGGACGTGAAGCCCGCAAGCTCAGAGTCGCGACACGGCTGGTTACCGCGCCCCAGTCATTGCGGACCACGGCATCATAGCGGCCGAGCCAGGCCTCGGCCACCGAGGGGATCGTGAGGACGGCCTCGCTAGCATCCGCCAGGGG
This sequence comes from uncultured Verrucomicrobiota bacterium, assembly GCA_964535555.1. Taxonomy (GTDB): domain Bacteria; phylum Verrucomicrobiota; class Verrucomicrobiia; order Limisphaerales; family J093; genus DSVZ01. Next base: position 37,127 of record CAZHUS010000005.1, read on the forward strand.
CGAGCCGTCCAGGCGCCATTGATAGCGCAAGGGCCGGCTTCCTCCCGCGGTGACCTTGAATGAAGCGGCCTCCGCCGGCTGCACGGTGACATCCGCCGGGTGCGCCGTGATGGTGGGAGGGATTCCGGGAGGCGGCAGGGGCTCGATTGTCCCGCCCAGTTCCGCGCGGAAGCCGGTCGGATTGATGCCGTCGCCCGCGTTGTTGACGACGAATTCCAGGAGGTTGGTCCCCTCGACGAAGCCTGACGCGATCCGGAACTCCGGTGAGAGGGAACCGAAGTTGCCGTCGAAAGTCAGTCCGGTGGACTCGCCATTCAGCCGGACGTCCAGACCGGAGTTGTCGGAAGACCACCGCCCGGTGAGGACGGCAGTCGTGGCATCGAAACCGGTCAGGTCAAAGGCGAGTTGGTAGGCGTAATTGCCGGGGGCGTTTCCTTCGGACTGGTCGCTTCGGGGCGCGATCCACTTCGACTGGGGTCCGTTGCCGAGCCAGGGCGGGATCGGGTAACCGTCGCGCACGACGTACGCCGCCGGTCCGGGCGCGGTCGCGTCGGGACTGGCGGCCAGGCGCCAATGCGGATCGAGGGTGCCGCCGGGCAACAAGTTGTTCGCCGCGCCCACGCCGGTGTTGAACAAACCGGGCATGGACGCGGCCCAACTTACGAGCCCTCTCCCGAGGAGGGCTGCCAGGACCCAGGCGCGCACGGGCGTCAGCATCGGCCAACGCCCGTCCCAAGTCGCGTCCGGAATGGACTACTTCTCGAGGCGATAGAACTCGGCAGCTTCCGCGTGCGAGACCGTGACGACGTTGCGGTCGCCCTCGACCTTCACGGGAGCGTTCACGGCAGTCCATGAAGTTGCCGGAAGAGCCCGGCTGTACTTCAGCGTGAAACCGGTCGAGGCGGCCGGCCAGGAGATCTCGACGTTGGCGCCGCTCGCACGCACGGCGAGCGTGGGCGCGGTCCCGCCTGCAGGCAGGGCGCCCAGGCGGAGGTTCTCGACGCGCAGGCCGGTGTAGCCGCTGACCGCGTCGGCGTTGTTGACGAGGAATTCGAGCTTGTTCACGCCCGCTTGGAAGCCCTGGTTGATCTGGAGCGGGGTGAGGCTGCCGAACTGGGCGCCGTTCTGGATGCCGAGGCTCGTCCCATTCAGCTTGATGTCCATACCGAGGTTGTCCGTGGCCCAGCCTCCGAGAAGCACGGCGGTGGCAGGGTCAAACCCGGTGAGATCGAACGTGGTTTGGTAGGTGTAGTCGCCGCCGGAGGAGGTCACGGAGTTCATGACCGGAGCGATCCACTTCGAGATCTCGGTGTTCCGCACCCAGGTGCCGTCGTTGATCGGGAAGATCGTCGAATCATGAACGTACGCGTCCTGGGAGGCGGGGTCGGTGGCGTTCACCACCAGGCGGTAGTGCGGGTCGACTTCACCGTCCGCGAGCACAGCGGCGGTGGCGTCCACGCCGGTGCCGAACACACCCGGCACCCGCTCGAGGACCTGGATGGTCGCGGGGGTGGTGGTCACGGAGCCTTTGCTGTTGGTGGCCACGAGGGTGTAGTCGCCGGCCTCGGCGCGCGTGATGTTCGAGAGGACCAACGTGGGTTCGGTCTTGCCCGTGAGCGGCGAGCCGTTGCGTTGCCATTGGTAAGTGAAGGGTGCCGTACCGTCGGCAACCACCGCGAGTGTGACGGTGTCCCCGACCAGGGCGAGGCTGCTGCCGGGTTGGGAAACGATGCGCGGGTCGCTGCTGACGCCGCCCTTCCGGGCGCCGCCGCGCAAGCCGTCCACGCGGAGGCCGGTGTAGCCGACCGAGGCGTTGTTCACCTTGAACTGCAGCTTGTTCACGCCGCCCAGGAAGCCGGAGGTGATGCGAAAGCTGCTGAGCGTGTTGAAGGTCCCGGGGTTGCTTACGCCGGTGGGAGCGCCGTTCAGCAGGATCTCCGCCGCGTTGTCGGCCGTCCAGGAACCGGAGATCAGCACGCTGGTGGGATCGTAACCGGTCAGGTTGACCTGGAGTTCGTAGATGTAATCCCCCCCTGCCGCGGCGCTCGTTTCGAAGCGCGGCCCGATCCACGCCGAAGTCTCCGAATTGCGGAGCCACGTGCCGTCGACAATCGGGAAGACCGTGGAGTCCTGGACCATCGGCTCGATCACGGCCGGGTCATCAGGATTCGTGACCAGCTTGTAGTGAGGATCGGTGAAGCCGTCGAAGATCAGGAAGCCGTCGTCGCCCATCGCGGTGTTGTGAAGGCCCTGAAGGAGTTCGAGCACGGTTACCGGGACCACGTCGCTGGTCTTGCTGCCCGCGCCATTGGTGATCACGACGGTGTAGTCGCCGCTCTGGCCCGGCGTTGCAGCCGTCAGGGACAGGACCGGTTCCGTGGCGCCGGAGACGTCGGTTCCGTTTCGCTTCCATTGGTAGGTCAGGGGCGGGGTGCCGTCCGCGACGACCGTCAGCGTCACATCATCCCCGGCGAAGTAAGTGCCTCCCACCGGTTGGGTCACGATGCGCGGGGCTTCGCCGGCGACCTCCACCGTGCCAATCATCTCGACCCGCAGGCCGGCGGGATTCACGGCATCGCCGGCGTTGTTGAATACGAACTCGAGGGTGTTGGTGCCCTCGACGAACGCGGACTCGATCGTGAAGTCGTTGAGGGCGCCGAAGTTGCCGGCCTGGCTGATGCCGAGAGCCGTCCCGTTCAGGATCACATCGAGGCCCGAGTTGTCCGAGGTCCACTTGCCCGCAATGCGCGCCTTCGTCGGATCGTAGCCCGTCAGGTCGAACGTCGTTCGGAAGGTGTAATTGCCGGGGGCATTCCCGGTCCCCTGCTGAGCGCGGGGGGCGATCCAGCGGGAGGATGGCCCTTCGGCCAGCCACGGTCCGTGAGGGGCGACCGGCCAGGCATCCAGGAGGGTGTAGGCGTTGGGACCCGGATAATCGACGTCCGCACTCTCAACCAGGGTGTAGTGCGGGTCGACCTGGTTTGGGGAGAGCAGTTTGCCGGAGTCGTCGACGCCGGTATTGAAGAGCTTGGGTATCGGTGCGGCCAGCAGCGTGCCGGCCGTCAGCACGGTCCCTGCCCACAAAGGCAGCGCAGAGCGGAGTTTGGTTTGGTGCATGGCCGATAGCATATCCGTCTCGGCCGGAGTCGCAAGACCGGGAACACACAACTCGGGGAACCCCGTACCCCGGGTGCGTGGCGGACGACTCGCCCGCCATTCCTTCCGTCATCCTCCCGAACCTGCGACTGGCGAGGGCGCCGGTAGCCACACGCGCGGGCGCGTAGGCTCCCCGCTCATAAAGAGCCCCCCTGGCCCGGCGGCCATCCGCGATGGCCATGAACAGGACATTCCAGGTAGGGCGCGCTGTCCCCAGCGCGCCGGATGCGGCGGGCAACAGAGTGCCCGCCCTACCTCTTGCTGCGGTTCCTGGGAAGCGCCGCCGGGTTGCGTGCGGTCACGCCGGGCCATACTATCCGGCCATGCAGGCTGAGCCACCGGAACCCACGCCTTCCCAACCGCCCGACGGCGCCTCCGAACACGCCGTCATCCACACTTCGGTCGGAACGCTGAAACTCGAACTCTGGAACGAAGTCGCGCCCAACACCGTTTCCAACTTCAAGGAACTCGCCCGTGCCGGTTTCTACAACGGCACCTGCTTTCATCGAGTGGTCCAGGGCTTCATGATTCAAGGCGGCGATCCCCTCACCCGCGACCCCGCGCACGAACGACTCTGGGGCACCGGTGATCCCGGCTACTCGATTCCCGCCGAGTTCAACGACCGCTCGCATGTCCGCGGCGTGATCTCGATGGCCCGCTCGGAACACCCCGACTCGGCAGGCAGCCAGTTCTTCATCTGCCTCGCCGACGCCTCGTTTCTCGACGGCCAATACACGGCCTTTGGCCGCGTGATTGAAGGCGACCCCGTCCTCGCCAGCATCGGGAACGTCCCGGTCCGACCCGGTCCTGACGGCGAAGTCAGTCGTCCCGTGGACCGGATCAGCGTCGAGAGCATCCGCGTCGCGGGAACCGCCGGCTGATTGCCGGGTTTGATGGTGATCGTTCCACCGAGCCCATGAAGCGCGGCAAGATCCTCCTCTACGTCGTCCTCGGCGCCAGCCTCGCCGGGGCCCTGGCGTGGGGTCAGGTGCGCCGCAGCCGGGGCGGCCCCCCCGATCCCGGCGAACGGGGCAACGTGCCCCTTTGGGAACTGGCCACAGGTTTTGAGCACGACGCCTTCACCTTCGCACGAATCCGCTATCGCTCGACGATGGACCGCACCAGCTACGCCTGGTGGACGGATTACCGCGACGCGGACCTGAACCTTTCCTACCGCCTTCAGCAGGTTACCTCCCTCAAGGTCGATCCGGAGGGACGGGTCATCGGGCTCGATCGCGAGCAACTCGCCGAGTGCCCTTTCGTGTTCATGAGCGGCGTGCCGGCCATCGTGATGAACAGCGAGGAAATCGGTACGCTGCGCGATTACCTGCTCAACGGCGGCTTCCTGATGGTGGACGATTTTTGGGGCGAACGCGCCTGGGACCACTTCAACGCGGAGGTCCTCGAGCGTCTGTTTCCCAAGCGCAAGGCCGAGGAACTGCGCCTGGACCATCCGATCTTCCACGGGATTTTCCACATCGTTGCCAAGCCCCAAATCCCGAATGTGGGCTTCGCCATCCGCAATCGGGACACCGGCGTCACGTGGGAACTCCCGGACGCCCGGACGCCTCACTACCGCGGCCTCTCGGACGACAAGGGCCGCCTGATGGTGCTGATCTGCCACAACACCGACCTCGGCGACGGCTGGGAGGAAGAATCGACCGACCCGTACTACTTCAAGGAGTTCTCCGAGCCCAAAGCCTATCCCCTCGGCATCAACATCATCTTCTACGCGCTGACGCATTGAGTGCCGTCTCGGGGCGCGGTCCGCGAGGTCGTGGTTGGCTCGGGGTGCCGCTGCCGGGTGGGGGGACCCAGGCCGCACACTCGGACTCCAAGAACCTGTCCCGAAAAGCGGGGATGAATCCCCGCACTCCAGGCGCTTCGCGGCCCCGGAGGTGCCTTGGAGCGGCGCGAAGCCTTTGGAGTGCGTCCGCTTTAGCGGCGCTTTTTGGTTCATGGTCACGGAGCAGGTCCGCAAGGAACAGGTGGCTCTCCATGACCCGCCCGGTGAGGGCACCGGGCCTCCAACCTGGAGGCCGGGTCCCCCGACCCGGCGAGATGGGTTCATGGCCATCGCGCATGGCCTTGGGGCCAAGGAGACTTCCCAGGCCCTGCACGAACAGCGCCTGAGCGGGCAGGCGGTCCTTGGCACACCAAGCCGGGGCGCCCTCGCCCGCGCGCGACTCTGCATTTAACCTTTTGCTTCACGCCGCCAGTGTGGTAAACGAACGGCTCGCTCCTGACCGGGCGAATGGTGGATCGTTAAATCGGAAGAACGTTATGTCTCAGCATCGCAGCCTCCGCGCCGCGGCCGCTCTCGGCGCGAAGCGGAACGTCCTGAAGCGCTTCGAGCGCGTTGAACTGCTCAAAAAGCGCGGCGAGTGGAAAGCCGGCGACCGCGTGGTGGGTCTCCGCAAGACCAAGCCGCCGGCCTGAGCCCTCCAAGGCTCGGCGCCAGCTCCCGGGCTTTCAGTCCTGACCACGCTCGCCCGCCTCTGGCGGGCTGACGCTTTTGAAGGTCCGACTCCACAAGTACATCGCTGAGGCAGGCGTCGCGTCCCGGCGCGCCGCCGAACGCCTGATGCTCGAAGGTCGTGTCCTGGTCAACGGGCACCCCGCCCGGGAACCCGGCACCCACATCGACACCCGCGTCGACGAGGTGATCGTGGACGGCCGGTTGCTGCGCAAGCGGGCACGCCGGACCGTGGCCCTGCACAAGCCCCGGGGTTACGTTTGCTCCCAAGCGAAGCAAACGCCCCGCCAGCGCCTGGTCGGCGAACTGCTGCCGACCGAATGGAATGACCTCTATCCGGTTGGCCGGCTGGACCGCGACAGCGAGGGGCTGCTCCTGATGACGAATGACGGGGACTTCTGCCTTCGCCTCACCCACCCCCGGTTCGGCGTGACCAAGCACTATGTCGCGACGGTCATTGGCAAGATGGATCCCACCCACGCCCGCCGCGCCTGTGAAGGGATCCGCGACCGCGGCGAACTGCTGCGTGCGAGGAAGGCCCGCCTGCTCTCCGCGAACGCCTCCCACAGCGTCATCGAGCTTGAGCTCACGGAAGGCAGACAACACGAGGTGCGCCGTATGCTCGCCGCCCTGGGTTTCGAGGTCGAGCGCCTGCAGCGAATCCAGATCGGCCCGATCAAGCTCGGCGAACTCAAACCGGGCCGATGGCGGGTGCTCACCGTGTCGGAAATGAACGCCCTGCAGCGCGAGGCCAGCCCGCGCCCCGGCGTCGCCGCCTCCCCGCCCGTTGACACCAGCCCTCCGGCATCCTCTACTCCCGCCTGACCATGAAACCGTCGTCCTGGTTTCGCTGGGGCATGGCGATATTCATCGCGGCCGAAGCCGTGATTCAGGCTCAGGTTCCGGCCACCGTCCTCGCCGGGTCCGTGAACGCGCGCAGCCGGCCTTCGGTGCTCCGCGGCGAGGTTGTCACCCGGCTGGATCGCGGTCAGCAAGTGACCGTCTTCGAGGAAGGTCTCCCGGGAGCGAGTCCCAAGGACACGGTGACCGAATGGACCCGTATCGAGCTCCCGGCCGGTACGCCGGTATGGGTTTCCTCGGACCACGTCCTTGTGCCCGCCGGAACCGTCAAGCCGCGTTGGCTCAACGTCCGAGCCGGTCCCTCGGAGGACTTCGGCGTCCTGGGAACCGTCGCGGAAGGCACTGTGTTGAAGGTGCTGGCGCAGCAGCCAGGGTGGTTGAAGGTGGAGGCGCCTTTGGGATTGTCGGCGTTTGTCGCCTCACAATTTCTGGACGTGATCGAACCAGGGGTGCCTGCCATGGCTCCCGTCCTGCCGCCCACGGCATCTCCCATCGTGTCCACCCAGGCGATGGCAACACTGCCGGTGACGCCGCCCGAGACCGCGGCTCGGCCGGCACCAGCCGCGACCACGCCGGAGACCCCGGTCAAGATCGACTCGACCCCGGCGCCAGCGAACGACGTCCCGACTGCTGCTGAACCACCGGACACCGGCGTCGGGACGATCGAGCAGGGCGATCCGGAATCTCCCGTCAACGGTTACAGCCCTCGGGTGCTTCCGCCTGGCGACGTACCTGAGATCAGTCACCTGCCGCGAATCATCAGGCGGGAAGGCGTCGTTCGCGGCACGCTCAGCATCCAGGCCCCGACGCCTTTCGAGTTGGTGGCCGCCGACAACAACGGGCGCCTCGATTACCTTCTGCCGCACTCTTCGAATATCCTGATCCGGCCCTACCGAGGACAACGGGTGTACGTCACCGGTGAGGAATACCTCGAGCCTCGCTGGCAGAACGCGCCGGTGATGGTGGTCCGGGAAATCCGACTCGCCCCATGAGCAACTCGGCTCCGACATTTCCGAACCTGATCGACGGCCGGGCCATGGCCGAACAGATCCACCAGGAGACCGCCCACCGCCTTCAGACGCTGCGCCAGCATGGTGTCGTCCCGGGGCTCGCCTTCGTCCGCGTCGGCGAGGATCCCGCCTCGCAGGTTTATGTCGGGATGAAGGAGCGCACGAGCGCGCGGCTGGGGATCCGTTCCGAGACCCACGTCCTGCCCGGAACGACCGCGGAAGTCGAGTTGCTGGCCCTCCTCGAACGACTCAACTCGAACCCGTCCGTGCACGGCGTTCTGGTCCAGGCGCCCCTGCCACGGCAGATCGACCCGGCGCGCGTGTACTCCACGGTGGCCCCCTCGAAGGACGTCGACGGCTTTCATCCGATCAACGTCGGCAAACTCATGCTGGGGGATCCGACCGGCTTCCTGCCCTGCACGCCGGCGGGTGTGCACGAGTTGCTGATCCGCTCCGGCACCGCGATCGAGGGCGCCGAGGTGGTGGTGGTGGGCCGTGGCAACATCGTGGGCAAGCCGATGGCGGCGATGCTGCTGCAGAAAGCGCGGCATGCCAGCGCCACCGTGACCATCTGCCACTCGCAAACCCGCGACATCGCGAGCCACTGTCGGAGGGCGGACATCGTGATCGCCGCGATGGGGGTGGCGGAGTTCATCCAAGCCCCCATGGTCAAGCCCGGCGCGGTCGTGATCGACGTCGGCGTCAACCGCGTGCCAGACCCGGCTGCCAAAAACGGCCACCGCCTGGTTGGCGACGTGGACTTCGCCCGCGTTCAACCCGTGGCCGGCCGGATCACGCCCAACCCCGGAGGCGTGGGTCCGATGACCATCGCGATCCTGATGCGCAACACCGTGCTCGCGGCGGAGCAGCAGACCGGTTCCCGGTAGGCCAGGGCTGCCCCGCGGAGGGTGGTCACCAGATCCAGGGAAGGAACCGTCGAACCGTCGCGGCGTAAGCTTCGTAGCCCGGGAAGCGCTCCCGAAGCCATTGCTCCTCCCGACCGGCCTTGAATCGCAAGAACACGCTCAGGACCGCGCCCAAGGCCAGCCCCACCCCACTCGCCCACAGGAGGCTCCAACCCGCCGAAAGACACATCAGGCTGCCGTACAGCGGGTGCCGTACGCGACGGTAGATCCCGCGCGTGACCAGCGCCGCGTCTTCGCGCGGAGCCGGAAAGATGGTGCGGCTCCGGCCCAGCACGACCGCGCCGCCGATGCCGAGCCACGCCCCGGCGCCCACCAGGAGCCACCCGGGCCAGCGACCCAGGTTCGAATCCCAGGCATCACGCGTCAGGGGTGCGCCCGCCAGGACCAACCCCATCAGCACCGACTGGCCCAACACCCAACCGCCCCCGCGTTGGAAAAACCCGCGTTCCACGATAGACGCCCGGACGGTCTGTGGCCGCCCGTGGCCCGCGGGCGTTTTAGACCGAACGCCCGGCCGGCACAAGAACGCTGGCTCGTCGTCGCGTCCTTCGCCGAGCGGCATTACCGGACCGCGAGCACCGTCCCGTCCGCCGACACGCTGACCTCTGCGGCGCCGGGTGGAAGTTTCCCCTCGGTTACCTTGCCGCCGGGCCAGCGCACCCACACGGCATCCGGGGGCGTGCCCGCGCGTCCGGCCATGACTTGGACCGCGCTGTTCTGTGACCAGTAACCGGAACCGGCCTGGACCTCGCGAACCGGGGCGAGTTCGCTCCCGCTCTTCAAACGCACCTGAGCACCAACGCCGGTGGGGTTCCCGGCCGCGCCTACCAACCGGACCCGGAGCCCGGGTCGCGCGCCCTGGTTCCGCCAGAGCACCGTCGGCGCCGCGTTCTGCGTGAACACCGCATCCGTGCGTCCGTCGCCGTCGAAATCCGACGCGGCGCATCCGCGCTGCTCTCCATAAACCCGTACCCCGCTCACGTGTCCCGGAACCGGGTTCAGGCCGCCGTTCCCGTCGCCACGGAGCAGCAGGCCCCGGCCCGCGTCCTGTCGCCACTCGTCAGGTTCCACCGCAAAGAAGTTCTGGCTCAGCAGCACGTCTTCGCAGCCATCCCCGTCGAAGTCCGAGATGACAATCCCGAACACGGGCGCCCACTGGGCCTCGGCCGGCAGGGGTCTGGCCTCGAAGTAATCCCCGCGGTTGAGCAAGGCGACACTGGCCCACTCGACGACTTCGACCCGACCGCACGCCTGCAACGCCTCGCCGTAAATGTCGGCGAGGGACGCTTTCCCGTAGGCGTCGAAAGTGGCGATGCGGCCGCGCACGAAGGGAATCGCTTCCCGCACGGCGCGCAACCCGCGGGTGGGGACTTCCAGACCGTTGGCGGGATTGAGGGTGCTTTCAACGACATCCACACCGCCGGCACCCGACAGGTCGCCGAAGTGGAGGCGCAGCGGCAGCTCCGTCGAGGGGTGGTAGCGGCTGTTCAACCCGCGGTTGCCGGCGATGATATCCAACCGGCCGTCGCCATCGAGGTCTCCGGTCGCCACGCCGGTCCAGGACCCGGTCAACTGCCTCAGCTGGGTAAACGCTTTGCCGTTCCACTTGAGCCCCGGATTCCAGGGCTCATAGCGGGTCTTGTCCCAGCGAAAGATCCGGAGCGGGCCCCACTCACAAGCGAGGAGCAGTTCCGGGATGGCGTCACCGTCCAGGTCCGAGAACACCGCTCCGCTCACCAACCCGAGCTTCTCGAAGCGCTGATGCGGTACCAGCCGACCGCCTTCGCGCCGCAGCAGGAGCGAGGTCGCGGGCTCGGGATAACGCCCGGGGACCACGCGGCCTCCGACGAAAAGGTCCAGGTCGCCGTCGTTGTCGAAATCCGCCGAGGCCAAGGGCCCGGTGCTGGCCGGCGGCGCAAGCACGATCTCTCCGCTGGCGCCGGAGCCCAGGTCATAGACGCGCACCGCCCCGCCATTCGTCAGGCCATCCTCGTAATTGCTCGAACCCACGAGCAGAGCCGATCCAAAGGCGAGCACGGACGTCTGGTCCCGGGCCACGGGCTTCTGCAGCGCGGCGTTGGTCAAGGCCACGAAGCGTCCATCCCTCCGGTTCTCGAAAACCGCCACGCGCCCGCCACGGCCGCCGGCAATGACCAAGTCGTCGGCGCCGTCTCCGTTCAGATCGCCCCAGCAGACGCCTGGTCCCAGCTGGCTGAGCTTGTACGGCAGGAGCGGCTGGCGCCGGTAATCGTCGAAGGCCTCTTCCGAGTGCCGGTGATTCAACCGGTCGCTGCTGTCCACGAACAACGGCTCCGCGGCCGCAGGCGTGGGAGCGGGGGCGGTTGTCGGCGCCGGGGCATCGGCCTCGGCAACCTCGTGGATGGCGTTGGCGACGGCTCCGCGCAAGAGGCTGCGACGTCCACTGCGCCAGCGCACTTCAATCTCGAAGCGGTTCGTGAGGTGACCTGCGGCGAAAACGCGCAGCGCCTCGGCGCCACCGAGGTATCGGCCTCCGCAGATCATCTCCTGGGATTGCGCAGGCAGCGCTCCGCCCCGCACCGTCACCAGGGCGCCAATGCCCTGCGTGTTCGGCGGCAGCCCGCGCAGGCGCACCGCCAACCGGGGCGCCGTGGATTCGTTGCGGCAAAGTTCGGCGATGCCGTTGAGATTGTTGATGGCCACGTCGAGATCGCCGTCGTTGTCCAGGTCGGCCATGGCCACCGAGTTGCCGACATCACCGAAATCGAAACCCCACGCCTGGCTGACGTCTTCGAAGGTGAGATCCCCCCGGTTGCGAAAGGCGGCATTCGGAATCGCGTGACGCGGAAACATCGTGCGCAGGCGCTGCAATTCGTGATTGGACATCGGTTTCTGGGCCTTCAACACCTCGGCCTGGTCGATGATGTCCGTGTTCATCATCTGCAACTCGTGCCCGGTGGTGATCAGCAGGTCCTCGTACCCGTCCAGGTCGACATCCAGGAAGTTCGGCGACCAGGTCCACTCGGAGGCGTGGACGCCGGCGAACTGCGCGATCTCCGCGTAGGTGTTGTCGCCCCGGTTGAGGAACAGCATGTTGTGCGAGTATTGGGGCCGGTCCTCGATGACGCCCGGCTGCAGCAGCGTCGGGCGAATCTCCCCGTTCTCGAGCATGCGCTTGGCGTGATCGCGGCTGAGCATGTCCGACACCAAGAAATCGAAGTGCCCGTCGCGGTTGATGTCGGCGAAATCCACGCCCATCGAGAAGATGCTGGTCGAGCGGATCGCCAGCCGCGCGATGGCCCGGAAGCGGCCGTGGCCCTGGTTGATCCAGATGCGATCCGGGGAATCGAAGTCGTTGCAGACATAGAGGTCCGGCGCCCCGTCCCCGTTGATGTCGCGGAAAGTGACGCTGAGGCCCCAGTCGTATGGAGGCTCCTGGAGCGGCAGACCGTCTTCATCGAGAAACGAGCCGCCGGTGAACGGGACCGGGGCAAACCGACCCTGCCCGTCGTTGAGCAGGAAAGCGTCCGGTTCGCCGTTCTCGATGATGCGCCCGTCCGGCGAGGCGATGAAGCGGCCCACGAGGTCGGCGTCCGTGGTGGGACGATCGTTCACGGCGAGCACCACCACCCGGCCGTCACGCTCCGCCATGCGCAAACGCGTGTTGGGCATGTCCCGCAGCGTGGTCGTACGGTAGTTGCTGACGTAAAGGTCCAGGTCGCCATCGCCATCAGCGTCGGCCAGGGCGGCGGTCATGCCGGCCCGCAGGTAATTTAAGGGAGCGCCGGGCGCGCGATCTTCGAATCGAGCCTGTCCATCGTTGAAAAGCAGGAACGTGCCGTTGCCCACGGAATTCACCACGAGGTCGAGGTCACCGTCGCCGTCCAGGTCGGCCATGGCGGCGCCGCTGCATCCCTTGCCCGCCAGCGCGACGCCCGCGGACGCCGTGGCATCTTCAAATCTCCAGGCACCCCGGTTCAGGTAGAGAACGTTGGGGCGGTCGATGCCGCAGAAATAGAGATCGCAAAGCCCGTCACCGTTGACGTCGCCCGCCGCCACGCCGGCCCCGTTCAGGTAAATCTGGTTGGTGACGTAACGCGTCTGGCTGATCAGGTTCGTGAACGTCACCCCGGTCGTCGACGCGGGCAGCAAGGTAAAACCCACCGGCCGGCTGCCGGCCACCGGCGCCACTTCCCGGAACCGGCGGGCGGGACTGCTGGTCCGTGTCGCGACCTCATCGCCCTGCACGATGAAGGCCGCGAGCCAGCAGACCGCAGCCAACAAGGGCCCGTGGGAACACGCACGCATGTGGCCCTTGAGAAACGGGGCTCCGGAGGGTTTGTCAACCCTGATTCCCCGGCCGCAGCACGTGCGACCCGGCGCACACGGCCTTTCAGGACCACACCGCCAAGGCATCCGTACCCGCTGCGACCGCGGAGCGGTCGCGGTCCCCCTCCACAAACCCGACCACCGGCCTGACCGTCTTTCCCATTGATCCGATGTCGTCGACGTCGCCAAGCTGCCGCATGCGTGTGGTCACGTCGGTTGCCGGGATGCAGCTAGCGGCGAAGCGTTGGCGCCGGGAAGGTGCCCGCGTCGGTTTCGTACCGACCATGGGTTATCTGCACGCCGGCCATATCAGCCTGGTCGACGAGGCGCGCCGCCGGGTCCGCAAGTCGGGCAAGGTGGTGGTGAGCATCTACGTCAACCCCACCCAGTTTGCGCCGCACGAGGACTTGTCGAAGTACCCGCGCGACCTGAAACGCGACCTCGCGTTGTGTCGCCAGGCTGGCGTCGACATCGTCTTCGTCCCGACCGACCATGAGATGTATCGCCGCCAGGCGGACCACCCTCACAGCACCTACGTCGTTGAGGAAGCCGTGTCACAAGGCATGGAGGGCGCGTCCCGTCCCACCCACTTCCGCGGCGTCGCCACCATCGTCGCCAAGCTCTTCAACCTCGTGCTGCCGGACGTGGCCGTGTTCGGGGCCAAGGACTACCAGCAAGCGGCGCTCATTCGCCGCATGGTGCGCGATCTGAACTTCCCGCTTGAAATCGTCGTCGCGCCCACGGTTCGCGAACCGGACGGCCTCGCGCTGAGTTCCCGGAACAAGTACCTGAACGAAGCCGAACGCGCCCAGGCGGTCGCCTTGTGGTGCGCGATCCAGGAGGCGCAACGCCAGGTCCGATCGAACCCGGCCGGCGTCGCTTCGGGACGCTTGGAGGCCCGGCTGCGGCGCTTGATCACCGGCTTCCGGCCCGATCCCACCGTTCCACGAAGACCGAAGAACGCCGCCGCCCCGGAGGCGCACGACGCTGCCACCACGCCCGCCAACCGCCCGATCGTTTCCCCTCCCCGCGTCGACTACATCGCGTTCTTCGACCCCGATTCGTTGAAGCCGCGCACCCGCGTCACCCGCGGTACGCACCTGGCGCTCGCCGTCATCATCGGGAAGACGCGATTGATCGACAACGCGCGACTGGACTAGGTTCGTGCCGCATGAACCCGCGCGCGTCGTTCGATCACCTCGTTATCGGCAGCGGCATTGCCGGTCTTTTCTACGCCCTGAAGGCTGCCCGGCAGGGCACGGTCGCCCTCGTCACCAAGAAAAGCAGCGCCGAGTCCAACACCAACTACGCGCAGGGCGGTATCGCGTCCGTGATGAGTCCCGAGGACTCCTTCGAGCTGCACGTGAAAGACACCCTCGTCGCGGGCGCCGGTCTCTGCCGCGAGAACGTCGTTCGCACGGTGGTCGAGGAAGGCCCCGACCGCATCCGCGAGTTGATGGAACTGGGTCTGGACTTCACCCAACGCGAAGTCCCGGGCGAACCCGGCCGCCGCGAACTCGACCTGGGCCGGGAAGGCGGCCATTCCAAGCGCCGCATTGTCCATGCGAAGGACATGACCGGACGCGAAATTGAGCGCGCCCTGGTGAACGCGGCGGAGCAGCATCCGCGGATCCAGATCTTTGAAAACCACATCGCCGTCGACCTCATCACCACCCGCAAGCTGGGGTGGAACGGCCAGAACCGGTGCCTCGGCGCTTACGTCCTCGCCAAGGAAAACGGGCAGGTCACCGCGGTCGCGGCCGCCGCGGTCATCCTGGCCACCGGCGGTTGCGGGAAGGTCTACCTCTACACCACCAACCCGGACATCGCGACGGGTGACGGCGTGGCGATGGCCTACCGCGCCGGCGCCGCGGTGGCCAACATGGAGTTCATCCAGTTCCATCCCACCTGCCTGTACCACCCGCGCCTGAAGTCGTTTCTCATCAGCGAAGCGGTGCGGGGCGAAGGCGCGGTCCTCCGGGGCTTCGACCAGCAGGAGTTCATGGCGCGCTACGATTCCCGAAAGGAACTGGCCCCGCGCGACATCGTCGCCCGCGCCATCGACAGCGAGATGAAGCGCACCGGGGCCGACCACGTCTATCTCGACATCACGCACAAGTCCGCGCCGTTCATCATCCAGCGGTTCCCCAACATCTACCGGACCTGCCTGGACGTGGGGGTCGACATCACCAAGGAACCCATCCCCGTCGTTCCGGCGGCCCACTACCAGTGCGGCGGTGTCGTCACGGATATCGATGGCGCCACCGAGATCCCGGGTCTCTACGCCATCGGCGAAGTGGCGTGCACCGGACTCCACGGCGCGAACCGTCTGGCGAGCAACTCCCTGCTCGAGGCCCTGGTCTGCGCCCATCGCGCGGCCCAGCGGGCCTCGCGGGACCGCCGTGAACCCCTTCCTGCCGAGATTCCGCCCTGGCAATCGGGCGACGCGACCAATCCCGATGAACTCGTCGTCGTCTCCCATCTCTGGGATGAACTGCGCCGGCTGATGTGGGACTACGTCGCCATCGTGCGCACCAGCAAGCGGCTTCAGCGCGCCGCGAACCGGATCGCCAACCTGCAGGCGGAGATCGCCGAGTACTACTGGGACTTCGTCGTTTCTGCGGACCTCCTGGAACTGCGGAACATCGCGCTCGTGGCGGAACTGATCGTGAAATGCGCCGTGCAACGTCCCGAGAGCCGCGGCTTGCACTACAATCTCGACTATCCGCAGTCCGACCCGGCGTGGGCCCAGCGCGATACCGTCCTGCGCAAGCCCAACTGAGCCAGGTAGGGCGGGCACCAGGAGCGCGGACTTCAGTCCGCAGCAAGCCGCGCCGGCCCAAGGACGTCTCTGCGGGCTGAAGCCCGCGCTCCTCAGCGGTTCATGGCCCCCGTGCGCACCGGTCGCCCGGTTCAGGGCTCTCTACAAATCAAAGCGTGCCACGCCCGTCTTTCACCGCACTTCGACGACTTGAAGCGTCCGCAAGAGTTCGACGCTCTGCGGCAGATCGATCACCCGCTTCACGTTCAGGTAATCCGGGCCTTGCTGATGCGACGCCGGCATCCCGGACAGATCGAACCGCACCGAGTCGCGCGGCTCGAACAACCCCGCATACAGCGCGTTCACGGCCATGTCCCCGGCCGCGCGAACCGTGAGGTGCTTTGCCGCCTCCGGCCGGGCCTGACGCAGAACGTCCAGGGCCTGCCGGATGTCCCAGACGCGCATCGAGTCGAGCGTCTGACCCAGCAGCATGAAGCGGCGCCGAATCTGTGTCTGTCGCCGCTGATCGCCACTCCACGCCCCCGACCCGATACCGCGCGGGGCCAGCCAGGCGACAGCCTCCTTCTCCTGGCGCACCCGGTCGGCGAGCGCGACGAACCCGGCGTGGGCCTCCGAGTCCGGTTCAGCCGCCGGCAACTCGCCCGCCAGCTCTTCGCCAAATCCGTCGGACAACAGGAGGACAAGATCCAGCCAGGCGGCGCTGTCGACCACGCGCAATTCGAGGCTGGCCGCTTTGTTCCCTGCCGGCTCCAGAACCCAAAGCGAGAGCGGCACGTGCGGCTGACTCGCAAAAGCAATGCGACTCAGCCGGAGCCGGTCGCGTTCGATCGTGAAAGCCGTTGCGGGGTCAGCGGCTCGCGGCGCATCTGGCCAACCGCCAAAGACCAGCCGTCGCAACTCGGCGATGATCGCCGTCCGCCCCGCGTCGGTGCCCATGGGAGGGGCGCTTGCCTGCGGCCCGAATTCCATGTCGATCCGCGTGTTCCTCTGGTCGGCGGGCAACGCCTCGAACACGCGCAACCGGGCAGGATCGAAAAGCCGGGTCGCGGCGTTCGTGATCAACGGGTCGGCGTCACGGAGATGCTGGTTGAACCAGCGAAAAACGGGGACCTGCAAATCCTGGGTGTCCTTGTGCGGCCCCGGAGCGATCACGAGCCCGAGTTTGTTGGACGCGCCGAGCAGTCCGTAGATCCGCCGCACCTCCCGGTGCACCCGCACGACGCCGTCGAGGGGAAAGATGGTGTCGCTGTCGGTGTTCACGATCAGCAACGGCCGGGGCGCGATGAGCGCGGCATGGAGCGGGAAATCCCAGCGATACGAGTTCAGGTAATACATGCAGTCGCAATGACCTTCGACCACGCCGTCCACGACGTGATTGCGCAGGTCGGTCATGCCGGCGACGGGCGCCGCGGCCTTGATACGGTCGTCCAGGGCCGCGGTGGTCCAGGTGTAACTGCCCCCGCCACTGCGCCCCGTCATGCCGATCCGCTGGCGGTCCACTTCCGGACGGCTTTCGAGATAATCGATGGCGCGAATGCTGTTCCAGGCCTCGACCCCGGCGGGCGTGTACCCACGGCTGTTCCACCACCACTCCCCGAGCCGATAGGTGCCGTGGTGCCTGCCCTCGATCTCACCCAGTTGAAGCGTGTCGATGGTCAGACAGACATACCCGTGCTTCGCCAACCACGCGCCGTGGTGCTGATACGCCGTCTTGTTCCCGAAGCTGATGTCGTTGGTCTTCACCAACGCGTGACCGCAGACGTAGAGGATCGCCGGCGCGGGACCCGACAGCCCCTTCGGAATGTAGAGATTGGCGGTGACGTACAAACCTGGCAGGGACTGGAAATGAAGCTTCTCGACCGTGACCTCGCCCTCGTCCACCACCCCGGTCACCGCGGCCTTGAGGTCGGTGCGCGGGGGCAGCGGCCAGAGTCCGAGCATGTCCAGGAGCTGTCGCCGCCTCTCCTCGCGCTGCGCGTGCCAATCCGCCGCCGAACGCACCTCCGCAAGACCCGCCTCCATAATCTGCGAGACCTGGTCCTCGAAGTACGCGGCCAGGTCGCGGTCGGCGACGGTCGCTTGACCCGCCTGGACGGTCAGCGCCGCGGCAATCCAGCAGAGCAGGAGACGGCGTGGGGTGGCTTGCATGTCGCCGATTCTCGAGTGCCAGGCTCGCCCGTGCAAGCCCGGGCGCGGATCACCGGAGGACCGACGCGTCCTATCCGCCTGGAGGCGCCGACGTCAGGAGGCGAACCGATGGGGCGAGCGTCCTCGCGAGCCGGCCGGCAAATTTCCATGGGCTGGGGAGCGCAGGCGGCTCGCCTGCCGCCTTCGGCGGCCCGCCGAAGGCACATCGTTCCACATCCCTGACGATCGCTACCGCCAGCCTCTCGCTCCCAGACCCGTGAGGGATTCGCGCCGGGGAGTCATGATCGGCGCCCTTGCCGGTGAGGAATGTCAAATTGTCAAGGTTTGACCCCAACACTGGACGAGCGCGCCGGAGGCGACAGCTTCTCCAGCTCCCGTTCAAGGGCGGGGATCGCCGTTTCGACTTGTTCCAGTCGACGAGTCATCCTGCTGACCAAATTGCATCGCACCTCTGCGGTCGAGTCGGGGCGTTGGAGGGCGGCAACTTGCGCCGTCACCAACGTCGTCCGCGCCTGCACCAGCGCCGCGGTAATCGCGACGGCTCGAGCGGCCTTCAGTTCGTCCCGCTGGAGTTCGAGGTCCTTCCGCTGAAGGTCCAGGTTCCTCTGCTGAAGCTTCAGATCCTCGCGCTGTTGCAGAATCGTGTAAAACACACAGGCGAACGCCAGCCCGGTGAACAAGGCGTTCACGGCGCCAAACATGTCACCGAATGTGCCCCGTGGTCCGTAGAGCCGCTCGTCGGTCGATGCCAGGGCCTCACGCACGCCCGGCCACCAGCCCGCAGTACTCGTGGGTTCCGGTGCTGGCGCGTTGGTAGTGCCGGAGGGGGTAACCGTCGCAGGAACCACGTTCGAACTGGCTGTCGCTGGAGTTGGGCCGTTGGGTTTCGTCACGCGAGATCCGGGCAGTAGCACGCATGCAACCACAAGCCAATAGACCACGAAGAGGGCGACGACCGAAGCCAGCATCCCCCAGAACCGCGGGTCGGAAAAAACGCCGCTTCCCGTCGCCGGCGGCGCCTCGCCAGCGGGCTCCTCCGCCGGCTGCAAATCCTCAGGCGGGCCGGAGCGTTCCGGATGCGTTGCGTCTGCGGGAGTCGGGGGCGTGGGTTTCATGGCTCGTTCCTCTGCCGCTGGCTGAGACGATTCGAAAGGTGCCAGATGCACGAGGGACCCGTCCAGCGCGTCCACCCGCTTGCCCCGGGACCTCGGCTCGGTAGTATCCTGCGGCGTGCCCAACGCGAACGACAACTCGGACGCCGGGGCCATCGGCCGCTCCTTCGCCGTCGAAGGCCATGAGACCAGGCTGCCGTCCCTGTCCTCGCTCATCACCGGTCCCGACCCCGAGCGCGAGTTTGCCACCTTGATTCAGCGCCTGGTGGCGCACCAGGGGAGGATTCAAGGCTCCGAAATCCAACCGAGCTCGATCCCTGGAGTGAGCATCGCAGCGCGCGGTGGAATTCTGGGATTGAACGGCCCGCTCGTGATTTGGCCTGCCTGGAGCTTGCAGGATCCCGCAAACCAGCACGCGGAACTGCGTCGCCTGCAGGAACTGACCGCCAGCTATCAGTACGGCCCGATCGGGATGCCCGGAGACTTGGTGCTCGTTCTGTCCATCGAACTCGACGCCCAGGCCAGGCAATGTCTGAAGGAAACGATCCAACCCGCGGCGGGAGCACTCCATCCCGTCGGTGCCGCGGAGTGGCTGGGCTGGTTGCGCGCCTGCCCGCCGCTCCTCGCCCGCTACCTTCCGGAGGAAGCGGCGCGGCGGGCGGACAGCCAGGGTCTTGCTCCGACTCCGTTTGCCGGGTGGCTCGGGCAGTTCGCACCGAGGCTGGTGAACTCGTTGCGGGACCTGCAACTCTTCGGCTTCCCACCGGCCCGCCGGCCACCCGGGCTGGCTTCGGGGGAATGCAGCCCTCGCTCGTTCAAGCTCGACCAGGTCTTTGTCCCCCAGAACCTGCATCGGCTGGGTGGACCGGCCAGGGAGACGCAGACGCTCGGAAGCCTGCGGACCCAACCTGGCCCGTTCGTGCTGCTTGGCGATCCGGGTTCGGGGAAGACCTCGATCCTCCGCTATCTGGCGGGCACATGGGCCGGGCAGCATCAGCCCAGCGCAGACTGCCCCGTCCGGCGTGTGCCGTTGTTCCTGCCGTTGCGTGAGTACGCCAAGCTGCGCGGCTCCGACCCGCACGTCCCGCTCGTCACCGCGCTCTGCCAACACGCCGCCAGGGCGGCCAGTCTCGAACGGGGTGACCCGCACCCCTGGCGTGTCGAAGCGCTACTCGAGATGGGCGAAGCCGTGGTCTTGTTCGACGGCCTCGATGAGGCGGGGGGCCCGGACGCCCGCCGCGACCTGGCGCGGTTGGTGGCCGGGTTTCACGAGCAATACCCGCTGTGCCCGCTCTGGCTCACATCCCGCGAAGTGGGTTACGCGTATGCAGCCCAGGAGCTGAAGTCCTTCGCTCACTACAAAGTGGCCCCCTTCACCCTGCCTCAGCAGCGGGCCTTCGTGGAGCTTTGGTTTGGCGCGCAACTCCCGCGTTCGGAACACGAATGCGAGCGGAAGGACCGCACCCTGTCGCTTCTGAAAGCCCTGAGCGATGCTGCGGCGCCCATCCGCGAGATGGCTGGGAATCCGCTCCTCCTGACCCTCATGGCCTGGGTGCATCATGACTTCGGCCGTCTCCCGCACACCCAGGGCGAGCTCTACGACGAGTTCATCAAGATGATGCTTCACCGCCGGGATGAGGCACGCTTCGAGGGCGATCCGGGTGAGCTCGAGGGGCTCATACCGCCCGTCAATCACGTCCAGGCACGCCAGTATTATGCGGAGATCGCTTTTGCCGCCCAGCAGTTGAACGAAGGCCTCCCGGAACCGGACGCGCGTTCGGTGATTCCCCAGCCCGAGGTTCTGCGCATCTTGAAGCAGCGGCGCCGACAGCACCTGGTGAATTACCTGCCCGACACCTTGGACGCCGTCGACCTCGATCAGCAGGTCGCCGACCAGGTCACACGGTTTCTCGATCATGCCGATGAGCGCCACGGCCTCCTGCGCCGGCGCGATGACACCACCTGGGCCTTTCTCCACCTTTCGTTCCAGGAACACCTGGCGGCCGCGTGGAAAGCAGGAGGGAAACGCGACCGCCATGCGATCGCTGAGTTCCTCATCGAGAAGGCTCCACTGGCCTCCTGGCACCTCACGCTGGTATTGCTCCTGCATCATCTCCGCGATTTCGACGACCAGGACGACGGACGATCCTTCAACGATTTCCTCGTCGAGCACGCTCTCTCCCGGCCTCCTGACAGCGTCGGACTTCCATTTTGGGAGGTGCTCGGAAAGGCGCTGCGGGACGATCGCTTCAATCGATTCAGTCTCCGCCACCAACGACTGGTTCTCGATAGACTGATCGGAGCTTGCGTGGTGAATGGCACCTTCACTGGAACGACGGTCGCCGTACTGCAAACGCTGGCTGACTGGGACGAACTTCACCGCCCCTTGCTGCTGGATCGATTGGCCTCGGCCTGGTCGGGGGCGGATCCTGCCTCGGCCGTCGTGGCTCTGCATCTCCGCGTGCACCTGCTCGGCTGGCCCCATGGGAGCCGCGAAGAGAGCGACTGGCTTGGCGAACAGCTATTGAAGCACCTGCCAGCAGTCGACCCTCCCGACAAGGCACGCCCGATCATCGAGCGCGCAGCGCAGCTCCTCCTTGATGCCAAGCCAGGCTTGTTCCGGGACGCTTCGCCGGGCGAGCAGTGTGTGAGGACTGTTCAAGAGCGGTACATGGCTCTGATGTTCGACTCGCGTCTTCCCATCGCCGAACGGGCCACTGTAGCTGGAGGGCTTTGCCGGTTGGGTGACCCACGTCACGGTGTGGGGTTGGGCGCCGGCTACGTGCCGGAATTCGACTGGATTGCCTTGCCGCCGGGCAAGTTCGAGTTGGGCAAGACTGGCCGACCGGTGGAGGTGACGGCATTTCGGATCAGCCGCTATCCGGTGACGGTGGCGCAGTTCCGGGCGTTCCTGGATGACGCGGAAGGATACCACCACAAGGAACACTGGAGGCGGGAAGACCTCCCGGAGATGCTCGACTGGTGGAGGGAGAACCACGAACGGGGGCCGGAGAACTACGCCCCGGTCTTCCAGACGCCCAATCACCCTCGCGTGGGAGTCTGCTGGTACGAAGCCGTCGCCTTCTGCCGCTGGTTGAGCCGGAAGCGTGGGCTTGATCCCGACGGACCAGACGCCATCCGGCTTCCTCACGAGGCCGAGTGGGAGTGGGCCGCGCGGTGCAATATCGCCACCGGTCAGGCGTTCGCACTCGAAGAACGGCCCTATCCGTGGGGCGGTCCGAAGCCGCGCGAGGACGTGAAGGAACACCTCAGCCAGCACTGCAACTGGGAGGGGACGGGCATACGCCACACCAGCGCGGTGGGGCTGTTCCCGAACGGAAAGGCCGACTGCGGCGCGCTGGACCTGACCGGCAATGTCTGGGAGTGGTGCGAGAATGAAAACGAAGGATACGGTGGCCGAGTGTTGCGAGGCGGGGCGTGGTTCGATGACTTCCCTCCGTACCTGTCTTCGGCGTATCGCCGCGGCAGCGACCCTGGCTGCCGCTACGTTGACTTCGGATTTCGTTGTGTAGTGGTGGGGTTGGGTGCGGCTCGAAGGTGACCTTGGTTACCCTTTGTTCTTTGACCCTTTTACCCTTTTTACTTCTTCTCTCCGGCGAGCGCAGCGAGCCGGCGCGGCAAATTTCCATGGGCTGGGGAGCGCAGGCGGCTCGCCTGCCGCCTTCGGCGGCCCGCCGAAGGCAGGCATCCAGGCGTCCCGACGTCTCCCACGCAGCCGCACGCCACCAACCGCACTTCAGGCTGAAGTCCCGCCCTTCAGACAGCGCACACCCGGGCTGTTGAAGCCGGCGTAACTCACTGGATTGGAAGACCGTTACGCGTGTTCTTCAAGCGTCGAACGTCTGGAGTTACCAGAGACAACACCGGCGCCGGCGGTTTTGGCGACAAGGCGAGCACTTCGGCCCGTGCCATGACCTACCGCTCCGGGGAGTTCCGGGAGCGGCACCCCGATCCCCGGGGGGCCCGCGATTTCCGACGACAGCCACTTCATCGACTGCCAGAAGGGGATACTGCAGATCGCCACGGACACCGGTGATGTCACGAGCACGGGCATGAGCGGCCACTTCATGAGCGACACCGTGCTGGCTCCCCATGTGGGCAGCGAGCTCGTGTCGGAGTAGAGTCACGCCTCCGGACGGGTGAGGATCTACGACGCCATGTCCTCCGAGCTGCTCAGGACCATCGGCAGCCTTCCGGATTTCCGGGGCGAGATCGCTGTGCTCGGCAACCGCGCGATCGTCGGCAGCGCGGGCAATCACCAGATCCGGCGAATTGTGTACAAACTGCGACTTTCGGACTCCCCTGTCGCGATGGTCCGGAGTTCAACGCGACCTCATCGGCTCAGCCCCATCCGTGGGCGGTTGGCACACCGCGCCGGTGAAGTCGCTCCCCACGAAAATCCCCGAGGATGCACTTGCCTTGCAGCCACGATGGGATCAGAACCGTCCTCATGAGTGCTCAGGTTCGGTGCTGGCCTCGGTTCCTGATGGGGTGTGGCTCGGTGGCGAGCGCTTTCGTGACGATCGCGACCGCGCCAGCGTACGCATCCGGTGATTCCGAGAGCCTGCTCCCGCCCGGCGTGAAGGCGGTTTGGGACCTCGCAGCCGCCGAGCGTGAAGCGACGGCAACGCGCGAACGGGTCTGCCTGAATGGTCTGTGGCGCTGGCAACCCGCCCCACGGGAAGGATCGGAGGTCCCGGGTGAGAACTGGGGTTTCTTCAAGGTGCCAGGAAGCTGGCCCGGCATCACGGACTACATGCAGAAGGACTCCCAGACCCTCTTCCAACACGCCGCCTGGAAGGAGCAGAATCCGGCGCGCGTACGCGCGGCGTGGTACCAACGTGAGTTCACGGTGCCCGAGTCCTGGACGGGCCGCCGCATCGCCCTCGAACTTGAGTACGTGAACTCGTTGGTCACCGTGTACGTGGATCGCCAGCGGGTGGGGGAGATCCGCTTTCCCGGCGGAGAACTGGATTTGGGCGGGGCGTGCCGCGCCGGGGGCCAACACCAACTGAGCCTGCTGGTGCTCGCGCTGCCGCTCAAGGCGGTCATGCAGTCCTACACCGACACGGCCGCCGCGCGAGAGGTCGAAGGCGCCGTCGCGCGTCGCGGCCTCTGCGGCGACGCGTTCCTGGTGAGCACGCCTCCGGCGGCCCGCTTCACGGACGTGCGGGTGGACACCTCGGTTCGAAAACGGGAGTTGCTCGTGCACAGCTCCTTTGAGTCGCTCGACACGGACGTGCCATACCGGCTGCGGGGCCGGATCTGCAAGGCTGGGGAAATCGTCCACGAATTCACGAGCCCCGCGTTCCGCCGCGGCGACCTGGCCGAGGGTTGGCATCAAGCCCGGGAGTCGTGGATGCCGGCCGACTTGTGGGACCTCCACACGCCTTCGAACCAGTTCGACCTGGAACTGATTCTCAAGGACGCCATGGGCCGCGTCCTGGATTCGTGGTGGACGACGCGGTGCGGGTTTCGTGAGTTCTGGATCGAAGGACGGGACTTTTATCTGAACGGAACCCGCCTGTTCCTCTCGGCGCTGCCCCTGGACAACGCCGAGGTAAGCGCCGCGCTCGCCACGTACGCCGCCGCTCGAGAAAGTCTCCTTCGGCTCCAGACGCTCGGAATCAACCTCGTCTACACGCACAACTACGGCTGCGAACCGGGTTCGCACCTGGGGTTCGAGGAGATCCTGCGCGCCGCGGACGACGTCGGCATGTTGGTGGCCTTTTCCCAACCGCACTTCAGCCACTACGACTGGCAGGCGGCGAACGCGGATCGGGAAAACGGCTATGCGCCTCATGCCGCCTTCTATGTTCGCGCGGCGGGTTCGCATCCCTCCGTGGTGGCGTACGCGATGAGCCACAACGCGACGGGCTACAACGAGGACATGAACCCGGATCTCATCGACGGCGTGCACGCCGTCCGGGACTCGTGGGCAGAGCGCAATGTCAGGCAAGCCGGACGCGCGGAGTCAATCGTACGCGGACTGGACCAGGGCCGGATCATCTATCACCACGCGTCCGGCAACCTGGGGCCGATGCACGTGAGCAATTTCTACCCGAACTTCGTGCCGGCGCAGGAGCTCTCCGACTGGTTCGAGCACTGGGCGACCGAGGGCGTGAAGCCGGTTTTCCTCTGCGAGTACGGCGCGCCGTTCACCTGGGACTGGGCGATGTACCGCGGCTGGTACAAGGGCCGGCGCGAGTTCGGCAGCGCGGTTGTGCCGTGGGAGTTTTGCCTGGCCGAGTGGAACGCGCAGTTCCTCGGCGACGCGGCCTTTCCGATCAGCGAGATGGAGAAGCGCAACCTGCGCTGGGAGGCGAAGCAGTATCGCGAAGGCAGGGCCTGGCATCGCTGGGACTACCCGCACCAACTCGGCTCGACGGATTTCCCGGAGCGCGACGCCGTGTTCGCCCGGTACTTCACCGAGAACTGGCGGGCGTTCCGGACCTGGGGCGTGTCAGCCAACTCGCCCTGGGAACATCACATCCTGTTCCGGAGGCGACCGGGCCTGGACCGGAATCGCCGCGAGGAACTGCCGGTGGACTGGGCGCACCTGCAACGTCCGGGGTTCAGCCCGGACTTCCTGGAAGCGAGGTTCGAACGCATGGACACGGCGTACGAACGCCACGACTGGATCCCCACCGCCGCCGCGGGAGCGCTTCGCCGGAACAACGGTCCCCTGCTCGCCTACATCGCGGGGAAGCCCGCCCGGTTCACGAGCAAAGACCATGTCTTCACTCCGGGCGAGCGTTTCGAAAAGCAGGTGGTGGTCATCAACAACTCGCGGCGCACGGTGACGGCCGATTGCGTATGGTCCGTTTCCTGGCCGACGCCGACACGAGGAAGCTCGCGCGTTACCGTCGAGACCGGCCAGCAGTCCCGGATTCCCCTCGAGCTTCGCGTTCCGCAGGCGGTGCCTCCCGGCGAGTACACGTTGCGGCTGCGGGCGCAGTACGACACCGGCGAAGTGCAGGAGGATGAGTTCGCGCTGCACGTGGTCGGAGGAATGGACC
This sequence comes from uncultured Verrucomicrobiota bacterium, assembly GCA_964535555.1. Taxonomy (GTDB): domain Bacteria; phylum Verrucomicrobiota; class Verrucomicrobiia; order Limisphaerales; family J093; genus DSVZ01. The sequence continues at coordinate 62,946 of CAZHUS010000005.1, forward strand.
TGCAACGTTGGGAAACGCCCCAGCCCCGACCAGGTTCGGCCACGACCGAGGCGGGGCCGCGAACCGCCTTGTGGGATCCCCTCGGGCAGTCCGCGCGACTCCTGGAGAAGCTCGGCGTCCGGTTCGAGCGAGTCTCGGCGGAAGCGGATCTGGCGCCGTTCGAAATCCTCGTCGTGGGAAAGCAGGCTCTGACCACCAACGCGGCAGCTCCGAACCTCGAGGCGGTCCGGCGCGGGTTGAAGGTCCTGGTCTTCGAGCAGACGGCGGAGGCGCTGGAACAAAGGCTCGGCTTTCGCGTGGCAGAATACGGTTTGCGCCAGGTGTTCCCGAGAATACCCGGCCATCCCGCACTCGCCGGCCTGGAAGCGGCGCACCTCCGCGACTGGCGCGGGGAGGCGACCCTTTCCACGCCCCGCCTCGAATACGAACTGGATTCCAGGTTCAACGGCGCTCCCACGGTGAGATGGTGCGGGTTGCCCGTGACCCGGGCCTGGCGTTGTGGCTGCCAGGGCAACGTGGCAAGCGTGCTGATCGAGAAGCCCGCGCGCGGCGACTTCCTGCCCATCGTCGATGGCGGCTTCAGCCTGCAGTACAGCCCATTGCTGGAATTTCGGGAAGGAAGCGGTGTGGTGCTGTTCTGTCAGGTGGACGTGACCGGCCGGACGGAAGCTGAACCGGCGGCCGAGCGGCTCGCGGCCAACCTGGTGCGCTATCTTTCCGCCTGGAAATCCACCCCGGAACGCGCGGTTCTCTATGTCGGCGAACCCGCCGGTCGAAAGCATCTCGAGATCGGCGGCTATCGAGCTGCCGACTATCGAGGCGGAGTAGTGCCCACCGACGCGGTACTGGTCGCAGGGTCCGGCTGCGGCGGAGACCTGGCAGCCAACGCGAAATTCGTGAGGACGTTCCTGGAAGCCGGCGGCCGGCTCCTGGGAGTCGGCCTGGCGGAAGACGACGCGTCGGTCATGTCCAACCACGGGATCCAGTTCGAGCCGGGTGAGCACCTCAGCGCCTCCTTCGCTCCGGAGGGACTGGCTTCACCTTTCGCCGGCATTGGACCCGCCGACTTGCACTGCCGCGATCCGCGGGTGCTGCCGCGGGTGGTGGGTGGGGCGGCGCAGATCCGGGGCGACGGCGTGCTGGCGCAAAGCACGAACGCCAACCTCGTGATCTGGCAACTGGCGCCCTGGCAATTTGACTACCGCACGAATCCCGGCGTGAAGCGGACGTTCCGCCGTGCGAGCTTCGTGCTGGGACGGCTGCTCTCCAACCTGGGGGTCCGGGGCGGGACGCCGTGGCTGGACCGATGGGCGGCGCCGGCAAACGCGGGCGAGGCCGGCCGCTGGCTGAGCGGCCTGTACTTGGACGTCCCGGAGGAGTGGGACGATCCGTACCGCTTCTTTCGCTGGTAGTCGAAGGCGGGGCGTCGCTTCCTCACTCCGCAGTTCAATCCTTTCGAAGATCCACGCGCACGACGACCGACCGCGTGAAGGGTGGAAGGGAGACCGTGTTGTGGGCGGTCGCTGTCGAAACCTCCCAACGATTCGCCCAGGGATCGTAGACGCGCACCCCGGCGATTCGTCCCGCGGCCACCAGGCGGCCCAGATCAACCGTGAGTCCTCGCAACTCCTCCGGCGGTTGGCCGGCAAGCAACTCCGTCCGCCACGTGTTTGCCGTATCGCGGCACCACAACAGTGTCGTCTGGTTGCCGCACAAGGCCCGGATGCGCAGGCGATCGTGATCGACGGTTACCACCCGAAAGCCTTCGGCAGGAGGATCGAGGTCCTTCACCGCCTCGGCGAAGCGCCCAAAGTGGAACCAGAGGTTGTTCCGGTCCACGTAGACGTCCCAATGCCAGATCTGTCCGGCACCCGCCGCGCCGGCGAAGAAGGGTGCGAAGAGCACGTCGTGCAGGATGATCCCAGCCTTGTCAGCCGCGTAGAGCTTGAATGGCCCGGAGTGGCCCGGCTCGACCGCACCGCTCTCTGCCAGCACGACGGGTCTTCCCGGCTCGAAAGCAAGCAACTCGGTCACCGCGTCCGCCGCGAGTTCCTCCACCGCTCCGTGGCAGACCGGGAGTCCTGCACCCAGGTCGAGATAGCGATGGACCTGGGCGATGTCGTTTCCAGGCAGCAGACTGCAGCGTCGATAGAGTGCGCGCACGCCGGCACTGTCAAAGCTGCCCAGACTCTGCATGGCCAGGTGATGCGGAAACCGTCGGTGCAACTCGGCGAGCATGAACTCGGTCCAAGGCATGAAGTCCGCGGCACCGGCCCGAACGGCGTTGATCTCGTTCCAGAGTTCCCAGGCAAAAATGGCCGGGTCCTCGCGGTATCGTTCTGCGTACCAGTCCAGCTTCCGCAAAAAGCTCCTCCGGCTGGCGTCGCCGCGAAAGAAGTCCGCCACGTTGGTGGCCGTGCCTCCGTTCGCCACCAGGTGGAGCGGCTTGTTGGCCCAGCGTTGTTGCGGGTTCGCGCTCATCTCGCGGAAGTGCTCGAGCGTGAGCTTCAATCGAATGCCGCGACGACGAGCCGACTCCAGCACGGCGGACAGCCGTCGCGCCCTGGCTTCGTCGTAGGTTCCGGAGCGCTCATGCTCGACGTCCCAGAACGGCGAGCTGAGCCACAGCCGCGCAAAGTTGCCGCCGTTCGTGCCCAGGCGCTCGAGCCATTGGTCCATGCGAGCGAGCCCCCCCTGCTCTGCCGTGTCCGGGTGAATGAGGTTGAGTCCGATCGGGATGAAGGGCCGGCCGTCCGACAATTCCAGGTACCGGGCGTCGCGAGGGCTCACACGAACGAAGGTGGCACGGGCACCGGGCTGGAGATCGCCGTCATCGGCCACAGCGCCGCCGAGCAAGAACGCCAGGGTCGCGAGCGCGCACCAACCGAGAGGGCCCCCTGCTCGTCCGGCGCTCACCGGCCACGTCTGCAGACGGCACAAGGGATTCATGCCGGGCCATCACGCACGCTGCCGGAGATGCTGGAAAGAAAAAACGCCGGGCTTCCCTCGGCGGTCCATGCGGAGTTACACTGCTTCCCCGTGTACAGCGCACCCCTCCAGGCTGAGTTCTGGCGTTGCCACGACCGCCCTGGCCGGCGCCTCCCCTGGTGGCCGGCGGCGTTGGGGCTGCTCGGGTTGCTTGCCTGCTTGAGGGCTGACGCCGCGAGCGCGATCGAGACCAATCCCCTCCCGCGCGGCCATGCGTTCTTCCAGACGGACTTCGAACGCAGCGACGCCCTGCAGAACTGGAACGGCTCGGGACGACTTCAAACCGCCCCGGGCGCCAGCCAGGTCCTGCTCGTGGAACGTGAGGCGGACGAGAAGTCGGGAGCCGCCATCGTCCGACTGCCACTTGATGCGGAAGCCATGCGAGGCTACCTCGTGCGGGGCTCGGCAAAGGTCCGGGCCGAGGGCGTCAGTATCCCGCCCCAGCCGTGGAACGGCATCAAGTGCATGCTCGCGGTGGAAACGCCGGACCGGAAGCTCTGGCCTCAGGCGGAGGTCGGGACGGGGAGCTTCGACTGGCGAAGAGTCGGCTTCACGACCCGCGTGCCCACGAACGCTTCCGCGGCGACGCTCGTGCTTGGTCTCGAGCAGGTCACCGGCAGGGTGTGGTTCGATGACGTGTCGCTCACGGTTGCGCGCGCCCCGGTTCGCCGCCCCTCCGTCGCTCCGTCGGGACCGCCGTTCACCGGGCATGCGCTGCCGCGGCTTCGCGGGGCGATGGTGAGTCCCGGGATCGACGCGGCGAGCCTCGCGGTGCTGGGTCGGGACTGGAACGCCAATCTCATTCGCTGGCAGTTGATCCGGCATGGGCGGCCGGGACAACCCTCTTCGCTGGAGGAATACGACGCCTGGTTGGAGGGAGAACTGAAGAAGCTGGATGCCGCGTTGCCGGTTTGCGAGGCGCATGGGATTCTCGTGGTCTTGGACCTCCACTCGCCTCCCGGAGGCAAGGCAACGGTCAGCGGTTACGTCGGCTCCGACGACCGCCTTTTCACCGACCCTGTGTGCCAGGAGAAGTTCGTCAAGGTCTGGCAGTACCTCGCCACGCGGTATCGAGCGGCCCGGCCGATCTGGGGCTACGATCTTGCCAACGAACCCGTGCAGGATTTCGTGGAGGATGGCTGCGACGACTGGCAGGCCCTGGCGGAACGTGCGGCCCGCGCGATTCGCGCCGTGGACGCCGTCCGAACGATCATTGTCGAACCCGCGTCCTGGGGCGGCGCGGACGGATTGAACGACCTGGTGCCCTTGTCGGTGTCCAATGTGGTTTACAGCGTGCACATGTACGTCCCGCACGCTTTCACGCACCAGGGCGTCCATGCCAAGGGCCCCGCCTACAGGTACCCGGGCGTGATCGAGGGACGTTCCTGGGATCGGTCGCAACTCGAGGCGGCGCTGCAGCCGGTGATCGACTTTCAGCGCGCGTACGGCGTTCACATCTACATTGGCGAGTTCAGCGCCATCCGGTGGGCTCCCGGCGACAGTGCCTTCCGCTACCTCAGCGACCTGATCGGCATCTTCGAGGCCCACGGGTGGGACTGGAGCTACCACGCCTTTCGCGAGTGGAGCGGCTGGAGTGTGGAGCACAGCAGCGACCGGAACGATACCCGGCCCGCCACCGAACCGACGGACCGCCAGCGACTCTTGCAGCAGTGGTTTCGCACCAACCAAAAACCCCTCTGGTGAACCAAGGACCCCGAGTATGTCACGTACCCACACCGCTTGTTCCATGATCCTGGCGCTCCCGATGCTCGCCGCGGACACACCCCCCAAACTCCCCGGGATCGGCACGGCCATGCAGACCGCCGTGGAAGCCCGCGAGATCGCCGGCGCGGTAACGATGGTCGTGAGCAAGGACAAGATCGTGCATTGCGAAGCCACCGGGCTGGCCGACATCGCCAAGAACGACCCGATCCGCCCCGATTCAATGCTCTGGATCGCGTCGATGACCAAGCCCGTGACGGGGGTGGCGCTTCTGATGTTGCAGGACGAAGGCAAGCTGAAGGTCACCGATCCTGTCGCCAAGTACCTTCCCGAGTTTGCGCGGTTGAAGACGCCTTCGGGGCGCCCGGCAAACCTGACTCTTGCCCAGGTGATGACTCACACTTCCGGCCTCGGCGAGGCTGACCCGAACGCCGCGAACAAGGCGCACAGCCTGGCGGAGTTGATCCCTCTGTTCCTCGCAGCGCCGATGCAGGACGAACCCGGCTCAAAGTGGCGCTACTCGCAATCGGGCATCAACACCGCCGCACGCGTGGTGGAGGTCGTGAGCGGACTGACCTTCGATGCCTTCCTCCAGCAGCGCCTCTTCGACCCGCTGGGCATGACCAACACCACGTTCTATCCGGCCCGCAAACCGGCCGCGCATCGGGTCGTGGCCTATTCGCGGAACCGGACCACCGGCGCCCTGGAGTCAACGCCGCCTCCGGCCGCTTACGGACCCGAAGGGCGCGCTCCCCAGGGCAACGGCGGGCTGTACTCCACCGCGCCCGATTACGCGCGCTTTTGCCAGATGCTCCTCTCCGGCGGCACCCTGGGAGGGAAGAAGTACCTGAGCCCCGAGGCGATGAAGTTCCTCACCGACGTTCAGACGGGCGATCTGCCGACGGGCTTCTTTCAATCCGCCGAATGGGGTTCTCGCGGCAAGAACTATGGCTGGGGAATCGGGACCTGCATCCTCAAAGAGCCGCACCCGGGTGTGCCGGCGATGCTTTCGCCGGGAACCTACGGCCACGGCGGTGCGTGGGGAACGCAAGCCTGGATCGATCCCGTCCGCGGCGTGGCGTTCATCCTGATGGTTCAACGGGCCAATTTCCCCAACAGCGACGGAAGCGACGTGCGCCGCGCGTTCCAGCAGGCGGCGGTCGAGGCCTTGGGTAAGTAGCTCGGAGGCAATGCCGCGCGAAGGCGGCCGCCCGCGAAATCGGGCACGAGGGTTGCTAGCAAAAAGGTTGGCTGGCCCCGGGAAGTTCGGGGTCGGCCCGTGCGATATGATTGCCGATTTCAGCATGCAGACAGGTCGCCCCAGCCCGATCGGGTCCGTACACCGCTATTCCGCCAAGCGGATGGCCAAGCCCGTCAACTTCTTCTGTTTCGCTCCCGAGGCCAAGCGCGTCAGCATCGTGGGTGATTTCAACGAATGGCAACCGGATGTGCACCCGATGCGGCGCCAGGTCGACGGCGGCTGGGTGATCCAGGTGCCCCTCCATCACGGGCATCATCTCTACCAGTTCCTGGTGGACGGAACGCCCCAGCTCGATCCTCGCGCCCAAGGCGTCGGGAGAAACCGGCAGAACGAGAAAGCCTCGCTCCTCGCGGTCAGTTGAACGGGACGCGAAGGGCGTCCAAGAGGTTCTGGCCTTCACCCGGCCTCGGCATCGCCTTCGGCCTCCTGGCCGCGCTTCCCTGGGCGTGGCTCGCACGAGGCCTCGCCGTGGGGCGACCCGTCCGGCCTGGGACGCGCGCGTTGTTCGGCAAAGAATCGACGGAGCATTTGCCGGCACTCCTCGTGACGCACGCCGGGGGTGATGGAGCAGGCATGGTTCAAGGTGGGGAATTGGAGCAGGTTCATGACCCCGCCCGCGGCTCCCGCTTTGAGGTCCGGTGCGCCAAACACGACCCGTTGCAGCCGGGCGTGAACGATCGCACCAGCACACATGGGGCAAGGCTCCTTCGTCACGTAGAGGGTGCAATCGGTCAGGCGCCAGTCGCCGACCGCCGCCTGAGCCTGGGTAAGGGCGAGCATCTCCGCATGGGCGGTGGCATCCTTGAGCAACTCAACCTGGTTGTACGCCCGGGCGATGATCGTGCCTTCACGCACGATGACGGCTCCGACCGGGACCTCCTCGGCCGCGTAAGCCCGGCGGGCCTGGCGCAAGGCCGCTGACATAAAGTGATCATCGCTGTGGATGTCGATGATCGGCCCCGGACCCGCTCCGACCACCTGGCAACCAGGAGCGGTAAACGCGGTCGGGACAGGATCATCTTCGAGGGAAGAGACCGTTGGTGATTCGTCGCAAGCGGCCGCGGGTCGCGATTCCTCGACCGTCCACACATGGGCATCGCCCGGCTGGACCCGACAGTGGGCGGCGAAGAATCCGCGACGGTGCTTCCAGAACAAGGGCCAGATCATTTCCCGGTCCGTTCGCGGCACCGCCAGATTCTCCAGGGACTCGCGCGAGACGAACGCAAACCGCCCCTCGCGGATTGGCGGCGGCAAGGACCGCAGCGGACGCCTCAGTTCGAAGAGGAACATGAGCCAGTGCGCCTGGCCGGCGTAACCGTGCTCGCTCACCACGCCCGTGAGATGCAGTTCCTCGGGGCGGATCTGGATGCCGAGTTCCTCGAAGCCCTCGCGGCAGGCGCAGGCATACGGGGACTCACCGGCGGCCGTCTTGAGTTTGCCCCCGCACGGGCTCCAGAGGCCGAGATTGGGCTCCTGGGCGCGTTCCAGGAGGAGCAGTTCGTCGCGGTCGTTGAAGCAGTACAGGAGCGTCGAGATCTTATGCGGGAGCGACATGCGGGGGATCAAAGCAGGGCCCGGACGCGTTGGCGCGCCCAGGCGTCGGCCTCCAGAAGCTGGGGAAGATCCGGGTGCTCGACCACGCGGTGCTCGGCCATGACCCGCGCCACGGTTTCCGTGATGCCGGGAAACGACAGGCGTCGCCCACAGAACGCCTCGACGGCGACTTCGTTGGCGGCGTTCAAGACGGCAGCCAGGGTGCCGCCCGTGGTACCCGCCTGTCGGGCCAGCGTGAGGGCGGGAAACCGGGCCGGATCGGGAGCCTCGAACGTGAGCGTGCCGATCTTGGGGAAGTCGGTTTGAACCCGGTCGCTGGCCACCCGCTCCGGGTACGTGAGCGCACATTGGATGGGCAGGCACATGTCGGGCGTGGACAACTGGGCCAGGAGCGAGCCGTCGACGAATTCCACCATGGAGTGAACGATGCTCTGCGGGTGAACCACCACGTCCACCCGGTCCATCTCGATGTCGAACAGCCAGCGGGCCTCGATCATCTCCAGCCCCTTGTTAAAGAGCGTGGCCGAATCAATCGTGATCTTCGTTCCCATCACCCACGAAGGGTGCTTCAACGCCCGTTCCACGGTGATGCCGGCGAACTCCTCCCGCGGCAGGGAACGGAAGGGACCCCCGGAAGCCGTCAGCCAGAGGCGACGGACCGAGGACGCCGGCTTGCCGTCAAGACATTGGAAGATCGCGGAGTGCTCGCTGTCCACGGGCAGGATCTTCACGCCGTAAGCGCGCGCCTCGGCCATGACAATCTCGCCCGCCATGACCAGGATCTCCTTCGACGCGACCGCGATGTCCTTCCCGGCGCGGATGGCCGCGAGTGCCGGAGCCAGACCCGCCGTGCCCACGATGGCGATGAGCACCATGTCGGCGGAAGGCAGCGTGGCGAGCTTGATGAGCCCCTCGTCTCCGGAGTAAACCCGCGTGCGCGTGCCCAGGGCCGGCTGCAAGGCGGAGGCTTTCGCATGATCCTGAATCGAAATCGCCTCGGGTTCGTAGCGACGGCTCTGCTCCAGGAGCAACGGGGCGTTGTTACCCGCAGCCAGACCGACCAGCCGCAGCCGGTCCGGGAGGTCGTCGACGACTTTCAGGGTGCTCGTGCCGATCGAGCCGGTGCTGCCAAGCAGAACGACATTCTTCATCGAGACGCGAATTCAGGGACGCGTAAGTACGTGGCGCAAGTATAGGTACATCAGGGGGGCATTGAACAGGATGCTGTCGATCAGGTCCAGGATGCCCCCGATGCCGGGGAACATGCGCCCCGAGTCCTTCACGCCGGCCTCGCGCTTGAACAACGACTCGATCAAGTCGCCGATCACAGCCCCCACGGCGAGCACGCACCCGAGGACGGTGGCGTGAAGGAGGTTCATTCCGGCGAGACGCGATCCGGCGAGGGTGGCGATGGCGACGCTCGCTCCGACGGAAAAGGCGATGGCTCCCCCGAATCCTTCCCAGGTCTTCCCCGGACTGATCCGCGGAATCATCTTGTGCCGGCCCAACAGCGAGCCCACGACATAGGCCCCCGTGTCGCTGAACTTCGTGACGACCAGGAAGTAGACGAGGTACAGCCGCCCGTCGACGCCGGGCATGAAATTGATTTTCTGAACGAAGTTCAACAGCCACGGCACATACATCAGGCCGAACAGGGTGGTCGAGATGGCCAACAGCCCCGACGTGTTTGAGCGGGACAGAAACTGCCGGAGGCACAGCCCGAGCACGAAGATGACCAGGATGCCCGTCTCGAAATCGTTGGCCTTGGAAGGCAACCGCTGGGGCAGCATGGCCCCCGAGAGGTAGATGAAGGTGCTGAGCATCATCAGGAGTCCCGCGAACAGGCCCCAAAGCTTGAAACAGACGAGATTCCGCCGTTGCACCAGGCCGTAGAACTCGATCAGACCCGCCCCGGCGAGCAGCAGCATGACGGCCACGAAGCAACCCCGCGCCACCGCCCGGTCCGGAGCGAACAAGGCCGCCACCACGATCGACCAGAGCAGGACCGAACTGCCCAACCGTCGAAGGAAGACGGAGGCGCGTGATGCCGACGGTGCGGCGGTGGTACTGGATTCAGGCACGGGCGTTGGAAATACCGTGCCCGCCGCGGGGCGTCGAGACCTCAGTGCCGTCCGCTGCCGCCGCCGGCGGGCAACGGAGTGCCCGCCCTACCGGACAGGGGCGCGGGTGCCATTGTAAGACGGTGGAAGAACCGCGGATCTACGTCCGCGGCCACAGGATTCTGTAGGCGCCGCCGTGGGGCGGCGGAGGGTCCAGCGGAACTACACCCCCAGAACGGGTCTTCAGCTTCCGTCTTCAGGCAGCAAAGGCCCGTGGTTGTTCACGTCCCCGGCGGGGCACCGAACGCCTCGATGAATTTCACCACGGCCCGCACGTCGTGGTAATTCGCCTTCCAGTTGTGCGCCTTGGCGGTGCTCTTGGGCTTCCCCTCGGCCGTAACCGTATCGAGCCAGATGCCGTCCGGGGGGTTGATTTGGTGGGCTCGCAGGAAGTCGATCACCTGGACCAGCGCCTGGCGATAGTCGGGTCGGTCCTTCCGCCGCAGGCCATCCGTCAGCGCCGCCATCCACTCCGACTGGCTCCACCAGACTTTATCGGTATCGGAGGCGGGCTTGTTGTCAAAGCCCCGGTTGTAAAGGCCTCCGCGTTGATGATCGGTGCCGTAATTCAGCGCGTGCTCCATCACCGCATCGAAATGGGCCCAGGAGGGCTTGCGACCCAACGCCTCTTCCGCCCGCACCATGAGCCAGGCGAACTCGACGTTGTGGCCGTAGGACAATCCGCCGCTGCGAGGGTCTTCGACGACGTCCCAGTCCGGATGCCGATGGAAACAGGACTTGGCCGGGTTCTTGGGATAGAAGTACTTCTGGTTCAGATGCAACGCCTCGGTCAGCGAGCGGCGCACCGCCTTGTCCTGGGTCGCCTCGTACAACTCGGCAAGCGCCTCCATCCAGTGGAGGTGGGCGTTGGCACTCTTGAACCCCGCCCGCTCGACTTCGATGCGGGAGTCCTGGACGGTGAGCAGTTGCCAGTCACGCGAGTAATGCTCGCCCCAGCCATCGTTGTCGCCGTCGTGGCCGTGCTGCTGGATCGCCCGGTAAAGGTCCATGGCGTGGCGCAGGGGAACAGGGTCTTCGCTCGCCCGGTGGTACTCGACGAGCGCATAAACGACGAAGGCCTGGCCGTAGAGATACTTGCGATCATTGGTGGGCTTGCCGTCCAGGTCGGTTCGCCAGAAATAGCCGCCGTGCGTTGGATCCCGAAAATGCTCCAGCAGGAACTGGTACCCCTGCCTCGCCGCGCGCAGGTAATCGCGCTGCGGGTCGCGAAAACCCTTCCGCCAGGCGTGGGAGAATCCCCAGACCATGCGCGCCTGGGTGACGATCATCTTATCCGTGGCCGGCGGCGCCGGCTTGACGGCGTCATCCGAAAGCACATAGCCGCCGCGCTGCCAGTCCACGCAGCGATCATACCAGTAAGGCAGGACCTTCTCGCCAAGTTCGCGCCGGAACTCGGTGGCGCGCGCCGTCAACGTTACCATGGCGTCAGGCTCGGTGGCCTCCACCATCCCCGCTCCCCAAAGGAGGCAGCCGACGAACATGCCGACAACCGGTGCGGAGCAGAGGCGATTCATGCGCCCAGAATCCCCTCCCCGATTCGACTCTTCAACCCGAAACGAGACAAAGCCGTTCCGAGCGGCCGTTGACAAAGTCGGTGCCGTTGCGAGCAGGCGCCGTGGGACTGCTCAGCGAAATCGACTTAGGCGCCCCGACTCGATCGCCTACCTCACCGGAACGTCGAGCGTCATGATCTGCAGACTTCCTAACTGGGATTTGCCGTTGACAGTTCGCAACTTCTCTGAAACAGTCACCCTGCCTTCGGGGCAACTGGGGCGGACAAAGGGGCCTCAGGCGAGTGCCTCGGGCGTTTTCAAGGTTGTACGATCCGCCTCAGAAACGGTCGGCAAAAGGAGCCGGCTAACAGTCCCAACAACTATCGAGGGGCGTTATGACAAGACACCTGTTCAGCACCCTCATCGCGGGCGCAGCCTTTGCGCTCACAACCTCGCAAGCCTTCGCTGAAGACTTGTTTCCGCCACCGTGGCGTGGCAATCCGGGCTCAACGTTTGAGAGATGGGAGTTTCTCACGGACAGCCTGACTCCCGCTCCCGACGAGGTCAACAATCCGTGGGGAACCGTCGAGGCGGGAGTCGCACCTAATCCGCTCGTGAACCCGGCTTGGGAATTGAATGCGGCCGGGGCTCCGGGTCAAGGGGTCTGGTCCCTCTCGGGAACAATGACCTTCTACATCCCCAATACACCTTGGCCCTACGATAAAGAGGTCCAACTCCAAATCACCTGGCGTGATACGCCGGGCTTTCCCGCCACCGGCCCGACTACGGACATGGTAAGTCCCAACGGACCATCTCCGTTCACCTGTTCGCAGACGACCTCCTTGCCGAACGGGTGGTACGTTTCCACCTACTGCGGCACCATCATTCCCAATCCTCCGTGGGAAGTCATCAGCATCGGTGGGAACGTGGACGTGGATGAAGTCGTGATCGACACCGTCTGCCCTGAGCCTCAGACCTATGCCCTGCTCGCCGGCCTCGGCCTGCTTGGCTTCGGCGTCTGGAGGCGGGTGCGGTCCTAGCGACCTTCCTGGCGGTGGTTTCAAGCCCGGCCGGGGCATCTCCCCGCCGGGCTTCTTGCTGCTCAGGCCTCGCGAAGGAGCCGCGAACTGGCGCACCCCAACCAAATCCTTCGACTTCCGGCGGCGGGTGCGGTGAAATCCGCCTGGCCGAACGCTATGGATGACACCAACACTCTCCTCGCCCAACGCCGCGCCAAGCTGGATGGCTTGCGCGCGAAGGGCCTCGATCCGTTCCGGAACAAGTTCACCCCCGAGGTCGGCTGCGGCACGGCCCGATCCCGCTTCCTCAAGAGCAACGAGTCCCCGGGCAGCCCGGAGGCGCTGCCCGAAGGCGCCACCGTGACCATCGCGGGCCGGATCACCGCCCATCGGGACATGGGGAAGAGCCAGTTCCTGGATCTCAAAGATTCGAGCGGCCGGATCCAGATCTACGCCCAGAAGCAAGTCCTCGGCGACGAGCAATACGAGATCTTCCGACACCTGGATCTCGCCGACTTCATCGGCGTGCGGGGGACAATGTTTCGCACCCGGACGGGTGAGCCGAGCGTGAAGGTCGAGTCGTTCACCATTCTCGCCAAGGCCTTGCGCCCGCCCCCGGCCAAGTGGCACGGCCTCGAGGACACGGAGATCCGCTACCGCCAACGCTATCTCGACCTCCTGGCCAATGACGATGTCCGGGATGTCTTCCTGCGGCGCTCCGCCGTGATCCGCGAAATCCGGGCGTTCTTCCACGAGCGGGGCTATGTCGAGGTCGAGACGCCGATGATGCAGGCGATCCCGGGCGGCGCCGCCGCCCAGCCGTTCAAGACCTGGCACAACGCGCTCGGCTGCGAGTTTCATTTGCGGATCGCGCTCGAGCTTTATTTGAAGCGCCTGCTTGTCGGCGGGATGGATCGCGTTTTCGAGATCGGCCGCAATTTCCGGAACGAAGGCCTGAGCCGTCGCCACAATCCTGAGTTCACCATGCTCGAGGCCTACGAGGCGTACGGGGACTACGCCACGATGATGGAGACCGTCGAGAGCCTCATCTGCCACGTGGCGCAACAGGTTCTCGGCGGCCTGGTCGTCGAGCACACCCAACAGGCCACGCTGGCAACGACCCTGGATCACACGCTCCACGATCTGGACCACCTTTCGGCCCAGACGATGGGAAGCCTGATGAAGACGGCAGGGGGTGATCTGGCGGCCAGTTTCGTTTCCGACATCGGCAAGGCGCGCGCCGCGCTGGTTGCGGCGCAAACCGCCCTGCCGTCAACGCCCACACCCCAGGTGGCGCAGCAGGCAATCGGAGCGTTGTTGATCGCCATTGGCACGCTGGGATTGCACAAGGCGAGCGCGTCGCGCAGCGAGACACCCGTCCAGCAACACCTCCTGGACGCCGCCGCCCGGTTCGACGCCGCCGTGCGGTCGCTGGAACGATTCGCGACCCCGCGCCGCATCGACCTGTCACGGCCGTGGCGTCGGGTGCGCTACAAAGATCTCGTGCGCGAGGTCGCCGGCGCCGACTGGTTCGAGGTCACTCCGGCCGAACGCCGCCGACGCGCCATCGAAGACCTCAAGCTGGGCGGGGACATTGCGGCCGGGTACGAGGATTTCGAAGTCACGGGTGCCGTGTTCGAAAAGCTCGTCGAGCCTACGCTGATCCAGCCGGTCTTTGTGACCCACCTGCCCCGCGAGCTGGTCCCGCTGGCCAAGCTCTCCCCGGATGACCCGACCACGGTCGAGGTGTTCGAATGCTGTATCAACGGCCAGGAGATCGCTCCCGGCTACACGGAACAGAATGACCCGATCGAGCAGCGCGAGCGCCTCGAACACCAGGCGGGAGGCGAACAGCAGAAGCTCGACGAGGATTTTCTCACGGCCCTCGAGCATGGGATGCCGCCGGCCGGTGGCATTGGCCTCGGGATCGACCGGCTTTGCATGATGTTGCTCGGTCAGGAGAGCATCCGGGACGTGATCCTGTTCCCTCAGCTCAAGCCCAAGACCTGACCTCAATCGAAGGCGTGCCCGGCGGAGCAGAGCACGTTCCTCACCTTGTGCCGGACGAGGTCCTTGACCTGCTGTCTTGCGGGTCCGAGGTACTTTCGAGGATCGAACTCCTTCGGGTTCTCGGAAAACACCTTGCGGATGGCGGCCGTCATCGCGAGTCGCAGGTCGGTGTCGATATTCACCTTGGCGCACCCGGTGCGGCGCGCGATCTCGATGTCGGCCTCGGGCACGCCGGCCGTATCCTCACCAAGCTTGCCGCCGTGCTCATTGATTTCGCGGGTGATCTCCCGGGGCACACTCGAGGCGCCGTGCAGGACGAGCGGGTAGTCTCCAAGCCCGGCGTCCACAAGCGCCGTCTTGATGGCCCTGAGGCGCCCGATATCGAGGTGTTGTTCGCCCTTGAACTTGTAGGCACCGTGTGAATTCCCGATGGCGACCGCCAGCGAGTCAACCCCGGTCTGCCGGACGAACTGAACCGCCTCGTCGGGATGGGTGTACACTCCACCCTTCGAATACGCCCCGCCCTCCTCCCCATCGTCGTGCTGAGCCCCCACCAACTGGCCGAGTTCCCCTTCCACGACGCAATCGTGCTTGTGGGCGTAGTCGACCACGCGTTTGCAGACTTCGATGTTACGGGCGAAAGGAAGATGGCTCCCGTCGATCATCACGCTCGTGAACCCCTCGTCGATGCACTGCTTGCACAACTCAAACGAGTCCCCGTGGTCCAGGTGCACGGCGATGGGGATGTTCGTCACGCTGATGGCGGCTTCGATCAGCTTTTTGAGATAGACCGGGTTCGCGTACTGGCGGGCCCCCTTCGAGATCTGCAGAATGACCGGCGCCTTCTCCTCTTCGCACGCTTCGACGATGGCCTGAAGCAGCTCCATGTTGTTCACGTTGAAGGCCCCCAGGGCATACTTCCCCTTGAGGGCCTTCGCGAACAGGTGGCGGGTGTGTGTGAGTGGCATAGATGGATCCGTTGACTTGGAACACAAGCCCAACAACACCCTGACTATAAGCCGTGATGCCGCCCCGAAAAGCCAAATCCCGGCCCCTCAGCGCGCCGGGCGCTCAGGGCCCCGCACGAAACCCGGCTCCGCCTTGGTACGCACGTCCTGAAAAAGCCATTGCGCTGGCTCCGTGCGGCGGGCCAGCCGGCGCGTGGCCTCGAGGTACGCGGGTTTCTCGAGGCGCGAAATCCAGAGCCGGCGCTCGCTGAAGGCCAGCATGGCGTGATCCCCGGGACTGTCCCCGGCCGCGAAATAGGGCCGGCTGCCAAGCAGATCCCAAAGACAGGCCACCTTTCCCGAGTAGGTGGGGACGGGAAACTGAAGACGGCTGGTCAGCCGCAACCCCCCGGTGCGCGCATCCGCGAGCGCTGCGTAGTCGGCCTGCTCGCGCACCAGCACCGAGTCCTTGAAAAGCTGGCCGTCCCCGTCCTGCAGCAACGTTGACACCCCGACCACGTGATCCGCCCGCAGGAGCCGGCGGATACCGCGGGCACGCAGCAACGGGTTCAGCGCGTGCAACACCATCCACCGCACGCTCCACACGTTGCTGGCGGAGACCACCCAGACCTCGAACTCCGCCTTCACCAATTCGGAGATCAGCTCCACCGACTCGGGGTAAAACCATGGCAACGGGTAGGCAGCGCCACCTGGGCGGACCTCGAGGAGCCGTACCTTGCCCGGCTCGGCAAGGGCGTGAACGCGCTGCGTCGCCTGCACGACCTCGCGCACGGAGAGCCCCGTCATCGCCTCGACGGCCCAGACGTAGCCGCTGGCGAGCGGCGCTGGATCCCCGGCCCCGTGGGCCGTTGGATCAAGCAACGCCTCGTAGTAAGCCGTGGCATCCGGCTGAGTCCCGCGCCCGATCGAATTTCCCGCTCGATCTCGGAACGCGGGCGCCAGCGTCTCGGGCAGTTGCTGCAGTTTCAGGATTCCGTCGCGAACGAGACAGGCCAGGGTCGCCTCGCCGATGTCACCGCAGACCACCGTGTTGTCGAAGTCAAAGACCGCCGCCAACCCCTGGCCGGCACCTTCCTGGATCCAGTGTTCCAAACGCTCGCGGGTGCGGGGGCTCCATCCAGGTTCCTGCAACCGGGGCGGGGACACCGGGCGTGCGGGGCGCTTCGAACGCTTTCGAGACGGGGCAACGATCATTTGGCTCCTTTCGGACGGACGTTCCAGATGGACACCATAAAAGCCGCGGCCACGAGGACGAGACCAGCGAGGACATAGAACACCAGATTCCAATCACCCTTCCCCAGGTCCTTGAGCCAGCCGATCCCGGCGCCGGAGAAGATGGACCCCAGCGCCCCCATGCACATGGTGAAGCCGGTCGCGATGGATGCCGCCCGCGGATGGCTCACATCCACCGTGGCGGCCCCGCTCATCAACATGTCCGGGCCGTAAATGAAGAACCCGGCCAGACCCAGCAGCACGGTCGCCAGCACCCATTCGCCCCGCGGCACGAAGGTGAAGCCGATGCACAGGCCCGCCAGGCCGGCCTGCATGAGGGCACACACCGGCGCCCGTCGCTTCGCAAACCAGGTGTCGGAAGCCCAGCCGGCGGCAATGGCTCCCAGCGAACCGATGAGCGGAATCGCCACGGCCAGGAAGGCGCTCCCCTTGATGGTACGCCCCTGGAACTCCGCCATGTACTGCACGCTCCAGTTCATGAACGAGTACCTCACCGCGTTCATGCAGAAGAAGCCGATGGCGAGGATCCACAAAATGCGGTTGGTGAACGTCAGCCGGAGGATCGCCCCCGTCGACAACTCCGCCGGGCTCGCCGCCACCGTTCTCCCGGGAGCGGCCGCTTCGAGACCATCATCACGCACGGGCGGGAAGCCCACCTCTTCCGGGCTGTTCCGCAGTAACAAGAAGAAGGTGATGGCCACCGGGATGAGCAGGAGACTGGGAACCCAGAACGCCGCGCGCCAGCCCATCGTGTCGCACAGCACTCCTGCCAGCAGCCAGGAGATGACATTGCCGACCGTGTAGCAGGTCGAGATCAGCCCGATGACCGTCCCGCGCCGTTGGGAACTCGTCCAGTTCGCGATCGTTTGGACCAGCAGCGCCCAACCGGCAGACTGGGCGTAGCCGTTCAAGGCCCACAAGCCCAGCATCGTGCCGTACGACGAGGTGCGGGAGAACAGCAGATTCGTGATTGCAGCCAGGATCAGCGCGACACTCATCATGTACCGGGCGCCCCAGCGGGCACACAGAGAGCCGTTCACGATCTGACCCACGGCGTAGAAGACGGCATAGGTCGAGGGGATGGCGCCCACCTGGGTGTTGGTCCAGTCCGGGAATTCCCGCAGGATCAGGGGTTGAGCCACGGCGAAGTTGACCCGACACAGGTAATAAGACGCGTACGCGGTCCAGAGCAGCCAGAAGATGCGGAGCTGCCACGAACGAAGATCGGCATTGCGGGTGTCGGAGTTCATTGGGTCGACGCGGCCGCATGCTGACACTGCAGTTCGTTGGAGCGCAAGGTCCGCGAAGGGCAGAACGGGTGGAGCATCCCGAAGTTACTGGGATCGCAGCCAATCCCTCGCCGCAGCGTGGAAAGCGACCTGCTCCGTTTGGGCCTGTTCCGTTTGGACCCGCTCCGTCGCAGGGAACCGTTGAGGCGCGCGGGCTTCAGCCCGGAGGGACGTCTCCAAGCCGGCGCGGGCTCCTGCGGACTGAAGTCCGCGCTCCTGGGACGGCATGCTCCCAGCCGTCGTCCGCCGGCTGGACCCGGGCGCCTGCCTCAACCGCGTTGCCGTCGACCCGCGGATGCGCCTTTGGCCCGGATGATCTCTTCACTTGCGATTATTCAGTCGATCAGACACAACGGTCCGGGGCTGAACCAGGGATGATCGTGGGCCCGCGGTGCGCTCTCCACTCAACATGCCAACAATCGTAGATCCGCCGCACCCGGCCCCCCTCACGCCGGTCAGGGAACGGGAACGCATCGCTTCCGTTGACGTCCTCCGCGGGGTCGCCGTGCTGGGGATTCTCCTGATGAACATCGTGGGCATGGGACTGCCGGACCCCGCCTACTGGGATCCCTCGGGATGGGGTGGCGCCACCGGAGCGAACCTCGGCGTCTGGTGGGTCAACAGCGTGGGCTTCGAAGGCACCATGCGGGCGATCTTCTCGATGCTGTTCGGGGCGGGCGTGCTGCTGTTCACCGGTAAGACCGAGCTGAAAGACGGAGGGCTCGGGGTTGCCGATGCCTGGTATCGCCGCACGATCTGGCTGTTCCTCTTCGGCATGATCCACGCCTACGTCCTGCTGTGGCCGGGGGAGATCCTGTATGCTTACGGGCTCATGGGGCTGTTTCTGTTTCCGTTCCGCAACAGCCCTCCCTCGCGGCTGCTGGCCCTCGGGCTCACGCTCCTCGCTCTCGGTGCGGTCTTCTCCGTCGCGGAGAGCCGCAAGGCCCTGAGCCTGCACGCCCGGGCCACCGAGGCGCAGAGCCTGAATGCCCGCGGCGAGACGCCGCCAAGCGAACTGGCGGAGAGCCTGGAAGCCTGGGAGCAGAAGCTGGCACTCATGCAACCGTCCGCCGCCTCCAAACAGGACTACGTCGCCGAGATGCAGGGCGGGTACCTGTCCGCCATGAAGCAACGCGCGGTCAGCACCTATTGGATGCACTCCGAGTTCCACTACCGGTACTCCTACGTCGATGTGCTGAGCATGATGTTCATCGGCATGGGCTTGCTCAAATGGAGGGTCCTCCAGGCCGGACAACCAACCCGGGTCTATGCGGCCATGGTGCTCGGGGGTTACACCCTCGGCATCGCGGTGAACTGGTACGAGACCGCCACCTACGCCCGGGACGGCTTCGCCTTGGTAACCAATTACCGCCTCGCCACGACCTACGATGTGGGGCGCCTCGCGATGGTGACCGGCCACATCGGCCTGGTCATGCTGTTCTGCCGGTCCGGCTGGCTCCTACCGTTGAAGACCGCCCTGGCCGCGGTGGGCAGGATGGCGCTCACGAACTACCTCATGCAAACCGTGATCACGACCGCGGTCTTTGTCGGGCTGGGGCAGTTCGGACGCTGGGAACGGCACCAGCTCTACTATCTGGTGCTGGGAATCTGGACGCTGCAACTCGTCATGAGCCCGCTCTGGCTGAAACGGTTCTACTTTGGCCCGGCGGAATGGCTGTGGCGCCGTCTCACGTACCTGCAACCTCAGCCGTTCGCCAGGCCGCTCGAGACGCCCAGGCTCGCCAGCGCTTCGCCGAGCCCTGCATCCTGACCGGTCACCAGTTCAGTCGGGGCGGGAAGTACTCGGCGATGAGTTCCTCGTAGTAGGGCCGGAGTGCCCGTGCGTCGGGCTTTTCGTGGCTCTTGGTGTAAAGGTCGTACTGGTTGAAGTCGAGCACCCACTTGAGCATCGACCGGTCCTGGTCGTTGCAGAGCCGGTCGTACTCGCCCTCGCGATGCCACGGATAAAAGGAGTGGAACCGCAACATGTAGAGCGCTTCCACGGGCAGGTACGCCTTGGCAATCTGGTAGATATACTCGTCGTGGCCCCAGGACAGATGCACCTTGTCCAGGCCACATCCTTCCTCGTAGACCCCCAGTGCCGTCTGAAAGCGCTCGTCCGCTGAATCCGGGTTGTCCGCGAAGAAGTCGGGAAAGACGATTCGGGAGGAATACCGGCAACCCACCGGAAATGTATCCCCGACCACGGCCCACTGCGGTTCGCCGAAGAGGCACAGGATCTTCCCCAAATCGTGAATGAACCCGGTCAGGACAAACCAGCGCGGCCGCCCGTCCCGGCGAATCGCCTCCGCCGTCTGGAGCAGGTGCTCCAGCTGGGAAAGATCGGTATCGGGATCGCTGTCGTCCACCAGCGTGTTCAGGTACTCCGCCGCCTCCCAAATGCCCATCTGGCGGCGATTGAACGCGAGGTACTCCCGCTTCTTGGCGAGCACGAAATCGTAGGTCTGGTGCCGGTGGTTGAGCCGGTAGAATTCCCGTACCGAGGGGCGGGCGTTGGCCTCGTAGTTACGGAATTCCTCCTTCTTCTTGTCCGGGTTCACGGTTCGGAACGCCGGGGTCGAGGCGGGTTCGGGGTACCGTTCCTTCAGGAAATCCTCCCATTCCTCCATGATGGCGGGGGAGGCAGCGCGGGCGGGGTCCGGGAGGTGGCTCATAGGTCCAGAGGTTTGCGGTTAATGGTGTTGATTAGCACGGCGTAGTATTCCGCCTGCGGCCGGCCCTGGCAAGTCGGCTCCGTCACGTCTTGCCCCCGGCCGGGCCAACGTTCACGGCGCGTTCGGGGCAACTCCCGGCGGGCGGACCGCCGACGCCGGATCTGGAACCACCGGTTGAGATTTCCCCGCCGCTGTCCCATGGTAGCCGGCGCGGGCGGCCCTCGTGCGAGACCGCCGGCCCGCGTCCCATGATCGTGGTTAGACGCGTCATCGTGACGGTGGTCGGCGGCACCGTGCTGACCATCGGAATCGCGCTGCTGGTCCTCCCCGGGCCGGCATTCCTGGTCATTCCGCTCGGCCTGGCAATTCTCGCCACCGAGTATGTCTGGGCCCGACGCTGGCTCAAGCGGGCCAAGAACATGGCCAATCCAAAGAAGGCGCGCCGTACGACACGCGCCCTGCGGTTCGCCTTCAACCGTCGCCGGGAACGAGTCCGGCTCGCGCTGCAACGCTGGATGCCGTGGCTCTGGAAGCCGCCTCCGCCCAGTTCCGAGCCCGTACGCAGTTCCGAGCCCTTACCCGGAGCCGGGCGCGCAACCGAGCCGGAGCCGGCACCCCCTTCTCCGCCCGTAACGTCGGCCGTTTCTCCCGTCCAACCCTCCCCGGACGAGAGTCAACACTCGTCAGCGGACCCGGAACGGCACGAAAGCCGGTAGGTGCACAAGCCGCCGTCTCGCAATGGCCTCGGGCGGCGAAGCGGACTCAGCCACGGGAGCCGCTCCGATCGCCTGGCTCGCTATCGCTGGAGCGCCGCGGGTTCCCGGATCTCGATGTTCTTGAACCTGATTCGGACCTGGTCGCCGGTGTGGATCTGGAGGGCGATGTGCCCCCGCTCGCCCACACGGCGGGCGCGGTGAACGGCGTCGTCAAGCACACCGGCGCCGTCGTAGTCCATGGCCTGCGCACCGTTGAGCACGGCCGTAAGCCGTGTGCCCGCGGCGGTGATTTCGAGCGTGTTCCACCCCGGTGGTTCGTCCGCATGCCGGAACGTCACTCCGGGCCGGGCCATGGCTGGAGTCACCCATTCGCCCTTCGGAACCACGGGCCAGAGCCACCGCTGATTGCCACGGGTTTCGTCCCACACCATTCCCGTGCGCCACGGCTCCGGCGGATGGATGTCCACCTGGGGGCCGTCCAGCCACCCCGCGGCGGAATCATACCGGCTGCGCACCTGGACGCCGCTGTTGCCGGGGCTGTCGTGATACGCCTGGAACTGAAGACGCAGGGTGAAGTCGCTGAACTCCCGCTCGGTGACCAGCCAGATGTAGTCATGCTTCCCGGCCCCCATCGAGTCCCCCACGATGGTCTGGTCCTCGACCCGCCACCAGTTCCGACCCCGATCCTCCGGCTTGCATTGCACGGTCCAGCCCGAGAGATCGCGGCCGTTGAACAAGGATTGCCAGCCGTCAGCGGCCGCAACCGCACCGGCTAAGACCAGGACGGCGAGAGAACACATCGGGAAGATCACGCCGTGACGGCCGGATGAAGTCCTCGTCAGGCGTTGGAAGGTCGGATTGTGCATGCCCCCTTGGACGCACGAAGGGCGGAGAACATTCTGCGGAGGAGAGCTTGCTGGGAAGCGGCCGGTTCTTTTTGGCCGGCGCCGTGGCCCCTCCGGACCGCGGCCGGTCCCCCGGCCGCAGCGTGTGCGAGCAATCCGTGCCGGTGGTCCAGGACCTCAACGTGCCGTGGAGTTCACAGCCGCTGCGACCGCGGAGCGGTCGCGGTCCGGGAAGGACGCGCTCCAAACGCCTCGCGCCGCTCCCACGCACGTCCGAAGTCGCGAAGCGCCTGGAGTGCGGGGATTCATCCCCGCTTTTCGTAGCAGGTTCACTGGAAGTCCCCCTGGCCTGTCGACCATGCGCCTTGACCATGAACCAAGAAGCGCCGGTAAACCGGACGCGCTCCAAATGCCTCGCCCCGACGTAGGCATCGTGCAAGCTGTCCCGCAGGGGTCGTGCAGCTTGCGCGTCAGCTGTTTCCTCCGGCTCGCTCGGCTGCTCAGGCGTCGCGCGGCACCGGCGCCGCGGCCGGGGGACGTGCCTGCCGGCCTTGCACCAGGATCCCAATGATCGTGAGGCCTGCGAACACCGCCAATGAAATGGTCGGTTCAAAGCCGCAGTTTTGAACGATCACGGTCGCCCCCAACAAGCTCGACAACAAGATCAAGGCCCAGTTCAGCATCACCATCACCAGGACCGCTCCGACCACACCGCCGCCCAGGAAGGCAATCCAGGCCTGTTGCTCGAAGCCGGCCGCCAGCGCCACCGCGTGCCCCAGATAGGCTCCGGCCAGAAAGCCGACGATTCCTACGACCACGTATTGCATTGCCATGGTGAGCAAAGCGCCAACGATGCCCGCCGCCAGCGCGATCGCCAGCACCAGCCAGGGCTGGTCCCCTTCAACCCACTGCGTCGCCAGCAAGGCGCCCGCGACGAATCCGACTCCCGCCGCAAACACCCAGAACATGCGCCGGCCAAAGAGGAGCAGCGCGACCCCGACGAGAATGTTGATGATTGCGGTTGTAGACATACGCCGAGGATAGCACCTCCGGACCGGAGTTGACACGCGTCACGCCATCTGAATCCTCACGGACCGTACGGGCAGGAATGGTCGAGCGGATGCCATGCCAGACGTCCAGCCACGCTCCGTCGGACCTGGCCCGCCCAGAACCGACAACGTCCGCATCCCGTCCCAATGCCATGGATCAGCTCCGCTCGGCAACCAAGGTCCCTCCATCTCGGATCCGCGTCGCCGCCGTCCAGATGGTCTTCACCGACAGCCTGGCGGGCAACCTCGCCAAGATACGGAAGGCCGCCGCGCGAGCCGCAGCGGCGGGTGCCGATGCCGCGCTATTTCCCGAGTGCGCGACGACGGGGTATGCGTGTGACTTCGGAAGCGTCGACGCCGTGTCACTCAGACGGACGCTCCATGAAGTGTCGCGCCTCGCGGCGGATCTCGGCGTGCGAATCCTCCTCGGCAGCCCGATCTATGCCGGCAGGTCCCTGCACAATGCGTTCCTGGTCTTCGATGCCCAAGGCCGGCTCGCCCACGTCTACGCGAAGTGCCAGCTCACGGCTGGGGATCGCCACTGGTTCAAGCCCGGAAACAGTCTCTCGCTCTTCGACCTCAAGGGAGTGCTGGCAACCGCGATCATCTGCCACGAACGCCGCTATCCGGAGCTGGTCCGCCTCCCCGTCATGGCCGGCGGCCAGGTGATCTTCCATCCCAACGCAGGGCTCGACAACCGGGCGGTGTCGCGTGCCAAGCACCGCGGCCGCGATGGCATCCCGGTGCGCGCCTTCGAGAACGCTGCTTTCTACGTGTTCGCGAACTCCGTCGGGCCCCAAGGCGGTGGGAAGTGGTCGGCCGGCGATTCCAAGATCATCGCGCCCGACGGCTCGACGCTGGCCCTGGCGGACAACCGCCATGAGACGGTGCTGGTTGCGGATCTTGACCTGGCGCTGGCGTCGCGGAAATACGCCCTCGAGAGCCTGCAACACCCCCGGTTTCTGGCGCGGCACTGGCGCGCGGTGCTCGGCGAGTTGCGCCGGCGGGTCCGGGAAACCGATGACCGGTTCCGACGCTGGTTCGGCGCGCCGGATTGAAGCCCGCCCCCTGAGGAGCGCCAGGCCGGTCGCCGCTCGGTGGCTCGCGATCAAGGCAAGCTCAGCCGGAGCCGGACGCAGCCTTGCGCGGCGGGATTGTCAGTGACCGGGATCTGGCAGCGCACGGTGATCCACTCGGTGCCGTCGCCGTTGTCGACCCGCCGGCTTTCGAGCACTTCAAACAGGTCGACCCCACTCGCCCAGGTCATGGCGTCGTTCAGGTCTTCGACGTACTCGAGGCGGTACCGAACCCCGTCCACGATGTAATCCACGGCCGGATTGCCCGCGCCTCCCTTCCGCTGACGGTAAGTGACCGTCAAGTAATCCACCTCACGGAAGACGCCCAACGCCTCGCGCAGCAACGAGCCCTTGGGCCAGCCCTGCGTATCGCGCCCCGTCGGGTTCAACTGGTACGCGTATTCCTGCAAGTTGGCCAACCCGTCCCCCTCCGGGTCGGCCTCCGGCGCGGCATCGGCGCCGGTCAAGCCGAACCCCGCCGCCCACCGCGCGAACGTGTCCTGCACCCGGAGTCTGAGTTCCTGCATCGAAGTGGCGCCGCCCTTCGACGCCTCGATGAACACGTTGAACTCGCCCGACTGCATTGCCCGGCCCGAAATCACGCCCGTGCCCGGGTCGATCCCCAAACCCGCCGGAAGCCCAAACGCCGCAAAGATGGCGGGCGGCGCAGTGACCACGACGGCATGCGCGAAGTCCTCACCGGCGACCGCCAAGACGCGATCCGCACTGACGATGCTGGGCGGCACCGGCACGGGTGCGGTGCTCGTTTGGTTGAAGAAGGTGACGGCGGCTGGCTCCGACTCGAACTGGCCGTCGTTCACCGTAATGGTAAGACGGTCCTGACCGGCGTTGAACGGCCGGTAGCGCCAGGTATCTCCCAGGCGCTCGATCACCCCGTGCGTCGGACCGCCGACCAACCGGAAGGCGAGCGGATCACCGTCGGGATCGAACCCGGACAGAACCAAGTCCAATGGTCCCTGGGGCGTCACGTCAAACCGTGCCGGGTGCGCCACCGGCGGCAGGTTGGTGAAGCTCCAGGTCCGGTCGTTGTTGGCCAGGTTCGGATCGGGCAGGAGGGCTTCGCTGACAACTACACGCAGCGTGTAGCGACTGGCACCCGGATGCAGACAGGTCGCTTCGATCGACCCGGATGCGAACGGAGCCCAGTCGGTCACGACCCGCGTGGCCAGCAGTTGCTCGGGCGCGTTCTCGATGCCGAGGTAGAGCGAAAGCGTAGCCCCATTCGTGAGCCCGCCGTTGCGAACCGCTACCCGGATCAGGTTCACCCGGTCGGTCTGCAGGCGGTTGGGCAACGCGAGCGTGGGGTCCACTCCCGACACTCCGATCCGCAGGGAGTCCTTATCCACTTCGAGATCCACCCCGGTCACGGGGCCGCTGCGCACCTGGACCGATGCGCTGCCGCGAGCCCCCTGACTGTCGGTGGCCGTGAAGGTCAGGATGTGCTCTCCGGCGCTCAACCTGGCCTCGGGGAGCACGGCCTCCGTGCCCAATACCCCGTCGCGCGAGGAGCGCCATTCCCCGGTGCGCACCAACCCATCCTCGAGATCGAAGGCCTCGGCCGCGAGTAACCACGCGGTCTCCATTCCCGCGGCATCCTCCGGTTGCGGGCTCTCGATCCGTACCACCGGGGCGCGGTTGTCCACGCGGAAGCCGCCGAGCTGGGTTTCAGCCGAACGGAACGCGTCCGCGGCCACGAGCCGGAACACGAGGTCCGCGGTGGCGGGTAGATCCCGGGGCTCAAGCGTGATCGCGCGCTCGGTGGTCATTTCGCCAATCGGCACCCACGTGTTCCGAGCGTCGGCGCTGTAGTACGCCTGGTAGAACACCGGGATCCCCTCCGGTTCCCTTCGGTCAGGTTGAAGCCCTCAAGGCTGACATCGCGGGCCCGCACCCGGTCCGCGTAGAGCCGGTACCGGCAAGCGAGCGTGTCGCGGGCATCGTAGCGCCGCAGCGCACCGGTGAGCAGGACCCGGCGGTACCCGGCGGGGGGACGGCCCATCAGGCTGGCGCTGGTCGGGCCGGAGGACCCGGTGGTCGCCCCCGCGAGGTTGGCGCCTCCCGCCGGGAACACCCCGAGCAGAGCAGCGCGAAGCGGGGGGTGTACTCGGACCGGGACGCTCTCAGGTCGAAGCACACCAGCAACGCTTTTCCGGGGCGCGCGCGGACCTCGGAGCGACCGTGGACACTCTCACCCAGGACGTTCTGACCGGCGCGGGCTTCCACCACCCAGACCCACGGGTGGGGCCGGTAGGTGTCACCGATCTGGCCAGCCGCGCGCTCGAAGCCGCTCAGCAGAAACCGCTCCTTGGGATCGACGCACTCACAGTGGCTCCCCTTCGCTTCCAGCCAGCCGCCTGGGGGCTTTCCCGGATACTGGGGCCCGTCACTGCTGTTCCAATAGTTGTTTGGCAGCGGCAACCGCCGGGCCTTGGTACGGCCTGGAAAGGGCCAATGAAGCTATTCTGAGTGGTCGTCGGCGGAGGGAAGTTCGTGCCGTCCGAATCCACCGTCAGCGGCACCGTGAACACGTTCTGGGTGAACTTCGCCGATCCCTGTCGCGCATCATACGTCACCGAACGATGAAACTCGCAGTTCTGGACCGTCAGCGATTGGCTGGCGTTCAGCGTGACGTTCCCCCGCAGGATGGAATCCGTGAGCGTGAGCCGCTCGCAGGCCACCACGTGCAGGGTGTCCAGAACGCAGTCGCTGATGCGGATCTCTTTGCGCGAAAGAAAGAGGTCGCCGCCCGATCCGCCGCGCACCCCTTTGAGGATCAGGGGCTCCTCCTCGTCGTCACCCGGTCCGGGCGAGGCCGCCGCCACTCGCATGAGGTTGGTGTTCGTGAGGCAGAGGACACTGAGTCCCACACCGGCAACCCTGAACAGCCACGGGGAATTCATGAGGAATGTTTGTGCACGGAGTGTGTCCACCGATGCCCGGTGGGCAAGGCCGTTTGCCCTGGACTTCGGGTGATGGCGTGGTCGCGCTTCCCGACCCGCCTTCGCTGAAGGCGCCGAGGCATCGAGGCGAAGCGATGGAGTGGAATGGACGAGCGGGACGGGACCGGTCGCCTCCTTACGTCGGCGCCTACAGGGTTCATCACCGGGATGCGCGAGTCGCCGTTCAATGGCGACCGCATCCGGTTCTGGATTGCCACTGCGCGTCGCGCTTGCCAGGTTCACGCCGTGCTGCGTCAGACCTTCTGTCATGTACCCGGAGTGGGAATCAAGGCGGAGCAACAACTCTGGGCTTCCGGCGTGGTCTCGTGGGACGTCATCGACGGGGCCGGTCCAGCCCTGGGCGCCCAAAGGCGGGAACGCCTCGCCCGACACCTCGAGGAATCGCTCCGCCAGTTGGCCGCCAACAACCCTGCGTTCTTTGCCGCGACCCTGCCGTCCAGTGAACACTGGCGGCTGTTTCCCGAATTCCGAGAGTCGATGGCGTACCTCGACATCGAAACGACCGGGCTGGGCGGTCCGGGCGACCATATCACGACGATTGCACTCTACGACGGGCGCACGATCCGCAGCTACGTTCACGGACGAAACCTGGCCGACTTCGCCCGCGACATCCAGAGCTACAAGTTGCTGGTGACCTACAACGGGAAGTGCTTTGACCTCCCCTTCCTCCGGACCGCCTTCGGACTACCGCTGAACCAGGCCCACATCGACCTCCGCTACCTGCTGGCGAGCCTCGGATACAAGGGCGGGTTGAAGGGTTGCGAGCGGCAACTGGGGCTCGAACGCGGCGATCTGGCCGATGTGGACGGCTTCTTTGCCGTGCTACTGTGGCGGGATTTCCAGCGTCACGGCAACCCGGCGACCCTCGAGACGCTGCTCGCGTACAACATTCGCGACGTGGTCAACCTCGAACCGCTCCTGGTGAAGGCTTACAACCTGAAGGCGGCCCAAACCCCTTTCGGCTCGCGTGTCACGTTGAGCATGCCCACGCCCCCTCCGGAGCCCTTCCGAGCCCACGCCCCCACCATCAACCGCCTCCGGCAACATTTCGGCTCCTTCGCGGCCTGGTAGGCCGGTCCTGTCCTTCAACAGCAGCGCCGGATGCTTCGATACCGTTCGGCCGTGACGGCAAGGAACACGCGGGCCTTGGTTTCCCGGTCCTCGCTCATCCCGCAGGAGCACGCGTCGGCATGTCGGAGCTGTGCTCGCTCGAAGTCCGCTTCGCCGGAGAGCTCCTTGAGCAGTCCCAAGGTCAGCGCAAAGAGGCTGAAGAGCCGGAACGGTTTGCCTTCGGCCAGCACGTAGTCGGGCAACCAGACCGGTGGGGTCTCCCGCAGCACTGCCAGCTTCCTCCGCGCCAACAGCAGGATCCACTCCCGCACGCTCTGCGCCAAGATGACGGCGAGCAATACCATGAAGGTCCCGGCCACAAAGGCATCGAGCAGATTGTTGAACCGCAGGATCCGGTTGCGCGCCAGCTCGGTCCGCACCTTCGCCAGTTCGGGTTCGCGATCTGATCCCGCGACCGTCTCGGGCGCTCCTGCCAGGATCCGTTCGGCCTCCCCGATTTTCATTTCGAGGGCGCGCGCCTGGGACAGGAACCCAATCCTCGGATCCGGGTGACCGATCTTTTGGATCGCCGCGGTCCCGGTGACGGCCACCAGCCAGGCCAGCGGCACCAGGGTCACCAGGGCAAATGCGGGCCGGCCGGGTCCCGGCAGGTTCCCGGGTGGGATCAGACGCGAGGGAGTGCCTGCGGCGGGATTCGCCGCGCCTGCGGTTCTGGCGAGAGCCCCTTCGCCTGCGGGCAGGTGCATCTTGAGGATGATCGTCGTTGCCAGACACAGCGCGATCGCCGCCAACATCTGGTTGGCGATGCCGAACAGCGGCCAAAGCGAGTTGATCCCGCCCAACGGATCGCGGACTCCCTGGATGAGGAAGTAGCCCCAGCCGCTGACCATCAGCACGCTGGCGAGCAGGTTGGCACGGATTCGCCGGGTGTCTCCCAGCGGTTTCCAGACGCCGCCAAGGAAATCCTGGAGGATGTAACGTCCGACCCGCGTGCCCGCATCGAGCGTGGTGAGGATGAACAGGGCCTCGAACATGATCGCGAAGTGGTACCACAAATCCATCCACCGCTCCCCGACCGCCTGGTGGAAGATGTGCGCCATCCCGACCGCCAGGGTCGCGGCCCCGCCGGTCCGTCCGAACAGCGTGTCCTCTCCCATTTCCTTCGCCAGTTGCTCCATCTCCTCGACCGACACCTCGGCGATGCCCGTGGCTTTGACTTGCTCCACGGTGGCGATGGCTCGCGCCTCCGGGGTCGCCCCTGCCCCTTTGACGTTCATGCTCAGGTAGACACCGGGATCCAGGGTGCAGGCGGCGATCATGGCCATGATCGCTACCAGGGATTCCAGGCACATCGCGCCGTAGCCGATGGAACGAACGTAAGGCTCCCGCGTGATCAGCTTCGGCGTCGTGCCGCTCGAGATCAGCGTGTGAAAGCCGGAGATCGCGCCACAGGCAATCGTGATGAAGCAGAACGGAAAGAGCTTCCCCGCAAAGACGAGTCCCGACCCGTCCACGAACCTGGTCAGGGCCGGCATCTTCAGGTTGGGAAGCACGAGGAAGCACCCGAGGGCGAGCGCACCGATCGTCCCCAGCTTCATGAAGGTGCTGAGGTAATCGCGCGGCGCCAGCAGCAACCACACGGGCAGGACACTGGCCGAGAGCCCGTAAACGATGATCGCCCAGGCCAGAGGTTCCTCCTTCAGCCTGAACAACGCCTTCAAGTCGGGATGAGTGTAGACATACTGGCCGCCCCAAACCGCCAGCATCAATAACACCACACCGATCACGGAGGCCTCGAGGACCTTGCCGATGCGCACGAACCGCATGTAACTGCCCATGAACATCGCGATCGGAATGGTCGCACCCACCGTGAACACGCCCCACGGGCTTTCCGCCAGCGCCTTCACCACCACCAACGCCAGCACCGCCAGCAGGATCAGCATGATCCCGAGGATCGCCACAAGGGCGATGTAGCCGGCCGTGGTGTTCAACTCCTCCTTCACCATCTGCCCGAGCGACTTCCCGTCACGCCGCACCGAACTGAACAAAATGACAAAGTCCTGCACCGCGCCGCCCAGGACGCACCCGATCAGGATCCAGAGCGTGCCGGGTAGATAACCAAACTGAGCGGCCAGCACCGGCCCCACCAGAGGACCCGGACCCGAGATCGCCGCGAAGTGATGCCCGAAGACGATCCACGGGTTCGTCCGCACGAAGTCTTTGCCGTCGTCGTGGACTTCGGCCGGCGGCGCGCGGCGCGGATCGAGCATGAGGACGCGCGTGGCGATCCACTTCGAATAGAACCTGAAGCCGATGGCGTAAGTACAGAGCGCCGCCACCAGGAGATAGGCGGAGTTCAGCGGTTCGCCCCGCCGGAAGGCGATCGCCGCGTAGGCGACAGCGCCCAGGATGGCGATTGAAAGCCAGATCAGCGTACGAATGAGCTTCTTCATGAGCGGCCTTCGACCGGGTCCAAGCTGGTAGGCCCTCTTGTCTCGATTTGACGGCTGGCGGTCAAGCGACAGTTCGCGAGAGGCGCTCGGCGGAGAACGTTGACGCACGCGCCGCAGCCGCGACTTCGCCACCTCGAGGGTGCGTGGCCGACCTGAGGTACCGCGCCTGACCGCGCGCTCCGGTGAGTGAGGCGTACCGAGTCGACGCCGTGGAACCGGATGCCTCGCCTCCTCACGTCGGCGCCTACAAGGGGTGTTGCGCAGGCACGCCCAGCGATTTCGTGTTGAATCCGTTCCGGGACTGCTGCCACCCTGAGACCGCACGCCCAATTCGCGGTCTTTGTTATGAACTGGCACCATGTCACCCTCGCCATGACCCTTGCGTTCCTTGCTTCTCCCCTGGCCGTTCCGGCCCGGTCGGCGGACTCGCCGCCAGGTTCCGAAGCCTCCCGGGAGAAGTTCATTCGGGACTTCAAACGCATCGGGCTCAACACCACCCCCGGAGATGCGACGCTCCTGCGCGTCCTCGTCCAGGGCGCGGGCTCGAAGCGCGGGGTGGAGGTTGGCTCCGCCACCGGCTACGGAGCGCTGCAAATGGGTGTGGCCTTTGAACGCAACGGCGGCCAGCTCTTCACCATCGATATCGACCCGGAAATGGTCCGCACCACACGCGCCAATCTCCAACAGGCCGGGCTCGAGAAGACGGTGACCGTCCTTGAAGGCGATGCCCTTCAAGTGTTGCCCAAGCTCGAGGGCGAGTTCGACTTCGTCTTCATTGACGCGCTCAAGCGCGATTACTTCAAGTATCTGAAGGCGATCGAACCGAAGCTCAAGCGCGGAGCCCTGGTGGTGGCCGACAATGTGATCCGCAGCGCGGACGAAATGCGCGACTACCTCGAGTACGTCCAGGGAGATCACGGTTACGAAACGGCCATCGTGCGCGCCTCGCTCGAGAAGAACGACGGCATGGCGATCAGCTACCGGCGCTGAGGCGCGAAGCGATCCGCCAGGGCGAGCTCGGCAGGTGGAGCGTCTTCGCGAGCCGGGCTCGGCGGGCAACGGAATGCCCGCCCTACCTTCAAAACCGCGGCTCGGCACAGCCCACGGCCTCCCCTCGCCACGCTTTGCGCAAGAAATGGTCAGCACTGGGCAAAACTGCCGTAGTCAGCCCGAAAACGTGCGGAGAGTTTGACTCCCGACAAAGGCCGCCGCGGCCAGCATTGTCGGCCGGGCGCCGCCAAGTCACTGTGCGCACATGTCCATCGCAGCACCAACCGCCGAAGCCCGCCGCGAGTTCCTTCGAACCTGCGGTCGATGGACGGCCCTCGTGCTCCTCGGCGGCGCGGCCACCGGGCTTGTCAGCAGGGGGAAGGTCCGTCCGCTGCGAAGTTCCTGTCTGGACCCCGCTCCCTGCGTGGGATGCTCGCAGTTGTCCGGTTGCCCGTTCCCGGCAGGCGGGGCGCTGCGGCAGCGCTCGAATCGCTCCCCAGCATGAACGAACGCGTTCCCCAAAACTGGCTCACCCGACGCGGGTTCGTTGAAGCCGGTACCCGCGGCGGCCTGTTGGCCAGCCTCGCCGCCTCGTATGCCGGCGCATTCGCGGCTGCGCCTCGCCGTTTTGAAACGACGGATCCCAAGTTGATCCGCTTTCGCGAACTGCAACGCTTTTCCTGCGGCCGACCCGAGCCGCGACGCCTCGCTTTGGGTCCGGATGGACGGCTCTGGGTGGCCGCCAACGGCTATGTCTGCGCCTTCGACAAGTCAGGAAATCCCGTCGCCGAATACGCCGTCCCCTCCGCGGCCCGGTGTGTCGCCGCCTCGCCCGACGGCACGAGGCTCTTCGTGGGACTGCGCGAGAGTGTTCACGTCCTCGACGCCGCTTCGGGAAAGTCGCTCGCCGCGTGGGCGTCCCCCGGCAAGCAGGCATGGTTCACCGGCCTGGCGGCCTCAGGTGACGACGTCCTGGTCGCCGATTCCGGCCACCGCATCCTCCTTCGCTACGACTATTCGGGAAAGCTGCGGGCGCGGATCGGAGCGAAGGACAAGGAGCGCGAGATCCCGGGCTTGGTGCTGCCGAGTCCCTACCTGGATGTCGAACTTCACCCGGACGGGCTGCTGCGCGTGAACAATCCGGGGCGGCACAAGGTGGAAGCCTACACGCCCGACGGTGACCTCGAGGTTTCCTGGGGCAAGCCGACCATGGCCATCGAGGGCTTCTGCGGATGCTGCAACCCGGTGAGCCTGGCCGTGCTGCCCGACGGCCACATCGTGACGTGCGAAAAAGGCCTGCCTCGCGTGAAGCTTTACACGGCACGCGGCGAGTTCGTGGGCGTGGTGGCCGGAGTTGAGGCCTTTCCCGAAAACGCCCGCGTCGCGGGGGGAGAAGCTCCGGGAGACGGCGTCCAGGCCAGCCTCGACGCGGCCGCCGACCGCCAGGGCAATGTCTACATTCTGGACACCGTCACGGGCATCATCCGGGTGATGACCGCGAAGGAGACCTGACCCCATCCCCGCCTGACATGATGCACTCACCGCTCTCAACCCAGGCTTCCCACGTCACCCGACGCCAGTTCTTGCGCGACGGCGGGAGGCTCGCCGCCATGACCGGACTGGGTGCCTTCCTCGGCCTGGCCGCGTCGCGGACCGGTGCGGCGAAGAACTACGTCTGGCAGATCGACCCGGCCAGGTGCGTCTATTGTGGCGAGTGCGCCACCGCTTGTGTGCTCAAGCCTTCGGCCGTGAAGTGCGTCCAGAGTTACGAGATCTGCGGGTATTGCGACCTTTGCACGGGCTATTTCGTTCCCGAGCCCAACGCGCTCAACACCGGCGCTGAAAACCAGGTCTGCCCCACCGCGGCCATCGAACGTCGTTTCATCGAGGATCCCTACTTCGAGTACAACATCAACGAGGACCTTTGCATCGGGTGCGCCCGCTGCGTCGAAGGGTGCACCCGGTTCGGCAATGGCTCCTTCTACCTGCAGGTGCGCCATGACCGCTGCCTGAACTGCAACGAGTGCGCGATCGCCCGGGTCTGCGCCGGGGACGCCTTCCGCCGGGTGCCCGCAACCTCCCCTTACGTCATCAAGACCACCGCCCACGCATGAGGTTCGCCCGCCTGAGCATCGCCCTCTGGGCATTGTGGACGCTCCTCGGCCCGGCGGCCGGACTGGCCAGCGATCAGCGTTTTCCTCCGCCCGAGTTCGAAACGGACTACAAGATGCCCGGCATTCCCACCCCGTCCCCGCGCGGCCTGGGCATGGAATTCGTGGATGTCGCGGTGCTGCTCGCCGCCCTTGGAATCGCCGCCTGGCTCGTGCATCGCCAACGATCGCGACGCGGGTTGGTTGCGCTGTCGCTCTTCTCGATCGTGTACTTCGGATTCTACCGGGAAGGCTGCATCTGCGTGATCGGTTCCCCCCAGAATGTCGCCTACGGCTTGTTCAATCCCGGGTACACCATTCCCCTGACCGCCCTGGCGTTCTTCATCCTTCCGCTCGTCTTCTCCCTGTTCTCGGGGCGGACCTTCTGCGCCGGGGTGTGTCCTCACGGCGCCCTCCAGGACTTGGTGCTCATCAAACCGGTGAAGGTGCCGCCATGGCTGGAACAGGGACTCGGCAGCCTGCCGTACATTTATCTCGGCGCGGGTCTGCTCTTCGCCGCCACCGGCACGGGCTTCGTGATCTGCCGCTATGACCCCTTCGTGCCGTTGTTCCGGATGACCGGCAGCCTGTTCATCCTCAGCCTGGCCGCCATCTTCGTCGTGAGTTCCATGTTCGTCGGACGCCCCTACTGCCGGTTCCTTTGCCCTTACGGCGCCTTGTTGAGATTGGGCTCGATCGTGTCCAAGTGGCGGGTGCGGATCACCCCGAACTACTGCACGCAATGCCGCTTGTGCGAGCATTCCTGCCCGTTCGGAGCCATCCGGGAACCCGTGCCCGCGCCCGCCGCCCCGGGAGCGCTGGTTCCCGATCGCCGCCGGCTGGCGTGGTTGCTGGCACTCCTGCCTGTCCTGGTCGCTGCGGGCGTTTGGGTGGGGACGAAGCTCAGTGTCCCAGCCTCGAAGGTCCATCCCACCGTCGCCCTTGCCGAGCGCTACCTCGAAAACGCGCGTGCCAGTGCCAGACCCGAACCGACGCCAGGCCCGGCCTCCGAACCCACGCCCGAATCACGCGCCCTCGGTCGCGCCGAACTGACCGCACCCACCCTGCTTCAGGACGCCACGACCATCCGCGCGCGCTTTGCGACCGCCGGTGGCTGGTTCGGAGCCTGGGTCGGCCTGGTCGTCGGGATTCGGCTGGTCAGCCTGTCCTTGCGCACCAGCCGGACCGATTTCGAGCCGGACCGGGGCGGTTGCTATGCCTGCGGCCGCTGCTACATGGCCTGCCCCAACGAACGCGTTCGCCTCGGCCTCATCTCCGCCGCGGAAGCGGCGTCCCTGAACGCCAACCGACCGAACGCAGCCGCCATCGCGGGCCCAACCCGGGTGCCAGCTCTCACGGCCCCATCCTGACGCGCCATGCCTGACGCGAACAACCCCGGGACGCCAGCGGCACCACCTGCCACTCCGGCCGGTCTGCGCGCCTGGGATCGCACGACCACCGTCGCCGCCCTCCTCTGCGGCCTGGCTGTCCTGGTCCTGCTTGCGTTCCACCTCGGAGCCCGGGCCAACGACCCCGTCCATTCCCCGGAACTCGCGACCCTCAAACAAAACCTCATCGACGAACCGAAGAACGAAACCCTCAAACAGCGTATCCGCGATTTGGACCTGAGTCTGCGTCAGCGGCACGCCCGGCATCTGGCGATCCACCACTTTGGCAGCTGGTTTCTCCTGGCGAGCGGCGTCCTGCTGGCGGTCAGCGCCAAGTCGGCCGCCCGCTTGCGAGCCGCTTTGCCCTTGCCACAGTCCGGCACGGACGCCGCCGCAAAGGCCACACTCATCGCCCGCCAGGCGCGGGCCACGACAGCTGGCGTGGGCCTTGCGCTTTTCGCGCTGTTCCTGCTCCTCGCGTGGCCATCACGTACCCAACTTCCGTCAGGCCCGGATGGCGTGGGGAAGCTGCTGGCCTCGCTGCGAGGCGATTCCCCCCAAGCCGCCCTGACACTCCCCTCCCCGGCCGAGTACGCTGCCAACTGGCCTCGCTTCCTCGGCCCGCACGGCAACGCGTGGGTGTCCAAAGGCACGATTCCGCACCCGTTCGATCTCGCCAGCAACGAAGGCGTGCTCTGGAAAACGCCCCTCACGGTTCCGGGCTTCAATTCGCCCATCGTGTGGAGCAACCGCGTCTACATGTCCGGCGGCGACGCCACGAACCGCAGCGTTTTCTGCTACGATCTCGAGACGGGGGCTCCGGTCTGGCAGCGCGCCGTCGCCAACGTTCCCGGGGCGCCTTCCAAACCTCCCGAGATCCCCGAATCCACCGGTTTTGCGGCCCCCACCATGGCCACCGACGGACTTCGCGTTTATGTCATGTTCGCTACGGGCGATGTGGCCGCCTTCGCGCTCGACGGTCGTCCCGTCTGGTCCAAGAACCTGGGCGTTCCCGACAACCCCTACGGCCATGCCACCTCCCTGGCCACACAGGCAGGTCTCCTGATTGTCCAACTCGACCAGGCCACGGAGGATGACAACCGCTCCAAGCTCATTGCCTTGGACGGAGCCACCGGCAAGACGGCTTGGGAAACACCGCGACCCGTGGGCGCGTCCTGGGCCACGCCGGCAGTGGCCGCGGTCGCGGATCAACCTCACGTCCTCACGCTTGGCGGCGAGTTGATCATGGCCTACAACGGCGCCACGGGAGCCGAAGTCTGGCGCGCCAAGCTGATCGGCGGCGAGGTCACCCCTTCGCCGGGCTTTGTCCAAGGCTTCTGGCTTGTCGCCAGTCCCTCCGACACCCTTTACGCGATCCGGCCCGACGGCACGGGCGATGTGGCCAAGTCCCATGTAGCCTGGAAGACCGACGAGAACATCCCCGACGTCACCAGTCCCGTCTCGAACGGCAACCTCGTCTTCACGGTGCTCTCCCACGGCGTCGTGACCTGCCACGACTTCAAAGACGGCAAGAAGCTTTGGGAACACGAGGCCGATACCGAGGTCCACGCCTCGCCCGCCCTCGTCGGTGACACCCTCTGCGTCCTGGGCGCCCACGGACGGGTGCTGCTGATGAATACCGGCCGCGAAGCCCGGGAACTGGCGCGCCTCGAGTTGGGCGAAGAGATCTTCGCCAGCCCGGCCCTGGCGCACGATCGCATGATCATCCGGACGACGAAGCACCTCTTCGCGGTCAGCACCGCCCCCGCACCCACGCCGGGGCCGAAGCAACCATGACCGCCGTGACCGCCCCCATCCCGGCTCCGCCGGCAGTTGAACCCGCCGTGGACCTCGCCTTTGCCCGCGAAGCGGTACAGCGCCTCGGGCGTACCCCGGACCAGGTCATTCCCGTCCTGCAGGCCCTTCAGGACCACTACGGTTACCTGCCCCGCGAGGCCTTGGATTACGTCTGCCGGCAAACCGAGATCACGCGGGCCTCGATCACCGGCGTGGCCACGTTCTATGACATGTTCCGCCACGAACCGGTGGGCCGGCACATCGTCCACGTCTGCCACGGAACCGCCTGCCATGTCGCCGGCGCGGAACGCGTCGAGGACGCCCTGCGGCGTCACCTCAACATCCCGGAAGGAACCCACACCGACGCCCGACGCCAGTTCACCATCGAGCGCGTCGCCTGCCTGGGTTGCTGCACGCTGGCCCCCGTGGTTCGGATCGGCGAGGAAACGCTGGGCTACAACTCCAGCGAGAAAGTGCCGGGAGCCATTCAGGACTATCTCGGCGGCCTCGAACACCGGGCCACGGCCCTCGCCGCCGACATCGCCCCAGCCCCTCCCGGAAAGGGCGAAACCGAGTTCCATGTCTGCCTCGATTCGTGCTGTGTGGCCAAGGGCACCGACCGCGTCTTCCGCGCGTTGCAGCAGAGCGTTGCCAAATCGGGCTCGCAAGCCACGGTCAAACGGGTGGGCTGCGTCGGCGCTTGTTACCGCACGCCGATGATCGATGTACTCACGCCCGCGGGCGCCAGAGTCACCTACACCGGCTTGAGTTCGACGCACGCCGACGAACTCGTCGCCACGCACACCTCGACCCGCGGCCTTTGGGATCGCTTCTCCGGCCTCTGGAACCAAACCCTCGATGGCTTGCTCCTCGAAGGCGCCACGCAGCAGCCCCGTCTGCAAACGCTCGCCTCGAGTCGGCACGACCCGGGCGCCGAGACCTTTTTCCGGCGCCAGATCCACATCGCCATGGAGCACTATGGGCGCCTGGATCCGCTGGACCTGGACGAGTGCCTGGCCCACAACGGCTTCGCCGCCCTCGCGCGCTGCTTGGGAACGGCGGCGCCGGTCCCGACCCGCACCGCTGCCCGGGTCTCCCCCTCTCCCGATCGCGCGGCGGGGAATGGACAACCCTCATCGCTCACGCCGGAGCAAATCATCGATATCGTTGAGAAGGCGGGCGTGCGGGGCCGGGGCGGCGCCGGATTCCCCACCGGCCAGAAGTGGCGGATGGTCCGCAAGCAGCCTGGCGACACCAAGTACGTCATCTGCAACGGTGACGAGGGCGACCCCGGCGCCTTCATGGATCGCATGATCCTCGAGTCCTTCCCCTACCGCGTGATCGAGGGACTCGCCATTGCCGCCGTCGCCGCCGGGGCTCATGACGCGGTGTTTTACATCCGCCACGAATACCCGAATGCGCTCAAGCGCATCCGCGCCGCGCTGGCCGCCATGGAGCAACGGGGCTGGCTCGGCGACCGCCTGCTGGGAAGCAACTACGCGCTGCGCATCTCGATCAAGGAAGGTGCGGGAGCGTTCGTCTGCGGCGAGGAGACCGCGCTCATCGCCTCGGTCGAAGGCCGACGGGGCATGCCGCGCCTGCGCCCGCCCTTCCCGGCCCAGGCCGGCCTGTGGGGAAAGCCGACCCTCATCAACAACGTCGAAACGCTTGCGCTCATCCCCTGGATCGTGCGGCACGGCGGAGAAGCCTTCGCGGCCATCGGAACGGCGTCCAGCAAGGGCACGAAGGTGTTTGCCCTCGCCGGCAAGATCAAGCGGGCCGGCCTGATCGAGATCCCCATGGGAACGACGCTCCGCGAAATCGTCGAAGAGATCGGCGGAGGCGTCGCGGAAGGGCGCAAGTTCAAGGCGGTCCAGATCGGCGGACCTTCGGGTGGTTGCGTGCCCGCGAGGTTGGCCGACACGCCGGTCGATTACGAGTCCCTGCGCGACATCGGCGCGATCATGGGCTCGGGCGGCATGGTGGTGCTCGACGACACCGCCTGCATGGTCGACATCGCCCGCTACTTCCTGCAGTTCACCCAGAATCAGTCCTGCGGCAAATGCACGTTCTGCCGCATCGGCACCAAACGCATGCTCGAACTGCTCGAACTGCTCTGTGCCGGCAAGGCCCGCCGCCAGCACCTCGAGGAATTGGAGAAGCTCGCCCGCCAGGTCACCCAAGGCAGTCTCTGCGGGCTCGGCAAGACTGCCCCCAATCCCGTCCTGTCGACCCTGCGCTACTTCCGCGACGAGTACGAAGCCCACCTGCAGGGGCATTGTCCGGCGGGCAAGTGCCCGGCCTTGATCCAGTACCTGGTGAAGGACAACTGCACCGGCTGCACGATTTGCGCCCAGAAATGCCCCGTGAACGCCATCCCCATGGCGCCCTACCAGCGGCACGTGATCAATCTCGACCTGTGCACCCGGTGCAACACCTGCCGCGAAGTGTGCCCGCACGAGGCGATCGAGGTGCGTTGATGAAAAGTCCGAAGGCCGAAGTGCGAAGTTCGAAGGAAGGCCGAAGACCGAAGGTCGAAGATCGGAACGCGGGCGCATCGTCGTTGGCATCTGCCGGGGCGATAGCGAATGGCGACGATTTCTGGGTCTGGGGAGATGCGCTTCCAGACGAGGCTGCGCTTCGAGAGGAGTCGCCCCCTTCGCGAGAGGCCGTATTCGATCTCGAGGAGCGATCCGCCCGGTTTGGTGAGGAGGTGATTCGATTCGCCAGGAAGGTGGCGAAAGACCCGGTAACCAACCGGTTGGTCGAACAACTGGTGGGCGCTGGAACGGGTATCGCCGCCAACGACGCCGAAGCGAGAGACGGCGTCTCGCGCAAGGACTTCAAGAACCGGGTGGGCACCAGCCGCAAAGAGTCTCGGGAAACCATGTTGTTTCTGCGGCTGATCGCGGCCGCAGAACCCGGCCTCGCAGAGGAAGCCCGTCGTCTCTGGCGGGAAGCCCGTGAGCTGAACCGGATCTTCGGCGCGATCTGGAGGAGGACGCAATGAGCATCGACGGCTCCCCATCGCGCGTCGAACTTCGAACTCACTTCGAACTTCGAACTTCGAACTTCGAACTTTGCCCGCATGCCCGATAGCTTCCAGATCCGCATTGACGGCCAGGCCGCCGACGTCTTCCCCGGCGACACCATCCTCGCCGCCGCCAGGCGCATCGGCATCTCCATCCCCACGCTTTGCCACGTCGAGGGCTTCGCACCGTCGGCTTCCTGCTTCCTTTGCGCGGTCCGGATCGAGGGGCGCCCCAACCTCTGGCCTTCCTGCGCCATGCCCGCCGCCGAAGGCATGGTCGTTGTCACCAATTCCGACGAGGTACGCGAGGCCCGCAAGACCGCCCTCGAACTGTTGCTCTCCGATCATGCCGGGGATTGCGTCGGGCCTTGTCGAACCGGCTGCCCCGCCCGCCTCGACATCCCCGCCTTCATCGCCCGGATTGCCGCCGGGGATCAGCGCAAGGCGGCGGAAATCGTCACCGACGACCTGACCCTGCCCGCTTCGCTGGGACGCGTCTGTCCGCGGTTGTGCGAACAACGATGCCGCCAATGCGAGGTGGAGGAAGCCCTTTCCATCCGCAATCTGCATCGCTTCACCGCGGACAGCCAGCGGTTGACCATCCGGCCTTACGCGCCGCCCACCGGGCCCTCCACCGGCAAGCAGGTGGCCATCGTCGGTGCCGGACCTGCCGGCCTCGCCGCGGCCGATCATCTGCTCCGACGGGGACACGGCGTCGTGATCTTCGACGCCCACCCGCAAGCCGGAGGCATGCTGCGCTACGGCATCCCGGCGTTCCGCCTCCCCCGCAACGTGCTCGATGCCGAGATTCGATCCATTCGCGATCGCGGCGCCGAGTTCCGTCTCGGCACCAAACTCGGACGCGACGTCACCCTGGACACGTTGCGCCGCGATTACAGCGCCGTGTTCCTGGCCATCGGCGCGCAAGGCTCGCGCGGCCTCGGTTGCCCGGGTGAGGAACTGGCGACACCGGCCGTGACGTTCCTCGAGCAACTCACCGACGGGCCGCCCCCGCAGGTCGGGACCGACGTGCTCATCGTCGGCGGCGGCAACACCGCCATGGATGCCTGCCGCTGCGCCGTGCGCCTCGGGGCGAAATCGGTGCGCGTCCTGTATCGGCGCACGCGCCGCGAAATGCCGTGCCTGATGGAGGAGGTCGAGGCCGCCGAGGAGGAGGGTGTCCGGGTCGAATTCCTGGTCGCGCCCGTGAAGCTCGAACGCAAGGGCGACCGGCTGAACCTCACGTGCCTGCGCATGGAACTCGGTCCGCCCGACGCGAGCGGTCGCGCCCGCCCCGTGCCTGTCCACGGCTCGGAGTTCGAGCTCGAGGCGACGTGCGTCATTGCGGCCATCGGCCAGACCGTCGAATGCACCGACCGAGAAACCCCCGGGCTTGCCCTGTCGAAATGGGGCGTTGCCATCGAGGGCAACACGCTGGCGACGAATCTCCCCGGTGTGTTTGCCGGCGGCGATGCGGTGACCGGCCCGGACGTCGCGGTCCGCGCGGTGGCCGCGGGCAAGTTGGCGGCCGCTTCAATCCACCAGGACCTCACGGGCCAGAAGGTCGTCGGCGCCCCGGAGGCGGTGAATGTCCTGATGGGACGGATGGACGAGGACGAACTCGCCATCATGCTGCGCGAGATCGAGCAGGCGCCCCGGGCTCCCATGCCGCACCTGCCCATGGAGAAGCGACGTTCGACCTTCGACGAAGTTGAACTCGGCTTCAGGCCACCGGACGCGCTCCGCGAATCCAAACGCTGTTTGGGCTGCGGTTGCGGC
Source organism: uncultured Verrucomicrobiota bacterium (assembly GCA_964535555.1). Taxonomy (GTDB): domain Bacteria; phylum Verrucomicrobiota; class Verrucomicrobiia; order Limisphaerales; family J093; genus DSVZ01. Next base: position 104,625 of record CAZHUS010000005.1, read on the forward strand.
AAGGCGATTCCCTGCCGGCTGCGTTCGCTCGCCACGGAGTATGGAGTGGACCCGGCCCGCTTCGCCGGCCAACGGAGGCAGTTCACGCGCGACACCTCGCATCCCGAGATCGTCTTCGAGCCGGGCAAGTGCATCCTGTGCGGTGCCTGTGTCGAGGTCGCGCGACAGGCGGGCGAGGACGTGGGCGTCTCGTTCTTCGGTCGGGGATTTCAAGCGGGGGTCACGGTGCCCTTCGACCGGCCGATGGCCGAAGCCTTGCGCACCTCGGCCCGGCGGGCGGCGGAACTCTGTCCGACGGGCGCCATCATGCTCAAAGGCAGTGGCTGCGCGGGTTGCCGCCAGCTGTAGCGTCGAGGCACCGCAGCACCCGGCAGTCTCCTTTCCTCCCCGCAAAACCTTCTCCACCAAGTGTCGGCGCACCCTTGGTCATGGAGGCGTGCCTTACCAGTAACACGTCCCGTTCGGGACGAAACACGGGCAAGGGCCATGCCGGTGATCGCGGCCTGCCTTCGGGCCAGCGCCGGCGGTCAGCGGATCGTGGCAGGGTCGGTCGGGAACCGCGGAACCGTTCAGGACCCGTTGACACCGGTGTGCGTTCCGAAGCACGCCCCTTCCCGCGCGGATTCCCTCTTGTTGTCCACCGGGCGCGGGTCTAGTTTCGGTGCGACGAACGTACGTCTTAAAGTCCCTTGATGCCTGAACGAATGACCGTTATGCGCAACCCAACGAGCTCCGTCAGAACCCGTCGCTTGCCGGTCAACCGCCGTGGCGGATTCACCTTGATCGAACTCCTGGTGGTGATCGCCATCATCGCGATCCTCGCGGGCATGCTGTTGCCGGCGCTGTCCAAGGCGAAGGCCAAAGCCCACGGCATCCTGTGCATGGGCAACACCAAGCAACTCATGCTCGCGTGGGCCATGTACGTGGGCGACGCCAACGAACGCCTGCCCTTCGCCTACGCCCAGGAGGGGAACCCCTCCCACCCGAACTACAAATACGCCTGGGTCCATGGCCTTCTGGACTTCAGCAACAGCCGCGACAACTGGGACATCACCAACAGCCTGGCCGCCGGTTGCATCTGGCCCTATACGGGCGGCTCCGCTTCCATTTACAAGTGCCCGGCCGACCGCAGCATGACCCGCCGTTCCGACGGCCAGATGGTGCCTCGGGTGCGCAGCCTCTCCATGAATTCGTGGTGCGGCATGAACGAAGGTGTCCACACCTGGTTCGGCGGCCCCGAGTTCCGAGCCTACCTCAAGTCGTCCGACTTCGTGGATCCCGGCCCCTCCATGACCTGGGTCCTGGTCGATGAGCATCCGGACAGCATCAACGACGGGTTCTTCTGCATCGACATGAACGGCTATCCGAACCCCGCGAATACCAAGCTGCCTGACGTGCCCTCGAGCACACACAATCGGGCTTGCGGCTTTTCCTTCGCAGACGGCCACTCGGAGATCAAGAAGTGGCAGGATCCGCGGACAGCTCCCCCCGTCAAGTACCAGGCCGGCACCATGCCTCCCGCGGCACAGCCCAACAACAAGGACATCGTCTGGCTGTGGGAACGCACCACCCGCTTCGTCAGCAAGTAGTCCGCACGACGGAACGCCTCGACGCCAATTCCCGGCGCGGCGGCCCCTGACGCCGCTGCAGCCGGGATTCGCTTTGTGCCCGGCCTGACCCCGAACCAGCAACGCGCGGTTGCCACAACCGGAAACGTTCTGGTCATCGCCGGCGCCGGGACGGGCAAGACCCGGACCCTGGTCGAACGCTGCCTCGCGCGCATCCTTGATCCGGCGGACCCCGTTTCGCTGGACGAGATGCTCGTGGTGACGTTCACCGAGGCGGCCGCCGCAGAAATGCGGCAACGCCTCCGGAAACGACTCGACGAGGAGCTTCAACGCCAGCCCGAAAACGTTCATCTCGCCGAGCAGGCGGCCCTGACCGAGTCCGCCACGATCTGCACGCTCCATAGCTTTTGCCTGCGCCTCGTTCACGAGCATTTCCATCAACTGGACCTCGATCCCCAGGTCTCGGTGCTGGAGGAATCGCAGTCCCAAATGCTGGCGGAGCGCACCCTCGACGAACTGTTGAGCCGTCGCTATGCCGGGTCGGACGCACCCGACCTTGCGGTCCAGGAACTCGTCATGACCTACGGCGAAGGCCGTGACGACCACATCCGGTCCCTCATACGCCGACTCCATGCCTATGCGCAAACATTGCCCAACGCCCGGGGCTGGCTCGTCGACCAGCATGCAGCCTTTTCACAGCCCAACCCACCCCGCTGGGAGACCTGGTGGCTGGAAAGCACAAGAAGCTGGGCGGCCGAATGGGCGGACGCCCTGAGGGAGATCCCATCCGAAAACGCACGGGCAGCCGAATGCCGACGCTGGCTCGTCACCCTCGCCCCTTGTGCCTCACGAGAAGACGCGGCCAGGCAGCTGAGCGGCTTGTTGGCCCTGGACGGGGATTGGCCCAACCGAAAGAAGACGGCGTGGCGCCGCCCCCTGGAACGGCTGTTCCAGGAAGCGACGTTTCTGCATTCGCTCGCCCGGCCCGAACCGCACGAGGCGGCCGCCGCGACTGCGGCAGCTCCATCGGAGTCCGGTCTGCCCCCAGCCCGGGACCCGTTGCACGAGGACTGGTCCTGGGTCCGGGACCATATGAAGGCCCTGATCGATGTGACCCTGGCCTTTGCCGACACCTTCGCCGCCGCCAAGCGCGAGTTGGCAGCGATGGATTTTCACGATCTGGAGCAATTCGCCATCCGCCTGCTGTGGAACGCGAGCGCAGGAACTCCCACGCCCTTGGCACGGCGCTGGCGGAAGAAGTTGCGGCATGTCTTTGTCGACGAATATCAGGACATCAATGCCGCCCAGGACTGCATTCTCCAGGCCTTGAGCCGCGCGGATCCCGGCTGCGGCAACCGCTTCCTGGTGGGTGACGTCAAGCAGAGCATCTATCGTTTCCGGCTCGCCAATCCGGCCATCTTCCAGCACTACGCGCGTGAGTGGTCTGGCGATGCCTGCGCCGGGACGGTGGTTCCCCTGAACGAGAACTTCCGCTCCCGCGAACCCATCCTCCATTTCGCCAACGCTCTCTTCGGGGAACTCATGCACCCCGACGTGGCGGGTATCCCCTACGACGAAGACGCCTCCTTGCGTCCTGGGCCGCGTGAACCGGCGCCGCTGGGAACACCGGACCCCGCCCCGGCGGTTGAGGTGTGCTTGCGTCTGAAACCCGGTCGGAATGAGGACCCGTCGAGTCGCGAGCCGGAACTCGAGTCCGAGACGGAGTCCGAGCGCAGCGCCGACGTCGAACTGGGCGACGCCGAGGCGGAGGCGACGCTGGTCGCCGATCGGCTGCGGTCGCTGAAAGAACTGCCCTTCCGGGTCTGGGATGAAGCGACAGGCACCCGCCGGCCCGTCGAATGGCGGGACATGGTCGTGCTGCTCCGGGCACCGAGCGGCAAGGCGGAAAGTTACGCCCGCGTGTTCGCGGAACGGGGCGTCCCGCTCTGGGCCAAGCGGACCGGGCTGTACGAGACCATCGAGATCAGCGACCTGCTCAGTCTGCTTCGCCTGCTGGATAATCCGCTCCAGGACCTGCCCTTGCTCACGGTTCTCCGCTCGCCTTTCGTGGGACTGTCGGCAAACGAACTCGCCGCCATCCGGCTGGAGCTGCGCAGCGAACCGCTTTGGACCGCCCTGGCCCACTTCCATCAAGCCGGCAACCACCGGCCGGCGTCCCCAGCCCCGGCCGATGCTGCGGAAGCGAAGGCTCAAGCCGGATCGGACCACGATGATCCACTGACACAAGCTCAGCGCTCCGCCTGGCCGAAGGTGAACCGGTTCCTCGAACGCCATGGCCGCTGGCGGGAGTTGGCCCGCATGGGATCCCTGTCTCAGTGCCTTGAGACCATCCTCGACGAAAGCGGTTACGAGTCCTTGATTCGCGGCCAGGCGCGCGGCGAGCAGCGCCTTGCCAACATCGCGCGGCTGCTCGCCATGGCGCGGGAGTTCGACCGCTTGCAGCGCCAGGGTCTGTTTCGGTTCCTGCAACTCGTCGAGGCGCACCACGGCATCGATTTCGATCCCGAGCCGGCGCCGGTCGAGGCGGCAAACGCCGTGCGCCTCATGAGCATTCACCAGAGCAAGGGCCTGGAATGGCCGATTGTCGTGGTGGCCGATCTCGGCAGGTCCTTCAATCAGCGGGATCTTCACGAGAGCGTCATTCTCGACGAGCACTATGGACTCGCACCGATGGTGAAGCCTCCCGAGGCCGACCGCAGTTACCCGAGTCTTCCGCACTGGCTCGCCGCCCGCCGGGGCCGACGCGAGCTCATGGCCGAGGAACTGCGGCTGCTCTACGTGGCCGTAACCCGGGCCCAAGAGAAGCTCGTGCTCGCGGGCACCACCAGCCGCAGCCGGGCTGAGCGGCTTTGGGAAGAACCAGCGATCAGCAGCACCCGTCTGCGCGAGGTGACCTCCGCCTTGGATTGGCTGATCATGGCGCTGCCGCGCGTGACCGGCGTGAACCAGTGGTGGGACCAGGCGGCGGGCGAATCCGAGACCACGCAATGGAGAATCGTGAGCGGAGCGGTGCCACGAGAGATCACCCGACCTGACGGGCAACAGGCGATTCCACCCCCGCCTCCCCCAGCCGGCCCTCCGCAAGAACGCCGGGTGCAGGCCGCCTACCGGGAGTTGCCAGCCACGCGCGAACCCGCCAAGGCCTCGGTAACGTCCCTGCGGCGACGCGCCTTTGAAACGGAGGAGGTGGTCCACTGGTTCCGCCCTGCGACTGCCGAGCAGCCACCTTCGCCCGTCTCCGCTTCGAAGCCCGAAGTAACAGCCCTCACCGCCGCCCAACGCGGCACCGCGCATCACCGGGTGCTTGAACTGGTCCGCCTCGAAAGCCTCCGCGACGCCACGTCCCTGGCCTCCGAAGTCTCCAGCATGCAGCAAGCGGGACAGATCTCCGCCGCCGAGGCCGCCGCACTCGATCTGCCCGCCTTGGTCGCCTTCGGCACTTCCGAACTGGGCGAGCGCCTCCGGAAACAGACGGCCTGCGTCCGACGCGAACTCGAGTTCACTCTCCGTCTGGCACCGGCCGATTTCGATGCGCTCGGACTCCCCATCACCCCGGATCTGGGCGCCGAGGAGTTCGTGGTGGTACAAGGCGTGATCGATGTCGCCGTCCTTGCCCCCGAGGGCGCATGGATCGTGGACTTCAAGACGGATGCCGTCACCTCGAGTTCGATCGACGCCAAGGTCCAGGCGTACAGCCCCCAGCTACGACTGTACGCCCTGGCGCTGCGACGCCTGTTCGGACGCCAGGTGACGGGTGCCTGGCTGCATTTCCTCGCCCTGAACCGCAGCGTGCTGGTGCCGCTGGAGCCGACTCCATCCTCTCCAGCCGCGGTCGCCTTGTCCTCCCAACCCCACACGGTTTAATGCCTGCTCCCATTCCTCACCTGTCGCGCCGCGCTGCGCTCAAATGCAGCCTTGGCGTGCTCCTCGGCGGTGGCTTCTGGCCCGGCCGCCAACTCACTCATGCCGCCGATCGCAGCGCCAGCTTCCGGTTCCTCGTGGTGAACGACACGCATTGCAGCACTCCGGAATGCGGCCCCTGGTTGCGGCGGTTGGTGGCCCAGATGCGCACGCACACCGGGGTCGCCTTCTGCCTCCACCTCGGGGACATCACCGACCGTGGCGACCAGGAGAACCTCATCGTAGCCCGCGAGGCGTTCGCCGAACTGGGTGTTCCATTCCATCCTGTCCCTGGAAACCATGACTGGGAGCGTCCCAACAGCCGCGAGACGTATGACGCTGCCTTTCCAAACCGGTTGACCTACGGTTTCGAACACCAAGGCTGGGAATTCCTCGCTCTCGACAGCACGCACGGCCAGCTCTGGGAGCGGACCCGGGTCCAAACGGCGGCCTTGGACGCTCTCGATCAACGGTTGGCACAGATCGACCGGTCCCGGCCGCTCATCCTCTTCACACACTTCCCCCTCGCGCATCTCACTCCCATGACGCCGCTCAATGCGGATGCGGTGCTCGAGCGGCTGCTCCGGTTCGATCTGCGGGCGGCGTTTTCCGGGCACCATCATGGCTTCACCGAGAGTCGGCACCGCTCGGCAATGCTCGTGACCAACCGCTGCTGCGCGCGGATTCGTGATAACCACGACGGCACCCCGGGCAAGGGCTACTGGCTTTGCTCCGTGCAAGATGGTCGCCTCGATCGTGAGTTCGTGCCGTTCAAACCGGGAACAACAGCGTGATGGTCGTCCCCTCCCCCACGCGGGAGGCGATGCGCACTTTGCCCCGATGGGCTTCCACCACCCGGGCCACGATCATCAAGCCCAGGCCCGTCCCGCCCGCCTTGCTCGAGCTCAGCAGCGAACTGAACGCCCTCCGACGTTGTTCGGCTGTCATGCCCGAACCGGTGTCGCGGAAGCTCATGGCCACGTGCGTCGGCCGGGCGCTGGTTCGTGGCAGGTGCACCGCGCGGGTGGCGATCTTCAACTGGCCGCCTTTGGGCATGGCTTCGGCCGCGTTGAGTGCCAGGTTCAGCAACGCCTGTTCGAGCTGGGTGCCGTCACCCATCAACAACGGCAGGTCCGACGCGAGGTCCTGGACCAGTTCCACCCCTTGCTGGAGCAGCTTGTGCCGGGTGAGCAGCGCCAGATCACTGACCAACTGGTTGCAGTTGACCGGGCCGGGCTTCGGCTCGCTGTGGCGTGCCAGGTCGAGCACCCGTTCGACGATGCGGTTCAGTTGGTCCATCTTCTCGCCAAGCATCACCGTGTCCCGGGCTCGCGGATCGCCTTCCGGAAAGCGCAGGTCCAGCGAGTGGTACAGCAGCTTCATGACGGTCAGGGGATTCCGGATCTCGTGGGCAACTTCCGCTGCCAGTAAGCCGAGCGCCGAGAGCTTCTCGCTGTGGCGCAGGTGCTCTTCCAGGTCCACCACGCGCTCGTAGAGGCGGGCCTTCTCGATCGCAATGGCGGACAGGTCGGCCAGTGCGGAGAGGCTGCGGATTTCCTCGTTCGAGAAGCTGTGCGGTTCCCCGGTATAAACACTCAGGGTACCGATCGGCCCGCCGCGGAAGCTCAAGGGCACGCTGAGCAGGGAAACGAGCCCCTCCCGACGCGCGATCTCGACGCTCTGGTAGCGGCCGGAAGCCTGGACGTTCTCCACTTGAAGCGGTTTGCGACGCCGCACCACGGTTCCCAACAGACTGTCAGAAACAGCGAGGCGCGGCTTGTTCAGGTACGCCTCGCCGGCACCATGCGAGGCGCGCAAGTCCAACCACTCGCGCCCTTCGTCCAGGAGCAGCAGGGCGCACATCTTGGCGCCCATCAACATGCAGCCTTCGCGCGTGATGGTCTGGAGCGCGTCGTCGAGGTTGACGGCCGAGTTGATCGTCTGGCCCACGTTGACCAGCGTCTCGAAGAGCCGCGCCTTGAGCCGGAGCTGCTCATAACGCCACGTATTCTGGATCACGAGGGCTGCCTGAGTCGCGAGTTCCTCCAGCAACTCCTGATCGGCTGCGGCAAAAGCCTCGGCACGGTCGGCATCCACGTTGAGCACGCCACGAACCTCGCCGTGCACCTCGAGGGGCACGGCGAGCTCGGAGCAAACCGCCTTCCGCAGCATGATATAGCGCGGATCGCGTGCCACATCTCCCACCCGCGCCGGTTTTCCCCGCTGCGCGACCCAGCCGGTAATTCCCTCACCCACTTTCAGGCGGAGCCGGGCAGCGCTCTCGGGCAATCCGTACGCCGCCTGGATCTCGAGGAAACCCGTCGTCGGATTGACCAGCACGACGGAACCGCTGGTGGCGCGAACGAGGCGCACCGCCTCGCGCACGATGAGTTCCAGGGCCTCCTGGGGATCGAGCGTCGAGTGGATGATCTGGCTGACCTGGTACAGGAGGGTCAGCCGCTCGTGCCGGAGCCGCAGGTCGTCCAGCGCGTGGGTCGCGTCGCTCACGACGCGATTCTGTCAGGCTCCGGGTGCCGGTGCAGCGCCAAAGTGCCAGGCCGGCGCCCCGCGCTTCCGCGGCTGGTCCTGACAAGGCCGTCAGCCCGTCCCTCGCCTCCTGGCGATGCCAAATGGTGAAACAGCTATTTCGAGGTTTGGACGCGTCACGGGTGCAACCGGCCTTCCTTCCGGGCATCGAAAGGTTGGCGGAAGGCCGCGATACCCCGTGCTCCGAAATCTGAAACAGCTATTTCAGAAATCGGGCAGAGCCATGCACCGCGTCGTCTCTGCAGCGTGAAGTCGTGGGAGAATCCCGCCGTCGCCATCGTCCGGCACAAGCCTGCGGCCAATCGCCTGGAATCCTGCTTGCGACGAGGCCGCCGGAAAAGAGCCCCCGGACCCGAGGCCTACCGCACTCTCAAGACCAGCAGGGTCCCCAGCAGTCCAAAAAGCGCGTTGGGAGTCCAGGCAGCCACCCAAGGTGCCACGTAACCGCCGGTCCCCAGTGCCAGCGAAAACCATTGCGTGAAGAAGAACCCGAACGCGATGAAAATGCTGGCCGCCACGCCGGCGAACACGTTGCGCCGTCCGCCGGGTGCCCCGAACGGAATCGCCACCAAAACCACCACCAGGCTCGTCCATGGCTCCGCAAGCCGGCCGTGAAACTGCGTCTGGAGCTTGGACTGCGCCGCGGCCGGCAGGCTCGGATGAAGGTCCCGGTACTCACGGATTTCACGCAACGACAGCCGCGCGCGCTTGGCAGCACGCGAACCCGTCAGCGAGGCGAACCGGATCTCGCTGTTGATCTGGGAAGGGGTTTCACTGAGCTCGATCAGTTCGATCTGGTTGGTCTCGCTGGGCTCCCAAGTCGGCTCGGGAAACGGCGTGAACAGGAGCTGGCGCACGCCCTGGAATGTCCACGCGCCGTTGGTGAAAACCCCGTGTTGGGCGGCGAGTCGCCGGCGAATCCCGTTCTCCAGTTGCCAGTCCAGGTTCACGTTCCACATCGCTCCGGACTCACGGTCATAAAGCCCGATGTTCCACAACCGGCGCTGACGCTCGTTGTGGAACGCGAGGTTGCGGAACCACCTGCCCTTGCTGCCGCTGTCGGTGACGGTGGCGTGACGGGAGAGGATGCGTTGTCCCAACTCCTGGCTGCGCGGGACCCACAGTTCATTCAGCCCGAGGACCATCAGGCTCATCAGGGTCCCCGTCGCCAGGTAAGGGAGGCAAAGACGCCACAACCCGACTCCCGCGGCGCGCATCGCGGTGAGTTCGTGGTGCCGCGCGTGGTTGGTCAAGGCGTAGAGCAGCGCCAGGAGCAACGACAGGGGAACCACCGTCACGACGAATTCCGGCAGCGTCACCAGGTAGTATTCGGCAACTTCGAGCAGGCTGAGGTTGAACTTCTGGTAGTCGTCCAGCTCGCTCACCAAGTCGAACGAGACCCAAAAGACCAGGAAGCCGCCGAGGCAGTAGCCCAGCGGAATTAACAGTTCGCGAAGCTGGTAGCGGTCGAGCAACCGCATCGTGGTGGCCTCATCGTTCCTGCGTCGTGCGGTGAAGTCGAGTGTGGAGTCGGAAGTTTCCAGTTGGCGGCTGCCCAACCGTTCGACTAACTTCTCGCATCATTCGCAGCACGAAACGACCCGCAGTTATCGGTCACGACAACGTCCGCAAACCTCGTTATCCCATGGCCTACCTGGATCGCCGTCAATTCATCAAGACCACGCTGGCTGGCGCCGGCCTTTTCATGACCGCGTCGCCGCTGACCGCCGCGACCCCAACCCTCCCCCGATCGGCTACCGATCGCGTGACCCTGGGGAAGACCGGCATCAAATGTTCCTACCTGGCTCAAGGTACGGGCTTCAACGGCTCGCGCCGTTCCTCCGACCATACGCGGATGGGACAGGAGTCGTTCACCCGACTGCTCCGTCACGGCATGGATGGCGGCATCAACTTCATCGACATGGCGGACCTGTACGGCTCCCATACCTTCGCCCGCAACGCGCTGAAGGGTGTGCCCCGGGATTCCTACGTCGTCCTCAGCAAGATCTGGCCACGGAAAGAGGACTGGGTGACCCCGTCGGCAGACGCCCGCGAGGAAGTGGACCGATTCCGCAAGGAACTCGAGAGCGACGTGATCGACATCTGCCTGATCCACTGCGTGGTGAACGATCGGTGGAAGCAGGAGTACGCCGGCATTCGCGACGGACTGGCCGCCCTCAAGCAAAAGGGCACGGTTCGCGCCGTCGGAGTGTCCTGCCACGATCACGGAGCCCTGAAGCTCGCCGCAAACGACCCGTGGGTGGACGTCATCTTTGCGCGCATCAACTACAAGGGCGGCGGCGACTACTCGTGCGACGACACGGTTCAGGCCATCACCGCAACCTTGAAAACCGCCCGCGCGAACGGCAAAGCGGTTGTCGGCATGAAGATCTTCGGTGCGGGCAAGCTCACGCAACCCGAGGAGAAGGACGCCTCGTTGAAGTACGTTATCGGGAACGATCTTGTGGACGCGATGACGATTGGGATGCTCACCACGGCTCAGGTCGACGACTCGATCCAGCGCATCGGGAAGACCCTGAAGTCCTGAGCCCGGGACGTCCCTGCTCAAAAGAAGGCCGCCGCGACTCTCCATGAACCGCCCCCGGGGCGCGGACTTCAGTCCGCAGGAACCCGCGCCGGGTTGGAGAGGTCCCTGAGGGCTGAAGCCTGCGGTTCGCAACGGTTCCTGGTCCCCATGCGCGCCGGTCCTCCCGGCGTCCCTGCTTCCCATGAACCGCCCGGTGAGGGCACCGGGCCTACAACCGTCAGAACATGGAAAAGGAGAGTGGCGGACCTGACTTCCAAGTCAAATCCGCCACTCATGACCCCAACCACTGCAACCAACCAACTAACCAAACAACCTACATCTTGACCGCAGCCAACCAACCACTTGCAGCAGGCCAACCAACCCGCTGCCCCGCGTTCAAGACGTAAGAATACTAAGCAAAGTCAGTGCCAAAATCGGAGCCGCAATCCGGCTTTTTCGAGGTTCGCGAGACCCGCCGGTACCGGCGGAAGCTCAGCTTGAACTTGGATCCAGGCATCCCTTTCGGCATGGTTCGCCCATGCGCTTTACACTCCTGGCCTCCCTCGCCCTCGCCACCCTGCTTCCGCACCTCAGCGCCACGAGTGGCACGGCCGAAGACCTGCTCCTTTGGTACCGCCAGCCCGCCAAGGACTGGAACCAGGCGCTGCCGGTGGGTAACGGCCGCCTCGGTGCCATGGTTTTCGGCGATCCCGGGAACGACCGCCTCCAACTCAACGAGGATTCCCTCTGGTCGGGGTCACCTCAGGACGCTGACAACCCCGAGGCCCTGAAGGCACTTCCGGAGATCCGCCGCCTGCTCTTCGCCGGCCGCTACGGCGAGGCTCAGGCCTTGGCGAACCGCACCCTGATCTGTCGCGGCGCGGGTTCAGGGCACGGTCACGGCGCGCGGGTGCCTTACGGGAGTTATCAAACCCTCGGCGACTTGCGAATCGCGCTCGAAACCCCCGGTACGTCCCCAGCGACCGGACCGTTCGAAGGCTACCGGCGTGAACTTGACCTCGAGCAGGCCGTCGCCCGGGTAAGCTTTTCCCTGAATGGCACGCGATTTGTGCGCGAAGTGTTTGCCAGCCACCCCGACCAGGTTTTGGTGGTGCGGCTGACCGCCGACACCCCGGGCGCAATCAACGTCCGACTGTCGCTCGCCAGGTCCGAACAGGCATCCACCCGGACCGAAGGTACGGACCAGCTTGTCCTGAGCGGGCAGATGCACGACGGCTTGGGAACGAATGGCATGCGCTTCAACGCGCGGCTCCGGGTTGTCCTCGATGGCGGTCGAGTTTCTCCGGACGGCGAGAGCCTTCGCGTCCAGAACGCCAACGCCGCCACGCTGCTGTTCGCGGCCAACACCGACTACGCCATGCAACTCCCCGACTGGCGCCAAAGCGACCCGGGTATCCGCACCCGGGCGCAACTGGAAGCCGCCAGCCGTCACGCCTACCCCGACCTGCGGGCGCGTCACGTCGCGGACCACCGCCGCCTCTTTGATCGCGTGTCGTTACGGCTCGGCGCCGCCGACCCGGCCGCCTCCCGGCCCACCGATGAACGGCTCCGTGCCGTGGCCGCCGGTTCCTTCGATCCGGCTCTGGTCGCCCTGTATTTCCAGTACGGCCGCTACCTCCTGATCGGAAGCTCCCGCCCCGGGGACTTGCCCGCCAATCTGCAAGGGATCTGGGCCGACGGCATCGACACGCCCTGGAACTGCGATTACCACGCCAACATCAACGTCCAGATGAACTATTGGCCGGTGGACGTCGCCAACCTGGGCGAGTGTTTCGAGCCGCTGGAACGTTACATCGCCCTCATGGCCGGGCCGGGAGCCCGGACCGCCGCCACTCATTACGGCGCGCGCGGCTGGACCGTGCACACCATCACCAATCCCTGGGGGTTCACCGCTCCCGGCGAATCGCCGTCCTGGGGTTTGTCTCCCTCGGCCGGAGCGTGGCTGTCCCAGCATCTTTGGGAGCACTTCGCCTTCACCCGGGACACCAACTACCTCCGGCGCGTGTTCCCGATCCTGCGTGGTTCGGCGGAGTTCAGCCTGGACTGGCTCACGCCCGATCCCAAGACCGGCAAACTGCTGGCGGGTCCGGCAACTTCGCCCGAGAACATCTTCATCACCCGGGACGGACAGCAAGCCACGCTCTGCATGGGGCCGTCCATGGAACAGCAGCTGGTGTGGGACGCGTTCAACAACTACCTCGAGGCCGCGGCCGTCCTGGCGATCGACGAACCGGGTGTCGCCGCGGTGCGCGCCGCGTTGGACCGCCTCGCCGGGCCGCAGATCGGCAGCGACGGCCGGCTCCTTGAATGGTCCGAGGAATTCAAGGAAGCGGAGCCTGGGCACCGGCACGTTTCCCACTTGTTCGCCCTCCATCCGGGACGCCAGATTACGCGCACCGGAACGCCTGAGCTCGCGACCGCTGCCCGTAAATCACTTGAAGGCAGGCTCGCGAGCGGCGGCGGTCATACCGGTTGGAGCCGGGCCTGGGTGATCAACTTCTGGGCGCGACTCGGCGATGGCGACAAGGCGGGAGAGAACGTGCAGGCGCTGCTGGCGAAGTCGACGCTTCCGAACCTGTTCGACACGCATCCTCCCTTCCAGATTGACGGCAACTTCGGCGGCACGGCGGGGATTGCGGAGATGCTGCTGCAGAGTCACGGTTCGCCAGGACGAGCTCCCGAGCTTCAGCTCCTGCCGGCCCTGCCCGGTTCCTGGAAGCAGGGCACCGTCACGGGGCTTCGGGCCCGCGGCGCGATCACGGTTGGCATGGCGTGGGATGACGGCAAATTGACGCGTGTGACCCTACAGCCCGATGCCCCGATCCGGCTCCGAGTGCGTTACGGCGATCGGGTTCAGGAACTCAGCCTGCAGGCTGGTGCGGTCACAGCCTTGAACGGCGCCCTGGCCCTTGAGAGCGCCTCCAGGTAATGCGCGAACCTGCGGTTTCCGGGCTCGTGTCTCGACAACGGTCTGCAACCGGGGCTCGGCCTCGCGCGGCGTAACGCGCGGGGCACGTCGCGACGGTCGAGGACGACCTTTGCAGACTGCGAACTCAGGGGAGTGCGGGGAGTGCGCGCCGCATTGACACGCCGGGCTCGTGCGATAGGCTGCGGGGCGTCGCGACGCGATGCGGGTGTAGCTCAATGGTAGAGCTCCAGCCTTCCAAGCTGGCCACGTGGGTTCGATTCCCATCACCCGCTCCACTTTTGCGGAGAGGTGGCCGAGTGGCTGAAGGCGGCGGTTTGCTAAACCGTTGTACGGTCAAAAGCCGTACCGGGGGTTCGAATCCCCCCCTCTCCGCCAATCTTCACAGAGCAATTGTTCCACAAGCATTTGCGCATCGACTTCCCCCTGAGGCCCGCTCGAATTCAGAATCAGATTCAGCATGCGGACGCCCATGTCGCTGAGCTCCGCCGCCCTTTTTTCCGGCCTGGTCGTCCGTCCGTCCGTCGGTTCGTACCCTCTTCGTGGATGAACGGGCGGACGGAATCTCGCGCATCAAGCCCGGAACACCTTTCCCACCGCACCGATCCAAGCCTCCGGAAGTCATCGGATAGCCGCTCTGACTCGAGCGGCGAGGCGGGCCGGCAGGAATCACCCGATACGGGGCAAGTCGTTGACCGGCGGGGGCTGTGAACCTTAGGCTGGCGCCCATGGACGGCGGAAAGGACTTCGCCTGGCGCTCGCATGGATTTCTTTGACCCAACGATCTGGACCACGATTCTGAGGGCAAGAGATGGCCAGGAGGACGAGGCCGTTGCGGCGCTTGGCATCATGCTCGAGCGGTACTACGCCCCGATCGTCCGGCATCTTCAGAACGAACGGCGGTGTGGTCAGGAACTGGCCACCGAACTCACCCACGACTTCCTGGTGCACTGTCAGGGACGCGAGTTCTTGAAGGCGGTGGACCCGGAGAAAGGGAAGTTCCGCTGCTTCATCAAACGCTCGATCCGCAACTTCCTACGCGATCGACATGACGCGACGATGACCCGGAAACGAGGCGAGGGGATCCAACCGGCATCGCTCGACGAGAGAGACGGCGAAGGACGCCCTCTTCACGAGCCGACCGCCGCCCCGGTCGACCCTGGCCTGGATCTGGACCGGGCCTGGGCTCAAACGATCTGGACACGGTGCCTGGCCCAGCTCCGACGTGAATGTGAAGAAGCCCTGCGATCCAGGATGTTCAACTGCCTCGTGGGATCGCTGGGACTCTCGGATCACCAGGTGCCGTTGTCCGAGCTGGCAAAGGAGCTCGGCACGACGGAAGGCGCCGTCAAGGTCGCCCGGCATCGCCTCCGGAGGCGCTTGCGCGAGTTGCTCGAACTTGAGGTCAGACAAACCGTCGCCACCGACAAGGACTGGCATGAGGAACTCCCCTACATCATCCGCCTTCTGACGAGCCGATGACAGTCACCTGTAACCTGCGGAGCGGATTCCCGTAGGGGGTGACCCGTGACCGAAGCTGGCCAGTGCCCTGGTTGTGGTGCCCCGCGGATCCGGCCTGATGAGCCGTGTCCCCACTGCGTCCTGGCCCGCGCCGAGCGCAATCCCGACGAACCCGACCTCGGGCCGGGCTTTCTGGATGATCTTCCCGCGGCCGGCGACGTCCTGATCATCGCGGACAAGTACGAGGTGAAGCGGATTCTGGGGCGTGGAGGGATGGGGGTCGTTTACCTCGCCTGGCAGGAGACCCTCAACCGGGTCGTGGCGCTGAAGATGCTCACGAGCGTTCATCACGCCAACCCGGAGGCCCGGCAGCGATTCATCGCCGAGGCCAAGGCCGTCGCCGCGCTCCGGCATCCCCACATCGTCACGATTTACGACTGGGGCGAGGACGCGGGATTGCCGTACTTCTCGATGGAGTATGTCGAAGGCCAGGACCTGGGGGCCAAGACCCGACACGGCCCGCTCGACCCGAAGCAGGCGGCACAACTCACGCGCAAGGTGGCGCTCGCCGTGGCCTACGCCAACGATCACGGCATCATCCACCGCGACCTCAAGCCCTCGAACGTGCTGATCGGGCAGGATGGCGAACCGAAGGTCGTCGATTTCGGCCTCGCCAAACACCTGGATGCGGCGGCGGGCTTCAGCGTCACCGGACAGGTCCTCGGCACCCTGGTCTCGCTGGCGCCGGAACAGATTGACTCGCGCGTGGGCGCGGTGGATGCGCGGACGGATGTCTATGGACTGGGCGCGCTCCTCTATCATTTGTTGACGGGCCGCCCGCCGTTCCCGCCTGGCGCGTCGAACGCCGAGACGCTTCGCCTGGTGGCCGAAACCGAACCCGTGCCGTTGCGCCGGCTGAATCCTTCATTACCCCGCGATTTGGAGACCATCTGTCTCAAGTGCCTGGCGAAGGACCCGACCCGTCGTTACGCCTCGGCAGGAGATTTCGCCGAAGACCTTGGGAGGTGGGGCCGCGGCGAGCC
Organism: uncultured Verrucomicrobiota bacterium; assembly: GCA_964535555.1. Lineage (GTDB taxonomy): Bacteria > Verrucomicrobiota > Verrucomicrobiia > Limisphaerales > J093 > DSVZ01. The sequence goes on from CAZHUS010000005.1 coordinate 120,639, forward strand.
CATCCAAGCCCGACCCGTCAGTACGGCGGAACGGGTGTGGAGCTGGGCTCGCCGCAAACCCGCGCTGGCGGTGCTCTCGCTGGGGATCTTCCTCGCGGTCTTCGGCGCCGCCATCGGCCTGGTTTGGGGCTGGCGGACTTCTGTTGCCGCCGCACGGCATGCCCGGGTCGCGCTTGCCGTGCAGTCGGCCTTGGCGGTCATGCGAGGCAGTGAGACGCCTATCGACGGCTGGTCGCGGCTGGTCGAACTCCAACTGCGAGACGCTGCCCGCTTGGGTTCAGTCGGGGATTGCCGTGACCCCATCCTCGCGTGGATGGAGGGTTTGGATGCGACACGGGTAGCCTCCCTCCTCGCCACGAACATGGCTCGAGTGTATCTGCCCGCCGGTGACGGTGGCTTGCTGTTCGTCGATAGCGGCGGGGGCGTTCACTGGAAGGCTGGCCCGCCTGATTCCGGCGATGAGTGGAGCGAACGCACGCTCCCCGCTGCCCGGATCGCCCTCCCGTCTCAGGTCCCCTTCGCCCTGCTGTGTGACGATGATCGCCAGCCTGTCCTCTGGGATTTGCTTCATCATCGGGAGCAAGCCCGGTTCGAGTTGCCTGATGACCTCCGCATCGCGGCGACGGACACCGGGATCCCCGTGGCCACGTCGGTGGACGGTTCGATCGTGCTCGTGGCCCTCACCAGCCGCGCCGGCCATGCGCTTCTAGGATCCTTCACCCGGGAATCGAAACGGCTCACGGCGTCCATCAACTTGAAGGTTGCGCCCACGGCCCTGGCCCTCTCAGCTGACGGCGTATGGGCGGCCACCGGGGACCATGACGGCGGCATTCAGGTTTGGGATCTTCGCACCGGGACGCTGGTCCGGGAACTGGGGCTCGGAAGCGCCGGCATCGCATGCCTTGAATTTGGCACCAGTGTTCGACGGCAGGATCGTCCCGATGAACCCCCAACCGGTAGGGCGGGCACTCCGTTGCCCGCCGCGTTCGGCGCGCTGGGGACAGCGCGCCCTACCTTGGAGGGCGGGTTCACCGCCACCGGGCAGGTCCGCAGACGAGAGGATACATCCTATTACCTCGCCGCCGGCGATGAGAGCGGCACCATCGGGATCTGGGACCTGGCAAGGCCGCGTCAACTCGCGCTCTGCCGGGGAACTCCCTACCGCGCATCCGCCCTCGCCTTCAGCCCGGATCACACCACCCTCGCCTCGGCAGGACATCACGGTGCCCGACTGTGGGACATCGCCACCGGCAGGTGCCTGCTCCGGATCGAGGCCGGCAGTCAGGAGCGCGCGCTGATGTTCTCCCGCGATGGAAAGCACCTGGTCGTGACGGCTCAGAGTTGGGGGACGCCGCCCGGCGTTTCGGTTTGGGAACTTCGACCGGACCGGGGGCTCCAGACCCTACGCGGCCTTTCCACGGGAGTGACGAAGGTGGCGTTCTCCCCTGATGGAACTCGCCTTGCCGCTGTCAGCATCGATTGGGAAGTGGGAGTGTGGGATCGGGCCACAGGATGGCTCCTTCACGTCTTCCAGGGTTCGCGCGGCCTCACAGCAGACAATTGTGCGCTGGCCTTCGATCCCTCGGGGAGGCTCCTGGCATTTTCGGCGGGCGAGGCCGCCCAACTCTGGGAACTCGACTCGGGCTCGTTGCGCGCTGCCTGGTCGCTTCCGCCCGGACTCGTGGACGTCATCGCCTATCCGCGCAGCAATGCCCTGTACCTGCTGCGCTTTGAGGCCGTCGATCCGAGAGGACCGGTCCCCACCAATCCGCTCGCCTTCGAACGACCCGCTTTGGGTCGCCTGCGGAACCTGATACGAACCAATCCGACGGAACCCATACTTGAAATACCCGAGCTGGACCAGAGCTGCTTTCGCGCCGACGTCTCGGCCGATGGGGCCTTCTTTGCTGTGGACGGCATGGGCTCTCAGATCGGTCGATCGTTGGTCACGATTGACATCGACAGCCTGGGGTTGGTGTGGCGCACGAACGGCCTGCATCGTCGGTCGTGGGGCGCCCTCCGCTTCACGTCGAAGGGAGCCACGCTCGCCTACAGTCTGGACGGCACGAACTGGCTCACGAGTGACCTCCACAATCCCCGACCCGTTCCCCTCGCCATGCAAGTTCCCGCGGCCCTCGGACCGGACCTGTCCATTGCGGCCGCGCATTACTCCCGCGACAAGGTGACGAGGGGAGTGCGGGTGCACTTCGGGCCAGAAACGACGCTGGATCTGTTGCCGCGGGATCATCCAACGCACCTGCCCAGGTTCGATGCCTCGGGGAACACCGTGGCGTGGGGCACCCTCGCCGGAAGTGTCGTCGTCTGCGATATCCCGCGGGCGCTTCGGCAGCTCGAGGAGTTCGGTCATGGTCGAAGCGCCCCTCCACCGAGGTAGGGCGGGCACTCCGCTGCCCGCCAGAGGCGTTTCGCGACTTGGCTGCTCAGCCTGCGGCGCGAAGCGTCTGGAGTGCGTCCGGTTCACCGGCGCTTTTCGTCCAGTCCACACTCCGCACCTCCGGGGAGCGCACGCGCCCTCGCCGGTCGGCTCCTCCGGATCGATGGACATCCATGTGGCGGGCGAGGCGCCCGCCACGGCACCCGGGGCGGGTGCGCTCCCCAGCCCGCCAGAGGCGTTTCGCGACTTGGCTGCTCAGCCTGCGGCGCGAAGCGTTTGGAGTGCGTCCGGTTCACCGGCGCTTTTCGTCCAGGTTGGTAGGGCGGGCACTCCGCTGCCCGCCGCACGGTGGGGCGATGGTGGGGCGAGGCTGCGCCGAGCCGCAGATCACGCCCGAATTAATCCTGTAACCCCCTTCAGCGTTTCCCGTTTGGGTCAGGTGGTGCGCGATGTCAGCACAAGCCTGCCCGACTGCCAACGGATGGGAGCCTCCTCCACACGACGCCGAGGGGTTTACGGAGAGGGCCTTGGCTTGGACAACAGATTAGTAAGCCGCGAAGAAGCGCAAATCTTGAAAGAACGGGACGCCGCCTTGCGATTAACACTGTGGCACCGTGGCGGCTGCCCGCCTCTCGGCCGGTTCGATGTCGTTCGATCCGGCCAGCTCTGCTTTCGCGATCGCCCGGCACGACCTGAGCCACCTATCCACACCCTGAGACCTGCCCTCCGATGCAACCGAAACTCACACCCCTCAGCCGCGACGGGGCCATCGATCTGATGCGCGAAGGCCGGTGCCGAGCCACCGCCGCTGCAGCGACGCTCCACGTCAACACGCAGAACTCCCCGCCCAGCTTCGGGCATCCCCTGCGCCCCCCGGCCTTGCGACCCCTTGGTTCTGGAGGGTCCTTCGCATCGGTTGCTCAGCTCTTCGTGCTCATCCTCCTACTCCTGACTGAGCTCGGAGTGCTGCGGCCTGCCCATGCTGATCCCGTCGTCATCAGCTCGTCCAGGACCATCTCCGAGACCGACACGACCTACGACGGCGCCGACCTCGTGATCAGCGGTGTGACCGTCGCCATCAACGGAGCGCACTCCTTCAACTCCCTTCAGCTCATTAACGGAGCCGTGCTCACTCACTCGGCGTGCACCGCAACCGAAACCCACAAGCTGGATCTGACCGTCGCCCATGCAGTCACGGTGTCCGCGAACAGCAAGGTCGACGTGAACGGGAAGGGGTATCTGGCGGGGCGGACCAGCGGGAACACCGCCGTGGGCGGGGCGACGGGGCAGGCGGGCGGCAGTTACGGCGGGCGGGGCGCCGTGGGTTCGGGCCGCACCAATCCGGTGTATGGGGACTACACCGATCCGGACGACTGGGGCAGCGGCGGTACATCCACAGCGGGTGGCGGGCTCTTGCGCCTGGAGGCGGGCAGCCTGGTGTTGGACGGCGGGCTCTATGCCAACGGCGCCTACGGCTGCGGGGGAGAGGGTTCGGGGGGAGGGATCTACGTGGCGGTGGAGACGTTGAGCGGCAACGGCGGGATGCAGGCCGCGGGCGGCAACGATGGCTGCAGCGGGCTCAGCGGTGGCGGCGGCCGGGTGGCGGTGTATGCGCAGGACTGGAGCGGCTTCACCCTGAGCCGGATCTCCGCACCCGGCGGCATGGCCCACGGGACTTACGGCGGCGCGGGCTCCGTCTATCTGCGGGATACCGATGAGGCACTTGGTTTGCTGGTGCTGGACGCCGGCGGCGCAGGCAATGGATTTACCCCCCTGGGTTTGCCGGGAACCGATCACCTGGTCATTGCCGAGCCGGTCGTGATTCGGGGCAGTCTGACCTCGGCGGGGCCGGAGCATGCCGGCATGGTGGTGGAGTTTCAGAGCCAGGTGTCGGTGCTCAACGGGGCGTTGCTCTCGCTGGGCGACGCCATCTTCAGCGGGGCCACGCCCCTGGAGCTGGGCGCCGGAAGCCAGCTGCAGATCAGCGGCGTGCTGACGGCAACCACACCGCTGACCCTGGGTGGAGGGACGGTGACGGCCGACCGGGTGGTGGCGCCCGCGTTGGCGCTGACGGGCAGCGCCCTGCTGACCTGCTGGACCTCGACCGCCTCGCAGATGCACAAGCTGGAGGTCGAAGTGGCCGGCACGGTGAGTGTCGGTGCCAACGCGCGGATTGACGTGAACGGGAAGGGGTATCTGGCGGGGCGGACCAGCGGGAACACCGCCGTGG
>CAZHUS010000005.1:125363-138085 GCA_964535555.1 uncultured Verrucomicrobiota bacterium
CACCCGGCGGCATGGCCCACGGGACTTACGGCGGCGCGGGCTCCGTCTATCTGCGACAATACCGTCCAACAACCCACGCGCGATTCACCATTCCTGGCAAGCTGCTCCTATTTCCGACGAACAACTACTCGATTTCAGTTCCGGCCTCCTTTAACACGGGTCTTTCGGTTCACTTCAACAAGCCCATAGCCACGGACTCGTTCTCGCCAGACGAATTCGTGATCCAAGGCCCGCTCGGCGTCATTGTGCCGACAGGAATCTCCGAGATTGGCGACCGTCTCTACCGCATCGCCTTTCCGTCGCAAACCGAAAACGGTGCCTACCACTTCAGCCTGTCACCCACCTTGCTCGACATCGAAGGCTTCCAACTGGACCAAAACGCCAACGGCATCCCGGGCGAACCCGAGGACGCCTACACGTTCACCCTCATCCTCGATACGGTCCCGCCGCGCATCACCCAACACACACCCGCCGGTGACTTGGCCGGCACGGTCAGTAGCATGGACGTGTGGTTCAGCGAGGCGATGGACCCCTCGACGCTGAACCCAGGCGCGGCAACGCTCACCAATCCCTCGGGAGAGGCGATCGGTGTGACCAGTGTCCAGGAAGTCGGGCTCAATCGCTGGCGGTTCGGCTTCCCACCCCAGACCGCGACGGGCCTGTACACCCTCAGCGTCAGCGCCAACGTTACGGATCCGGCCGGCAACCAGCTCTCAACGCTCAACGCTCAACCCTTAACGTTCAACCTCGTCCCGGTTGACCTCCAACTCGCCGACGTGGCTGTCAGCACGACCGAACTCTGGGCGGGTGACCCGATCACGGTCTCCTGGACCGGTCGGAACGCCACGGGCGCGCCGTTGCTCGGTGATTGGCTGGATGCGGTCTATCTGTCCCGCGACGCCGCGTGGGACATCAGCGACATCCGGCTCGCGACGGTGCCGCATACAGGCGGTCTCGCCGAGAACGAGACCTACACGGCATCGGCCACGGTCTATGTCCCCGGCGTGCTGCCGGGCGACTTCCACCTCCTGATCCGCGCCGACATCGCCAACCAGGAAAAGGAAGCGGCGGACGAATCCAACAACCTGGTCGCGTTCGGTCCCCTGCCCCTCGCCATCCGTGCCCTCACCCCGAACGGCGCCGCACTCAGCGGTGTGCTCACCCCCGACAACCGCGCCCACTACTACGTGATCACCCTCGCGCCGGGGGAGAGTATGAAACTGAGCCTCGCGGGACAAACAACCGGAACTTCATCCGAGTTGTTTGTGAATTGGGCCTCGATCCCGTCGCGCACCGAGTCGGAGTACCGAACTGCTGCTGGCGGCGTCAGCCCAGAGCTCGCAATTACCGGCCCCGCAGGTGGTGGCACGGCCTACGTGCTGGTCTACGGGGATCAAGTCGCGGCTGGGAGCGCGTACAATGTCCACGCCGAGGTTGGGGATTTCTTCGTGACGAGCATCACCCCTGACAAAGGCGCCAAGCAGGCGCTTTACGGGCCGGTCGCTTTCTTCACGCCCCCTACGGTGGTGAGCGTCGAGGGGGTGGGATTCCAACGCAATATGACTGTGGAGTTCCTTGACTCAGGCGGCCGCATCTGGAGCCCGCAGAGCATTCAGTTCGTCAGTGCGGAAGCTCTGGTGTGCCAACTCGATGTCCAGCCGTGGCCACAAGATAGCTTTGCTGTCCGGGTGCGCACGCCAACAAGATCCTTCACCAAATCCAACGGCTTTGCAGTTACACAGAACGGGAGCCCCGTGTGGTCTGCGCACCTTCTGGTCCCAAGTGCCATCAGTCCAGGATACCCGGTCAAGCAAACGCTTTGGATCGAATACAGTGTTCCAGGTAAGGCAGCGATGACTTCGCCGATCTTGATCCTTACGGCCGAGGGAGACGCCCTCCTCACAGCGGATGAGGCTGTAGCTGATGCGGTTCGCGCTACTCGCGTTCGCCCGCCGGGGCTTAACAACACAGTGCAAGTCATGGCCGTCGGCTCCAGCCAAACCCCCGGCATACTGCAACCGGGTGAAGAGGGACGGATTGCGGTCTATTACCTCGGATTGACCCGCGACAGCGGGGCAGCACAGCTACGGTTTAGTCTGCGTGCTGCACGAGCAGAACCGACGGTCCATTATCATCCCAAGATCACGATTGCCTGGCCTGGTTCACCGCATAGTGCAGCCGCACTCGCAGGCGCCCAAGCGACGGCCGGTGCCGACTGCTATTACCCCACGATGGAATACGAGATCTGCAGGTCTCGTATCGACTGGGACAACGATTTTTCGACTTTGCTTCGTCCGGAATCCATCTCGGAGGCTGCTTGGGCGCCTGTGTTCTCCAGCCTTGCGCTCAACATCGGGACCTACTGGCAAGACTACGTCGCCACCCTGGCGAAGGACCTCAACCACCTCGCCACCGTTGGCCAACGCACGACCGATCCCGCCCTGCTGTTCAATTTTGAAGTCGCCAAGGCCTCCGCGGCGCTCCATCCGGTCCGCACCCTGGCCAGCGCGGTGGACGCGGTCGCGCCTGCCCCGGGCCTGCCAATCACTTTCAAGCGAACGTTCGCGAACGGCATCCTACCGCGCTGGCGGTTCGGCGCGCTGGGACGCGGTTGGGTCCACAACTGGGAGGTTTCCGTCCAAGTGCTTTCCAACAGCGACGCCGTGCTGCGCGGCCCCGGCGGCGTGGATCGCTTCTTCCGCTACACGGGCGACGGCAATTACACTCCGTCACCGGGCGACTACGGGCGGCTGACGTTCGCCAGCAGCACCTACCGGCTTACCGAGCCGGATCAGACCGTCTGGCAGTTCAATGCCGATCATCAACTCGACTTCGTCCAGGACAGCAACGGCAACCGCATCACCCTCGCCTACGAGGATGGGCGGCTTACCACCCTCACTCACTCGAACGGGAAGCAGTTGCTGCTGGACTACGCCGGCAACGGCCGGCTCGCCCACTTGACCGACCCGCTGGGCCCGGGGACGGACGACGACCTGGTCACGATCTACGAGTACGACCCGGCGGGCGAACACCTCGCCACCGTCACCAAGCCGGGCCAGCGCATCACGCGTTACGAGTACATCACTGAGGTTACGGAGGAGTTCCTTCAGCGCCGGCACGCGCTCAAATCAACGGAGTATCCGGACCTGACCCACGACCTTTTCGAGTACGACACTCAAGGCCGGCTCACCGCCACGGCGGCTGATGGGGGCGCGCAACGGGTCGAGTATCGCCATGACGCCTTGGGCAACATCACGGTGGTGGATGCCACCGACCGCAAGACCGTGCTCCGGTATGGCCTCGGCGGACAACTCGCCCAGGTCGAGGACGGCGAAGGCCGCCGCGTGAACTTCGGCTACAACGCCACCGGACAGCTTGCGAACCTGGTCGGCCCCGGCCGCGAGCTCTACCGGTACGCCTACGACCGGTCGGGGAACCTCGCCGCCATCACGGACCCGCTCCGGCGCACCAACCTGTTCTCGTTCGAAGCCGCCTTCAACCGGCTCCAGACCGTCACCGACGCCCGCCGGAACAGCCTCGGCTACAGCTACGACGACCACGGCAACCTCACCGGCATCACCTACGCGGACCGGTCGGCCGAGCGGTTCGGGTATTTCGCGAACGGTCTGGTGCTTACCTCTACCAACCGGCGTGGCGGTGTGATCACGTACGCGTACAACAGCGCCGGCCAACTCATCAACAAGTGGTGGCTCACGCCTGGCGGCCGCGTGGACTATACTTACCAGTACAACGCGGCGGGCGCCCTAGAAACCGCCGCTGGCCCGGAAGGGACGACCACCCTCACGTACGAGCCCGAGACACTCCGGCTCAAGAGCCTGACCTATCCGGGCGGTCAGGGCTTCACCTTCGAGTACGACGCCGCCGGGAAACGCGTGCGTCGGCTCGATCACGACGGGCACGTCGTGGGTTACGCGTACGATACCTTGGGCCGGTTGGACCGCATGACCGACGGACTCAACCGGTTGCTCGTGGACTACGACTACGACGCCGCGGGGCGACTCGCCCGGAAGACTCTCGGCAACGGCGTGTACACCGTCTATGCGAACAACGCCGCCGGGCAGATCGTCTCCCTCCACAACTACCGGGCCGATGCCACCCTGATCTCAAGCTACGAGTACGCCTACGACGAGGGGGGAAGGCGGACCGTGATGCGGGTCACCGGGCCGCACCCGCGGGTCGAGACATACGGCTACGATCCGCTCGGACAGTTGACCAATGTCACCGACTGGACGGCGGATGGTCTGAGCATCACGGACGCGACCGTGTACCGCTACGACGAGGCGGGTAATCGGTACGAAGTCATTCGGACCGAACACGGCGCGTTGGTCGAAGACTACGTGGCGAACGAACTGAACCAGTACACCTCAGCCGGCGACGCCACCTTCACCTACGACGCCGACGGAAACATGACGAGCAAGGTCGAAGATGGCGTGGAGTCGACCTACGCCTACGACATCGAGAACCGGTTGGTGAGCGTGACGACCCCAACTGACACCTGGACCTACGAGTACGATGCCTTCGGCAACCGAATCGCGACGATTCACAACGGCCAGGCGACGCGGTATGTCGTTGATCCGATGGGACTCGGGAACGTGGCGGCTGAATACGACACCGCAGGCGCGCTGATCGCCCGATACGAACATGGCTTCGGGCTGCTCGCGCGAACGGATGCGACTGGCGATCCAGCGTTCTACACCTTCTCCGCGATAGGCCACACGAGCGAAATGACAGACACCGCAGGTGCGGTGTTAAACAGCTACTCCTACGATCCGTGGAGGGTTCACGGCGGTGCGACCGAGGTGGTGCCGAATCCGTTCCGGTACGTCGGGGAGTTCGGGGTGATGCACGAGGGGAATGGCTTGGAGTTCATGCGGAGCCGATATTATTGGAGTCGGACAGGGCGTTTCGTTTCAAGGGACCCAATTGGAATCGTTGGCGACGGCAACCTCTATTCATGCGTTCGCAATGCCCCCACTACAGCCCGAGATCCTCTCGGGTTGTTTGTCGCTCCTGTTTGGTTCTGGCCGATCGCCGGTTGGGTCCTGACACACGCACAGGATATCCTGGATACAGGCTTAATGATCAAAGACATCGCAGAACAGGCCGTTCAAGGCTTTCCTTACGCGCCAGACTTCAAGTCATGGCAGCAACCACACTGGGTCATCCCTGAGCCTGAACCCGGTCTCGGCGAACGGCCCCCCGTTCCTCCAACTCCCTTTTGGCCAAGACCATCTGCGACGAGAACTGAGCAAGAGATTAAGCCCCATGATTATGAGGTTCACAAGAACAACGATACCTTGCACATCCCTCCTCCCATTCCTCCCGGTGAGGACGAGGACGAGGAGATCCCACCCATTCCCCGTTCCCGCGACCCCAACGACAAGACTGCCCCTGCCGGCTACGACTCGTCTGCATTCCTGCCTCTGGACGATTCCCTCGCCTACCGCGTGCGGTTCGAGAACGTGGCGGATGCGACGGCACCCGCCCAACAGGTGGTCGTCACGGATGTGCTCGACGAGGACTTCGACCTGGACACGTTCGAGTTGAGCGAGATCACGTTCGCCAACCAGACGATCCCCGTGCCGTACGGCTTGAGTCATTACCAGACTCAGATCGCGCTGATCGGCGCGGGTGGCAGCGCAGCCTGCGAGTTGTTGGCCGGCTATCCCGAGGCGCACGTGGACTGGCTGAACGGTTGCATCCTGGTGGACGTGATCGCGTCGCTCGACCGCCCCACGCGCACCTTAACTCTGCGTCTGGACGCGCTCGATCCGGACACGGGTTGGTGGCCGGACAATCCCTTGGTGGGCCTGCTCCCGCCCAATGATGGCACCGGCCGCGGCGAAGGCAGCATCAGCTACCTCGTGCGGCCCAAGACTGGCCTGCCTTCCGGCACTCGCCTCGAGAACCGCGCCCGGATCGTCTTCGACTACAACGATCCCATCGATACGCCGCTCGTCTTCAACACCATCGATTCCGGTGTGCCCTCGAGCCGGGTGGAGTCCGTCGCCCTGTTCACCGCGGGCGCCAACACGTTCACCGTCCATTGGAGCGCCGCGGACGACACCGGCGGGTCCGGTGTGGCCAACGTGGACCTGTACGGTTCCACCGACGCGGGCGATTACGTTCGTTGGATGGAAAGCCTCGCGGAGCCGGTCGCGTTTCAAGGTGTTCACGGCTCGACGTATCGCTTGTTCACCGTGGCGCGCGATCATGTGGGCAACGAAGAGGCCTGGCCCGACTCGCCCGACGCCACCGTACTCCTCAACCAGGCGCCCGTAGCCGGCGACGACGCCCTCGAGTGCGATCCGGACAGCACCGTTCGCGTTCGCATCGCCAAACTCCTGGCCAACGACGCGGATCCCGACGCAGATGCGTTCACCTTCACCGGGGTGGATACCGTTAGCACGCACGGTGCGGCCGTGACGGCCGATGCGGACTACGTTTCGTACACCGCGCCGCCCGGATTCACGGCCACCGACAGCTTCCGCTATGCGATTACGGACACGCTCGGCGGTTCCGCCGCCGGGACAGTGACGGTCGTCATCCGCTCGAATCAGTCCCAGTCCCCGAACATCGTGGACATTGAGCGGCTGGACGCCACCACCGTTCGAATCACGTTCGTGGGCATCAGGGGGCGAGAGTACGGGATCCAAGCGACTGCCGATCTCGCCGCCCCGAATTGGGAGCGCGTCGCGACCCGCACCGCGGGCGAGAACGGGATCTACACCTTTGAAGATGCCTTGGACGAAGGAGCGACGCGGTTCTATCGCGCCGTGTGGCCATGAAGGACAACCGCGAGCTGCAACTGAACCCGAGAACCGACATGAAATCGAGAGACGTTGAAGAGACCAAGGGTTGCGGGACGCCGTTCCAGGTAGGGCGCGCTGTCCTCAGCGCGCCGGCTGCGGCGGGCAGCGGAGTGCCCGCCCTACCGCTGGGAAACGGAGCGCGGACTTCAGTCCGCCGCAACGCGGGAACGGGAGCGCCCTGCGGGCTGAAGTCCGCGCTCCTCGGAGGGGCGGATCGCCCGTGCCACCCGGCTCAAGCGGGAGCACCCGGGCTGGCGATGTTCGCACTGGCACTTCTCTTCCTCCCGTACGCGGACGCGCAGGTAACATCGCTCTACTGGACGATCGGTGCACCCATCCCCGACGGCAGTGCGGTCGGGATGGCTAACAGCCAGGTTGTCAATGACTCCGGCCTCACCATCGGGTCCCTCCGAGTCACCCTCGAGATCACCGGACGGTTGGGAGCGGCCTCCAACGGAGACTTGTACGCGACGCTGGTCCACGACACCGGATTCGCAGTGCTCCTGAACCGTCCGGGCCGGCGCGCCGGTGTTCCGCTGGGCTACGGCGATGACGGGCTTTCGGTGACATTCGAGGACGGCTCCGGTGCGGCGGACATACACGGCTACCGGTTCACGCTCTTCGGCAACCACACCACGCCGGTGGGTGGCCCCCTCTCCGGCACCTGGGCTACGGATGGCCGTACAGCCGATCCGGATGAGGTGCTGGACACCTCCCTGCAAACCGCAACCCTGAGCCAGTTCGAAGGCTTGAACCCTCAGGGAACCTGGACGCTCTTCGTAGCCGATCTGGAGACAGGGAACCTGGCCACCCTGACAGGTTGGGGTCTGGAGATCACGCCCGTGCCGGAGCCCGGCGCTTGGGCGGTGGGTCTTGCAGCAGGCGGGCTCCTCTGTGCCCTGCTCAACCGGAGGGGCCGCCGTCGGCTGTGAGCGGAAATCACAGCGGTCGACACCGGCTACTGACTCCTCGAGGGGCGGCCACGTCCCCCCTCACTCCACCATCGCGGTTGGAGCAGGGTGGATTTCCCGGCGCGCCCCGAAGAGCAGATGCCCGCCATCGGAACGCCTGCTGCGGCCGTTCATGGGTTCGTGCAAGAGACGGCTGGATTCTCGAACCCCGGAAGCTACGGCAATGTCGGTCCCGGTTTCTGGACGTTTCTGCTGCCTGACTTCGGTAAAAATGGATTCTAAGCCTTCAGTTCGGGGCCTTGTCCCCTCCCCCGTACATCTCGTTCTTTGGACCGTCAAGCCACACGAGGCCATCGCTCCCGAAACCGCGTGCGTTCCGGGGGCGGCTCGCGTAAACAGCCTGCATGCGTTCGCACGTGTTTCGCGCCCCGGGCCTCCCCCGAACCTGCCGCAGGGTGGGTGCCTTCCATGTCCTCGCGGTTGCGGTGATTCTCGGGCTGGGCGGAGGTCCCACGGCCCTGACCGCCGAGCCGTCTTCCGCCGACAAGCCTGCCCGGCCGGCCGGAGCAGATCCGGGCTGGTTCCCGTTCGCTCCCGGTTCGGATGCGTTCACCGAAAGCCCGATCGACTTGCGGTTCCTGAACGAGAAGTTCGCCGGTGAGCACGGCCTCATTGCTGCGCGCGACGGACGGTTTGTCCATAGCGCGAACGGTGAGCCGGTCCGGTTTTGGGCCGTGAACGGCCCGTCTCATGACGCGTCCGATCCCACGGCGCTGCGTCGGACGGCCCGGCTGCTGGCCAAGTACGGCGTCAACCTGGTCCGGCGGCACGGCGCAGTGTTCGACAAGGATGGGGAACTGAATCCGGAGTCGGTTGAACGGACGCACGCCATCGTGGAGGCGATGAAGGCCGAGGGCATCTACACCCATCTTTCGATCTACTTCCCGCTCTGGTTCACGCCGCGCGCCGATCATCCCTGGCTCCAGGGCTACAACGGCAAGTCGCATCCGTTCGCGGCGCTGATGTTCAATCCGGAGTTCCAGGAAAAATATCGCGGCTGGTGGAAGGCTCTCCTCACCACACCAGGTGGCGCGAGCGGCAGGGCCCTGGTTGATGAACCCGCGCTGTTCGGCGTGGAAATGCAGAACGAGGACTCGTTCTTCTTCTGGACGTTTGACGCGAAGAACCTTCCCGAGCCGCAACTCCGCATTCTCGAGCGACGGTTCGGCGACTGGCTGAGCACACGGTACGGCTCGATTGAAGCGGCGCAGGCCGCGTGGAAGGGATTGAAGCTCGAACGGGACACACCCGCCGAGGGCCGGATGGCATTTCGCCCGCTGTGGAACATGTTCAACGACAAGACGCCCCGCGACCAGGCGACGGTGGAGTTTCTGTGGGAACTGCAGACCACGTTTTATCGCGAGACGATCGCCTACCTGCGCGGCCTGGGCTTCAAGGGCCTGATCACCGCGTCGAACTGGGCCACCGCCAGCCCGGAGGTGTTCGGACCGCTTGAGAAGCTGAGCTACGCCGTCGGAGACTTCATCGATCGCCACGGATATTTCGAGTGCAACCACAAGGGAGACAACGCGGCCTGGTCCGTGCGCGAGGGTCACACGTACTCGGACCGGAGTGCGCTGCGGTTCGAAGCCAGCGACCCGACGAAGCCGCGGCAGTTCGTGCACCCGGTCATGGACCCGCAGTATGCCGGCAAGCCATCGATGATCTCGGAGACGACGTTCTGCCGGCCCAACCGCCATCGTTCGGAGGCACCGCTGTACTTCGCGGCGTACGGAGCCCTCCAGGACAGCGACGCGATCGTTCATTTCGCGTTCGATGGGAGTCGATGGGCGGTAAAGCCGGGATTTTGGATGCAGCAGTGGACTCTGATGACGCCGGCCATGATGGGCCAGTTTCCGGCCACGGCGTTGATCTATCGCCGCGGCCTGATCTCCCCGGGCGCAGTCCTGACCGACCTCAAGCTGAACCTGGCTGATCTACTCAAGCTGAAGGGAACCCCCCTGCCCCAGGACGCCGCGCTGGACGAACTGCGTCTGGCCGACGTGCCGCAGGGGACCGAGGTTAAGCCCGGGCAACGGCTTGATCCGCTCGTCCATTACGCGGGTCGGGTCGAGGTTTCGTTCACGGACGAGAACGGCTCGATCAACACGTCGGACCTTGCTCGGTGGATCAACCACGAGCAGAAGCTGGTGGTCAGCAGCACCGGCGAGCTGAAACTGGATTACGGACGGGGGGTATTGACCCTGAATGCGCCCCGGGCGCAGGGGATCAGCGGCGCGCTCAAGGCCGCGGGACGCGTTGAACTCAGCGACCTCACCATCGAGAGCGGGCTCGAGGTGGGCCACGTCGTCGTCGTGGCCCTGGACGACAAGCCCCTGGCGACGTCGGAGCGCATGCTGTTGCAAGTCATGTCCGAGGAACGGGAAACCGGCCGCCGAACCGAGCCGGCCGGCGACCGCGGGTTCCGGATTGTGAACCTGGGCCGCGACCCGTGGGAGGTGCGAGCCCTCAGCGGCTCGGTTCAGTTTACCCGGAAGGACGCCCGGCAACTGACCGTCACGGCGCTTGATCTGAACGGTTATCCCCAGAACGCGCTCGGAACCGCGGATCAGATCCGGCTCCAGCCCGCGACTCTTTACTACTGGATCACGGCCGCGACTGGTGACCCGCGGAAGTGAACGCCTTCCCGCCAAGGCGTCTTCAGCGATGGATCGCCGCGTCGAGTCCGGCGCGAGCCGCCGCTCGTTTTGGCGCTACTTTGCGGCGTGACATTCGAAATCGGGCTGTTGCTCGTGCTCGTGCTCGCCACGATGGTGCTGCTGGCTTTCGAGCGCATTCCCGCCGACGTGGTGGCGCTGGGGCTTCTGCTCAGCCTCATCCTCACCGGGCTTTTGCCCTCGGCGAAGGCCTTCGCGGGCTTCGGCAGTGACACGGTCATTCTGATTCTCAGCCTGCTGATCATGACGGCGGCGCTTGTGCGCACGGGCGCGGTTGATCTCGTCGGCCGGGCGCTCCTGCGGCGGGTCGGCACCAACCCCAACGCCTTGCTCCTGGCGATCCTGGGGGCGGTCGCGGTGCTCAGCGCCTTTCTCAGCAACACCGCGGCCGCGGCGTTTTTCGTGCCGGTCGTCATGGGGATCGCGGCCAAGGGCGGACATTCACCGTCCCGCTTCCTGATGCCAGTGGCGTTTGCCGCGATTCTCAGCAGTTCCGTCACGCTCATCAGCACTTCCACGAACGTGGTGGTCAGCGGGCTCATGACGGGGCTGGGCCTGAAGCCCATCGGGATGTTCGAACTCTCCCCGGTGGGCATTCCCATCGTGGTGTTGGGGGTCCTCTACATGTACTTCATTGGCCGGCACTGGGTCCCGGAACGCGGGGGCGGACGCAGCCTGGTGGAGGGCTTTGGGATCCGCTCCTACGTGACGGAAGTCCTTGTCCTTCCCGAATCTTCGTTGGTGGGCAAGACGCTCGCCGAAGCCAAGTGGGGTCAAGACCTTGACCTGACGGTCCTGCGGATCGTGCGCGGCAAGAACCAATACCTGTCTCCCGCGGTGAGCATGCCTTTGCGGGCGGACGATATCCTCCTCGTCGAAGGTCCCCGGGAGGAGGTGCTGAAGGTCAAGGACACGGTGGGCATTGAGATCAAACCGGAGGTCGTGCTGTCGGACCCCACGTTGCGCAGCGAAGACACGACCCTGGTGGAGGCTCTGATCGTGCCTGGATCCACGCTGATCAGCCGAACCCTGGGCGGGCTGAGGTTCCGGGAACGCTATGGACTCCAGGTGTTGGGCCTCAACCGCCATGGCCGGAACATCCTGAACAAGCTCAGTCGCATCGTGCTGCGCGTGGGCGATGTCCTCCTCCTGCAGGGGCATGCGGACCAGGTGGCCGCAGCCCAGGACGAACGGGCGCTGAGCATCCTGGGAGCGGTCGAAGAGAAGCGCGTGGATCGACGTCGTGCCTGGCGAACGGCGCTGGTGTTCGCAACCATGGTGCTGATCTCGGCGTTGGACCTGGTTTCGGTGCCCGTGGCCATGCTGCTCGGAGCTTTCCTCGTATTCGCCACGCGGTGCATCACGCCCGCGGAGGCGTATCGGGAGGTCGAGTGGCGCGCTGTGATCCTGATCGGCTGCATGCTGAGCCTGGGAATGGCGCTGACGGAAACGGGAGCGGCCGAATACCTCGCAGGCCGGGTCGCCGGGCTCAGCGACCAGATCCACCCACGCTGGCTGCTTGGAGGTTTGTTCCTGCTGACGGTGGTTCTTACGCAGGTGATGTCAAACCAAGCCGCCGCGGCGGTATTGCTCCCGATAGGAGTGAGTGCCGCCACGCAACTCGGTCTGGAGCCGCGGCCGTTTGCGATGACCATCGCTTTGGCGGCCAGTTGTTCGTATCTCACTCCGCTGGAACCTGCGTGCCTGCTGGTGTATGCGCCCGGCCGCTATCGCTTCACGGATTTCCTGAAGGTGGGAGCGCCTTTGACCCTGGTTCTTTTTGCGGTGACGATGCTCTTGGTGCCGTGGTTCTGGCCGTTGAAGCCGGGGCAGGTTCCCCCAGGAACCAAAGCGGGCGTCGTGTCGGCCGGACCGGTGGCGGCGGCGGCGCCTGCCCGGCCAGAAGGTGTTCGGTGGTGAACCCTGGGTTTCGCCGGATAATCGTTTGACACCCCGCCGCTGCAATCCTAGCGTCGCTCAAAATTTATGGCTGAAAACGAGAATAATCCGCCGGTGCCCACGCCCGCCGCCCCCCCAGCGCCCAAGCCGTCCGAAAGCGCCAAGGTCCAGCCCAAGAAGGAGACGGTCCGTATCAGTCTGCCTCCGAAACCGACCGCCGCGCCCACGATCAAGATCCCCAAGCCGGCGGCGCCTTCGGCCGCCGTCAAAGCTGCGGCCGCTCCGGCTCCCAGCGCGGCCGCACCTGCCGCCGCCGCACCTGCCGCCGCGCCGGCCGCCGC
>CAZHUS010000006.1:0-137643 GCA_964535555.1 uncultured Verrucomicrobiota bacterium
AGCGCCTGGAGTGCGGGGATTCATCCCCGCTTTTCGGGACAGGTTCATGGAGAGAACTCGCCCTGCCCGGTTCCGGACCCCGAGTCTCCGGATACCATCACCCCTGACCTGCTATGTCCGTACACTTCGAACACAGTCTCGATGAGCTGAAACAGAAGCTGCTCACGATGGCGAGCAAGGCCGCCCTGGCGGTGAACGGCGTCATCAAGGCGCTCGTCACCCGCGACGACGACCTGGCCCGGCAGGTGAAGGAGGCCGACAACGAGTTGGACGAACTCGAGGTGGAGATCGACGAGCTGGGGGTGCTGCTTCTCAGCAAGGCGCCCCTCGCCAGCGACCTGCGCCTGATCATGGTGGCCATGAAATTCTCGCAGAACCTGGAACGGATCGGGGATGAGACCACCACGATCGCCCGCCGTTCCCTCGAGTTGAGCCAGGAACCGCAGCTCAAGCCGTACGTCGACATCCCGCGCATGGCCAACATGGCCATGGACATGTTGAATGACACGCTCGAGGCGTTTATCCATCGCCAGCCAGCCCGCGCTCGCGAAGTGGTGACCCGTGACAAGCAGGTGGATGCCCTCAACAAGCAGCTGCATCGCGAGCTGGCCAGTTACATGATCGAGAAGCCGACGACGATTACCCGGTGCCTCAACCTGATGGTGATCTCGAAGGCCCTCGAGCGCATCGCCGATCACGCCTCGAACATGGCCGAGGAGGTGGTCTATCTCTACGAGGGTTTGGACGTCCGTCACAAACTGAAGAAGAATCCCGGGTCTTCGGGCGGGGTCGATGCCGCGGAATCCGCCCCGGGCGGAACGCCTCCTCCCACGGTCCTGCCTTAGTTCCTCCTGGCGGGAGCGTTCGCGAGCTGGATCGGCTGACAATCGTCTTCCGGAGGCCGTCAGCTTGCGCTAGGCTCAGCGCCATGAAACACGCTGGCAAGGCGTCGCGTGCCGCCCTGCGGCTGCTGTACTGGAGCCTGTTCTTCGTGGTGAGCCTGCTCCTGTTCGGCATGCTGGGCCGCTTCCTGAGCCAGTTTGTCGAACTCGTCTTCGGCGGGGTGGCGGCCTTGTGGGCGGTGTTTGCCCTCTTCTGCTTCTATTTCTTCCGCGATCCCAATCCGCGCATCCCGGTCGCTCCCGAGGCCATCGTGGCCCCCGCGCATGGGACGGTGGACCTGATCGATGAAGTGGACGAGCCGATGTTCATGCGGGGGCGCTGCCGACGTGTTTCCATCTTCCTGTCGGTCCTGGATGTGCACGTGCAGAACGCGCCCGTCTCGGGCCGCATTGCCCTCAGCCAGTATGCGCGAGGCAAGTTCACCAACGCGATGCGCACGGACTCGGCCCAGCACAACGAGAACCTCTTTGTGGGAATCCAGTCGGAGGAGCGCGCCGGGGAGCGGATCGCGATCCGGCTGATCGCCGGCCTGATTGCCCGGCGCATCCAGCCCTGGTTTCAATTGGGCGATACCGTGGCCCGGGGGGAACGACTGGGACTGATCCAGTTTGGCTCGCGGGTGGAAATCTACCTGCCGCTGACGGCCAAGGTGACCGTCGAACTGAACACACGCGTGCGCGGCGGCGAAACCGTGGTCGCAACCCGCGAGGTCGCATGAGTGCCTCCAGTCGAGCCGACTCCGCGGGAACGCCGACGTCGCGGCTGAACATCTACTTCCTCCCCAACCTGCTCACGGGCGGCAACCTGTTCTGCGGGTTCGTCGCCCTGACGCGGATCGTCGAGGCGGACGTGAGTTCGGGCGACTTCACGATGATCCGCGAAGCGCTGTTCTACATCCTGCTCGCCTGCATCTTTGACCTGCTGGACGGTCGGGTGGCGCGCTGGGGCGGAGTCGAAAGCCCGTTCGGGCGCGAGTTTGATTCCCTGGCGGACCTGATCTCCTTCGGGGCGGCCCCGGCGTTTCTGGTCCACCGGATCGTGCTCAAGGATGTCTTTGTGAATCATCAGGAGCTGGGATGGTTCATCGCCTCGGCCTACCTCATCTGCGGCGCGCTTCGCCTGGCGCGCTTCAACTGCCTGGCCCTGATTCCGGGGGCGAGCAGCGGGAAGGAGTTTGTCGGCTTTCCCATTCCGGCCGCCGCGGGCCTGGTGGCCTCGTTGACGATCTTCATCATGTGGTGGGACGAGCGTGAGCTGCGGTTCGGATCGTGGCGCTACGCCCTTCCCGCCATGCTGGTCTTCCTGTCGTTCATGATGATCAGCAATGTCCGGTATCCGTCCTTCAAGTCGCTGAACTTGAATGTGCGGAGCCGGTTTGCGCGGTTGGTGGGCACGCTGTTCTTCGTGGGCTTCCTCCTGGTCCTGCGACAGCACGTCCTGCCGCTGGTGCTGCCGGTGATCTTCCTGAGCTACCTCCTCTATGGCTTCGTCCGGCCCTACCTGCCTCGACGGGTCCGCGAAGGCATCGAAGAGGAAGAAGAGGACGAACCGGACGATGTCGGGGAACCCGGCCGTACGTTCATACCCCCGCGAGACCGGCTCTGACCCCGGCGGGGTTGCGCCCGAGTCGCAACGCGGAGCCCTGCCGACCGCGGCGACGGCTTGCCGCCACCCTCCCGGGGTGATTCAGAGGAACAGGCCAATCACGCTTAGCGCGATGCCCGTGATCGCGACCCGGTGACCGCGCCAGCCCTGCCCCCGACCTGCCCCGGCGGCGAGTCCACCCAGCCCGGCCAGCGTTCCCAGCAACCCGGCCACCCGGGCCAGGCCGACCGCCTCGGCGGGTCCGAACAGCGCCAGCAGGATCCCCAGCATTCCGAAGCCCAGCGACAGCCACGCCATGTCGTTCCGCCGGGCGGCACCAAAGGCCTTCCGCAACGCGTCCGCCGCACTCCCGCTCCGGGGAGGGCTGCCGCCGGGGGTGGAGGGCGGGATGGGTCGCGGCGTGGGCGGCGCCGGTGCCCCGGCCGGACGTCCCGGATACGGCAGGCTCCAGCCCGAGGTTTGCTTCAAGGTCGTCCGCGGTCGTGGAGCGGGACGCAGATGTTCACCCGCTTGAACGGCCGTGGCGCTGGGGAAGGGGTCCCGCCCGCCGAGCTGGGCGGTTCGTTCACACCACGGACAGCCGCGGAGATGACTGCTAAAGACGTGCTGCTGGTTGTCGTGGCACGAGACCAGGTTGAGCTCAGCCTCCTCGAGTCCGTACTGCCAGCTCAGGCAGTCGGGACGGAGGTTGGGGGCCAGGTGCCCGTCGCGAAAGCAACGGACAAAGAGGTCTTGGAGCACGGGGTGCAGCCATTCGAAACGCGGCGCGACGGGGACCCGCGCGTAGGGAACCCGCGGATCCCCGGAATGGGGGAAGTGCCCGGCGCCGATGCGGTCGGCGAGGTTGGGCGGTTCGCCGCGTCCCTGGTAGACGCCCGCGAAGGGATGCGTCCCCTCCATCAGGAGTTGAAAGGCCACGATGCCCAGCCCGAAGAGATCGTGCACGGGCTCCCGATTGATCTGCGCAAACGACTTGCCCTGCAGTTCCGGCGGGGTGAACTCGGGCCGGCCAACGCGGCAGCGGAACAGCGCCCGGTTGACCGCGTCCCATACCTGGAAGGAATCCGTGTCCACCATCGTGACCAGCGCCGTTTCCGAGGCGAGGATGTTGCATTCATTCAGGTCCCCGATGACGTAGCCGCGTTCGTGAAGGGCGCGGATGGCCGTCGCCAGGTTCCGGGCCGTGCGGTGCAGGTAGAACCAATTGAAAAGCGGCGAGGCCTGGAGCCGGCTCTTGGGGTTGAAGAAGTCGATGATCGGGCGCACGCCCTGGACGCGCGGCATCACGAACCCCACGATTTGCCGGCGGGCGGTTTGCAGGAGGTCGGTGGGCCACGCGATGGCGACGTGGCCTTGCGCCGCCATGGGATCGACGGGAGGGTTGGTCAGCATCGCCTCGAGTTTGCGGGCGCGCTCGGGGGTGGGTTGATGCCAGATTTTGATGACCGTCGCCGGGTCTCCCGGGTGGATGAAGAGGCGGGCCTCGCCCCCCGCAGCGAGCCGGCAGTGATCCCCGATCTCGATGATCTCGCCGGTCGTGTGGCGCAGCAGCCGCATGGCACGCTTCACTCGAGTCGCGTCGCCAGGAGCAGGGTGAGGTCGTCGTCGGTGCGTTCGACCACCCGGGGCGAACCGAGCCACGCCTTGAGGTCGGCACCAGCCGCCTCCACGTCCCCGGCCCTTCCCAGCCACTCGAACAGCGGCTTGAAAAACGGCGGATGCGGAGCCGCTTCGGGCATCTTGAGGGCAAGCATCTGCAAGCCGTCCGAGAACAAGGCCACCCTTCGTGCCTGACCTGGCCGCAACTCACACTGGGCGCGTCCCAGGGCACCCTCCGAGGTGAGGAAAACGGTCTCGTTCAGGTACTCGCCCGCGGCGGGTTTGGTGAGTGTGTGCCACTGGCCCGAGTCATCGCCAAAGACGACCGCACCATCGCCGACCTGGACGGCGCCCAGGAACTCCGGGCCGGCGACGCAGAGGGCGAGGGTGGTCGCGAGATCTCCGGGGACGGCCCTGAGGATGGGCGCTTCGGCGATCACCGCTTCCTGGGCCGCGCGCAACGCCTCCCGGAGAGCCGCCGCGACCGTCGGGGCGTCTTTGCATCCGCCCGGACCTCGTAGGAACGAGCGGAGCGAAGCGAGGCCTGCCTCGGTTGCCTTCGCCGATCCGACCTCCCCCAGGCGTGCCGAGCCGGCGCCGTCCGCGAGCGCCGCCACCAGCCAGCCGTTGGCGCCCAGCTCCCAACGGACCGAGTCCTGGCAGGCTTGCTTGAGCTGGAGGTGGCGCTTCCCGGTCGCCGAGGTGGCGACCACGCGCCAGTGGATCCGAGGGGGGTGTATCGCTGTTTCAGCCACGACGGCCTGCATTGCAGGTGCGGAGTAGATAGCGCGGAACTCGGCCTTCGACCACGAAAATCCCTGCGGTCTTCGAGTGAGCCATCCTCCGATGGTTGACGCGGCGCGGACCCGTTGCCTGGTTCCGAACCGCCAGCGCTAGGGCGGGCACTCGGCTGCGTGCCGAGGCTGCATGCTGGGGACGGCGCACCCTCCGGCGTTTCGGCGAGACCCATCCGGTCGGTCCGGGAGCACCCTGGCCCCGTCAATCTTGCCCCAGGTGGGGCGACGCAGCGGGGAGTCGCCCGTTTCCAACCCCCTCCGCCCGCGGCGTTTCCACCCACGGTGAATAACCGGTGAATGGCGGCCAATAATTTCCGCGCCGTCAGGATTGCGTACGCCGCGCGGCATGGTTTTCTCGGAGCCGTGATCGACACGCTTTCCGACCCCAGCCCCGCGACTCCGCCGGCCAACCTCACCCAGGCGCGCCGGCAGCGTGGGAGCGGGGACGCCCGGCCGTTGGACCGCGTGCCGCCGCATTCCCTCGATGCCGAGCGCGGGGTGTTGGGCTGCCTGTTGCTGTCGCCCCGCGAGGGCTTGGGGGCCTGCTACGAGCGGTTCAGCCCGAGCGACGAGTTCCTCTACGATCCCCGTCACCAGGTCATTTTCAGCAACCTCGTCGAGATGTGCGAGGCTCAGAAGATCGTGGACCTGGTGACCCTGGTGGCCCGGTTGGAAGACAAAGGGGTCCTGGAAACCATCGGCGGCTTCGCCTACCTGTCCTCCTTGATGGATGCGGTCCCGTCCGCGGCCAACCTGCCCTACTATCTGGAGACCGTCCGGGAGAAGTACCTCCTGCGGCGGTTGATCCGCACCTGCACCGGGCTGATCGGGGACGCCTACGAAGAGTCTTCCGATGTCGGTTTGTTTCTCGATCGTGCGGAGGCGGAGGTGCTCTCGGTGAACCAGAAGACCGGGGCTTCCAAGGACATTCACGACCTGGTGGGCCGCACCGTTTCCCGCATCGAGTATTTCTTCCACAACAAGGGAAAGCTGTCGGGCCTGGAAACCGGTTTCTGGGAGTTGGACAAGAAGACCAATGGCCTGCAACCGGGCGAGATGATCGTGATCGCGGCGCGTCCCAGCATGGGGAAGACCAGCCTCGCCATGAACATTGCCGAGCACGTGGCCATCAAGATGGGCGAGCCGGTCGGGGTGTTCAGCCTGGAAATGACGGCCGAGGCGCTGGTCATGCGTCTGCTCTGCTCCCAGGCCAGGCTGAACCAGCACAAGCTGCGTGACGGCTCGATGGAGGACCACGATTTCGCCCGCATCGCGGACGCGGCTGACCGCCTCGCCGCGGCCAAGCTGCACATCGACGACACCGCCGGGCTGGACATCCTGCAACTCCGCGCGCGGGCGCGCCGCATGAAGGATCGCCACGGCATCAAACTGTTTGTCATTGACTACCTCCAACTGGTTCAGTCATCTACTCAACGCCGCGGGGACTCGAACCGGGCCCAGGAGATCGGCGAGATCTCGAGCGGGGTCAAGAGCCTGGCCAAAGAACTGGACGTGCCGGTGATCGTCCTCAGCCAGCTGAACCGCGACTTGGAGCGTGACAAGACGCGCAAGCCACGGTTATCCGATCTGCGGGAGTCGGGCGCCATCGAGCAGGATGCCGATGTCGTGGGGTTGCTTTACCGGGCAAACCCGAAAAACCCCCGGGAGCCCTCCAGCGGCGAGGATGACGACGAGGCGACGGCCAACAGCGACGTGATCCCAGTGAATCTCTTGATCGCCAAGCAGCGCAACGGCCCCACCGGGGACGTCTTCCTGAATTTCGAGAAGTCCTACACACGGTTCGAGAGCGCCCCGCGCGTTCGCGAGGAGGACATTCCGCACGAGTGAACCGCATGAGGCTCAACGTCCGTGGCTGGTGGGTGCTTGGCATGGCGTTGCTGGCGTGGGCCGGTGCCGTCCTCGCCCAGGCGCCGGCCCTCATCAAGGAGATCGAAATCCAGCACGTCGGCCCGCGGGCGGCCAGCGACGCCCTCATCCGCTCGAGCATCCGCTCCCGCGTGGGTGAGTTGTACACCCGCAACAGCGTCGACGACGACGTCCGCAGCCTTTACGCCACCGGCTACTTCTACAACATCCGCGTGGACCAGGTCCCCGTCGACGACGGCATCAAGCTGGTCTTCCAGGTCCAGGGGAAACCCACCCTCACCCGCATCCAGTTCACCGGGAACACGAAGTACTCGACCAAGAAGCTGCAGAAGAAACTCACCTCGAAAGTTGGCCAACCTCTCGACGAGCAGAAGCTCTTCAACGATACCCAGGAAATCCTCAAGCTCTATCAGAAGGCCGGGTACCAGCGGACCAAGGTGAAGTATGTGCCCGTGATCGATGCCGCGCTCGGCAATGGCGTGGTCACCTTCGAAATCACCGAAGCGCCCAAGGTCAAGATCGACGACGTCCAGTTTGTCGGGGCCACCGCCTTCACGCAGCGCAAGCTCCGGTCCGTGCTGAAAACGCGGCGCCACTGGATGTTCTCCTGGTTGACCGGCAGCGGGAAGCTCAAGGACGACGTGTTTGCGGAAGACAAGCAGCGGCTGGTCGAGTTCTATCGCAACGCCGGCTACATCGACTTTACGATCAACGACATCCAGTTCGAACAGGTCAATCCGCGGCGGATGATCATCAAGTTCTTTGTCAACGAGGGCAGCCAGTACCGCGTCGGAACCGTCGGGTTCGAAGGCAACAAGCTCTTTACGACCAACGAGATCACAAGCCGGATGTTCACCCGCGAAAAGAACAGGGTCTCGCGCGGGATGAGCATGGGTCCGGGCGCCGTCTTCACGCCCACCGGGCTCTCCCGGGATCGCGAAGGCATCCAGGACTTCTACGGAGCGCGCGGGCACATCGACGCCCGGGTGAATCCGCAGCTCGTGCCCAACACGGCCCAGGGGACGATGGACGTGAACTACCGGATCGGCGAGGGCCAGAAGTCCTATATCGAGAAGATCGAAATCCGCGGCAATACCAAGACCAAGGACAGGGTGATCCGCCGCGAACTCGCCGTGAACCCGGGCGAGGTATTCGACATGGTCCGTGTCCGGCTCAGCACGAATCGGCTCGCCGGACTCAACTACTTCGCCAAGGTGGACGCCGAACCGGAACCGACGGAGATCCCGGATCGCAAGAACCTCGTCGTGGGTGTCGAGGAAAAGAATACCGGCGACATCCGGGTGGGCGCGGGCTTCAGTTCGCTGGACGAACTCTCCGGGTTTGTCGAGGTTTCCCAGGGCAACTTCGACTTGTTCAAGCCGCCGTACTTCCTGGGAACCGGCGCCGGCCAGAAGATCCGGCTGCGCTTGCAGATGGGCACCCGACGTCGTGACCTCGAGCTCTCGTTCATCGAGCCGTGGTTCCTGGGGCGGAAGCTCATCCTGAGCACGGACTTTTTCTACCGCGAGCTCCGATACTACAGCGATCTCTACAACGTCGACCAGCTTGGCAGCCGGATCACCCTCACCCGGACTCTTTGGAACGACTTCTGGCGGGGCACGGTGGGCTACGCGATCGAGAACGTTGGGATTGTCGACATGCCTTCGACGATCCTGGTGGCGGGTCCCGATGGTGAGCTGATCGAGACCGATCCGGTGCCGCCCGAGATTCGGTCGGAAGAGGGCTACACCCTGGCCTCGAAGGTCATCGCGGCGGTCAGCTACGACACGCGGAACAATGTGGTGCTGCCCAACCGCGGCCAGCACACGACGTTCCGGACCGAATTCGCCGGCGGCCCGTTCGGGGGTGACACGGATTTCTACAAGCTCGAGCTGGATTCCCGGCATTACTTCAAAGGGTTTGCGCCGGGTCACCTGCTCGAGTTGATCGGCCGGGTGGGGGTGGTGGACAACCATGGCTTCGACCAGGATGTCCATCTGTATGACCGGTTTTACCTCGGCGGGCTCTACTCGCTGCGCGGGTACGAGTTCCGGGCCATTGGCCCGTACGATTCCACCGGGCAGGAACCCATCGGCGGCCGGACTTTCTGGTTCGCCTCGGCGGAGTACAGCATTCCGATCATTGAACGTTTGCGGCTCGCTGCTTTCTATGACATCGGCAACGTGTACCCGGACGCCTACAGCTTCGAGCGGGGCGGTCCGGATTACGGCACCTATGCGGACAACTGGGGGCTGGGTATTCGGCTGAACATTCCCGGGATGGGACCGCTGCGGCTGGACTATGCGCTGCCGATCACGCATGATCCTTTTGTGGGCAGCGACGGACGGTTCCAGTTCAGCGTGGGATACACCCGGGACACGCCTTACTGAACCGGGCGCCGCGCGCCCTGCGGATTCCCAAGGACTGAAGATTAACGAAGCGACGGACCGACTGACTGACCGATTGATTGATGGAGAGATAGATCGATGGCTATGACACCCCTCACCCGTACCCTCTTCGGCGCCCTTGCGGCCGCCTTCCTTGCGACTTCGGCCCAGGCCCAGATGAAGTTCGCCGTCGTCAACATGAAGACGGTCTTCGACGGGTACTGGAAGACCAAACAGTCCGACGCCACCGTCAAGGAGCGCGAGGCCGAGTTCAAGACCGAGCGCAAGAAGATGGAGGAGGAATACGAAAAGCTGAACAGTGAGTTCCGCGAGCTGGAGAAGGGCTCCCGTGACCCCGCCATCTCCCCCGAGGAACAGAAGAAGCGCAAGGACTCCTCGAACAGCAAGCTGCTCGAAATCCGCGAGATCGAGCAGAGCGTCCAGAACTTCGACCGCAACTTCCGGCAACAGGTCGCCGACCAGATCCAGCGCATGCGCGAGAACATCTTCCGCGACATCCGCGAGGTCGTGGACGGCAAGGCCAAGGCCGGCGGCTACAACGTGGTGCTGAACACCGCCGCGGAAATCACCCAGGTTCCCGTCTTCATGCACGTCTCCGGTCTTCCCGATGTGACCCAGGAAGTCCTGAACGAATTGAATGCCAAGGCACCTCCCGGAGCCTTGGACGCCAAGAAGGAGCCCACGAAATAGCGCGGCGGCCCTGGGTTGCTGCTTTTCAAACGCCCCGCCAGAACGGCGGGGCGTTCGCCTTTCCAAGGCGCCCGTCGCCCCCGATAGAAGAGGACAGGCATGTTTGAGGGGCCGCCCGAGTCATCCACACTCCCCTCTCCCGAGACGCCGACCGTGACCGGATGGATGTCCGACCAGGTCTTGAGGTCCACGCTCTGTTGGATGACGTAATCGCCGACATCCGCAATGGCCGTGACGTTGCCGCCTTCGCCGTCCATCAGGTTGACCTTGGCCGCCCCCTACAAATCCACGCGCCGCGGCTTCGTCCCGCGCTGCGGCCGTGGCCAACGTCGGGCTCGTCAGCGCCGGCGTCACGTCGCCGCCTTTGATCTTCGCCACCGTGCCGTTGCCTATTCGTATTCGCCCGCGCGCGATGGCGCACGCCCCTTGGTCCAGCCTTGCCAGAACATCCCGTCGGCGAAATCCCACAGCAGGTAGAAGTGCAGGCGGAAGTCGTACTCACGTTCGTTGAGCGGGATTTCGACCCCTGCAGCCGCACGGACGTGGCCGCGACGGCTCAAGCCAAAGTTGAGCTGGGGTATCACGGTCCAGCGAAGCATGTCGCGGTCCCCCGAGTCGAACGGGGCGGTGGCGGTGAGCTCGATGCCGGGGAAGACCCCGCGCGGCCAGGGCGTCGGCAACCAGTGCACCGCCGCCGCCATCTCCACGTCACCCGCTTCGACGTCCTCGAAGGGAAGATGCGATTTCACGCTGGATTGCAGCGTGAAGAACTCACCCAGGCCTTTGGCGGCGGCCACATAGGGGATTGCCTCCGCCTCGTTGCCGCTCTCGAGCGAGACGGCGAAATCCGCTCCGGCCGAGAGCAGGAACGTCCGCTTGAGATCATCGTGAACGGCATACTTGAAGCCCGCCTCCACCTCATCCCAGCGGCCGTGGCCCGCCTCGACTTCATGGGACAGCTTGAGTTCGGTCTGCCACCGGGCGAACCAGCGCTTCTCGAACTCGAGGGCGTTGTAGACCACATCGTCCGCCTCGTCGCGTGCGATGAACCGGTTGAGATACACCAGTTCGTCTTCCAACCACGCCTTCTTGGTGCGGATCGGCCGCAGGTAGTTGAGGTCGCCGGGCGGGTAGTTGTGCTCTCCGGCCAGGGTCTTGAGGTGGGCAATAACCCCCTCGAGTTCGTCGTCCGCATACGCATCCTTGAATGCCGGCATCGCCGCCGAAAAACCCATCGCCGGTCCTCCGTGCTTGGTGACCATGAACCAGTCGGCAGAAGGCTCGCGGCTGTTGAAGAGGGGATCGGTGAAGTCAGCCGGTTTCGGCTCCAGGGCTCTCACGCCGGGCAAGGTGGGATCGTAGCGGCCCGCGGGTCCGTGACAGGCAGCGCAGGCAGCTTCGTAGTGCCTCTGACCCCGGAGTGGGTCCGATTCCTCGCATAACGCGAGAGCCGCCTGGGCGAGGATCAACCCAATCGCCCACGGCCTGAGGCTTCGGGAAAGGAGGCGATCCGCCGTACCGATGGGGTGGCGGGCCCCGGTCCGGGAGCGCCCGGGACGTTCGGGGTTCGGTGCCGCCCGCTCTTGGCGATGGGGGCAAACCGGGATGGCGATCAGGGACGAGAGTTCCGGCAGGATCATAGGGCCCGCTGAATAACATGGAGACCCGTGCGCGCGCAATCGGGCAGGCCTTTAGCCGGCCCGGCCGCGTGGACCTGCCCCGGGGCGTGCGTCCCGCCCTCCGCCGCCCTTTTGCCCCCTTTTTGGTCGTTGACACCTGCCGCGACGCAATCCTAGCCTCTGGTTCCTGACCGGAAGGCCCGGGCCACACTTGTGGTCTGCGCCAGGTTCGCTAGAGAGGAAGTGAATCTGCTTTGACCGAAATCCGACTGAAAAAAGGCGAAGCCGTCGAGAAGGCGCTGCGCCGGCTCAAAAAGCGCGTGGACCGCGAAGGGACTCTTCGCGAAGTCCGCAACCACCGTCACTTCGAGAAGCCCAGCGAGAAGCGACGGCGCAAGCTGAAGGTGGCCAGGTTTAACGCCATGCTGGCCGCCCGTTACGCCGACATGTAGGCTGGGTTCCGATTTCCGCCGGGCAGGGCCGAGCGCCGGGCCATTCGCCCCACGCTCGGCCCTGACTTCCATGTACGCCCTCTCCACTTGCTGGAACTCGGACCGCCACACGGATGGCCGTGAGATGCTTCGCGAGATCCGTGAACTCGGGTTTGAGTACGCGGAGTTGAGCCACGGCATCCGTCTAAGCCTCGTCCCCGGGATCATTCAGGCCGTTGACGAAGGCCTGGTCCAGATCACCACCCTTCACAATTTCTGCCCGCTGCCCATCGGCCTGAATCGGGCCGCCCCCAACGTCTTTCAGTTCACGTCGCTGGACCGGAAGGAGCGCGAGAACGCCCTGCGACACAGCCTGAAGACGCTCGAGTTCGCGGAGCGCGTCAAGGCCCGGTTGGTGGTGCTCCACATGGGGTCCGTCGACATCAAGGAATACACCGACAAGCTCCTCGACCTGGTGAAGGATGGGAAGCGCGAGACGCCGAAGTACCAGCGGCTCTGCGAGGAGGTTGAGGCGAAGCGCGAAGCCCGCAAGGAACGGCACCTGGAGGCGGCTTACGATCTGTTACGCCGCATCGAGGAGGATGCCCGGGCGCGGGGTCTGCTGCTGGGGGTCGAAAACCGCGAAGCCCTCGAGGAGATCCCTTTCGAGAGCGACTTCCAGTTCTTCCTTTTCGAGTTCCGGGGCGGTCCGGTCCGCTACTGGCACGATACCGGGCACGCCCAGATCAAGGAGAACCTCGGGTTCATCCAGCACGCGATGCACCTGGAATCCCTGGCGGAGAACCTCGCCGGCTTCCACATCCATGACGTGGAGTTCCCCGGACGGGATCATCGCCCTCCCGGGGCGGGGTCCATCGACTTCACGGCCCTCAAGCCGTTCGTGAAACCGGACCACATCAAGGTGCTGGAAATGAGTCCCTCGCTCAGCGCCGAGGAGGTGCTCGCGGGTGCGGCTCATATCCGCTCGATCTGGGGCGACACGTGAATGCGCGGCGCAACACCTGGCGCCTGGCCTCGCGGGTTGCCGTGTGCGCGTTGCTCTTGGGGTGGGCCTTTCACGGCATCTTTGTCAATGAAGGCCGGTTGGAGTGGAGCCGGCGCGGGGGCGACTGGGAAGCGCTAGGCCGGCCCGAGCAATGGCGGTTCGCCTGGACTTACGGTCCGGCCGCGCTGGGACGGCTCGTGATGCTGATCCAGCCCGGGCCCGGGCTGCTCTCGGTACTGGCCATGGGGGCGACGCTCTTTCTGGGTGTGCTGAGGTGGCACCTCGTGTTGCGGGCGCACCACCTGGATGTCCCCGTCGGACGGGTGCTCGAGATTTCGCTCGTCGGCCACTTCTTCAACGCCTTCTTTCTTGGTTCGACCGGCGGAGACCTCATGAAGGCCTACTACGTCGCCGGCGAGACCGCTCACCGCAAGGCGGAGGCCGTGGGGTCGGTCTTTGTGGATCGTCTCCTGGGGCTGGCCTCGATGCTCGGCTTTGCCGCCTTGATGATGATCCCCAACCTGCCGCTGCTCCTCAGGTACAAGCGTCTCGGCGCCCTCGCCCTGGTGGCGCTCGCGATGCTTTCGGTGCTCCTGTTCCTCGGAGCGCTTTCCTTTCGAAGAGGCTTGTCGCGACTCTGGCCCGGCGCCCACGAGTGGCTGCGCCGCCTGCCGAAGGGCGAGAGCATTGAACGCGCGCTCGAGGCGATGCGGCACTTCGGGCAGGAGCGCGGGTTGCTCGCCAAGGCCGTCGGGTTGTCAATGCTGCTCAATCTCGCGTGCGTGCTCCAGATCTGGGCGCTGGCGCGGGGACTGGACCTGGACATCCCGCCGCAGGTGTTGCTCGTGCTGGTACCCATCATCATCTGCATCGCGGCCCTGCCAATTACGCCGAGCGGACTCGGCGTCCGCGAGAACCTCTACGTTTGGACGTTGTCCGTGCCGGCGCTGGGAGTGCCGGCGGCCGCCGCGTTGACCCTGTCGTTGCTGGCCTTTGCCGGGTTCCTCCTCTGGAGCCTGGTCGGAGGTCTGGTCTATCTGCGCTTTCGCCGCACTCATGTCCCGTCCGCGGCGTCCTCGCGCGCGACGGAGCACGCCGGCGAGCGTCCGCATGGCCACCGCTCGTGAAGCCCGTGCCGCCCCATCCGGAACGGCAGGCGAGGGACATCGCGGCCCGCTTGCAGCAGAACGGCTTCGAGGCGTACTGGGTCGGCGGATGCGTTCGGGATCGGTTGCTGGGAAGGCTTCCCCAGGATTTCGACATCGCCACGAGTGCGCGACCGGACGAGATCGAGCGACTCTTCTCCCAAACCGTTCCGGTGGGCCGGCAGTTCGGAGTCGTCGTCGTCCGGCTCGAGGGGGTCTCGTACCAGGTTTCGACCTTCCGGGCTGAAGGCCCCTACCTCGACGGCCGGCGACCCAGCAGCGTGCGCTTCACCGATGCGGTCGAGGATGCCCGACGGCGGGACCTGACCGTGAACGGTCTCTTTTATGATCCCGTGCGAGGTCAGTTGCATGATTGGGTCGAAGGCCAGCTCGATCTGGAGCGGAAACGGATCCGGATGATCGGGGATCCCGTCGAACGACTCGGCGAGGATCACCTGCGCCTCCTGCGAGTGCCCCGGTTCGCCGCGCAGCTTGCGTTCGACATCGAGCCCTCCACGTTGGCCGCCGTGCGCAGTCACGCGGCCGGCATCCGCACCGTAAGCGCTGAGCGCGTCCGGGATGAGTTGCGCAAGTTGTTCCAGTATCCGCACGCGGCACGGGGGTTGGACTTGTTGCGTGAAACGGGTCTGCTCCAGGAGGTGCTGCCGGAGGTAGCCGCATTCGAGCGCTGCGAGCAATCACCGGATTACCATCCTGAAGGCACCGTCTATCAACACGTGCGGCGCATGCTCGAACTGCTGCCGGAGACGGCCGGGCCCCGCCTGCCATGGGCAGTCATCCTGCACGACGTTGCCAAGCCCGTCACCGCCAGCCGGGATCCGGTCCGCGGCTCCATTCATTTCTACGGCCACGAGAAGGCCGGGGCGGAGATGGCTCATTCGATTCTCGAGCGGCTGAGGTTTTCGCGGCAGGAGATCGATGAAATCACGGCGGTGGTTCGGCACCACATGCAGTTCAAGGATGCCGCCCAGATGCGGCAGGCCACGCGACGGCGCATCATCATGCGTCCCAGCTACCCGCTCGAAAGGGAGTTGCATCGGCTCGACTGCCTGGGCTCTCACGGGGACCTGGCGAGCTACGAGTGTTTTCGCGCCGAGGAAAGGGCGTTGGCTCAGCGTCCGGACCTGCTTCCCCCGCTTCTGAACGGGGAAGATCTCATGACCCTGGGTCTAAAACCGGGACCGCCGCTCGGAAAGCTCCTGGCAGAGATCCGGGACAAGCAACTTCAGGAAGAACTCACCACGCGCGAGGCCGCCCTGGACTGGGCCCGGGAGCGGATCGCGAGGCTCATGCTGCCCAAGGCGCCGTCCTGAGGGCCGCCGATTTTTCGTCCAGCTTGAAGATGCGCCGCGCGTTCCCGTGCATGATCGGGTCAACCAGCGCCTGCGCCTCGCCGAGGCTGATCCATCCCTCCTCGACCAGTTCGCTCAAAGCGATCGCGATGCCCCGGCGGGCGAGGGCGGCGTGGCCCACCACCGGTTCGACCGGGATGTAGTCGCCGCCAAAGGTGAGGATCTTGTTCGCGGGGGCCGTGACGAGGTACTTCTTGAGGAAATCCTTCGAGGCGATGGGATTGATGATCCACGCCCAGCACATGTCGATGCAGGCGTTGGTGTGCTGCTTCGCCGCCGCCAGGATCTCCTCGTAGTACGGGTAGCAGATGTGCATGAACACGAAGGTGGCCTCAGGCGCGCGACGGCAGAGCTCGGCCGCCGAGCCCGGATTCCGGATCAACCGGTCGAGCGGCATCGAATCGTGACCGGCGTAGTAACCCGTATGGAGCTTGACGGGGAGCCGGGCCTTGGCGGCCTCGTCCACCGCCTGCCAGAAGAGGTGATCCTCCAGTTTCTTCCGATCTTCCGGGGAGATCCGGTCGCCCGCCAGCACGCGTTCAAAGATCGGGGCCGCCTGGTCTGCGGGCACCCGGGCGTAGTCGATGTCCCGGCTGTAGGCGTTTTGGGACTTCACCGCGACGGCAAACCGGCCATAGCGGGCAAACCACCAGCGAATGACCGCGTGCCAGTCCGTCAGCGAGCCGACCGCGATGCCGGCGGGGCCGGCGTAGCCCTTGAGATTCGGGCCGGCGAACATTCCCACGATGCTCAGGTCCTGCATCAGCAGCGTCGGAAGCCCCGATTCCTTGAACGGCTCTCCGGTGAGGCAATTGACCTGGCAGGATTCGATGTTCGCAACCCGGCGCAGCACGTGGTCATAGAAGCCCCGCCGACGGGTCTGGTCGTACCCGCGTTGCACCTCCGCCACCGTGTCGGCCGAGAGTTCCGCCACTCCGTACAGGGCGGAGATGGCCAGGTGGACGGCGCGTCCGTAACCGGTGTGTTTCACCGCCGGCCACCAGGGGGCCAGCAACTTCCATTTATCGCCGGGGTCCACCGCGGGAGAAAGGAAGCGTTTCAAGTCAGCCGCCGACATTCCCGCCGTGGCCAGATCGGAATCGAGGTAATGACTGAAAAGAAGGGCGAAGTCATCGCAGGGTACCCGCGGATGCGCGGTCCCTTGGAGCCGGTCGCTCTCCTCGATGAGGTGTTCGTGCGTGTCGATGAAGGGAGTGGCCTGGACCTGTTCGAAAAGAACCCGACGGACCTCGGAGCTCGAGGCATTCACGGGGACGGGGCGCGGCGGGGTTGCGGGGGCTTCAGGGGTGCCGGCTTCGGCCGGCGGGCCGAGTGCGGCCAAGGCTCCCGTGGCTCCAAGACCCTTGAGAAGGGACCGCCGGGTGACACTCGAGTCGGGGTTCATGGCTTTGAGAGGTGGTTGGTGGGAGCGGGGGTGTTGGATCAGGACCGACGATCGCGGGGCTGCCCGATGATCTGGATCATCGCGTGCTGGAGCACCAGATCGTCATCCAGGTTGCTGCTGACGAGTCGCTCGTTGCAAGCGAGCAGGGTCTCCATGGCTGCCACCAGTTCCGAGGCCGTGTACTTGCCGGTTTGGGCGAGGCTTTTGGAGACCACGAAGGGGTGCATTGCCGCGGGGTTGTAGCGCCGGTCGGCTGGCAGCAGGTCGCCGGGGAGCTGACTCAGCTGGGCTTTGAGCCGGCCGTATTCCGCGTCCACGGCCAGGAGGCCCATGCGCACCAGTTCCTTCAACAGCAGGAGCGTTCGCACCTTGGTGATCAGCCCGTAGAGCAGCCCGATGTGGCTCTTGTTGCGATCCACCTTGAGGCGCACCTCCCAAAGCTCCTCGTCGAGGGCGCGCAAGGCCCGGGGAAGATCGCGGTCTCCAAGCGCCTCGGCGAGGCCGAAGGATTTGGCGTGTTTGCCAGGGGTGACGAGCCTGGCGACGTCGTCGGTCACCAGGTCGGACCGATCCCCGGCGTACAGTGTCAGCTTTTCCACCTCCTGGCTCAGCTGACGCAGGTCCGGGCCGACCGCCGCCACGAGGCGTCCCACGGCCTCCGGCGTCATCCGCTTGCCTCGCGCGGCGAGTTCCTCACGCACGAAGCGCTCGGCCTGTTCCGCCCAGCCTTTGTCCTCGAACGAAAGCCCCGGGTGTTCCTCGACCTGGCCGACCGCCTCGAGCGTCTTGTAGAAGGTGCGGCGCTTGTCGACCTTGGCGGCGCTGATCAAGAGGCGGACCCCTTCCCAGCGGAAGGTCTTCAGCTCCTGGGCGAGTTCGCCCAGGCGGGTCGTGACAGCCGCGCTGCTGGCGGTCCGTTCGTCACCCAGGAAGTTGCAGTTCTGAAACCAGACCACTTTTTGCGACCCGAAGAAGGGCAGGCTCTGCAAGGCTTCGCGGAGACGATCGAGGGCGCGCAGGGCCTCACCGCTGTTGGCGACGCTGGCGTCGATGGTCTCCTGGTCAAACCCGCCCGAGGATTGAGCCCAGTCGCGGAACTGTTGCCGCGCCCGCTGCTGCACCGCGAAGCTGTCCTCGCCCCAGACGAGGAGGAGCGGGGCGGCTTGATTCCGAACGGCGGCAGGCACACCGGATAGGGAGCGGAAACCACTCCTCAGGTCGACTCACTCTCGTCGTTGTTCTCGTTCATCTTCGCCAGCATCTCCGACATGTCCTCCACCTGGTCGAAGAGGCTGCGGGTGACGAAAATCGGCCGCTTGCGTGCCACTGCCAGCGCAATGCAATCGCTGGGGCGCGCGTCCACTTCCACGATCTTCTTCCCCAGCTCGTTCTCCTGCTTGAGAATGAGCCGGGCGAAATAGGTGGAGTTGCGGAGTTCCGTCACCACGACGCGTTCCACGGAGATCCCGAATCCTTCGAAAACCAGGGCCATCAGGTCGTGGGTGAGCGGCCGCTCCTTCGGCGCGTCCCGCATGAACATGCTGATGACCATGCCCATGTTGTTCTCGACCTGGATGACAAACACCTTCTCGCCGTTGCCAATGAAGATCGCGCAGCCGGTCGGGGCCGGAAGGATGCCTCGTATCTCCACGGGCACGACGTCGTTCTTCATGGGCCGAACTTAAGCGGCGTCCCCGCGAAAGACAAGCCCGCCCCGGAGGGCGGACCTGTCAGGCCGCTTCGTGAGATATCGTTCGCCACTGCCACCGGTGCCCAGGTCACCGATGCGCGAGCAGGCGGTCGCGTTCGGCGGCAAAATGCCGCAGCGCCAACTCGGCGAGGGGGGCCGGATTGGCCCGGCCCGAGACGAAGACCAGCTCGTTTCCGTCAAACACCACGACGCAGACCTCCAAGGCGTCCGCCTCGTGCAGATGATCCGGCGCAAACACGGCCACCATGTCGTGCCGGTCGAGGACGCCAACCACGCGGCTCCACCCCCGGGCTTTCATGGCGCGGTCCGCCGCGGCAAGCATGGCAGGTCGATCCGGAGTTCCGGAGGCTCGCTCGTACAACGCGACGCGCAGACCCCTCAGGGTCTGGATCGCCGCGCGCGCTTCGGGCTCAAGGTCCACAAAGCTCAATCCCGCGCGGGCGACGCTGAACAACACTCCCGGCACACCGATCCGGATCTGCCGCGCCCAATCGCAGCCGCTTTCCTGGACCACGGCGGCTTGCATGTTGCTGAAATCCGCCCCGCTTCGCGAGCAGGCGGTCAGGCCGGCTGCCAGGAAGAGCCCAAGGACCAACGCCGTGCGACGTCCCCGGGCCGGAGCCCGGCTGTCCACGGTGAGCGTGCTTTCCACAGCTTGGGGTGAGGTGATCATAACCTTGCGGGTTGGGAGTTGTCGGCGGCAGGCGGCGCCGGGGCACCGCGGCGGCTCAGTGCTTCTCGAGCTTGACCCCAAGTTCCTTGAGCGGCTGGATGTTCAGGCGTTCTCCGATTTCGGCGATCTTGTCCGGACGGAGATCGCCGATGATGTTCACCAGGACCGCCTGCTTGTCGCCTTCCACGACGGTGACCACGACCCCCTCGACCGCTTCTTCGCCCCGGGTCTTCAAGAAGACTCGAATGTCGTCCTGTTTCTGTCGCGCGGTCACCACGCTTTCCCAGCCCTGGTCGTCCAGTGCCGCGCGGACTTTGGCGATGCGGTTTTTGACCTCCTCACGGTTCTTGTCGTCGAGGCTGACCACGCTGACGTGGATTCCCTTCAGACCGCGGAGGAGTTGGGCCACTTCGGGCTCCTGACGCTCCACGAGCCGGGCCGCCATGCCGATGAGGTTGCTTCGGATCCGGACCTCGACGCATTCCCCGCCGGAGCCCGGGAGCGGCAGGTTGCCGAAGTCGACCTGGCCCTGGAGTTCGGGGCTCGCCGCCATGGCCGGGGCGAAGGTCGCGACCAACGCGGCCGCCACCAAGGTTTCGAGAAACAGTCTTTTCATAGGTGCTATCAGGTTCTGTCGCATTTCCGGTGCCGGCGCGGCCCCGGTGATCTCAGTACAGTCGGGCGGGGTGCCGGGTTTCAGAAAACCCCCGGCCAAATTCCGCGGCTTGGACTTGGGAGGGCCAGCGGCTACGTTGGCGGCATGAGAGCGAAGCTGAGTGCGTGCGTGCTCCTCGCCGGTCTGGCAGCCGGCTGTGACGGGAGCAGCCCTTCCGAGGCGCCGCCGCCGCCTTCCACCAACAGCGCGAGCAGCGGCAACCGGGCGATCACGGCTCCCGTCGATTACGTGGGCGCCGTTGGGCAGGCCCAGAAGCACTCGGTGAAGGTCCTGGATAACGTCCAGCTCCGCGACGCGATCCGGCAATTCCATGCCGGCGAGGACCGGTATCCCCGGGATCTCGATGAACTGGTCAAGGAAGGTTACCTTGCCCGGCTGCCGGACCCGCCGGCCGGGATGAAGTTCGAGTATGACGAGGCGGCGGGGCAGGTGAAGTCCGTGGCCTTGAAGCAGCCGTAGCCAGGGCGCTCCGTCCACCGGGTGGCGGATCGGAGCGCGTGTTGACACCCGGGGCGGTGCCTTTTCAAATCAGGTGAGGTATGTCACTGATTATTCCGTTGGCGCAGCTCGCGCAACAGGAGGTCCGGTTTGAGGGCAGCCTGGGGGCTGCCGAGCTCGGAGCCGGGATCGACACCCAGGGAGATTTGGTCCGGTTGGACGCACCGTTGGAGTACCGGCTGACGGTGCGCCGGATGGGATCTTCGCTGCTGGCGGAGGGCACTTTGGACACCGAGGTGGGATGCCAGTGTGCGCGTTGTCTGGCGCCCTTTCGGCGAGCCGTGCGTCTGGATCCCTGGTCGGTTGTCCTGCCCTTGGAAGGGGAGGAGGCGGTGCCCGTGGTCCAGGACGCCGTGGACTTGACGCCTTATGTGCGGGAAGATACTCTCCTCGCGCTTCCGCAACATCCGTTGTGTGATCCCGAGTGTCGCGGCCTTTCATCGAAGCCGTCGACCGAGGTGAAAGATCCTGACACCGCTGACTCGCCGGAGGGTGACGTGTCGGCGTGGGCGGTGCTGGATCGTTTGAAGCTTTAGAGAGAGAACTATGGGCGTTCCGAAACGAAAACCGTCGCACAGCCGACAGCGGCAGCGGCGGGCGTATAACAGTGTGCTGAAGCTCCCGCAGCTGGGCGTTTGCCCCCAGTGCGCGGCGCCGTACATCCCGCATCGCGCCTGTCCGGCTTGCGGATACTACAAAGGACGACAGGTCATCACGGTGAAAAGCGCCGGCTGAACCGAGTGTTCAGCCCCCAATGCACCGCGCGTGGGTGATCGCCCACGCGCCGGTTGCTTATGCGCATAGCTGTCGATGTCATGGGCGGCGACCACGGATGCGGGGTGGTGGTCGACGGCGCCCGGTTGTCGCTGCGTGCCAACCCCGGCATCTCGAAGATCTACCTGGTCGGCCAGCAGACCGAGATCAAGGCGGCGCTGGGCCACGCCGGGGCTCACGATTCCCGGCTCGAGATCGTTCATGCGAGCGAGGTGCTCACGATGGAGGACAAGCCCCTGGTGACGCTCCGTCGCAAGAAGGACGCCTCCATTCTCCGCGCCGTTGACCTGGTGAAGAACGGAGAGGCCGAAGGGTTGATCTCGCCGGGAAACACGGGGGGCGTGGTCACCGCGACCACGATCCGGCTGCGAACCCTGCCCGGGGTCGAGCGACCCGCGATCATCGCCGTGATCCCCGCTCCCGAGAACGACTTCGTCCTCGTCGATGCCGGCGCAAATGTCGAATGCCGGCCGGAGCACCTGGCCCAGTTCGCGATCATGGGCAGCGTCTATTCCCGGGCGGTGCTTGGTTACGCCCGTCCCCGCGTGGGCCTGCTGAGCGTGGGCACCGAGGACGTCAAGGGCAATGACCTGACCCAGGAGACCTTCAAGCTTTGCAGGCAGTTGCCGGTGAACTTCATCGGCAACATCGAGGGGAACGACCTCTTCGACAACGGCGTGGATGTCGTCGTTTGCGACGGTTTCGTGGGCAATATCGTGCTCAAGACGTGTGAGAGCCTGGCGACCAGCCTTTTCAAGTGGCTCCGAAAGGAGCTGACCAAGACTCCCAAGCGTCAGTTGGGCGCCTTGCTCGCCAAAGGTGCCTTCCGCAGCATGAAGCAGCGGGTTGATCCGGAGGCCCACGGTGGCGCACCGCTTCTCGGGCTGAACGGGAATGTCGTGATTGCCCACGGCTCCTCTCGCGAGCGCGCCATCATGAATGCGATCGGGCAGACCGTTCGCGCCGTCCAGCACAAGGTCAATCAACTCGTTACCCGCGAAGTCGCCGCGGCTGCCGCTCTACTCCGGCCTACGCCGGCTCCCGTCCGATGACCACCAACAAAGGGCAGGCATTCCGAAATCCCCGCGCCCGCCACAATTACCAAGGCCGTCCCTGCTCGATCGTGGGCGTCGGGTCCCATGTGCCCTCCCAGGTTCTGTCGAACGCGGATTTGGAGCGCATGGTAGACACCTCGGACGAGTGGATCATCACCCGCACCGGGATCCGGCAACGCCGCATGGCAGGGCCGGACGAAGCCACGTCCGATCTCGCGTCCCAGGCTGCGTCGCGCGCGCTCGCGAACGCCGGAGTCTCCCCCGACCAAGTGGAGCTGATCATCACCGCCACCGTGACCCCGGACATGCCCTTCCCGTCGACCTCCTGCCTGGTTCAGGAGAAGCTCGGGGCCAGCCGGGCGGCCGCGTTTGACTTGGAGGCGGCTTGTTCCGGCTTCATTTACGCCCTCGAAGTCGGTCAGCAGTTCATCATGTCCCGCACGTATGAAACGGTGCTGGTCATCGGCGCGGAGAAGCTCACCAGCATCGTCGACTGGACCGACCGCAACACCTGCGTTCTGTTCGGCGACGGAGCAGGGGCTGCCGTGTTGCAGCACCGCCCGGGTTCGCACGGCCTGCTGACCGTTTGCATGGGCGCGGACGGCAGCAAGGGGAACGTCTTGTGCGTTCCGGGCGGTGGAAGCCGACGGCCGGCCTGTCCGGAGTCGATCCAGTCGCGGCAGCATTACATCCAGATGGATGGTCGCGAGACGTTCAAGAATGCGGTGCAGTCGATGCTGGCCGCCGGGAAAGAGGCGCTGGCGAGGTGTGAGCTGGACATTTCCCAGATTGCGTGCGTGATTCCGCATCAGGCGAATCAGCGCATCATTGAGGCCGTGGGCGAGAGGTTGGGCGCGAAACCCGAGCAGGTGTTCGTGAACCTGGATCGCTATGGGAACACCTCGGCGGCGTCGGTGGCGATCGCATTGGATGAAGCGGTGTCGTCCGGCCGCATTCGGCGGGGGGATCTGGTGCTGCTGGTCGTTTTCGGGGCGGGGTTCACATGGGCAGCTGCGGTTATCGAGTGGTGAAGCCGGATCATTGACGTGCATCGCCGATGTGATAGGGTCAGGGCATCGCTTATGATCACCCCCAAGCTTGATGAAACGGACGGGCCTCCCCCGGCGTCGCCTCGGGGCCACATCCACCTGCGCCTCTCAGAGAACGAGGTGGTGATCCGGCGGAGTGGGTTGGAGTTTTTGTCGCGCGATCCCGTGCCGTTGTGGGCCGAAGTCACCGTGGAGCTGCGGTCGCCGCAGTCCAGTCGTCCGCTGCGGGCGGACGGCGTGGTGGTGGATTGCACCGGCAGCCGTCATACCGGCTATACGATTTCCGTGTTGTTTCTGGCGCTGCCGCCGAAGTCGGAGCACCACCTCAGGGAGCTGGCCGTCGCCTGCGCCACTTGAAGCACGCGGCCGTCCCGCTTCATGGAAATATTCCAACGTATCCTGCAAACCGCCGTCGATGGCGGTGCCTCCGACGTTCACATCAAGGTCAATTCCCCGGTCATCTTCCGCATTAACCGGCAATTGGTGGCGATCGAAGCCCCCACACCTACCTTGGCTTGGGTCGACAAGATCGTCGACAGCATCGTCCCCAAACACGCCCGGCGGCGTCTCGACGAAGACCGCGAAGTCGACTTCTCGTACGCCCTTCCCGGCATCGGTCGCTTCCGCACCAATGTGTTCCAACAAAAGGGCCAGTGGTGCCTCGCCATGCGCTACGTCAAGGTCAAGGTGCCCAGCTTCGAGGAACTGGGTCTCCTGCCGACCCTTCGCAGCCTGGCGGAAGCCCCCCGCGGGATCCTCCTGATCTCCGGCTCCACCGGCTGCGGCAAGTCCACCACCCTGGCGGCGATGGTCGAACACATCAACGCCTCCTTCAAAAAGCACATCATCACGCTCGAGGACCCGATCGAGTACGTGTTCGATGACAACCAGTCCGTGATCGAACAACGCGAGATCGGCTTGGACTCGCTCTCTTTCGAGCAGGGCCTGAAACACATTCTCCGCCAGGACCCGGACATCATCATGGTCGGGGAGATGCGCGACGCGATCAGCTTCATGGCCGCCATCAACGCCGCCGATACGGGGCACCTGGTGCTTTCCACGCTGCACACCACCAACGCCTCCCAGGCCATCGGCCGCATCCTGGATTTCTTCAAGCCAGACGAGCGCGACCAGGTTCGCCGGCAGCTGGCCGCGACCCTGCAGGCGGTGGTGTGTCAGCGCATGGTGGCCAAGAACGGGGGGGGCGTGATCCCCGCGCTGGAGATCATGATCAACACGCCCACGGTGCGAAAGCTCCTGGAGGAGAATCGTACCGAGAAGCTCCCTGCCGCCATCGAGACCGGGGTGGATGACGGGATGCAGACGTTCAACCAGGCGCTGTTCAACCTGGTGAAGCAAGGGAAGGTTTCCGAGAAAGAGGCGCTCGCCAAGGCCACCAACCCGCAGACCCTCGAGATGAACTTCAAGGGCATCTTCCTGGACGAAGCGCGGCGGATCCTCACCTGAGCCGCGGTCCGCGCGGCGGGGAGGAAAACCCGGGCAGAAAGCCCGAGACCAGAAAGCGCGAAAACAAAAAGGACCGGACGAACGTCCGGTCCTTCGTGCTACGGGCTGGCAGCGGTTACTGCTTCAGGCGATAGAACTTGCCGGCATTGCCGCCCGTGGTGGGGCGGTAGGGCGAGGTGGCCGTGGTGAGGTCGGTCCACGACGTCAGGTTCGCCGATTCCTGCAGGACGACGCCCGACTGGCTCCAGGTGATCTCGACGCCGCTCGCAATCCGGCTGATTCCCAGCGAGAACTCCGTCGGCTTGTTGGGAGCGACGCCGGTGCGGTAGGTCCGGTAGCCGCCGTTGGCGGTGTCATTGAGCAGGACCTTCGTGGTTCCGTCGGTTG
The DNA here is from genome assembly GCA_964535555.1 of uncultured Verrucomicrobiota bacterium. Lineage (GTDB taxonomy): Bacteria > Verrucomicrobiota > Verrucomicrobiia > Limisphaerales > J093 > DSVZ01. The sequence goes on from CAZHUS010000006.1 coordinate 25,159, forward strand.
CGACGCTGAAGAGCTCAACGTTCGCGGTGCCGGTGCCGTCCTGGTAGATCGTGCGGATCGGGTAGGTGCCGGCGTCCTGCACGAAGATCTGGAACGTGGTGTCGCTGGCCCCGCGGGCGCCATCGAATTGGCCGAGGAGCACGGCGTCAGTCGTGTTGTTGATGTACCCGGCCTGGCTCCGGAAGCCATCATCGCTGTTCACGCCGAGGGTCACCCAGCCGGCGGGCAGTTCCACGAACGTGATGATCTCCGCATCGATGCCTTCATCGGTCTGCCAGATGCCCGGGATGCCCGGCATCTGGTCATCGGGAACGAAGTTGCCGTTCGACTCACCGGCGAGTTGGCTCAGGTTGATCACGGTGGGAATGGCGAACTCGACGACCGCGCCGGCCTTGACGCCGACGCCGCTGGCGATGCCGACAGCGTTCGGGTCTGCGTAATTGTCGGTCACCGGCGTCCCGTTGGCATCCTTCAGCTGACCGGCCAGCGCGAGCTCGGCGTCCGCCATCGAGGTCGGTGTGTAGGTGTCGTTCTGCCAGACGCTCCACATGAACCCACGTTGGGCGGTGTTCACGGAGACGGCCTGCATGGACTTGGTGAGGACCGGGTAATTGAGGGTCTTGAAGGTCGCGGCGTCGGTCACGGCCTTGCCGGTGGTGTCCTTCACCTCGATCAGGTAGGAGTGCTCCGATCCCGGCGGGAACGGCGTGCTGCGTTTGTACGCGAAGTCGGTCGAGTCGAGGACCTTGGGATTCGAGGTCAAGGGAACCACCTGCCCGTCCAGCGTGAGTTTCACGCTCGCGGGATCCAGGACCGAGCTGCCCTTGTCGTTGACCCGGAAGGTGATGCCGTCCACGGCGGTGTTGATGGCCGAAAGGAAGAGCTGATCGCCGCCCGTGGTTCCTCCGATCCCGAGCGTCACAAGGGCGGTTTGTTGCGGCGTCTTGCCGAACACGATCGAGTGGGCACCGAGGCCACCCCAGCCCTGCTGACCGGGGGCGTCCTTGTCACCGTCATTGATCGCCATGCCGAGCCCGAACTGCGTGCCCAAGGCGAGCGAGGTCAGCCCCAGGGCCCCCTTGGGAAGCTTGATTTCGTAGGTGGTGCGTTTGGTTGCGGCATCGCGTCCCACCACCGCCACGGTGGCGCAGTCGCAGGTTGGGTCGCCCGCAGGGCCGGCTTCGTGCATGACGATGGTCTCGGCCAGTCCCGCCTCTTCGGTTCCGCCCAGGGCATAATTGTAAAGCGCGACCTGCGCGTCCTGGGCTCCACTGGCAATCATGAGCTGAATCGAGTCGCCGTTCCAGGCGCTGAGCGCGGCGTTCTCGTGGTATTCGTCGGTAACCACGAATCCGAAGTAAACGTTGTCCTGGTCGTAGGCGATCTGGACGGCTGACGTCTGGTCGTCGGGTCCGGTCCACACGGCCGTCCCTGGCCCGCCGGCGTCATAGAGCTCGAAGAGGACGAGATTGCCGGTCCGCCCGGAGCCCTTCGGCACGGAGAAGCGCGGGTCGGCCAACACCGGAACGCCCGTCCACTCGGAGAGGTTGCCGTCCACGACAATGGCCTTGGGGGCGGGGTTGGCGGTGTAGATTTCTTTGCCGGGTTCGATGTCGTTCGAGGTTGCCAGCGTCACCAGCGCGGTCTCACCCGGGGTCTTGCCGAACACGATGGAGTGCGCGCCGAGCCCGCCCCAGCCCTGCTGGCCCGGGGCGTCCTTGTCACCGTCATTGATGGCCATGCCGAGGCCGAACTTCGCTCCGCCCGCGAGGCTTTCGAGGCCGAGGGCGCCCTTCGGGAGTTTGATTTCGTAAACGGTGCGCTTGGTGGCGGTGTTCCGTTTGACCACGGCTTCCGTCGCGCAATCGCACGCCGGGTCGGTGGCGGGACCGGCCTCGTGCATGACGATGACTTCGCCGAGCGCTTCTTCCGTGCCGCCCTGAGCGTAATTGTAGAGGGCGACTTGCTGGTCACGACCGGCGCTGGCGACCATCAACTGAACCGAGTCACCGTTCCACGCGCTGTTGGCGGCGTTCTCGTGGTACTCATCCGTGACCACAAAGCCGAAGTATACGTTGTTGTCGTCATAGACGACCTGGACCGCCGAAGTCTGGTCGTCGGGTCCGGTCCACACGGCGGTTCCCGGACCGCCGGCGTCGTACAACTCGAAGAACACCAGCGTGCCGCTCGGGCCTGAGCTCTTGGGAATGTAGAAACGCGGGTCTGCCAGGACGGGAGCTCCGCTCCATTCCGAGAGGTCGCCGTCGAGGACGATGGGTTTGGGGGCTCGAATGGCTGAATAAAATTCCTTGCCCAGTTCGATGTCATTGCCCAGGGCAGCCCACTGCAGGATGCAGGCACCTGTGGCGGTTAGTAGCGGGAGGGATCTTCTTTTCATTGCCGAACTTCCAGTCGGTTTAGGTTTGATGGGCCTCCATGCACTACGATGGGGACCATTGCGGGCGTGCTAGCAGAGAACTTAACCGCGTGTAAAGTACATTCTGGTCTCGCGGCCCTCCGGCAGGCCGGAAACAGGTTGAAGGCGTCGCCGGTAGTGGCTATGGACAGTTCATCAAGCCAAGCCCGACACCGCAGATTGCCGCCGACGCGGCACACCCCGTCCCCCCGCACGCGTCATGAAACCGACCCGCAACCCGGCGCTGCCGCCTGGCACTGTCCACCCGGGTGACATTCGCACCGGCCTCACTCCCCAAGCCATCGCCGCGGCTTTTTGCGACAACCTGTTCTATATCCAGGGGCGCTTTCCCGCCGTCGCCACACCGAACGACCTTTACATGGCCCTGGCGTTCACGGTCCGGGACCGGATGTTGCATCGGTGGCTGCGGACCGCGGAGACGTACTTCGAAAAGGCGAGTCGGACGGTTTGTTATCTCTCGGCGGAGTTCCTGCTCGGGCCGCAACTCGCTCACAACCTCACCAGCCTGGGAATCCTCGAGCAGACGCGCGTCGCCATGGACTCGCTGAGCATCCGCCTGGACGACCTCTTCGAGCACGAGGAGGAGCCTGGGCTGGGCAATGGCGGGCTGGGGCGACTGGCTGCGTGCTACCTGGATTCGCTCGCCACGCTGGAGATCCCGAGCATCGGTTACGGGATCCGCTACGAGTTCGGCATTTTCGATCAGGAAATCCGGGATGGCTGGCAGGTGGAGGTAGCCGACCGGTGGCTCCGGCTGGGCAACCCGTGGGAGATCCCACGTCCCGAGATCGAGTTCCTGGTGAAGTTCGGAGGCCACACCGAGCCCGAGACCCACAGCGGCCGCTACCGGGTGCGGTGGGTCCCGGCCCAGGTCGTGCGGGGGACCGCCTTCGATACCCCGGTGTTGGGCTATGGCGTGGCCACCGCCAACATGCTGCGGCTCTGGAAGGCGGAGGCGACCGATTCGTTTGATTTTCAGGCGTTCAACCTGGGCGAGTACTACAAGGCGGTGCTGCAGAAGGTGGTCTCCGAGAACATCACGAAGGTGCTCTACCCGAACGACGACTCCCCCCAGGGCAAGCAACTCCGGCTCCAGCAACAGTATTTCTTCGCGTCCTGTGCCCTGCAGGACATGATCCGACTTCACACGCAGAAGGGCGCGCCCCTCACCCGGTTTCACGAGAAGTACGCCGTCCAGCTCAATGACACCCATCCGGCCATCGCGGTGGTGGAGTTGATGCGCCTGCTCGTGGATGAGCACGGGATGGAATGGGACCCCGCCTGGGGCATCACCCAGCGGACCTTTGGGTACACGAACCACACCCTGCTCCCGGAGGCGCTCGAGCGGTGGAGCGTCCCGCTGTTCGCCGCCTTGCTGCCCCGTCATCTCGAGCTGATCTACGAGATCAACCGCCGCTTCCTCGACGAGGTTCGCGTCCGATTCCCCGGCGACGAAGGTCGCGTCCAGCGGCTCTCACTGATCGACGAGTCCGGCTCCCGTGCCGTGCGCATGGCCAACCTGGCGAGCCTAGGCAGTCACGCCATCAACGGCGTGGCCGCCCTGCACACCGATCTCCTCAAGCGCGGGGTGTTGAAGGACTTCTACGACTTCGCGCCGGCGAAGTTCAGCAACAAGACGAACGGGGTGACGCCCCGCCGCTTTCTGCTGCTGAGCAATCCGGCGTTGGCGGAATTGTTGAACCGCACCATCGGTACGGCCTGGGTTCGGGATCTGGAGGAACTGCGCAAGCTCGAAGCTCACGCCGAGGATCCGCTGTTCCGCGAGACCTGGCGGCGGGTCAAGCGCCAGAACAAGGTCCGCCTCGCGGAGTTCCTGCTCGCCCACACGGGCGTTCAGGCCGACCCGGACTCGCTGTTCGACATCCAGGTCAAACGTCTTCACGAGTACAAGCGGCAGCACCTGAACCTGCTGCACATCATTGCCCTCTCGAACCGCATGCGTCGCGATCCGGCGCTCGCGGTCCCGCCCCGCACCTTCATCTTTGGTGGCAAGGCGGCCCCGGGCTACTACATGGCGAAGCTCATCATCCGTTTGATCCACGCCGTGGCCGACAAGATCAACCGGGACCCGGCCCTCGACGGGCGGCTGCGCGTGCTCTTCCTTCCAGACTTCAACGTGAAGAACGCCCAACGAGTGTACCCGGCGGCCGATGTCTCGGAGCAGATCTCGACGGCGGGCAAGGAGGCGTCGGGCACTGGCAACATGAAGTTCGCGCTGAACGGCGCTTTGACCATTGGCACCATGGACGGCGCCAACGTCGAGATTCGCGAACAGGTCGGCGACGAGAACTTCTTTCTGTTCGGTCTGTCCGCCACGGAAGTCCAGGAACTCAAGGGGCGAGGCTACCGCCCGCTGGACTATTACGAGCGGGACGGCGCGCTGCGCGAGGTGCTCGACCAGATTGCGGGCGGCGAATTCGCGCCTGCCGACCGGAACTTGTTTTTGCCGCTCGTGGACGCGTTGCGGTATCACGATGAATACGTCCTGCTGGCGGACTTTGCTTCCTACGTCGAATGCCAGGAGCGGTTGGGCCAGGCCTACCGCGACCGCGAGGGCTGGACCCGGAAGTCCATCCTGAACGTCGCGCGCATGGGCTACTTCTCCTCCGATCGGGCCATCCGGGAGTATTGCGAGGAGATCTGGCAGGTGAAGCGGGAGCCCATCCGGCTCGACGCGTAAGTCAGGGGAACCACGCCAGCACCCCGTCGCGTTGTTGCGGCCGGTCGGCCGCGAAATCCCAGTAAACGGTGTTGCGAAACCGCGCGGCGCGGCCATCCAGAAAAAGGAACTGGGCGCCACCCAGGTGGAGGTTGGTATGCACATAACTCCACGAACCGACGGCGGGCAGGTTTTTGGAGTCGAACAGCCACACCAACGAGGACGGCTGCGGCATCGCAGACAGGCGGACGGGTTGGTTGTCTTCCCCGGTGCCGTTGATGTTCTCGTTGAGGCAATAGTGAAAGAGGTTCCGGCCGTTGCTCCGGCGCGGGTTCGCGGCACAGAGCCACACTGATCGATGGGGACGGGCCATGGCGTTGGTCCGCCACGGCATGTCATGGTAGCGCGGGAGGCCCAGGACAGCGGGCAGCTGGATGTACCAACCGACGTTGGTGGCGCTGTCGGCCGGGTTGGGGGTTCCTTCCGGCGGGAGATAATCTCCGTGATCCGTGGCGTACAATTGGGTGGCGAGACCCCACTGACGGAGGTTATTCAGGCAGAGGACGCCGTGGGCACGAGCTTTCGCACGCGTGAGCCCGGGCAGGAGCAGGCTGGCGAGCACGGACATGACCGAGACCACCACGAGGAGCTCGAGCAAAGTGAAGCCTCGGCCCTGCGCGAACGCTGTCCCTGTTGATCGTCGGGTCCGACCTCCGAGGGGCGCCCGGTCAGGTCTGGCGGGCAGATGGCTTGCCCGGGAGGGAGCGCCGAAACCGGACGGGATTGGGCCTTGATGACGGTCGGAGTGTGGGGCGGCACGGGTTGGCATCACCCGACACGTTGCGCTTCGGGCGCCGCGCGGCCAAGACCACTTCCAGGCAAAGCGCGGGAAGATCCGGCGGAGGTTTCGCCGACCCACCGGACGGGGTGCCTTGCGTCCCCAACTGGCGGAAGTACGCTGAGGACGGACCCGGAATATGATGGATCTGAACCAACAGGAGAGGCTGCGGTACGCCCGGCATCTGCAACTCCCGGAAGTCGGCGTGGCCGGGCAGCAACGCCTGCGCGAGGCGCGGGTTCTGTGTGTGGGCGCGGGGGGGTTGGGGTCGCCGGTGGCGATGTACCTCGCGGCGGCCGGTGTCGGCCACCTGGGCATTGTGGATTTCGACGCGGTGGAGTTGTCGAACCTGCAGCGTCAGTTGCTCCACGGCACCAGCCGGCTGGGCCAACGGAAGACGGCTTCCGCGAGCACCACGCTTCGCGACCTGAATCCCGAAATCGAAGTGATCGACCACGAGCTGCGCCTCGACGCGGGCAACGCGATGGCACTGCTCGCCGGCTACGAACTGGTGGTGGACGGAACAGACAACTTTCCCACGCGCTACCTCGTCAATGACGCGTGCGTGCTCCTGCGAAAGCCGCTGGTGTACGGCTCGATCTTCCGCTGGGAAGGCCAGGCCAGTCTCTTTGCGCCCCACCTGGGAGGGCCATGCTATCGGTGTCTCTTCCCGGAGCCACCCGCGGCCGGGACCGTTCCCAACTGCGCCGAGGGCGGCGTTTTGGGGGTCCTGCCCGGCGTCATCGGCTGCATTCAGGCGACGGAGGCCCTGAAGCTCCTGCTGGGCCAGGGCCGCTCGCTGCTGGGCCGGTTCCTCTTATTTGACGCCCTGGCGATGGAGTTCAGGGAACTTCGGTTGCGACGTGATCCGTCGTGCCCGATCTGTGGCGAGCGTCCCACCATTCAGCGACTCGAGCAGTCCGCGGGTGCGTGTGCCGCCAGCTCTCCTCCAGCTATGGGCGCGGACCCTCGCGAGGTGAGCGTTCATGAGATGAAACGCGCGCTGGACGAGCCCGGGTTGGGCATCACGGTGGTGGATGTACGGGAGCCGGAGGAGTGGGAGATGGCCCGCGTGCCGGGGGTGCAGTCGTTACCGCTGTCGAGGCTTGCCGAGCGTTGGACCGAGCTCGACCCGTCACGTCCCTACTACTTGCACTGCAAGGCGGGGGCCCGCTCGTTGCGGGCGGTTGAGTTCCTCGAACAACGGGGATTCCGGCAGGTCAAAAGCGTGCGGGGAGGCTTGATGGACTGGGCGGCGACGATTGACCCGGAGATGCTGTTGTACTGATGAGCCGCATTGATGGATTGCAGGCAGCCAAGAGCCCTGTCATCCTTGCGCCGTGGTCATTCGAGTTTTCATCCTGGAAGCGCATTCCATCACCCGAGCGGGACTGCGAGCTCACTTGGAGATAGCCTCGGATATCGATGTCAGTGGTGAGGCCTCTGACCTCCAGGTCGGCCTGAGGGTGGTGAACAACTCCAAGCCGGGTGTCGTGCTGGTCGGCGCCAGCCTCTACCGGCAGGAAGGGGATCAACTCATCCGGCGCCTGCTCGACATCACGCCCCAGCCGGCGGTGCTCATCCTTGCCGACCAGGAAGACGCATGGTCCGCCGAGCGCGCCCTTCGTGCCGGGGCGTTGGGGTATGTCTCCAACCGCATTGAGGCCCCGGCCCTGGCGGCCGCCATCCGCCAGGTCTCCCGACAGCAAGTCGTGGTCAGCTCCGAGATCAAGGACGCCCTGCTGCGGCGCCTTACCGGGAGCACCTCCGCCACGCCCAAGGATCCCGCTCAACTCCTGTCCGAGCGCGAGATGGAGATCTTCGTTCTGACGGGGAAGGGGCTCGAGGCCAAGGAAATTGCCGCCCAGCTTTCCATCAGCCCGCGGACGGTGGACGTGCACCGGGCCAACATCCGGAACAAACTCGGCATCCAGGGTGCGCACGAGCTGATGCGCTACGCGATGCTCTGGGAGCAGCACCAGCAGGAACTCGAGCGCCTGCGCGCCTTTGGACGCAAGGCGAGTCCCTTGCTGCTGGTCGAAGATGACGAGGTGGACATCCTGAGCGTGGACCGCGCGCTCCAGGAACTCGGGGCGGAAGCCAAGCTGGTCGTGGCCCGCACCGCCGAGGAGGCGCTCACGTATTTGCGGAATCCAGGCAATACCCGGCCGGGATTGGTGCTCCTGGACATCAAGATGCCCGGCATGAACGGACGCGAGTTCCTGGTCGAGGTGCGCAAGGATCCGTCCCTGCGCAGTTTGCCCGTCGTGGTGTTGACCGCCTCCCAGCTGGACGAGGACAAGCTCGGCATGCACTCCCTCGGCATCACGGGTTACTTGACCAAGCCGTCGAATTCCGCGGAGTTCGTCCAACGCCTCGGCTTGCTGGCGCAGTACTGGGGTGTCAACGAACCGCCGCCCGCCCTTCCGCTCAAGGGCACGCCCGGGCGCGGTTGACGCGGATTCCAGACCTCGGCCCGGCGCAAGCACGCCCCTCCGGAGCGGACCGCGCCGCACCCGCCGACGGCGCCGGGGGGACGATCTCAGGGGTTCATCCCCCCGAGAGCAGCCGTTCCCAAAGCCGTTCGTTGGTCATCGCCCGCACCAGGAATTCCTCGCTCTCGACCTGGGGAGAGGTGCTGCTCGGACGCAGCGGAAAGCTGAGCGCAAGGCAGCTCCCTTCCGTGCCCTGGTTCAGGAAGTGAACGCGTCCACCGTGGTGGTAGACGATGAAGTAACAGGCCATCAGGTTGAGTCCGAGGTCCACCGCCCGGTCGCTGCGTGCCACCAGCGGGTCGAGGACGGACAGCACGGCGTCCGGCGGCAGACCGGGGCCGCTTTGCCTGACCTGCACCTCGACCTCGCCCTCCCCGTTTCCTTCGCCGGGTTTCGACAAGGCCGCGATGCGGACCTCGGGGCTGGGAGGCGAGCTGTGAAGGGCGTCGCGCAGGAGCAGTTCGAAGAGCTTCGTGAACCGGGCTCCGTCGACGTGCAAGGTCGGGAGGTCGACCGGGACTTCGTTGGCGACCCGGACCCCGCGCTGCTCGAGTTCGGGCCCCAGCTTCTGCAGGGTATCCTCGAGAACCGCGCGTAGCTGCACTTCGGTGTCGAAGCGGAAGGGCAGACCCGACGACGGCGTGAGGTCGTCCAGCAGACCAAACACCGTTTTTACCTGGGTCTGAACGTGCCGGTGGAACTGCTGCCAGAAGTCCGGATTGCGCAGCTGTTCCATGTCGACGTTCTCCCGCTGCAACATCTCGGGCGCGAGATCCAGGAATTTGTGAACCGCGCCCAGGGTGTTGCGGAGGCGGTTACCCAACCCCGCGGCCAGCACGCCCAGGCTGAGGACCCGGTCGGCGATCAACATGCGGTGAAGACTCGAGAGCTTCTCGCGGAGGAGCAGGTCCCGCTCCATCTGGACGATGAAAAACTCGAGGCTGCGCTTGAGCGTCATCTCGAGTCCGCGCAGGTCCCAGGGTTTGGTGACGTATTTGTAGATCGCGCCCGCGTTGACGGCGGCGATGGCGGCGTCCAGGTCGGTGTAAGCGGTGGCGAGAATCCGGATGATGCGCGGTTGCAGGCGGCGGGAACGCTCGAGGAACTGCACCCCCTGTTCACCCGGCATCCGCTGGTCGCTCATCACCACGCCGATTTCGTCCTGGCAGTCCTGGAGGATCTGGAACCCCTCGGCGGCATTCGGGGCGGTGTACACCCGGAACGTATTCGCGAAGGCCTTGGCGAAGTACTTCAAGGACTTCTCCTCGTCATCCACGTAGAGAATCGCAAAACGCTTGTAGTCGTAGATTGAGTTCATGCAAAGGTTCCTATCAGGGCCTCGCGTGCGGGGAGATCGTGCGATACGTGCTCCTGGAACACCATGGTGAATTCACAGAATTCGCCTTCCTGGCTCCGCACACTGATGCTCGCGCCCACTTCGTTCAACAGCCGGTAGCAGATGCTCAAACCGAGCCCGGTGCCTTGCCCTACTTCCTTGGTTGTGAAGAAGGGGTCGAAGATGCGCGCCTGGAGCGGGGCCGGGATTCCCGGGCCGTTGTCGCGGACGCGGACGATCTTCAAGCCGGGCTCGCGCTCCTCGACGGTGAGGGTGATCCGCGGCGGCCGGGCCTCGTGGGGGTGGGTTCGCAGGGCGTCCAGGGAGTTCTGAAGCAGGTTGACAAACACCTGGATGAGCTTGCTGTGGATGGCGGGGACGGTGAAGCCCTCGGGCACCTCGTTCTCCACCGCCACCCGCTCCTTCCACTCCGCCGCCAGGAACCGGAGCGCCGCCTCGATGGCGCGTCGCAACGGGACTTCCTCGATTTCACCCCCCTGCGGATGCGTGAAGGTCCGCAGGTCCGTGATGATGCCCGCCACCCGCCGCAGACCCTCCTGCACGTCGCGCAGCGTCTCCTCGTAATCGAGTCGGGCCTCCGGCGGTAGGTCGTCCGCGGTCCGCTCCATCAGGCCCAGCGCCGTGAGGGCGAAGTTCAAGGGGTTGTTGATCTCGTGGATGATGCCCGCGCTCATGCGACCCAAGGACGCCATCTTCTCGGCCTGGACCAGTTGGGACTCGGTTTCGCGGAGTTGGTCGAGCGTGGCTTGCAGACGCCGATTCCGGCGCGACAGCTCCAGCTGCATCTGATGACTGGCGCTGAGGCTTTTCACCCGGGCGCGCAGTTCGGCCAGCGAGAACGGCTTCGCGAGGAAATCGTTGGCCCCTGCCTCGAGCGCTCTCAGCTTCGTGATGTCATCGGCACGCGCCGTCAGCATGAGCAGCGGGAGCGCGCGGGTCGCCGTCTGTGCCCGCAGCTCCCGGCAGACCGCGAGCCCGTCCTTCTCGGGCAGCATGAGATCGCAGACGATCACGTCGGGCAGGTACTGGGATGCGAGCGTGATGGCTTGGTCCCCGTCGCCGGCCTCCACGACTTCGTAGTCGCGGCTCAGCTCCGCTCTCAAGAACCGCACCATGTCGGGTTCATCGTCCACGACGAGCACCCGGGGGCGCTGACCGCGGCTGGGGGTGGCCGGGGGTGACCACACGGTGTCGCGCAGGGGCGTCACGCTCGCGAACCGCTCGGCCCGACGGTAGAGGTCACTTAACCAACCGGCGTTGACACCGGTCTCGGTGTCCGCCTGCGGCAGAGTCGGCGGGGGTGGAGCGCTGGCCGCAGGCACCAGGTCGGGCGATTCGGGCTGGAGTGCGGAGGCCTCGGCGACTTTCAGAGGCAGGCGCACGATCATGGTCGTTCCTTTCCCCAGTTCGCTGATCGCCTGAACCGAACCGCCGTGCGCCACGACGAGTTCCTTCACCAGCGCCAGGCCGAGGCCGACACCCTGGTACTTGCGCTGACTGGACGAGTCGGCCTGCCAGAAGCGGCTGAACAAGTAGGGCAGGTGCTCCGAGGCGATGCCGACCCCCGAGTCGATCACTTCAAAACGGGCCATGTCGTCCTCCGCGCGCGCCGTGAGGCGGATGCTGCCGCCCGCGGCGGTGAACTTGATGGCGTTGAAGAGCAGGTTGAGGAAGACCTTCTCGAGTTTGTCGGCGTCGACGGACACCGTGCTCAAGGCCGGATCGACTTCGCACGACACCTGCAGACCGCGTTCTTCGGCCAGGCTGCGCACCGCGTTGAGGAGCCCCCGCAGAAACGTGTTCACCTGGACCGTCGACAGCTGCAGTCGCATCTGGCCGGCGTCCAGGCGGACCAGGTCCAGCAGGTCGTTGATCAGCTTGAGCAGGCGCATCCCGTTGTCCCGCATCGTTTCGAGCGACTGGCGCAATTGCGGTTCGGACACGCCGCCTTGCGGTTGCAGCAACGCCTCCAACGGCCCGAGCAGGAGCGTCAGGGGCGTGCGAAGCTCATGGCTGATGTTGGCGAAGAAGCGCCCCTTGAGCTCATCGAGTTCTCGCAGCCGTTCGTAGCTGGTCTCGAGTTCCTTCTGGCTCCGCCGCAGCGCGAGGTTCGAGGCGAAATCCCGGAAGCGCAGCTTGTATTGAAGATCGCTGCCCACGGTCATGATGATGCCCGTGAGCACCATGAACCACAGATTGCTGAAATAGGTGCCGCCATCGCCACCCGCCTGGCCGAGGCTGGCCGCAACATACAGGCCGATGAGGAGCAGGCAGGCCACCATGCTTTGGCGCCACGTCCATTGCGCCACCAGTGCCATGGCCAGCAGGATCAGGTTGAGCCCCGCGTAATAAGGCCACGCCGGGCCTTCCCGGAAGATGATCCAGCTCATGGCGAGGCCCGGAATCACTGCCAGCACGATGCCCAGTTCCCGGTAATAACGGATCCCGGTCCCGCTGCGGAACAAATGCAGCACCGGGAGGATCAGCAGCGAGCAAACCACCCGCACCCCGAAGTATTGTCCGAGGTTTTCCTCGTAAAGCAGGAAGTCCACGATCGATCCCAGCGGCAGGAGGACCATGATCAGGTAACAGCCCACCACCAGGCGTTGGCTGCCCTGCTTCCGCTCATGCTCCGCGAAGGCCGCCAGCATCTCGGGGTCCGCGGCCGATTGGGAGAGGCCCCAGTCGCGCTGCGGATTCAGAGGGTCAGAAGGAGATTCCATGGCTTCAGCTCGCCGTCGGTTTCCGGACCTCCAGGAACAGATTCACACCGGTGGAATCAGCCTCGATGCGCCATTGCGGAGGCGGTTTTCCGGTGGGCACCAGACGCTTCATTTCCTCCGGGCTGCGACAGATGAGATGCCACTCGAGGATATAATCCATGGAATGGCGGAAGGGTTTCGCGGCGTCCACGTTCGTCACAATGACGACCCCGCCGGGGGCGAGCCAGGTGTAGAACAGCTCGGTCAACCTCTTGCACACGCGGTCGGACACGTAATCAAAAAGTCCCGCGCAATACACCAGGTCGTATCCCGCCCCATTGAGCGGCGCCTCCGGGCGCAACGACTCCTTCAGCAGTTGATTGACAGATTTCTCGGAGAAATCCAGCACCGCGCGACGTCCGTGCTGCCCTTGAATCTGCCGGAGGCATTGGGAGGCGAACTCGAGTGTCTCCCCGTTGAAGTCGAGCAGGCTGAGGTCGACCTGGTTCGAAAGGGTGTCCTCGGCCAGGAACAACTGGACCTCGCGGGCGGGCCCGCAGCCCAGGTTCAGGATTCGGGCCCGCCGGCCCAGTTGGGCGACACGCTGCGTTTCCTCGCGCAACCGGCGCCAGAGGTATTGAATCCGGTTCCGGTGGGCCTCGGCCGGGGGGTTCCGCAGGAAGACGACGTTCACCATTTTCGCGAACAACGTCGCGCCTTCGTGCGGATCCCGCAGGATCATGTTCACCATCTCATAGTCGCCCGCGTAGCCCAGCGGTTTATGATAGGTGCGGTACACGAAGGGCGAGCACATTACCAGGGGATGGATCTGCCGGCGCGCATAGGCCCGGTACGCCGGACGCAGGCCGTCTTCAATGCTCTCGGCCGCGGTGTCGAAACGTCCTGCCCATTCGTCGATCTCCGGCAGAATATGTCCTTCGAGCTCGGTCAGGACCTGACGTTCCATGTCCCGTCGGACGCCGGTGGGCTCGGAGCGTACGCCGAGTTCGACCTGATCCAACCAGCGCCGCACCTCCGAGAGCAGCATCTGGAAATCGGCCACCGCCACCTTGAACGCGTCGCTGATTCCCTGCATCTTCCGCCACTGACCCATGAAGGACTCGAACTCGCCCCGGAGGCGATCCGGTTGCGAGATGGGCGAGAAGATGTCGACATCCAGCCAGGACTCGTCGTCGAGGGTCACCTCGGCGAGCACCAGGATGCCGGCGTTCACGAGGTTGCTGACGACCGCCCGGCCGGCATAGACGCACCGGTCACCGATCGTGATGTGAAAATCCCCGAGGACTTCGGAAAGCTGGAGGATGCTGTGAGGGTTGTAGACCTCGAGGACCGCCGTGTACCGCGTTACCCGGACGGGCGTCGAGCGAACCTCTCCTCCCTGGCTGTTGCGGCAGGTGATGAGGATATCGCGATTCTCGAACAGGGCGGAACCGATGGTTGCGTGCTGAGACATGCGTGGGCCGGCAACGCTGCGGTGCCTCAGAAGACCACCGACGGCACGTCGGGTGCAATACGTTTGTCGAGTACCGCGGCTAACGATCTTGCGTACGCACCTCCGCGGCCCCGGCGTCCTTCGCCTCGCCCCGGGCTGTGTTTGGTGTTGCGCCCTGCCGTGCGGGAGCGCGATTCTCGGGTTCAGGATCATGCCTCCCTCAGCACCCGTTCCAGATTGAGTTCACGCTCATGCCGGTCAGCCAAGCTCTAATGCGTGAAGCAGCGACGCCCGACGTCGTCCGGTCGCCGGACCCTCTGGCCCCGCGCCGGCCTCCGCCCTGGCCGGCCTTGCTTCACCTCGGAGATCGACTGGACAGCTTCCACGACTTCATTGTTCTGGTGGGTGCCCAGGGGCATCTCCTGTTCGCCAACCGAAGCTGGTGCCGCGCCGTCGGCTACGATCCTGCCGAGATCGGGGGCCTCCATTGTCACGACGTCTCCCCGCCCGAGCAGTGGAGTCTCTGGGATCGTTGCCTGGATCCAAACCACCCGCCGGGAGAGATCGGCTCGATACCCCTTTCGTGGCGCACCAAGTCAGGCCATATCCTCCCGGCCGAGGGCAGTCTCCATGTCTGTCCGGAGAACGGCTCCCCCGTCCGGTTGCTCGGCATCTTTCAGGATCTGTCTCAACTGGCGGGCGCCCAGGCGGCCCTGCGGGAGTCGGAAGCGGCTTACCACGTCATCGAGACCCGGGCACCGGTCGGCATCTTCCAAACCGACATGCACGGCCGACTGGTCCGGACCAACAAGCGCTGGCGCCTGATTGCCAACCTGGACCACGTGACCGAGCCCCGCGGTGTGTGGTGGCAAATGGTCGAACCCGGCGAGCGTGAACGCGTTCTGGCTGAATGGCGGTCCGCCCAGCGCCATCGACGGGAGTACCGCGGCGAGTTTCGAGTGAACGCCGGGGCCGACGTCGAGCGCTATGCCCGGACGATCCTGGTCCAGAGCTACGCCAAAGACGGCTTGCCGGGCTCCTGCATCGGCGTTTCCGAGGACGTGACCGAACAGCGTCGATTCGAAACGCAATTGCGGGACGCCCAGGAACAACTCGAGCGCCGTGTCCGGATCCGTACCTCCCAGCTTGAGGCCGCCAACCGTGAACTGGCCCAGTTCGCCCACGTCGTCGCCCACGATCTCAAGGCTCCCCTCCGCGGCGTCAACAACGTCGCCGAGTGGCTCTCGCGGGATTACGAAGAGGTGCTGGACCCGAATGGCAAACGCCTGCTGAGCCTGATCCGGCAGCGCGTCCAGCACATGCACGACCTGATCGAGGGCATCCTGGCCTACACGCGCTTCGGTCAGGTTGCCGAAGCCGAAATCCACGTGGATCTCCAGGAACTGGTGACGCACGTGCTGAGCATCCTCGCGCCCTCGCCCGGAATCCTTTTCCGCATACCTCCTTCCCTGCCCACGGTACGGGGAGTGCCTGAGCGGTTGCGGCACATTTTCCAGAACCTCTTCGACAACGCCATCAAGTTCATGGACAAGCCCCAGGGCCTGGTGACCCTGTCGGTGAAGCGTCTCCCCCAAGCCTGGGAGTTCGCCGTCCGCGACAATGGATCCGGCATTCCCGAGCGCTATCACCACCGGGTTTTCAAGATGTTCGAGCAGTTGCCGGGGCGGCGCAAAACCAGCGGAACGGGCATTGGCCTGGCGCTGGTCAAGCGCATCGTGGAGGCGCGGGGGGGTGAGGTCCGGCTGGACTCGACCGAGGGGGAAGGGGCGACGTTTACTTTTACCTGGCCGGATCTGGCGGTGAGCGAGGAAGGACATCCGCTCGGATCGGACCCGGAGATTTAGCGTCAGGCCGAGCATTGGTTGGGAAAAGTCCTTGACGAAACGGGTCAAGTGCTCGATTAAGGCTCTGGTTGTACATACAATGTACAGACATTGCATGGTCGTTTGATGTACAATCCGGGGCGTATGGAGTTCGATTGGACCAATCCGCCGTTTGAAATGGCGGCACTGACGACGCGGGACATCGAAGAGTCTTTCGAAGACCCGTTCGCCGTCCGGTTGCTCCCGGACTCGCCGCGCTTTTCGGTTCAGGCGCGGTTCTTTAATCTCGGCCGTTCGGCGGGGGGTCAGGGAGTCCTGAGCCTTTACCGGGCGAACGGGAAAACGCTTCGGGTCATTTTCGCGCGTCCGTTCACGCCGGAGGAAGAGTTCTTCCATCAGCGCAAAGTGAACCAGATGTTGGCGCAGTAAATGCAGCCGACAATACACAGACCGGCATCGGTGGCGCGCCCAGAGCGGCCATGAATGTCCTCACCAGTTGGGACGAGGTGCCGCTGTTTGACAACGAGGAAGCCGAGGCGGCTTACTGGGCGGACTGCCGGGTGGATTTGCGGCTCATGGAAGCCGCGGTGGTGGCGGGTTCGGAAACGAGCGAGTCGGTGACGATTACGCTTCGCATGGACCCGCGGATGTTGGCGAAGATAAAGCGCTTGGCGCGCTCCCGGTATTTGAATTACCAGAGCATGATCAAGCAGTGGCTGAGTGAGCGAATGGAACAGGAAGCACGGGACCGGTAGCGCGATCGAGGCTCCGGCAGCATACAAACGCGAATGAACTTGCACGAGCACACACGGCCGGGGTTCGCGTGGCACCGCTCACGCGCCCGCGCCCGACTCAGGGCATTCACCCTCATCGAACTGCTCACGGTCATCTCTATCATCGCCCTGCTGGCAACCATCGGTGCCGCCCTGTCCGGCGTCGCGATCCGAAAGGCCCGGGAATCACGGATCCGGGCGGAGCAGGGGAAGCTGGTGACGGGCATCGAGCATTACAAGGCCGAGTTGGGCCAATACCCGCCTGACAACTCGCGGAACGGGGTCAACCGGGATCCGGCCATCCACCCGCTTTACTATGAGCTCTTGGGGACCGTTTCGAGTGATCAAGGCCGTCTCTACCGCGACCCGGACACCACCGAGCAGGTAACGGCGGCCGCCATCGGCAACGCCTTCGGCGGGGCTGGCGGCTTCGTGAATTCCGTCGTGGCCCCGGCCAAGCCACGGAGTTTTCTGAAGGGACTCGACCAGCGGCAGCACCGGCGGGTTCGCCTCAGCTCGGGCGCGGAAATCGAGCTGCTGACGGTTTCGGGTCAGGACTGGCCCACGAAGAACAGCGTGCAGACCGGCCAGGCTCCGCTGGCCGGCAGGGTCGCGGACGCCAAGTTGCTGAGCGTCAACCCGTGGCATTACGTGGCGACGCGCCCCACCAACAACCCGGGTTCGTTTGATCTCTGGGCCCTGCTTCCGTCCGGCAGGGTGGTCAACGGCACCAACGAGTACCGCATCCTCGGGAACTGGAAGGAATGATCTCTCCCCACCATCCGACGCCACTTCTGTGACCATGAAACTACGTCCTCTCAACCCTGCCAGGAGCCATCGCGGCTTCACGCTGATCGAACTGTTGACCGTGATCGCCATTATTGGCGTGCTGGCCGGCATGATCCTCCCGGCACTCTCGGGGGCCAAGGCCAAGGCCAAGGTCGCGCTGGCCCGGAACGACATCACCATCCTCCTGGGCGCCATCAATGACTACCATGCCACCTACAACCGGATGCCCGCGTCCCAACGGACTCGGAACAGCATCACGGACCGGTGTCCTGATTTCACGTTCGGTACGGCTCAGCGTTCCGGCAACTCCGCCAGCCCGACCCTCACCGGCGGACGTGGCGAGTCGCTCGTCCCCATCGGCAACACCGGGAACGCGGGCAACTGGCAAGCCAACAACTCTGAACTGGTCGCGATCCTCTCCGCGCGTGATCGCATGGACGATCAGACCGTGACGGTCAACCGGGACCATAATCTCAACCCCCAAAAGAAGAACTTCCTCGACGGGATCAAGCAGAAGAGCTTCGTGAAAGCCGGGGTCCCCGGGGTCGGCGGGATCACCCCGGACCTCGTCATGCGGGACCCGTGGGGACGGCCCTATCTCGTTACCATTGACCTGAATTTCGATGGCAAGTGCCGCGACGCGCTGTACCGCATGCAGGCCGTCTCCCAGCAGACGGGGGACAGCGGTCTCAACGGCACGTCGCGCGGGGCGCCGGTGGGACCGGATGATGTCGGGGGAGACCGGTTCGAGGTTCGCGCCACCGCGATTGCGTGGTCCCTGGGACCCGACGGGGCGGCAACCGCCGATCAAAAGGCGAACTTCGGCGTGAATAAAGACAACATCCTGAGCTGGAAGTAAGCCGGGCCTTGTGTTCATGAAGGCGAGACCCAACAACATGCTGAAAGCGCGCGTGTCGCCGAATCCGGGAGGGGCACGTCGCGGGGCGGGGGTCCGCTTGAACGGTTCCGGCGTCCAGCCTGAGAGCAGCCAGGCCCGTCCGGGCGGCGGGTTCACGTTGCTGGAAATGCTGGTGGTGGTCGCGATTGTCGGTCTGCTCGCCGCGGCCAGCCTGCCGGCCATCCGGGCGTTGACCCAGACGAACACGGTGGCCGCGGGGCATCGTCAGTTCCTGGACGATTTGGCCTTGGCCCGCCACCAGGCCATCAGTGGCCGGCGCATCGTGTATCTGGTTCTGGTGCCGCCCACGATGCGAACGCACTTCAACACGATCCGGAATGCCGACGTGCGGCTCTACCCGGCCGCCGTCAAGGATGCTTCGCTGCGCCAGTTGACCAACCTCGTCAACGGCCAATTCACGGCGTACGCCTTGTTCACCCGGCGCTCCGTGGGGGACCAACCCGGTCGTGAACGGCCGCGCTACTTGAGCGATTGGAACCAACTGCCGGACGGCATGCTCTTTGGAACGAATGTCTTCGAGGATCTCGGGGCGGCGTGGTTCAATGTGGCCGGTCTCACCAACCGGGTCAGCCGTCCGCTTCCCTTCGGGTGGTTTCCGTTTCCACTCGCCGACAGCCCCGAGATGCGCCTGCCCTACATCGCCTTCGATTCGACGGGGCGCATGTTCTACGACGGCGGCGTGGTGCCCGCCCGCCCGGGCGAGTCGGTTCCGCTCCTGCGCGGGAGTGTCTTTTACGAGAAGGACGCCGAGCAGCGTTATCGCCTGGGCATGCCTCCCGATGTGGTCATCACGGAACAATCGCGGACGAATCAAATGGTGGTGCGCGTGGAGTGGCTCACCGGCCGCGCGAGAGTCATCAGGCCGTGGGAACAAACCGTCGCGTGGCAACAATGAAGATCTGCATCGCATCGTCGCGTTGGCCCGTTGCGGGTGAGCCCGGTCCGCTTGCTCACGGCGCGGAAGTTGTCGCGCGGGGGACACCCGCGTGCCGGAATCCCGTGCTGGCGTCGGGTGCAGGCGGCAGCACGCGGGCGACCGCCGCCTTCACCATGGTGGAGATCGCGATCAGCATTGCGATCGTCGCCTTTGCCCTGGTCGCGATCATCGGCGTCCTGCCGACGGGCTTCGACGTTCAGCGCCAGAACCGCGAGAACACGATCATCAACCAGGAGGGGAACCTCTGGATGGAAGCGTTGCGCGGGGGGGCGTGGGGCATGGATTACCTGACCAACCACGTGGATGTGATCAACATCCCGGGCATTCCCGTCCCCGGTCAACAGCCGCCCCGTGCGTTCGGGACGACCAACGGCTTTCGGAACGGAAGGGACATCGTCGGCCTCCTCACCCAGCCAGTGGCGATCGACGGACGGAGGATCTACGAACGGCCTGTCACTGCCTTTGTGCGCGCCATCACCGGGTCGGCCGGAGAAAAGTCAGCCAAGAACGACTTCGCGTTCACCTATCGCATGACGACCGAGCTGCGACCCTTCACCTCGATTGCGCCCGCACAGACCAATTGGACCGAGCCGGGGATAACCCCCTACGAGCAACACGTCCGCTCCAACTTGTGGATAAAGTCCCGCGCGATGCAGGCCACCACGTACGAGTTGAGCCTCGCCCTCGAGTGGCCTGTCTACCTGATGAACAACCAGACCCGGATCGGGAACAACCGCAAGCTGTTCCGTACCCTCGTGAGCGGGAGTCTGGCTTCCACCAACGATCATCGCCTGGGCGTGCTTCACTGGCTGCAGCCTCTCGGCGGCCACGCCTTCCAGCCATGAACGCTCCCCGCTTCAGCTGCCCCTGCGCTTTCGGCGCTATCCAGGAACTGCCAGCAGGTAGGGCGGGCACTCCGTTGCCCGCCGAGACCGGCGCTCAAGGGATGGGGCGCCCTGCGCAGAACTGCCGACTTCAGTCGGCAGGAACCCGCGCCGGCCGGGGCACGTCCCAGCGGGCCAGAGCCCGCCTCCAGGCCTTCACCCTGCTCGAGGTCCTCGTCGCCGTGGGGATCATGGGCATCATCGTGGCGGCCCTGTACACCGTCTTCAACCACACCCAACGAGCGCTCCGCGCCAACGCCAACCAGACGGATGTGATGGAAGGCGGACGCTTCGCCATGGCGCTGCTGACGACCGACCTCCGTTCGCTCACCGCGGCCGGTCTGGCTCCCGAAACCAATTTCATCTCGTCATTGAGCCCCGCCGTGGGCATCCCAATGCTCAGTGCCCTCGGGAACGATCTCTACCGGCGATATTACACCACCAATGCTCCCGGTAGCTGGAGCGGGTACCTGCCCGTGATCCAGAGACTGAACACGGGAACCGAATGGCGGACCAATAGGCTGGAAGAGTTCTTCCTCCACACCCGAACAGGGGCGCGCTCGGCCGGCGTGGTTTACCGGGTCATTGATGCTCAGGGCGGCGTGGGGACGCTGGCCCGCTTCTCCTTCGAACACACGAACCGGTTCGTGTTGCCCGGGACGCTCTCCCGGGCATGCCTGATGCAGCCCGCCGCGAATTTCGCCCAGGTGCTGGATGGCGTGGTGCACTTCCGCGTCCAGGCCTACGATCCCCTCGGGTATCCAATGTCGTGGTGGAATAGCGCCTGGTACAACACCTCCACCAACGGGTATGGGCTCCACGGTTATCGGCTCGGTTTCGATCTGGTGCTCGACCCGGATCCACGTCTGGTGAGCACCACCCTTGCCATGTTCCGCAGCAACGCCCTGCCAGCCGCCATCGAGATCGAAATCGGAGTGCTCGAACCCGAGTCGCTCGCGCAGTTTAGAGCCTTGCCCGACGGCTCGCCCTTCGCCGAACGGTTTCTGTCGAATCGCGCGGCCCAGGTCCAACTCTTCCGCCAGCGCATCCCCATCTGGCAGGCGCCTCCCCTCCAGTCCGCTCAGTCTCTCCGGCCATGAAGTTCCAGGCACGCGATTCCTTCTGTGAACTGCCAGCAGGTGGGGCGGGCACTCTGTTGCCCGCCGAATTGGGCGCGCCGAGGGCTTCGCGACCCACTTTGGACGGCCGGGGCATGGCCCCGCTGCGCCCCGGTCTGCGCGGCGTCCCGACGTTCCATGAACCTGCCCAGGAGCGCGGACTTCAGTCCGCAGGAAGCCATGCCGGCGCAGGGAGGTTCCTGCGGGCTGAAGCCCGCGCTCCTCACAGGGTCGGGTTCGCTCCGCCGCTCCGCGGGGATCCGACCGCGTCCGGGGAGCGCGGGGTGGTTCTGGTCATCACGTTGGTGATGCTCTCGGTGGTTACTTTCATGGCGATCACCTTCCTCGCCGTCAGCCGCCGCGAACGCGCGGCGGTCACGGTGGTCGAGGACCAGAGCCGGGCCCGCGCCATGGCGGAGGCTGCGGTGGCTCGCAGCCAGGCGGAGATCGTCTCCCGGGTGATCGCGTCGAGCAACCTGCTCGACTACAGCTTCATCGTCTCCACCAATTTCATCAGCCCTTACGGCTTCAACGCCGGGCTGCCGCAGGTCCTGCCGAACCCCACGAACGTCAATTACGAGCGCATCCTCGGCGGAGGGCCGATGGCGGCAAACGACAACAACTGGCTCCGGAACATCGCCAACCTGCAGTACGACCCGCGACCGCCGGTCTTCATCGCGATGACCAATGACAACCGGGTGCCTCTGGACTTCCGGTTCTATCTCGACCTGAACCGCAACGGCCGGTTCGAGTCCAATGGCCCGCTCCCGGAATTGTCCGCCGACGGTCGTTGGCTGAACACGAACGGGTTGATCTGGCGGCCGGGCGAGTTTGTGCTCAGCAACTTCTTCGTGGGGGACCCGGAGTGGATCGGGGTGTTGCAGCAGCCGGGTTACCCGCATTCACCCACGAACCGGTTCATCGGCCGGATGGCTTTCCTGCTGCAGCCGGCAGGCAAGAGCCTTGATCTCAATTTCATGGGCAACCACACCTTGCGGCTGAACGACACCCGGCTGCAACTGGACGGCTTCTATCGGAACCAGGGCGTGGGCTCCTGGGAGTTGAACCTCGCGGCCTTGCTGCGCGACCTGAACACGAACGTCACGGACTTCTACAACTATCGTGGCCTGGCTGGCCCGGCGACCGGCACCGCCGCGGAAGATTCGCTCTCGATTCTGCGCTACCGATACGGCTCCGACCTCCAGAACCTCCTGCCGTTCGCCTTGCTTTATGGACCGCAGGCCGCCAGTTCGTTCCAGGTCGACCTGATCGATGGCTACAGCGACGGACCCGCCTTCACCGCCACGAACGTGCTCGGGCTTGCGACCGACGACGATCTTACGCCGCAGAACAAGCCGTGGGCCGGCAGTGACAACGCCCGCTCGTACGTGGATCTGCAAGAGCTGTTCGACACGAACAAGGTGATCCGCTCGGCCAGCGGTGGCGGCCCGGTGTGGCCGGCGCGGATGCTGCTCGCCCAGAACAGCCTCTCTTCCTACAACCGGTACACGTACTACCGGATGCTCGCCCAGGTCGGGGTTGACTCCGCCCCCGGCGAGAACGGCAAGGTCAACCTCAACTACAACAACGTCCCTCCGTACGCCTCGACGAACTTCGTCCCGTGGACCCCGACCGAGTTCTTCGAGGCGGCCGCGAACCGGCTCCTGGTCGCCGCCCGGCGTACCAACGTCGTGCGGGCTGGAAACAATCTGTACACGAACTTCTATGTCGGCAGCACCCTGGTCCGGCCGGGCATGTCGCTGACGAACATCCTGCTGTACCCCTACAACGAGTATTCCAGCGAAGTGCATCGGCTGTTCCAGCTTGCCGTCAACCTTTACGACGCCAGCACCAACCGCCAGGACACGGCGTATCCGCACCTCCCCACCGTCTTCCGGCCGCTGTTCGGGACCGACGACCAGGCCGTTTTCATCAAGGGCTACGAGCTGGTTACCAACGCCACCGAGATCCTTACCGAGCGGATTCTCAGCCTGAACGTGCCGGCCCACCGGGACGTGCTGCGCAGCACGCCGAGGGCGATCGTGTACGACGTTCCCTTTATCATCGGAGCCAAGAAGGGACTGCCGAACTTCAACGAATTCTCGCTCCGCAACGTCGCCCAGCTCACGCGCAAGCTCGAGGTGCGCAAGCGCACGCCTGCCGATGTGATGCCCTACCAGACCAACCTGATGTACCTGGTGACGCTCACGAACCAGTTCGGCGTCGAGCTCTGGAATTCCTATACGAACGACTTCCCGCGCCCGTTGCGGGTCCATGTCGTGGGCAGCTTCTCCCTCGCCTTGATCGACGGGCTTCGTACCAACATCCCGCTTGCCTGGACGAACCTCCCCTACAGCACCAATTTCGGCGTCAACACCTGGGTCTCGAATCGCTTTGTGCTCCCGGTCGCCCGCCCGGTCAGCCTCGCCAACTCGATGGCGTACTCGCAGGTGCCGCTCGGTCTCACACCCACGACCGTGAACACGCCGTTCGTCACGGGCCGCGGTTACTACCTCCCGGAGTGGACCCTCCAGGGAACCAACAGCTTCATTTGCGCCATCCTCGACGAGCGGACCGGCAACCTCGTGGACTTCGTCAACATCGGCAACATGCGGTCGGTCATGAACATCTCCCGCGAACTCGGTGGCCGGCGGCAGTCCGCGACTCCGGGACTCGCGCCGCAGCTGGCCAATGTTTGGGACACGAACCGCGTCGGTGGCGTCAACAGTCTCAATGTCCCCATGGTCGGCATCGAGAACCAGATGCAGATCGCACTCGGCAATACGACCGTGAGCGACGCCGAGTGGCGCAGTTACAGTCAGATGAGCGCCGAGGGCCAGGACAAGCAGAAGGGCATTGATCGCTTCCGGGTCTTCAACGGCCTCACGCCGCTGTACTTCACGAGCGATCTCGAGCGGCGCCAGCTCGCGAACGAACTGGCGGGACGTACCGCGGTCCAGGCCCCCTTCTCGCCGACTCAGAAGCTGTACCAGGACACCGCCTGGCAGGCGAACGACCCGTTGGTGCACTACCTCGTGCAGGACCTTCTCGATCCCACCAACCGGCCGGACGATCCCAACCGCACCAACACCGTCCGCTTCGCCATCCCGCCCACCGCGGTGCTGACCAATTCGAACCTCGGCGCCGTCAACGAGCGGTACGCCCCGTGGGGCGGCAATCCGAATCTCACTCCGGGTGTCCGGGCCTACGACAACCGCGTCAAAGACCCGTACATCAGCCGCCCGGACGACTGGCAGTTCCCGACCAACAAGTTCCCCAGTCTTGGCTGGATCGGGCGGGTGCACCGCGGCACGCCCTGGCAGACCGTGTACCTGAAGTCGGGTGTCATCTCGGCGCGCGAATGGCTGGGCTGGTCCGGCAGTCCGGGCACGCATCCCACCAACGACTGGCCCCTCATCGAATCGTTCACGGTCGCGGCCAACGAAAACGCTGCCCGCGGCCTGCTCTCGGTGAACCAGACCAACCTCGCCGCGTGGTCCGCGGTGCTCAGCGGCGTGTCGGTATTGAGCAATCTGACCCCGGCCAACATTGCCCTGGGCGGGCTGCAGCCGGAATTCCAGGAAGTCATTATCCAGCCGGACGGTCCCGCCGGGCTGACGCATTACCCGCAGCTCCGCCGCATCGTGGACGGCATCAACCGCACGCGCCTGTCGGAAGTGACGAACAACCAACAGTCCGTGCCCGTCTTCAACCGGTTGGGGCGGATCCTGGCTACGCCCGAACTGACCGTCGCTTCGCCCTTCCTGAACCCGAGCAATGTGGTGAACGACATGGTCCTCGAGCGCATTCCCCAACAGATTCTCTCGCTCATTCGCGAGGATGAACCGCGCTTCGTCGTCTACGCCTTCGGGCAGTCGCTTCGGGAGGCGCCCAATTCGCTCTTCCTCCAGGCCGGCAGCTTCAACCGGCTCTGCACCAACTACCAGATCACGGCGGAATACGCCGCCAAGGCGGTCATTCGGATCGAGGGCTCTCCGCTCAGTCCGCGCGCCGTCATCGAGAGCTATCGAGAACTGCCTGCGCACTAGCGCTTCCCCGGCGTATGAGATCCAGATTTTGGTCCGTCATCAGTGTCCTGGCGTTCGTCGCCGCAATCCTGTGCTGGCTCGAGGGCGACCGGCGTCGCGCGGCCAACGCGCCGCCCGTGGCGCCTGCATCGGCTGCGCCCGCCCCGGCCACCAATGAGCCCGGGGCCGGCGCCGCGGCCCCGCAGGGCGTTCGGCTCCTCAGCAATCCCGGCATCCTGATGCGCCAGCCTGCGGTGGTCACCGCCACTTCGGGAGGGCCTGCCCCCGCCGCCTCTCCGGACGCCCTCCTGCCGATGCGTCTGCGCAACGTCGATGCGCCCCTCGGTGAGTTGAGCCGCCGGGACACCGCCGTGTTGCTGCGCAATGCCCTCATCGACACGGCAGGCCAGGAACCGTTGGACGTTCCCGCCGTGCTTCGATCCACGGACGCGCCCGGCGCGTACATCGTCCAGGCCCGTGGCAACACCACCGACGGCCTTCGGGAGCGGATTCGCGCCGCCGGCGGGCGCCTGGTTTCGTACGTTCCCAACAATGCCTACCTGGTTCGCCTGTCGCCCGCGGGCGCAGCCGAGCTCCAGGATATCGCCCAGGCGGTGTTGCCCTTTGACCCTTACTTCAAGCTCGAGCCCGGTCTGCTGAAACCCGCCCTCGAGGGAACGCCTCCCGATGAAGGCGCGCTCCTGTTGATCACCGGGTACGCCGAAGATCGTGATGCGACCCTGGAATCGCTTCAAGGGCTCGGCGCTGCGGTGCTGGTCGAAGGCCGCGGCAATGTCGGCTTTGGGCCCGAACCCCAGTTCCTGGTCGACCCGCGAGGGGCCTCTTTCGCCGCGTTGGCCGGACTGGCCGGCGTGCAGCTGATTGAAGCGTCCCACGAGCGGTCGTTGCTCGTGGACCTCACGCGCGAACGGTTGGGCGTGGCGCTGGACACCGTCACCCTTACCAACCACCTCGGCCTCACCGGCAGCAACGTGTGGGTGAATGTCAACGACACGGGCATTTGGGGCGACCACCCCGACCTCGAGGGGCGCGTCTTTGCCCATGGCACGAATCTCCTGGAGGACCCCTACGGCCACGGCACTCACGTCGCCGGGATTATTGCCAGCACCGGCGCCAACGGCCCCACCGGCACCAACGTCCCGCCGGGTTCGCTGACGAACGCCACCTTCCGCGGCTTTGCCACCAACGCCAGCCTGTTCGTCCTGCCGGTGGATCCCGTGACCGGGCCGCTGGTGTCCGACACCTTCCTTCAGGAGGTCGCCGCCGCCACGAACTACAACACCCTGGAACGGACCAACGCCCTGATCTCGAACAACAGCTGGGGATACGCGCGGGCCTTCGAATACAACTCCGCCGCCGCCAGCTACGACGCGGCGGTGCGCGACTCCCTTCCCGACCAGACCGGGTCGCAGCCCGTGATGTATGTCTTTGCCGCGGGGAACGCGGGATTCGGCAACAACGTGGGCAGCGGTGGCTTTCCCGGCAGCATCACTTCGCCCGGCACGGCGAAGAACGTGATCACGGTCGGTGCTGTGGAGAATCTCCGCGAGATCACGCTGGAGGTGGTGAGCACCAACCAGGTCACCAACATCGTGGATGGCGAATTCGTGGTCACCAACGTGGTCGAGACGAACCAGATCCCGATCGAGATCTCCGACAGCAATGACGAGATCGCCGCTTTCTCCAGCCGTGGCAACGTCGGGTTGGGTGTCGAAGGAGACCGGGGGCGGTTCAAGCCGGACCTGGTGGCCCCGGGTGTCTTCATCGCCTCGACGCGCGCGACCAACTGGACCGTCGATTTCATCCGCACCAACTCGACCGTCTTCACCTATCCGGCCCAGGTGGTGCAGCCCGAGGATTGGAACAACTACAGCATCCAGGTTCCCGCGCTGGCGAAGCGCTTGACGATCTCCACGGTTCCCGAGCCGGCTTCCCCCGACCCCTTCCCCGCACTCCGCATTTACACGCTCTACGGCGCGCCGCCCACTCCGGCCGATCTTCAGGGTACGGGTGAGGTGGTGATCGACGACCCGCAGGAAGGCCCCTGGTATTATGCCGTCGAGAATCCCACGCAGACGCCGGTCACGTTCACGCTTCGAGTGAGGATCGACGTGCAGATCGACTCCGACGATTACCTGGACCTGATCACGGACATCAACGAGCCGCTCGAGCCGTATTACCGTTTCGACACCGGCACCAGCGCTTCCGCCGCCGCCGTTTCCGGGATGCTGGCCTTGATGCAGGAGTTCTTCGAGCGCCAGATCGAGCAGCCGTACAGCCCGGCCTTGATGAAGGCCCTGCTCATCAACGGGGCGCGTTCGGTCAGCCCGCTCTACAACCTGGAAGTCCGCTCCCAGGTGAATTACCAGGGCTGGGGCCTGCCCCTGTTCACGAACGTCCTGCCCGCCACGATCACCAACAACCTCGAGAAACTGGAGGAATGGCCGCTGCGATGGGTGGACCAGCATCC
The DNA here is from genome assembly GCA_964535555.1 of uncultured Verrucomicrobiota bacterium. Classification (GTDB taxonomy): domain Bacteria; phylum Verrucomicrobiota; class Verrucomicrobiia; order Limisphaerales; family J093; genus DSVZ01. Next base: position 52,904 of record CAZHUS010000006.1, read on the forward strand.
CACCAATGCCCTCGCCACCGGCGAGACCCATGCTTACGACCTCGAGGTTCCCACCAACGCCATCCTTTCGGATCTGCGCGTAACGCTCGTTTGGACCGACCCGCCCGGCAACCCGGCGGCTTCGATCAAGCTGGTCAACGACCTCGACTTGGTGGTGTCGAACAAGACCACGGGAACCTGGTACTTCGGCAACGACATCCCCGCCTCCAGCGACTACAACCGGCCCAACACCACCAATGAAATCGTCGGGCTCCCGGACAACATCAACAACGTCGAAAACGTCTTCCTTCGGCAGCCCATCGACACCAACTACACCGTCCTTGTCAGCGCCCGCCGCGTCAATGTGAACGCCGTCACGGCGCACACCAACGGCATCGTCCAGGATTACGCGCTCGTCATGTCGGTGGGTGGGACCAACGCGCTGAAGCTTACGCCTCAGACCCCGGTCGCCACCAACTTCACCGAGGCGACCATCATCACCAACGGGGTGCCCATCCTGTACCAGCGCGCCGGCGCGCACTCGCCCCTGATTGGCAAACCGGAGTTCGGGACGACCAACCAGTGGCATTTCTACGTCTTCACCAACCGCTACGACACGAACCTCACGGGAGGTGAAACCAACTTCGGCAAGTACGTCGCCTTCCTGACCTTCACCCCGCCCAACCTCTCCGTGCCCCGCACGGCGGAGGAAGGCGACATCGACATGTACGTCACCCGCACGGGGCCGGGCGCGGGCGCCAACCCCGGCGCGTCGAACCTGACCCGTCTGGACCCGGCGCAGATGGCCGCCGCGGCGACGTCCCTGACACGCTTGGGCACGGAGCTCGTGGCCTTTGAGAACGCCGCGATCGGCGAGGTGTTCTACATCGGCATCAAGTCGGAAGATCAGATGTCCGCGGAGTACGGCATCATCGGGCTGTCCAGCGACGAACCCTTCGGGAGCCTCCTGCCGGATGGCAGCTACGAGATCTACGGTCGCCCGCTGCCGCGGGACATACCCGACGGCAGCCCCAACGCCCCGGGAGCCGCGCTCGTCTTCGGGGTGGGGGTGTATCCCATGGTGGTTGGCCGCGCGATCGTTTATAACGCGTTCACGCATGAGGAAGCGGGCGACTTGCTGGGCAACCTGAGCCACTCCAGCCGCTTCGTCGTTCTGAACAACCACAGCCCCGCGCCCGAGGACAACGACGGGTATGTGGCCGCCATCTACGACGACACCGGGAACGCGATCGAGCCGTTGGCCCAGCCCAGCGACGGCCCCGGGAGCCTGGTCGATTTTATCGGCAGCCAGGGAACCGGGGTCTGGCAGTTCACGATGATCGACAACGGCCTCGCGCACACCGGCCGGGTCGAGGAACTCACGATCCGCCTCTTTCCGGCACCCGATCTCATGGCGGGGAGCTTCGTCACGCTGCAGCCCAACCAGTTCAACATCTTCTACGTCGACGTGCCTGCAGACGCCACGCTGCTGCGCATCCTGCTCTCACAGATGACGCTGCCCATCGACGTCTTTGCCCGGTACGAGGCGCCGCCGACGTTGACGGACTTCGACAAGTCCGCGCGCATTCCGCCGCCGAGTGGAGAGATGACGGTCGGGCAAACGGACATTCCGCCCCTGCGTCCGGGACGCTACTTCGTCGGGGTTTTCAATCCGAACGGCGTGGCGACCACCTTCTACATCCGGGCGGCCATCGAGCGCGCCCTGGCTGGTCCGTTGCGCCGCGATCTGGTGGGCACCAACGCCGTGCCGCTCCAGGACGATTTGCGGATGTTCTTCACCAACTATGTCGACAACGCCCTCGCCGTGGCGGAGGTCATGGTGGGCATCCGGGCCAGCCACCCCCGGCTTTCCGATCTCGCGTTCAGTCTCATCAGCCCCCAGGGAACACGCACCATCCTGGCGGAGAACCGCGGCGCCACCAACCGCACCACCTTTGGCTACGACACGGTGAACACGAACTTCCACCACGTCGCGCTCACCTACAGCACCAATACCGGACTCGCCATTCTCTACCTGGACGGAGCCGAGCAGGGGCGCCGCGTGATTGGCCCGGTCACGCCGGACACGCGTCAGAGCCTCCACCTGGGCCGGCAGCCCGCGTCGAACTTCGGCTTCTCCGGCCAGTTCCTGGGGCAACTGGACGAGGTCGATCTGTACGGTCGAGCCCTGCAGGCCTCGGAGATCCTGGGAATCTACCGCTATGGCGGCGCCGGGAAGCCTACGAATGAACTGGTCAGCCGTTGGAGCTTCGACGGAAACGGCGCCGACTCCATGGGGAACAATCCCGCCTCCGTCCTCGGGCCCACCTTTGTGCCCGGCAGGTTCCGTGGCGGGCTGGACTTCCGCGCCGAGGGCGATCACGTGCTGGTCACGAACTCCTCCGGGCTCGATGTTGGTCTTCGGAGCGGCTTCACCCTGGACGCCTGGGTGAATCCGTTCGACCTCAGCACCAATCGCGTCCTGGCCGCCTGGAGCAACGGCACCAACACCCTGGGCGTCGAATTCGGCATCCGCGCCGGCTCGCTCACGAACCTCGCCCCCGGAGTGCTTTATGCGAATCTGCGCGACCGATCCGGATCCAACCACGTGGTGGAAGCAGCCACCCAGGGTCTGATTCGGACCAACGGGTTTTTCACGAACGTCGTCTATGTCAGTTTCACGGACGACACCAACCTGGCGTTGGTCCCGATCAAGTTTGCCGAGCCCGACACGGCTCCCATCGCGCAATCCACCAACCGGCTCGTGAGCGGCTTCGAGGCGCCGACCTCAAGCCGCGTTACCACGCTGAACGTCGATGACGTCTTCGATGGCTGGACGGTGGATGCGGGCCGGCCTTCGGTGCTGACCGGGCCTCTGGCCCACACCGGCACGAACCTGCTGGTCCTCCGTGATGGCTCCATCTACGCCTCGGTGCCCACCGTGCCCGATCGCGCGTACCGGCTCCAATTCGCCCATCGGCGCGAGCCGCTGCCCGACGATGCGGTGAGTTGGTGGGATGGCCAGGACAGCCTGACTGACATCCTCAGCACCAACGACGCGCTGGCTTTCGATGACCTCGCTTTCGCGGCGGGGAAGGTGGGACGCAGCTTCGCCCTCACCAACACCGCCCGGTTGGAGGTGCCGCACGCCGACGCGCTTAGTTTGACCAACGAACTCAGCATCGAATTCTGGTACCTGGCCCGTAATTACGGTCCGGCCGGTACGAATCTGATCTACAAGGCCGAACCGGCGGAGCCGACGCTTTTGAACTACTTCGTGAATCTGTCCTCCGCGGGCGTCGACGTCGGCTTCAACGATCCGGACCAGCCCGGCGTGGGATCCGATCTGGCCAACGGCGTCGAGGGCATTCGCTACAATCCGCTGCCGGCCCTCAACGTCTTCCATCACCTCGCGGCAACGTTCCGGCAGGTGACTCCAACCCAGGTCGAGTTGACGCTGTACCTGGACGGCGTCGCGCAGCGGGCCAAGGTGCTCAACGGCCTCCTGGTGAACACGGCCAGTGCGGGGCCGCTGGTCATCGGCCGTGGGGACTTCGACGGACTGCTGGATGAGATCACCGTTTACAGCCGGGCCCTGAGGGCCGACGAGGTCCAGGAGATCTTCTGGATGGACGCGCTGGGTAAGGCCCGTCCGCCCGCCCTGCCGGCCACGTTGGTGCGCGTCGATCGCGCGGCGAACACCGTGTTCGCCTCCGACCCTCTCTGGTTGACCAACGGTCTCACGTTCCTCGCCACCCGCACCAACACCCTGGTCGAGATTGTCGGCGTACAGCCGGGGGTGATGCTGGATTCGGTCGAAGTGCGCGAGCTCCCGGCTACCACCTTCTTCCCGGAGGAACCCCTGAAGCCGTTCGTGGGCGAGAACGCCCTGGGCGACTGGAAGCTGGAGGTGGTCGACCGACGGGTTGGCGCCACGAATGACCTGTTGGACGCCTTCATTCGCTGGCAGTTGCAGCTCACCTTTGCGCCGATCGTCGTCCCCGCGGTCACCCTTACAAACGGGGTGATCTACACGAACACACTCCCTGCCGGACAGGCCCGCTACTTCATCGTGGACGTGCCGCTCGAGGCCCGACGCGCCACCAACACCCTGGGGGCGACGGTCCCGCTTGACCTCTGGTTCAATCATGCCGGCATCCCGACCTACGGCGCTTCGGGCACCGATTACCACGTCCTGACGAACCTGTCCTCCGGCATCGCGGTGGTCCTTACCAACGAAATGCAGGTGCGGGACACCAACCACACGTTGGTGGCTTCCGCCCCCGCGCCGGTCCTCGAGCCGGGGCAGCGATACTATCTCGCCCTGACCAACCAATCGGCGACATCGACGCCGTTCTCCATCCAGGTCGATTTTGACCAGGTGACCGGGGACATCGCCGGCGTCCGGAATCTCGGTTGGGGGCAGGTGATTCGCACCAACATCGCCGCGGGAACGGCGATGCAGTTTTTCCGCTACAACGTCACCAGCAATGCGATCGGGGCTTCGTTCCAGGTCACGCCCACGGACGGGGATGTCCACCTCTACCTGCGCAAAGGGACGACCTCGCGGAACCCGCTGCCCACCCCGCAAACGTTCGACTACGCCAGCGAGAACGTGGGCACCAATCCCGAGACGATTCTCGTCACCCAGGATTCCGTCCCCGTTCCGCTGAGCAGTGGACCCTGGTACCTGGGCGTCCTCAACGTCGATACGCACCCGGTGAACTACTCGGTTCGGGTCCTCGAATATACCAACGTCACCGACCAGGTGATTGACCTGCAGCCGGACGTGACGCAGACCGCGACGGTGAACCCGGCCGGACTCAGCCGGCTGTACTTCCGGTTCACCGCCACCGGGTCGCCGGCGGCAGTTCAGTTTGACCTTGCGGGTCTCACCGGCAACGCGGAGCTCTACGTCAAGCAGGGATCCAACCCGTCGCCTTTTGACTATGAGTTCATGGATGCCGCGGCACCGGGCCTGCCCGCCCGTCTGGTCATCCGGACCTCGGTCAGCGGCGCCAACCTGAACGGCGAGTGGTACTTGCAGGTCTACAACCTCGAAGCGGGCCCGATCTCGTTCGGCATCACGGCGTCCTATCCACCACCAGGACCCGTCATCTGGAATCTGCGGGATTCCATTCCGTTCCAGGCGACGCTGGGAGCCGACCTTCCCGGTCAACAACCGGTTCCGCAGTATTTCTCGTTCATCGTGCCGGAAGGTGCCACGAACGTTCTGTTCCAGCTCACGCCCTTGAACGGCAATGTGGACATGCTGGTGCGCCGGGGGGCTTTGCCCGATCTGGCCAACTTCGACTACTTCAGCTTCAACGGCGGCACGGCGGTGGAGGCGATTGTGGTCGATGCCGAGTCGCTTCCCGCGCCCTTGGCTCCGGGAGAGTGGTTTGTGGCCGTGTACAGCGGCGCCACCACCTCCACCACCTACGAGATGCTGGCCAGGAGCCTGCCCCCGGGGCTCAGCGGTGAGGTCACCATCGATCCCCACGTGGAGATCGGCGTCAACGGCGTCACGATCCGCTGGACGGCGGCGCCCAACCTCAACTTCCAGGTTCAATACGCCACCCGCATCGCCGCCGACGGCAGCATTCCATGGATCACCATTCCGGGACTGGTGACCTCGTCCACCACGGCCTACGCGTTTACGGACGACGGCTCTCAGACGGGGGGGCTGGGCGCTTTCAAGTTCTATCGGGTGGTCCTGGTTTCGTCGGGGGGCGGCGGCGTCCTCCTGGATCCGCACGTGCAATTCGATGGTGCCGTTGCGGTGCTCCGATGGAGTGCCGATCCTGATCTGAACTTCCAGGTGGAGTACGCCACCAGCTTCCGGGCGAACGGCAGCCCGGCCTGGGTGGCCGTGCCGGGCTCCGTCACTTCGACGACGGGGAACTACGAGTTCCGGGATGACGGGTCGCTGACGGGCGGCGCTGCCGCGATGAAACTCTACCGGGTGCGGCAGCTTCCGTAAGCCTTGATTCCAGATTTCCTAATGACTGGCGTGGGTTATCAGTAGAATCTTCTTGGCGCCTTCTTTGGGGGGTGGCAAGGTCGTCACGAATGGGCCATCCGCCCGTGACGAAAATGAAAATTATCGAGCAGTGCTTCAGGCTGCAGGAATTGGAACTTGGTGCCACGGCCGGTACCGCGGCCTCCAGGCAGGAAGCGCAGTCGCTTCGAACGGAATTGCCACCCACGGTTCTGGGTCATTACGATCGCCTCGTCTCCCGAGGCAAACGGGCAGTCGCTCTCGTTCGGCATGGGGTTTGCAGCGGGTGCCAGATGCAACTCCCCTCGGGCTTGTTCGCCAAGCTCCTTCGAGACGACGACATCTGCGTCTGTGAGAACTGTGCCCGGTACCTCAAGGTAGCTCCTCAAGCTCCGGTCCCGGTCGAGCCGCCCCCGGTCAAGCGCGCGCCTCGACGCCGCCGCGCTGCGGCTTCGATGGAAGCGGTCGCAGCCTGAGCGGTTTCGACTCCCCTTCCGACAACGCCGCCCGGCCTTGTGCCGGGCGACGCTTTTTCGGGAACCTGTTTCTATTCGGGTTCGGGCGCGAGACCACGCGTGACATGGACCGAACTCCGGTGTAGTAGCGGCCCATGAACAGTTCTCACCCCGGATCCTCGCAGGTCGCTTCGCGCCGGTCCTTTCTGAAAACCTTGGGAGCCACCGCGGCCGCGGCCGGACTCCCGCTTGACGCGCACACGCAAGCCCCTGCGATTGCGGGCTTCGAGCAGGCGCCGACAACGGCTGACGATTCCCGCGGGTGGCAGCCGGTTACGGATCGCCGCCTGCGCGTGGGGATCGTCGGTTACGGGGTCTGCCGCTTCGGGGCGGCATTCAGCTTCCAGGATCATCCCAACGTCGAGATCGTCGCCGTCAGCGACCTGGTACCCGACCAGTGCGCCGGCCTTGCGAAGGCGTGTCGTTGCGACAAGACCTACCCTTCGCTTGAAGCCCTCGTGAAGGATGACCGGATCGAGGCGGTCTTCGTGGCCACCGACGCCCCCAGCCACGCGCGTCACTGCCTCGAGGTGCTCAAGCACGGCAAGCACGTGGCCTCCGCCGTCCCGGCGGTCTTTGGCTCGCTGGAGGATGCGGATCAACTTTACCGCGCCGTGAAGGCGAGCGGGCTCAAGTACATGCTGTTCGAGACCTCCTGCTATCACGAGGACCTGCACGCCATGCGCGAGATCTACCGCGCGGGAGGCCTGGGCGAGATCGTCTATTCCGAAGGCGAGTACTATCACTACATGGAGCAACCGATTCCGTCCTATAAGGACTGGCGGGTGGGACTGCCGCCCCAGTGGTATCCGACGCATTCGAACGCGTATCATCTCGGGGTCACGCGGGGCAGCTTCACCGAGGTGTCCTGTCTGGGAATGCCCAGCAAGATTCCTCATTTGCAGGCCGGGAACAATCGCTACGGCAACCCGTTCGGCACCGAGATCGCCTTGTTCCGCACGCGGGAAGGCGGCATGTCACGCATGGCGGTCAGCTGGGACACGCCCGGGGACGAAGGGGAACGAGGCCGGGTTCGGGGGCAGCGCGGAACCTACCACAATCAGTACCAGGGCCTTGAAAAGCAGTTGCCAGGCACCAGGCGTCCGCCGCTCCCCCCGAAGGTCGAGGCGGGCGGCCACGGTGGCTCGCACGGCCATCTGATGAACGAGTTCGTGACCGCCATCCTGGAGAACCGCGACCCGCTCGTGGACGTGGCCCTTGCCCTCAACATGACGGTCGCCGGAATTGTTGCCCATCAGTCTGCTCTCAAGGGCGGGGAGTGGATGAAGATCCCGCAGTACCGGCTGAACGCCTGAGCCAGGTCCAGGCTGGCGTCGACCGCACGACGGTGTGGCGCTGGTTAAGGCGGCATGGTCTCGATCGGGATGGCGACGGTGAGGGCGCGGCTCCTACCGCCGGAACATGAATTGACTCCCGACCGCACACGTGGTGACGCGATCCGGGAAGGCGGTCCAGAGCCGCGCGGTGGCAGCCTGCCCGGTGCAGTGCGCCGGCCCGAGGACCTTCAAGCCCTTTTGTTCAAGCCCGGCGAGCGTCTGGTTCAGGCGGTTCCCCGTGGCCGCGAGGAGATGAAAACCTCCCAGCACGGCGTGGATTGGCCGGCCGGCGGTGAGGTCGCGGATGTAGTGCAAGGTGTTGATGACGCCCGCGTGAGCGCAACCCAGCAGCACCACCACGCCTTCCGTCGTGTCGAAGAACAGGGCCTGGTCGTCCCACAACGGGTCCGGCTGCGCGCCGTCCGGGTCGAGGTAGAAACGCCCGCCCGTGTCTTCGAAGGCCGTTCGTCGGGGGATTTCGCCGGTGACAAAGATGCCCTTCAACACCTCGGTCGGCTGCCGTGTCCAGGTGACCGCCGGCGCCGTCTGTTCGAGTTGGCGGGCGGTTGCCTCGTTCATGCCCACAGAACGCGCGCTTCCGTCCGGTTTCCCCGAGAACTTGGGTTTCACAGATTCAGGGTGCAGATACACCCGGGCCTGCGGGGCGCACTGCCAGACGGCGGGGAGCCCGCCGGTGTGATCATAATGGCCGTGACTCAACGCGACGGCCTGAACCGCCCTTAGATCGAGGCCGAGGACGGCGGCATTGCGCCGGAGCAGGTCGGTCTGCCCGGTGTCGAACAGGAGCTGACCGGCGTGGGTTCGCACGTGGAAGGCGAGCCCGTGCTCGGCCTGGAGCTCGCGGCCGTGCACGGAGTTCTCGACCAACACCGTGACGCAGATGGCGTTGTCTGGGTTCGTTTCCATGTTGAGAGCGGCTGGATCAAAGCACCGCGGGTGCCACATCCAGGATCCGGTGAGGCACGGGCCGGCGACCTGTAGGCCGGGTCCCCCCAACCCGGCGGGAGCGGTTCAGGGTAACGGCGCATGGCCGCCAGCCCCAGAGAACTTCCCCCAAGCTCGCCAGTGTCGCCGGGTTGTGATTGTCTGTCGGTCGTGACGAACGAGTTGCTCGATTACGTGCCCGACGGTCTGTTCACCGTGGACACCGAGTGGCGGATCACGTTCTTCAACCGGGTAGCGGAGCAGGTGACGGGCATCCGGCGGGAGGCGGCGCTCGGGCGCTGCTGCTGCGATGTCTTTCGGGCCAGCATTTGCGAAAACGCCTGCGCGCTCAAACACACGCTCACGACCGGACGCCCGGTGGTGAACCGGGTGGTGTACATCATCGACGCGCGCGGGCGGAAAATCCCGATCAGCATCTCGACGGCAGCGCTGAAGGACGGGCGGGGGCGAGTGGTGGGCGGGGTCGAGAGCTTCCGCGACCTGCGGGTGGTCGAGGAACTGCACCGCCAGTGGCAGCAACAGGACTCGTTTTCGGAGATCATCGGCCGCAGTGCGGCGCTACGGGAAGTGTTTGACCTGCTGCCGCAGATCGCCGAGAGCGACAGCACCGTGCTGGTCGAGGGGGCGAGCGGGACCGGGAAGGAGCTGATCGCGCGCGCCATCCACAGTCTTTCTCCGCGCCGGGACCGCCGCTTTGTGGCCATCAACTGCGGCGCCCTGCCTGACAACCTGCTCGAGTCCGAGTTGTTCGGATACAAGGCGGGCGCTTTTACCGACGCACGGCGGGACAAGCCGGGGCGCTTTGCCCTGGCCGATGGCGGGACCATCCTGCTGGACGAGATCGGCGACATCTCGCCGGCGATGCAGGCCCGCTTGCTGCGGGTCCTGCAGGAGCGGGTTTACGAGCCGTTGGGCGGCGTGGACTCGGTGAAGGCTGACGTGCGCGTCGTCGCCGCGACGAACAAAAACCTCCGGCAGTTGGTCGAGAAGGGGAGTTTCCGGGAGGACCTCTTCTACCGGATCCACGTCATCCGGATCGAGCTGCCCGGCCTGGCGCGGCGGCGCGAGGACATTCCCCTGCTGGTGGATCACTTCGTCGCCCGCCTGAATCGCCTGAAAGGGAAGGACCTGGCCGGCGTTTCCGACGAAGTGCTGGCGCGGCTCATGGAGTACGATTTTCCCGGGAACGTGCGTGAACTGGAGAACATCCTCGAACATGCCTTCGTTTTGTGCCGGGGCGGTCTGATCGAAGTGGCGCATCTTCCGCCGCATGTGCGCGACGCCGCGTCGATCCCCGGTTTCGGAACCGCGAAGGGCCTGACGCTCGAAGCGATGGAGGACCTGGTGATCGCCAACGCCCTGCGGCGCCACCACGGGAATCGGCGGGTAGCGGCCCGGGAGCTCGGCATCAATCCGAGCACTCTCTTCCGCAAGCTCAAGCGCCGGCGCCTCTCCGGGGCGGCGCGTCCTCCGCGGTAACGCTCCTCGGGGCCACCTTCGAACCCGCGGGGGATTCGCGGACGATCGCGGATGGTGGGGTGACCATTGCCGCCCGGTTCCCGAGGCCGTTGCCGTTGCACAATGCCACTCTGCAACCCGGGCTCCGAGGTGCAATCTGCGAGTCATGGAGACACTGGTCTTGCCGGCACCTGCCCCTCTGCATGAACCTGCTCCGGAAAGCGGGGATGAATCCCCGCACTCCAGGCGCTGCGGGACTCCGAACGTGCCTTGGAGCGGCGCGAAGCGTTTGGAGTGCGTCCGGTCCACCGGCGCTTTTTTTCAGGGTCACGCCGCATGACCGCCAGGCCAAGGGAGCCTGCGAAGGGCGAGGACCCGGACGAGGTCCGGCCGCGGAGCATCGCCGCTGGACGCGAGTTGGCACGGCGGTCGCATACAGCGCCCGCGTGCGGATCGCCATTCCTCACTTCCAAGGCCGCGTCTCGCCGGTCTTTGACGTGGCGTCACGCCTGACGGTCGTTCTGGTCAAAGGCCGGGTCGAGTTGGAACGACGCGAGGTGACGCTCTTCGAGGCCCAACCCGAAGCCATCACCCGGAGCTTGCTGGAATTGCGGGTCGAGGTGCTGATCTGCGGTGCCATCTCCCAGTTGCTCGAGGGGATGCTGCGCCGCGCCGGGGTGCGCGTCGTCGCCCAGGTGTGCGGTGAGGTGAAGACAGTCCTCCAGGCCTTCTTGCACCGGAAGCTCGGGGCGCCGGAGTTCGCCATGCCGGGGTGTTATCGGCGGCCCAGCGTACGCCGCTCACGCCGCGGCCGGGAACGACAAGGGAGGCGCGACGTCCGGACCGCTCGCAAACCGAGAGCTGAGGAAACGGCCGTTACGACGGCGGGCCGGGGCGGTGCGGATGGAGTTCCGCGATGAAAGTCGTCCCAACCTTCACCGGCCGGAGCTTGCTGGTTCCGGCGTTGCTGGGCGGTTTGCTGACCGCCGGCGGTCTCCTCGTCACCCTCGACGCAGCCCGACAACGCGCACACCGCGGCGAGTCCGAGCCTGACGTGCGAACCGTCGTGCGGCTCCTGGGCACGGCGGACATGGCCCTGTCGAGTGCTTCACGCTGGCTGCGTCATCCGTCGCTAAGTGAACCCGGCGCGGCGTTTGCCGACGCTCCTGCCATCCTCGATGCCGATCCCGCGGGAGCGATGATCGCCCCGCCGCGGGATTTGCTGGCGGGGGCGAACGCCGCCGTGCTGCCGGTCTCGGCTCCCGACGCCACGGCCGCCTCGCGTTCGGTGGCTGCGCTTTCGATGCCCACCGAATCGTCACGGGTCAAAGGCCGGGTTTTCCCATGAAGCGGCACCTGGCCCTGATGCGGTTTGCCGTGGGCAGCAGTCGGCGGCGGCTGGGGCGTTCGATCGCTTTGGGCGTTGCCCTGGGTTTGGTGACGTTCGCCTTCGGAGCCGTGTTGTTCCTTACCGAAGCGTTGCGGCGCGAGTTCCATTTGGGTGCGCAAGCGCTTCCGGACCTGACCGTGCAACGGTTGATCGCGGGCCGTCCCGCGCTGATTCCAGGCGACTGGGCCGATGAGATCGTCGGAATCGCGGGCGTCACCCGGGTCGATTCCCGCGTCTGGGGCTACTACTTCGTCACGGCGCTCGCGGGCAACTTCACCGTGGTGGGGGTCGAGACCAACAGCCTGCCTGAGCTGGCCGAACGTGAGCTGGTGATCGGAGAAGGCCGCTTCTTCAATCCCGCGATCCGGGACGAAGTGGTGATGGGTGAGAAGCTGGCCCGCTTTCTCGGCCTGAGCGTGGGGGACGCCATCGAGTTGCCGACGGGGCAAACCCGCAAGCGTCTCGAGGTCGTCGGCCTGTTCCGTTCGAGCGTCGCCTTGTGGTCGGCGGATGTGATTCTCATGAGCATCGCGGACGCGCGGCAGTTCCTGCAGGTACCGCCCGGCCAGGCCACGGATCTCGCCGTGCGCCTGAGCACGCCAGACGAAGCGGTGGTGGCCGCTCGGAAGATCGCCGAACTCCTGCCCGGCGCCCGGATCCTCGACCGCCAGCTCATGAACCGGGGATACGACCTGACCTTCGATACCCGCGGCGGGATCCTGGGAGCCATGCTCATGCCCGCGTTGGTCGCTTTCCTGGTGCTCGCGTGGGATCGGTTGACCGGCGTTGGCCCGGGCGAACGTCGGGAAATTGGCGCGCTCAAAGCGATGGGCTGGCAGACCCGCGACGTGTTGTGGGCCCGGCTGTGGGAAAATCTGGCCATTGGTTCACAGGCCACGATGGTGGGCTTGATCGGGGCGTATCTCTTCGTCTTCCACGCCCAGGCACCCGGGCTGGCCCACGTGCTGTTCGGTTGGAGTTCGCTGTACCCGGCCCTGGAACTGGCACCCGCGGTCACCGGCAGTCAGCTTCTGGCGCTGACCTGTCTGGTCGTGCTGCCGTTCCTCGCGGTGAGCCTGGTGCCGGCCTGGCGCGCCGCCACTCTCGATCCGCTTGCCTTGCTTCGGGGGGTGACATGAACCGCGCGTCCTCACGCCCCGTCGCGATTCGAACGGTTGGGCTGACCAAGCGCTACGCAAACGGCCGCCAGGATCGGACGGTGCTCACGGACGTGAACCTCTGCGTCCCGGCCGCCAGCTTCTCGGTCGTGAGCGGTCCCAGCGGGTCGGGCAAAACGACGCTGCTCGGTTTGCTGGCTGGCATGATCGCTCCGACGGCGGGCGAGGTGCTTCTGGACGGAAGGTCGATGACTCACCTCCGCGATCATCACCGCGCGCTCGTGCGCCGCCGCGGAGTGGGCATGGTCTTTCAGGAGTTCGCCTTGGTGACCGGATTAAGCCTCGTCGAGAACCTGCTTCTGCCCTTCGTGCCGGAAGGAGGTCCGTCGGCAACGGTGCGCCAGCAGGCGGCGTCCCTGATCGAGCGGTTCGGCCTGGCCGCTTTGACCCGGACGCGGGTCGAACGGCTTTCCACCGGCGAACGGCAGCGGGCGGGAATCATCCGCGCCCTGCTGGGTGATCCGCCCGTCTTGCTGCTCGACGAACCGACCGCAGCGCTCGACACCACGAACGTCCGGGTGCTCGTGGACCTGCTGGTCGGATTGCGCGATGAAGGGCGGACGCTTCTCGCCACCACCCACGACCAGCGGTTGGTGGACGATCCACGGGTGGACGGCCGGCTTCGGTTGATGGATGGGCGGCTGTGTCCTGAGTGCCCGGACGCGAGAGGACCGGGTGCCCCATGCTGACGAACCTCCTCAACGTCTGGTTGCTGGCGCGGGTGATCCAAGCGGCCGTGACGACCACGCTGGTCCTTCTGGGGGCCGGGGTTGGTGTCCACGTGGCCTGGCGTTGGCGGGCGGCACACGCGGACGAAGTCCAGTTGGCGCTCGAACGGGAGGCCGAACTCGTGGCTGCGGTCATGCAGGTGGCGCTGGGGGTTGGGATTGCCGGCCTGGTGCTGTCGGTCTTTGTGGCCGATCACCTGGTTGGAGGTATTCGCGGTGCGATGTGTGCGTTTGGCGTGCTGGCCTCGACTCCGAACGGCTTTGCCGGTTTGGGCGTCAGCGCGCTGACGGCCCTGGCGTGCGGGCTATGGGTGGTGTTGCACCGGTTTGATCTTCACCTCGAAACTCCGGTGCTGACGCGTCGCAAGATGCTCGCGTTGCTGGGCGTGGCCCCGTGGGCGGTGGCCGACTTCTGGCTGGCGGTCCGGTTCGCGCGCGACCTGGATTTCAGTGTGATCGCCTCATGCTGTTCGGTCTGGCTGGACGACGCTGTCGTTCAAGGGCGGGCCGCGGCTCTGGTGGTATCACCTGGACTTGCTGGCGGCCTGGGCCTCGGCGCGACCCTGCTCGCCCTGGCTTCGAGCCTGGCCGCCTGGCGCTGGCCCCGGCGGGCCACGGCACTGCCGGCAGCGATGTTGTCCGGCGTGGCAATCTTCGCCACCGTGCCCGCGATCCTCGGCGTCGTCGCACCTTACGCGCTCGAGACGCCCGGACATCTCTGTCCGTTTTGCCTTCTCCAGGCGCAGGGAAACTGGTTGGGGTGGCCGTTGTTTGGGGCGCTGTTCTCGGCGGCAGTCACCGGGTTGGGAACAGGCATGGTCGAGGGGTTTCGGCCGGCGGCTCAGGTTGCGGAACCGGGCCGGCGGTTCCAGCGAGCCCTCGCCGGCTGGTCGGCGTGGTCGTGGTTGGGTGTCCTGATCTTCGGGGTACTTCCGGTGGTGCGCTATCTGGTTCGATCAGGAGGCGTGCCGGTATTTGGGGAGAGCGCATGAGAAGGAGAAGCGGAATGAGAATGACCCAAGGAATCAGCGTGACGATGAACGCGAGAACATTCCTGGTGCTCGGCTTGGGCTGCCTGGTGATTTCACTCCTCACGGGCTGCGGACCCGCCGCCGCCCGGTGTGCCAAGTGCGGCATGCGCGTGGCCGACCACCCACGGTGGGTGGCTGGCGCGATCACGGCCGCGGGCGTCGAGGAACGGTTCTGCTGCCCGCGCTGCATGTTTGTCTGGCATCATAGCCGGGACGGTGCGGGAAGCCGTGACCTCTGGGTCACCGAGTACTATGCTCAGAAGCGCATGCCCGCCGCCGACGTGTTCTTCGTAATGGGTTCCGATGTCGCAGGCCCGATGGGCAAGGCGCTGGTGCCAGTTGCCGGTCGCGAGGAGGCTGGGCGCTTCCTCAAGGACCACGCCGGTGCCCGCCTGCTCCAGGCCCAGGAAATCACGCCCGAACTGCTGCGCGAGCTGGCGGGCAAACCGCCAGAACCGATCAGACCATGAAAGCTGCTTCCACTCCTTCCAAGCTCGACCGCGCCCTCGCCAAGGTCTGTCACAACTGCCCGGTGTGCCGCACCGCGCGCCGACGTCAGGCCGGTCTGGCCTTCTGGGTGGTAAACCACGTGGAGCACAAGCTCTGTCCATTCTGCCGCGCCTATGAACGGGTGTACGGCCGCAAAGCACATCAATGAGAATCGCCATCCCCCATCAAGCCGGTCGCCTGCACGGTCACTTCGGAGGCTGCCGTGAGTTTGCGCTGATCGAAGTGGACCCGGAAACCAAGACCACGCTGCACGTCGCGATCGTGCCGGCGCCCGAACACCAGCCGGGGTTGTTCCCGCGGTGGCTTCGCGAGCAAGGTGTCCAGGTGGTCATCGCCGGTGGCATTGGCGCCCGCGCGCTCGCCCTCTTTGCCGAGCGCGGAATCAGCGTGCGGGCAGGAACGCCCGAGGCGAGTCTCGACGAGCTGGTCGCCGCGTATCTTGACGGCCGATTGACGGCCCCTCCCGCAGGTTGCTCGCACCACGGCGAACACGAACACCACCACCATCCGGAGCCGCACGGGGGCCATCAGCAGTGTGATCCTTGAAGGCTGACCAGGCCCTCCGTTGCCCGCCGAACCGGGTGTCCCGGATGAGCTCGCTTCCCGCTTCCGATCCAACTCAGCTCCGGACGCTGCGCGCCGCCGTTCATCCGCGCTGCGTCGTCTGCAGCCCGCGGCACTCTCCGGGGCTCGGCCTGGAATTCAGCGTGAGACCGGACGGCAGCGTCACCGCCGAGTTCACCGCGCATGAAGGCTGGGAAGGCTATGCCGGCCAGCTGCACGGCGGCATCATCGCCGCTCTGTTGGACGGGGCCATGGCCAACTGCCTCTTCGCCCGCAGTTGCCAGGCGATGACGGCCGAACTCAAAGTGCGCTACCGCCACCCGGTCCTGATCGGATTGCCGCTGACCGTGGGCGCTCGGCTCACAGGATCCCATGGCCCGCTCTTGCTGCTCGAGGCAGAGCTGGTGCAGGGTGGAAAGTCAAAGGCTGTGGCGATTGGGAAATTCATGACCATGCCGGGACCTGGACAAATGGACCAACGCCGTTCCTCCTCATGAACAGTCCGGACACCGCCGTCGCGCTGGGCGTGTATTGCCTGGCGGCCTTTCTCGCCGCCTTGGGTGGTGGGATGCTGCCATTCCTGGTGCACCTGACGCACACGCGAATGCAGGTCGCGGTGAGTTTCGTCGCGGGGCTGATGTTGGGACTCGCGCTGCTCGGGCTGGCGCCGCATGCCATGGATCACCTGGGGTCGCCGCGACAGGGAGCGGCCTGGCTGTTGGGCGGTTTCCTGCTGATGTTTCTGCTTCAGCGTTTCCTGCCTTTCCATCACCACGACGTTGCCGAAGGCAGTCCGTTGGAACCGTGCGGCCATACCCATTCCCTGGCGGAGCGTTCGGCCCGCACCTTGAACTGGGTGGGGATTTCGCTCGGGCTCGCGCTGCACTCGGTGTTCGACGGTTTGGCGATGGCGGCCGCGGCCGCGGCGGGGCAACACGGGCATGGCAGCGGCCTGGGGTTGGGGACGGCGCTGGCGGTCATCCTGCACAAGCCATTCGGTGCGCTGGCCATCACGACGCTCATGACGGCGGGACACGCTTCGCGTTCGGCATGCTGGCGGGTCAACGTCGGATTTGCCCTGGTCACACCGGTGGGAGCGCTGTTGTTCTTCCTCGGAGCCGGCCACGCACTCGACCTGCATCCTGCCTGGCTGGGGGCGGCGCTGGCCTTTTGTGCGGGCACGTTCCTGTACATTGCGGGAGCGGATCTCCTGCCGGAACTGCAGTTTCACCGGCACGATCGCATTCCGCTTACGCTGGCCCTGCTGGCGGGGGTGGGAATCGCGGTCCTCATTGCGGAGTTCGGCCATGGCGACAAGGCCCATGAACACGCCGGGGCGAGTCGAGTTCTGCCGATGCCGCTTCAATGCCTGCAACCGTCCTACGCTTCGAGGATTCTAGCAGCATGAGCCGATGACGTTTGCATCAATGGCCGCCCGTTTCACAGACTACCGCCCATGATCACGAAACTCAGCATCAAGAACTTCAAGCGCCTGAAATCGGCTGAGATTGACCTTGGCGGCCATGTCGTGTTCATCGGTCCCAACAACTCCGGCAAGTCCAGCGCCTTGCAGGCGCTCACCCTCTGGGATGCCGCCTGGCGGCGCTGGTCAGAAAGGCGTGAAAAGAAGGACGCGGAAGGCAAGCTCCGGCGACAGCCTGCGAAAGTCCGCACCGGCGTCGTACTCAACCGGCGCGAGCTTCACGCGATTCCGTTGCCTTCGGCGAAGCTCCTTTGGACCGATCTTCACACCCATCAGACGAAGGGCCGGGGCGGTGAGAAGGAAACTGAGTACGTCTACATGCAAATCACGGTCGAGGGGATCGATCGCGACCGGGTGTGGTCCTGCGGCATGGAGTTCTACTACGCGAACGAAGAGTCCTTTTATTGCCGCCTGGCCTCAGGCGGTGAGGGACAGCTCCCTGATGCCTTGCTCCGTCACCCCGTGGTGTTTTTACCCCCCATGTCCGGATTGGCGGACCGGGAGTTTCGCAAGGAGCGCGGAGAGATCAGCATGTTGATTGGCCAGGGGCAGACTGCCCAAGTGCTTCGCAACCTGTGCTGGCAGTTGTTCTCCCGCGAGGACAAAAGGCCTTGGGGCCAGCTGGTGGAACATATCCAAAGGCTCTTTTCCGTCACGCTCACGCCGCCGCAATACTACCCGGAAAACAGCAGCCTGACGCTCGCGTATCAGGAGGGGGACGGAATCGAACTGGATATTTCTTCCTCGGGTCGCGGTTGCCAGCAGGTCACGCTCTTGCTGGCCTTCCTGCTCGCCAATCCCGGAGCCATCCTGCTCCTGGACGAACCCGATGCCCATCTCGAGATCCTCCGCCAACGCGATGTTTACACTCTGCTCACCGAAGTCGCCGCGGCGCAGGGCTCCCAGATTATCGCCGCCAGCCACTCCGCCACGGTCATGCAGGAGGCGGGCGAAAAGGACGTGTTGGTGGCTTTCCTCGGAGCCCCGCATCGGGTGGACACGCGCTCCCGCCAGAACCAGATCAAGAAAGCACTCGAGTCCGTCCCCATGTCGGATTTCTATCAGGCGGAGCAAATGGGCTGGACCCTTTATCTCGAGGGATCCACCGATCTGGCCATCCTCAGAAAACTGGCGATCAGGACAAACCACGGCGCCCGACGCCATCTTGAAGGCCGCGTGCCCGCCGTCTATCTCGGCAGCAACAAACCGGGCGACGCCCGCAATCATTTCGATGCGATGCGCGAGGCCAGTTCGTCAGTGCTCGGCTTTGCCCTCTATGACCGGCTGCCCAACCCGGACACCCAACTCGGGACACTGCAGAACCTGGTCGAGCGGATGTGGAAACGCCGCGAGATCGAGAATTATCTCGTCACGCCAGCCAGTCTGCTTGCGTACGTCCAGGCCGATTTGCGGGTCGGGGACTTGTTCGACAGCGCCGAGGGCCGGCGACGCGCCGAGATCATGCGAGCCTGCATCAACGAGCTTGAGCAGTCGTTGAAGACCCAGCGTCGCCCCAGTCCGTGGAGCGATGAGGTGAAGGTCACTGACGAGTTTCTTGATCCGCTTTTTGCGAACTTCTACGACCGCCTCGGCATCCCGCAGCAGACGTTCAAGAAGGACTACCATGGGCTCGCCGATGCCATTCCCGCCGGGGAGATTCCGCCGGAAGTGACTGCGGTTCTCGACGACATCCTGGCGGTCGCCGACAAAGCCCGTGGGGTCAAACATTGACATTCGACATTTTCTCCGGAGGGGATGCGGGCCTACTGCAGCCGGCTGCTCGTGGAGGTTCGGTTCGCCACGGCGAGCCAGGCGAGCCAAGTCCGGCTTTACCAACGGCGGCCGGGTAGCGTTGAATGGGTTCGTGCACCACCGCATCACCGGCTTGCCTTTCCTGCCATGAGATCGCTCCCCCTTATCCTCGCCCTCGTTGCCGTGCCGGTCTGCAGCCTGCGGGCCGCCGACGACCTGTTGATCGCCCGTTTCGAGGAGTCCGACTACGGAGCCTGGACCTGCACCGGCGACGCATTCGGGGCCGGCCCGGCCCGGGGCACTCTTCCCGGCCAGATGACCGTCGACGGCTTCGAAGGCGCGGGGTTGGTCAACTCGTTCCACGGGGGCGACGCGACCACCGGCAGGCTGGTCTCGCCGCCCTTCACCATCGAACGCCGTTACCTGAGCTTTTTGATTGGCGGCGGGAAGGACATCGAACGCCTCACCATGCGGTTGGTGATCGGCGGGCGAGCGGTTCGCGTCGCGACGGGGCCCAACGATCGCCCGGGCGGCAGCGAAACCCTGGCGCGCGAGTCCTGGGACCTGGATGAGTTCCGCGGTCAGACCGCCATTCTCGAGATCGTGGACCAGGCGACGGGCGGATGGGGTCACCTCAACATCGACCACATTCTCCAGACCGACCGCAAGCCGTCGGGGTTGCTGGCGAAGGCCCGTCGGGAGTTCAACGTCGATTCGCGTTACCTGAATCTGCCCATCCAGAACGGTGCGCCGAAGCGCCTTGTGACGGTGCTGGTGGACGGAGCGGTCGTCGTCCGGAATGAGATCGAACTGGCTCCTGCGACCCCGGATTGGTGGGCGTTCATGGACGTGAGCCCGTGGAAGGGGCGGACACTGACGCTGCAGGTGGACCGCGTTCCCGAGGGCTGGCAGGCGCTCGAGGCGATTGAAGCGGGAGACACCATCAAAGGCGGCGCCGGCATGTACCGCGAGCCCCTGCGGGGTCAGTTTCATTTTTCAAGCCGGCGTGGGTGGAACAACGATCCCAACGGGCTGGTCTTCTATCGGGGCGAATATCACCTGTTCTACCAGCACAATCCCTACGGCTGGGGCTGGGGCAATATGCATTGGGGCCACGCCGTCAGCCGCGACCTGGTGCACTGGGAGGAAGAGGGCGACGTGCTGCTTCCCGACGATCTGGGGCCGATGTTCAGTGGGAGCGCCGTGGTGGACTGGGACAACACCAGCGGATTGGGGCGCAACGGTGAACCACCGTTGGTGCTGATCTACACGGCCGCCGGGGACCCGACCGTGCAGTGCATCGCCTCGAGCACCGACGGGCGCACCTTTTCGAAGTACCCGGGCAACCCGGTGTTGAAGCAGATCACGTCCGGCAACCGCGACCCGAAAGTGCTATGGCACGAGCCGACCAAGCGCTGGGTGATGGTGCTCTACGTCGAGAAGCCTGCGGGGCAGCACACCATTCACTTCTTCACCTCGCCGAACCTGCGCGACTGGACCCTGGCCAGCGTCGTCGAGGGCGACCCCGCGGGGAAGCCGTTTCTGTTCGAGTGTCCGGACTTCTTCGAGTTGCCGGTGGATGGTGAGGCCGGGAACCGGAAATGGGTGCTGACCGCGGCCAACAGCGAATACGCCGTCGGCACGTTTGACGGGACGCGGTTCACGCCGGAACAGCGCAAGCTGCCGGGGCACCGGGGCCGCGGGTTTTACGCGGCGCAAACGTTCAGCGACATCCCCCCGACGGATGGCCGACGCATCCAGATCGGCTGGTTCCAAACCGAGACCAAGGCCATGCCGTTCAATCAGTCGATGACGGTGCCGTTCGAACTCAAACTCGCCAGGACTCCGGAAGGGCCGCGCCTGACCTTCACGCCCGTGCGCGAACTGGAGGCGCTGCGTGCCCGGTCGCATCGGTTCAAAGCCACCGCCCTGAGCGCGGGCCAGGCCAACCCCCTCGAAGCGGTGCGAGCTGAATTGGTCGAACTGAAGGCCGAGTTTGAACCCGGCGACGCGGACGAAGTTGTCTTCACGATTCGAGGGGCTACGATCGCCTTCGATTCCCGGAAGCAGGAACTCGCGGTGAATCAACATCGCGCCCCGGCCCCGCTGCGCGACGGCCGGCAGCAGGTGACGATCTACGGCGATCGCACCGGGCTCGAGGTGTTCGCCAGTGACGGTCTCACCTACGTGCCGATGCCGTTCCAGCCGAAGCCGAATGACCTCGCCTTGAAGATTGAGGCCCGCGGCGGCACGGCACGGTTGAAAGCCCTGGAAGTGCACGAGCTGAACTCCGCGTGGAGACCATGAATCCCAACGCCGCTCCCAAGCGCTCGCCGGTGCTGGTGGGGTTGGGGGAGATCCTTTGGGATCTGCTGCCCAACGGCCGCCAGTTGGGGGGAGCACCTGCGAATTTCGCCTACCACGCACGGTCACTGGGCGCGGAGGCCCGGCTGGTCACGAGGGTTGGCAACGATGCGCTCGGGGACTTGACCCGGGAAAAGCTGGCCGGGCTTGGCCTTCCTGGCGACGGCTTGCAGATCGACCCGGTCCTCCCGACCGGGACCGCGGGGGTGGTGGTGGCGCCGGACGGTCAGCCGCAGTTCACGATTCACGAACCGGCGGCCTGGGACGCCCTGGAACTGACCGACGGCGCGCGCAAGGCGGTTACGGACGCCGACGCCGTGTGCTTTGGAACGCTGGGGCAGCGGGATCCCCGATCGCGGGCAACCCTGCGCGCGTTGGTGGCGGCGGCTCCGCGCCCCGCGCTGCGCATTCTGGATTTGAACCTCCGCCAGGAGTACTACTCGCCGGCTCTCATCCAGGAGTCACTGGCCCTCGCCTCGGTTCTGAAGCTGAACGAGGCCGAGCTTGCCCGATTGCAGGAGCTGCTGGGTTTGCCGGGCGACACCCGATCTCAGATAGCGGCCCTCGCCGAAAAGCATCAGCTTCGCGCGGTGGCGTGTACGCGTGGCGCCGACGGGAGCCTGCTCTATGCGGCGGGACGCTGGTCCGAACACCCCGGAGTGCAGGTCGAGGTTGTGGACACCGTGGGGGCGGGAGACGCCTTCACGGCCGCGATGACGCTCGGACTTCTGGCGGGTTGGGACCTGGACGAGGTGACCCGCCGGGCGATTGACCTGGCGACGTTCGTTTGCACGCAACCGGGGGCAACGCCGCCCGTGCCGGCCGCTCTCCGGTTACCTTTCTTGAACCGCGGCGCCTGAGTCTGCGGTCGCTGCTGGTGAGCGCCTCGATTCCGTGGCGGGGCGCATGATGAATTCCCGGAGCCGAGATGCTGCCTTGTGAGGAGGTGCTATGTTACCCCGCCGGCGGAAGCGCCAGGCCCGATCGCTCCATGAAGATTGCCACGTTCAACGTGAACGGCATCCGTTCGCGCCTGCCCAACCTGCTCGAGTGGCTGGGGCGGGAGGCCCCGGACGTGGCTTGTCTGCAAGAGTTGAAAGCGGAAGACCGCGTCTTCCCCGCGGGAGCGATCGAGCAAGCGGGTTACGGCGCGGTGTGGCATGGCCAGAAGTCCTGGAATGGCGTGGCCGTGCTGGCACGCGGCGTGGTTCCCGCGGAACGGCGGCGCGCCCTGCCAGGTGACGATGGCGACGCGCACTGCCGGTATCTGGAGGCGACGGTTCGCGGCATGGTGATCGGGTGTTTGTACCTCCCCAATGGGAACCCGCAGCCGGGGCCGAAGTTCGAGTACAAGCTCGCCTGGTTCGAGCGGTTGATCCGCCATGCCGCCGGGCTGTGCCAGGGGGTTGAACCGGTCGTGCTCGCCGGCGACTACAACGTGGTACCGACGGACTTCGACATCTACAACCCGCGTTCGTGGCTCAAGGACGCCCTGCTGCAACCGGAAAGCCGCGAATGCTATCGCCGGCTCCTCGATCAGGGTTGGACGGACGCGGTGCGAACCCTGCATCCCGACCAGCGCGTGTACACGTTTTGGGATTACTTCCGCCAGCATTGGGAACGAAACGCCGGCCTCCGCATCGATCACCTCCTCTTGAACCCGCGCCTTCGCCAGCACCTGACCGAGGCCGGTGTTGACACCTGGGTGCGCGGGAGACCGGGCGCCAGTGACCACGCCCCAACCTGGATCCGCCTGACCGGGCCCGTCGTGGCAGGCGGGGATTCGTTTTGAGGCGCGCTCTCGCGCGCCCACGTGCGAGCATCGGCCATCTGGCGGCGGGCTTGTTTCCGGAGGCGGCCTGTCTTACGGTGACGCACATGTCAATGGATGCGCCTTCGTTCCCCCACCACGCCACCAACCCGGGTCACACGGACACCGGGCTCCGAGTCGAGTCGCTGACCCGTCGTGCCATGCTCCGTCGTGCGGCGGCGCTGGCCGGCACCGCCCTGATCCCCGGCGCCACGGCCCAGGTCGGAGTGACGACGGCGGCAGGTCGCGGTCGCCTGAAGCAGTCCATCGTCCAATGGTGCTTCGAGTCTTTCGGGTCCCAATGGAACCTCGAGCAGCTCTGCGGGGTGGCGAAGGAACTGGGTTGCGTCAGCGTGGAGTTGGTCCCGGCGAAGGGCTATCCGGTGCTGAAGCAGCACGGGTTGACCTGCGCCATCGGCACCATCGACATGGACCCGGATCCGCCCTTCGTCAAAGGGTTCAATAATCCGGACCACTGGCCCCGGGTGATGAAGGCGACACGAGACGCCATCGACGCGGCGGCGGCGTACGGGTTTCCCAACGTGATTTGTTTCACGGGCTATAGTGCGCGCAACCCGGACGATCCGAAGAGCAAGCACATCGGACCCGAGAAGGGGGCGAAGAACTGCGTCGCCGGATTCAAGGAAGTCGTGGGTTACGCCGAGGACAAAGGGGTGACCTTGTGCCTCGAGATGTTGAACAGCCGCGAGGATACGCACCCGATGAAGGGACATCCCGGCTACCAGGGGGATCACACGGACTATTGCATCGACATCATCCGGCGGGTCGGGTCGCCGCGGTTGAAGCTGCTGTTCGACGTGTACCACGTGCAGGTCATGGACGGCGACCTGGTCCGGCGGGTGCGGCAGTTGCACGAGCACATCGGGCACGTGCACACGGCCGGTAATCCGGGCCGGGGTGAGTTGGACGATCGGCAGGAAATCCAGTTCCCGCCCGTGATGCGGGCGCTGGTCGAATCGGGCTACCAGGGATATGTGGGGCACGAGTTCATCCCGACGCGGGACGCGCGCGAAGGTTTGCGTGCGGCCGTGACGCTTTGTGATGTCTGAGGACTTCGCTTCGGGAGAAGCCATGGCCCAGGTCGCCGGGGAACCTCCCGCGACGGGCTGCGGTTTTCGCTGGCTGCGGACGGGTGACGAGGCGTTTGCGGCCATGTTTGCGGCGATCGCTGGCGCGCAGCGATCGGTCCGGTTCGAAATGTACACCTTCTGCGCGACGCCGATCGGGGTGCAGTTTTTGGAGGCATTCACGGCGGCGGCGCGGCGTGGGGTGAAGGTCCAGGTGATGGTGGACGCGTTCGGGTCCTTCGCTCTCACGGAGTCCTTCTGGGCGCCCCTGCGTCGTGAAGGCGGCGATGTACGCTGGTTCAATCCCCTCACGCTCAGGCGCCTCACCTTCCGGGACCACCGGAAGCTCCTGGTGTGCGACGACGAGGTGGCGATTGTCGGGGGCTTCAATGTGGGGCCGTCGTACGAGGGCGACGGGGTGACGCGGGGTTGGCGCGACGTGGGCATCCGGGTCTGCGGGCGGCTTGCGCTGGCCTTGGCCGCTGCGTTCGACACGATGTACGAGAGGCATGACTTCAAGCACCCTCCCTGGATGCGGCTGCGTCCGTCGTGGCTTCGGCGCACGCTCGCCGGGGAAGACGGCGAGTTGCTGCTCAGCGGACCGGGTCGCGGGCCGAACGAGTTCAAGCAACGGTTGCTCGAGGACCTGAGCCGCGCCCGCCATGTCCAGATTGCGTCCGGCTACTTCCTGCCGCACGGCAAGCTGCGGCGCCGCTTGCTGCGGGCGGCGCGCCGGGGGGCACGGATCGAGTTGGTGTTGGCGGGTAAGAGCGACGTCCGCTTGTCGCTTGTGGCCACGCGGGCGCTGTACCGGAGATTCCTGCGGGCCGGAATGCGCATTTACGAGTATGAGCCGCAGGTGCTGCACTCGAAGTTCGTGATCGTGGACGACGCGGTGTATGTCGGTTCGTCGAACCTGGATCCGCGGAGTCTGCACATCAACTATGAGCTGATGCTCCGGCTCACCCGGCCGGAGGTGGTGGCGGAAGCGCGCGAAGTTTTTGCAGAGCACTTGCGTCACAGCCGGCCGATCGAATTGTCGGCGTGGCTGGCCTCCCGCTCCTGGTGGGCACGGCTGCAAGGTCGATGGGCGTGCTTCCTGTTGGGGCGTCTGGACCGGCTGCTGATGCGCCGGCAGTTGCAGGGCTATACGGATGTCCTGGCGGGGTGAAGGACCGGAAGCCCCGCGCGCCATCGATGTCGTCCGCCAAAAAAAGAGGGCCACCTGGAACGACAGGTGGCCCTCAACCGGATGAGGAACGCGGGAGGAAATCAGGACATTTCAAGCGAGGCGCAGCCCGCGACCAACACCTTCGGGGAGCGACCTTCGCCATGGTCTGTTGCCTTCATCTCGATTGACTGGCAAACTGTGCCCCAACGCTGTCAAGGACGCAAGTGAAACCTCCGACGCAACCCAGCAGAAGTGCAGGTCGTGCCCGGGCGGACCGCGATCGAGTCGGCCCGTCCAAGGCCGGTGCTTTCCCGGGGGCAGGGCCAGCGCGGAACGGTGGGCCTCCCGGAACCCTGCTGCTGCTCGATATTGGCAACACGCATACCCATGCCGGGCTGTCCCGGGGGCGACGAATGCAGACCTCGGTGGACCTTCACACGGCGGATTGGGCCCACCACCGGACCGAGGCCGGACTGCGTGAACTGGTCCAGGGTCGTGCCTTGGCGGGCGCGGCCATCTGCAGTGTGGTTCCGGACGCGACTCCCCGGGCCGTCGATTCCCTCCGCCGCCTCTGGGGTCTTGAGCCCTTGGTGCTCACGCCACAAACGCTGCGGGGCGTGGGAATCGATTACCCGAAACCCGGCACCATCGGGCCCGACCGTCTTGCGAACGCGGTGGCCGCCCGCCACCGTTTCGGGGCACCGGTGGTTGTGGTCGATTTTGGCACCGCGGTAACGTTCGACGTGGTCAATGCGAGCGGCGATTACGTCGGCGGCATCATTGCGCCCGGGTTGGCCGCCATGACGGACTACCTCCACGAGAAGACGGCTTTGCTCCCGAAGATCCGGATCCGGGAAACGCAGAAGGTGATCGGCCGGAGTACCGAGGAGGCAATGCTGGTGGGCGCCGTGCACGGCTACCGGGGCATGGTGAGGGAGTTGTTGTCGGAGTTGCGGCGGGCGCTCCGGAACGAAGAATTGCCGGTGGTGGCGACGGGTGGCTACGCGCGCTTGATGGCCCGCCAGTTGCCTGAGATCGAGGCGGTGGTGCCCGGGCTTACGCTCGAGGGGCTCCGGTGGGTGTGGGAGGCACACCACGACGAGGTGGCGCCGGGGGGCGGGAGCGAATGACCGCCTCCCGCCAGATCCGGAATATCGCGCTCATCGGTTTCATGGGTTGCGGCAAGACCAGTGTGGGACACCTGGTGGCCAGCCGCCTGCGGTTCGCCTTCGTTGACACCGACCATCTCATCGAACGCCGCGCGGGCATGACCATCGCCGAGATTTTCGCGAACCACGGCGAAGCGCGTTTTCGCGAACTCGAACGCGAGGTGGTCGATGCCCTCATTGACCGGGAGCAGTGCGTGATCTCGACCGGCGGCGGGGTTGGGGCGAACCCGGAGTTGCTGCGCAGCCTCAAGCGCCACGCCCTCGTCGTGTTTCTCTGGGCGTCGCCGGAGCGGATCTGGCAGCGGGTTTGCCGGCAGACACACCGTCCCTTGCTCCAGGTGCCGGATCCCCTGAAGCGCATCCGCGAACTGCTGGCCCTGCGCCAGCCCTTCTATCGCCAGGCCGATGTGTTGCTCAACGCGGATCTGCGGGAGATCCCCCAGACTGCGACGCAGGTGATCAAGCAATTCCGGCTGGTGGCGGGTCCCGCGAAACCGTGATTCGCACTGGAACACCCGAACGCCATGCCGATTTGCCGGTGAGCGAGACCTCCGGTGAAGCGAGCGAGCTCAAGTCCGCGCTGCGGGTACGTGCCCTCGATCTGGGTATTGACCTTTGCCGGGTGACGACTGCCCGGCCTCCGGATTCGGCCGGGCACTTTCGGACCTGGCTCGATGGGGGACTGCACGGAGAACTGAATTACCTGGCGCGGAATGCCGGGCGCCGGACCGATCCCAACCTGGTCCTGCCGGGGGCCCGGAGCATCATTTGTCTTGGTGTGAGCTACGTGACGGACGAGGCGCCGGAGGCTTCGGCTGAGGCCGTCGCGAGGCGGTTGACGGGCACCGTGGCGCGGTACGCGCGTTTCGCCGATTACCACGAGATCCTGGGCGCCCGACTGGAAGCGCTCAGCACGTGGTTGGAAGAAAGGGGCGGTGCCGGGGCGCGCACGCGTTGGTATGTCGACACGGGGCCGGTCCTCGAACGCGATCTGGCGCAGCGGGCCGGTGTGGGATTCATCGGCAAGCACACGAACCTTATCAGCCGTGAGCTGGGGAACTGGTTCTTTCTGGGCGAGATTCTCACGACCCTGGAGCTCGAACCGGATGCCCCGGAGCGGAACCGCTGCGGCAGTTGCACCCGTTGTCTGAAAGCTTGCCCCACGGGGGCGCTGCCCGAGCCGTTTGTCCTGGATGCGCGGCGCTGCATCTCCTACCTCACCATCGAGCTGAAGGGACCCATCCCCGTCGAATGGCGCCCGCTCATTGGCACGCGCATCTTCGGCTGCGACGACTGCCTGGAGGCCTGCCCGTGGAACCGGTTTGCGAAGGCGGGCCGGATGATGCGGCCGTTTTCCCGGCGCGACCTGCACCTGCCGGATCTCCTGGAACTCCTCGACCTGGACGAGGCGGCTTTCCGCGCGCGCTTTCGGGGGACACCGCTCGCCCGCACCAAACGGCGTGGTCTGTTGCGCAACGTCTGCGTGGCGTTGGGTAACCTGCGGGATCCGGCCGCGCGCGAAGCGCTCGAGCGTGCCACTCGGGACCCGGACCCGCTGATCAGCAGCCACGCGGAGTGGGGTCTCGAGCAGTTGGCGGCCCGGTAGTTCGAAAGCCCGATAGCCTCGTGCCGATTGTCTCCCCCGGCGACTGCCCGTCTCCGCGATTGCGCTCAGCGGAACAGGACGTGAGCGAGGAAGAGGGCGCCCAGGATCCAGCCGGTGGGAGTGACTTCCCTGCCGCGTCCCGTTCCGGCCTTGAGAACCACGTGGCAGAGGAAGCCCAGCGACAGGCCTTCGCTGATGCTGGAGGTCAAGGGCATCAACAACATGGTGAGCACCGCCGGGGCCGCGACGGCGAAGTCTCCGAGGTTGAGGCGTGTGACGTCCTGCATCATGAAGATGCCCACGATGACCAGGGCTGGCGCGGTCGCCACCGCCGGCACGGCGAGGATCAACGGTGTCAGGAAGAGCGAGAGCAGGAAGCACGCAGCCACCACGAGCGCGGTCAAGCCGGTCCGGCCGCCCTCCTCGACGCCGGCCGCGGACTCGATGTAGCTGGTCACGGTCGAGGTTCCGAGGCAGGCGCCGACCATCGCCGCCGAAGCGTCCGCCGCCAGCGCCTGACCGAGACGAGGCAGGTTGCCGTGGGCATCCAGCAGGCCCGCGCGTTGGGAAACGCCGATGAGCGTGCCCATGTTGTCGAAAAGGTCCACAAAGAGCAGGGCGAGCAACGCGGGCAACAGGTCCAGAAAATGGGCGAACACGTATCCGAGGTCGAGCTTGAGGAAGCCCGGTGCGAGCGAGGCCGGCAAGGAAACGAGGGATCGAGGCAGCCGGGTGAGCGTGCCGTCTCCGTCCGGACCGGGAATCCACAGGCCCAGAAGCGTGAGCACCAGAATCGTGACCACCATGGCGCCGCGCACCTTGCGCCACACCAACACCGCGGTGAGGAGAATCCCCGCCCAGGCCAGCAGCACGGGCGGTGAGGACAACGCGCCCGCCTTCACGTAGGTGTGGGGGTCCGGAACGACGATACCGGCGTTCTTGAGGCCGTTGTAGGCGATAAACAGGCCGATGCCGCAACTGATGGCCGTCTTCATCTCGCCGGGGATGGCTTCAATGATCCGCCGGCGCAGCCCGGTGACGGTTAAGACAAGAAACAGGGCCCCGCTGAGAAACGTCAGACCCAGCGCCGCCTGCCACGGCACTTTCATGCCCACGCAAAGGGTGTAGGCGAAGAAGGCGTTCATGCCCAGACCCGGCGCGAGCGCGATGGGATAATTGGTGGCCAGCGCAAACACGGAAGTCATCAGGGCCGCGGCGAGGCCCGTGGCGGTGACCAGCGCGGGGCGGTCCATGCCCGCCGCGGCCAGAATGTTCGGGTTCACGGCCAGGATGTACGCCATCGCCGCGAACGTGGTGAGCCCGGCGGTGACTTCCGTCCGCAGGGTCGTGCGTTGCTGACTCAGGTTGAAGAACCGCTCCACCGCGCCATGCATGGCTGACCTCGTTGAACTGGGCGTCCGGTCCGTGTGCCGTCCGTGCGGAGTGTTCCGCGGAACTGTCGGCCCGGACTCCCGCTTCAGAACTTCTTCAGTTTGCTGACGAAGTGATACCTGCCGGAAGCGGTTTCGACCTGGAGCCGGTCCTGGGTCATGCCGAGCACCTTCACTCCCTGGGCGCGTTTGAGGGCTCGGCCGCTCTCGGTGACTCCCTCGGCCGACACGGCCGGGATGAACACCAGCGCCGTGGTGTTCGGAGGCACGGTGACCTCGAGGTCGAACCAATCCGCCTCGCGCTTCCAGTTGGTGACGATGCGCCCCGGCAACGCGTCGTACCGGGCGCGGACCCAGGAGATGGCCTGGTGCTCCGGGTTGCTGCCGGGGGTCGGAGGCGAGGGCCGGATCAGCAGGCGGCGGTAGCCCGGTTCGGCGGCATCGATCCCGGCTAGGGTGCGGAACATCCACTCGCACACGGCGCCGAAGGAGTAATGCGAGAAGCTGTTCATGGAGGCGTTTTGATTGCCGGCGGCGCCGTTGAAACCGTGCTCGCGGGTGAAGCTGTCCCAGCGCTCCCAAATCGTCGTCGCGCCGTTCTCGACCTCGAAGCACCAGGACGGGAACCGGCGGCTTTGCAGCAGCTGGACGGCGAGGTCGTTTTCGCCGCCGGCACTGAGCACGGGCAGCAACGGCTTCGTGCCCAGGAAACCCGTGGCCATGCGCGTCTGGTTGGCTCGGATTCGCTCCACCAGTCGGGCCGTGAGTTGTGGTTGACGGTCCTCCGCGACGAGCCCGGTCGAGAGGGCCAGCGCGTACGCGGTCTGGGTATCGACGGCGAGTTTGCCGTCGGCCGACAGGTAGCGGGCTGCAAACGCGGTGCGGATTTGCTCGAGCAGCTGGCGGTAGGCGCCCGCTTCGGTCGTTCGACCCAGGGCTTCGGCCATCTCCGCCATCAGCCGGGCCGTGAAGGCGAAATAGGCCGTATCCACGTAGGGGATCGGGGTTGGTTCGTTGAGATTGAGCCAGTCGCCCCACGTGTTGGCGTCCGGATGTTCCACGCCGAGGTGGTCCTTGGCGGAGGCCTGGCGCCATTCCATGAACCGGGTCATCGAGGGCCAGGACTGCTCCAGAATCCGCGTGTCGCCATACGCCTGCCACACCGTGTACGGCACGATGATCCCGGCGTCGGTCCAGGCGGTCGCAAAGGCCTTCCCGTGCTGGAACGGCCAGGGACAATAATCCGGGTAAGCGCCACTGGGGAGCTGCGCCTCGCGGACTTCGCGCAACCATTTCGTGAAGAAGGCGGCCACGTCCGCGTTGAACGTGGCGGTGCGCGCGTAAATCTGGGCGTCACCCATCCAGCCGAACCGCTCGTCGCGCTGCGGACAGTCGGTCGGGAGTTCGAGGAAGTTCGCCCGCTGAGTCCAGACGACATTCTCGAACAAGCGGTTCACCATCGGGTCCGAGCAGGCGAAGCGGCTGGTGAGCGGGGTGTCCGAGTGCAGCACCACCCCGGTGATGGCATTCAGTCCGGGCACACCCGGGTAGCCGGTCACCTCAACATACCGAAACCCGTGAAAGGTGAAGCGCGGCTGGTACACTTCCTCGCGGGTGTCGCCCCGGAGCACGTACGTGTCGATCGCGCGCGCCTTGCGGAGATTCTCGGTCATCAGGCGTCCGTCCGGGTGCAGCATTTCACCATGCCGCAGCTGGACGCGGGTTCCGGCGGGCCCACGGACACGGAGGCGGGCCACGCCGGCGATGTTCTGGCCCAGGTCAAAGATGTAAGTCCCTTCGCGCGGTGACGTGATCTTCACGGCGGGCAGTTCCTCCGTAGCGCGCACCGGGGGGGCCGGGTAGGCCTCGAGCCGGGTGGGGAGGATAAATCCGAACTCCTGTTCCCGCTTGCCGGCGCCGTCATGGAAGGGGGCTTTGAAGCTGCCGTTGGACGCCGCAGGAACAGCCGCCTCCCACGCGGAGTCGTCGAAGCCGGCCCGGTCCCAACCCGGCCATTCCCGGGTGGCATCGTAGGTCTCGCCCATGAGGAAGTCGGCTTCCCGGTAAGGGCCTTCGCTGCTCACTTTCCACGAGGTGTCGGTGGGAATGATCGCCTGCGAGCCGTCCTCGAACTCGACTTCGAGTTGCGCGAGCCAGGCCGGCGTTTTGCCGTAGGTGTCGCGGCCCGACTGGTTGGGGCCGTAGCCGACCAGCAGGCCGTACCCGAGGTAGCCGGCGTACCAGCCATCGGCGACGATGGCGCCCACGGCGTTCGTCCCCGGCTTCACGAACCCGGTGACGTCGTAAGCACGGTAGTAGACGCGCTGCCGATAGTCGGTCCAGCCCGGCGCAAAGAGGTCGTCGCTGACGCGCTGGCCATTCACGCGCGCTTCGTAAATGCCCAGGGCTGTGGCGTACAGGGTGGCGCGGCGGACTTTCTGACGCGCGGCGACGAACTCCCTGCGATAATGCCGCGCGGGCGGGAGGTGGAGTTGCTCGCGGCTGGTGTGCAAAGGCGCCGGATCGCGAAAGCTGATCCAATCCGCGCGCCAGTCTCCGGGTTGCAGCAGGCCCATGCTCCACCCGGCTGACTCGCTCCAGTCCGAGCGCTTTCTGCGGGCATCCCAAACCCGCACCTTCCAGAAACAAGCCTGCCTGGAGGCGAGTGGCTTGCCGGCGTACGGCACCTGGGCTGCCTGGTTCGTCGCCACCCGGCCGCTGTCCCACAGGTCGCCCTGTTCCCGATCGAGGAGGCGTCGTGAGCTGGCGACGAGCACCTGGTACGCCGTTTGCCGCTGCTCCCGTTCCTCGGATTCAAGCCCCCAGGAAAGCCGCGGCGGGGAAGCGTCGACCGCTTGCGGGTTTTCGAGGTACTCACAACGGAGTCGGACGGGTGCCAGTCCCGCGGCGGGCGAGTTCAAGGCGGCGAGGAGAAGGGCGAGAAGCAGGGCGCGGTCGGGTTTCATGGCGTGGCAGACGACGCACGTCAGCTTGGAGGCAGCGGCCCCGCGATTCAATCGTGATTCGGGTTCAGGTCGGGACGCAGGCCCTTTCCCTTTACGGGGGGTGGGCGTAGGCTGGGCTCATGCCTGATACGTACGCCCGACCTCCGCGAGCCGTCGCGATCTGGATGCTGATTGCGTTTGCCCTGCACGGGTTTTCGAACGATGCGCTTCCGGCCGAACCACCGTTGGTTGGCTGGGAGACACTCACCCGGCTCGACCGCCTGGCGGAGATCAAGCCGGCGATCGAGGTCGGCTCGGTTTCCAGCTTCGATCGCACCGGGGGAAACGACGACGGTTTCTCCGGGAAGCACTCCTTCATCCGCAAGGAAGGGGACGGCCTTGTGCTGGCCGATCTCGAGGGGCCGGGAGTGATCTACCGTCTCTGGACGCCGACCCCGACCGATGACTGGATCGAATTCTATTTCGATGGCGAGTCGCAGCCACGGCTCCGGGTTCGCTTTCGGGAGCTCTTCCTGGGGACGACCGCGCCCTTCTTGAAGCCGTTGGCAGGCTATGGTGTCGGTGGTTTTTTCAGCTATGTACCGCTGCCCTATGCGAAATCCTGCAAGGTGGTGGCGCGGGCCGAGCGCGTTCAGTTCTACCAGATCAATTACGCGCGCTATGCGGCCGCCACGCCGGTAGTCAGTTGGCAGGCTGCGCCCACGGACGTGCCGGGTGACGCTTCCGAGCCGTGGACCAGGCTAAGGGCCGTCTGGAACGTCCAGGGCGGCGACCTCGCTCCGTTCATCGCGCCCCCCGGTGCCGCCCTGGAAACCGAACGAAGGCATATCACCCTCGCGGCCGGTGCGGCCATGACGGCCTTCGAGCGCTCCACGCCGGGGCGGATCGTCGGGTTGCGTCTTCGCCCGATCGAGGCGCTTCGCGACAAACAGCGGCAGGTACGGCTCCGGATCGCTTTCGACGGGCTGCCGCCGTCGGTCGACTGTCCGCTCGGCGACTTCTTCGGTTTTGCCTGGGGCGAGCCCGCAATGGCGTCTCTGCTGGTGGGGGCCAACCCGCGTGAGGCGTACTGCCACTTTCCGATGCCCTGGGATCGGAGCGTGAAACTCGAGCTGGTGTCGGATCGTCCGGCGGCGACGGTGCCGGTCGAGTTGGACCTCGAAGTGACCGTGGCCGCCTCGCCGCGGCGCACGAACGAACTGCGCTTCGGCGCCACATGGCGACGCGAGAATCCCACCACGGTCGGACGGCCCTTCACGTTCATCGACCTGAACGGCCGGGGTCACCTCGTGGGGTTTGTGCAGCAGGCGCAAGGGTTCGAATCAGGCAAGACGCTGTTCTTCGAAGGCGACGATGTGACGACGCTTGACGGTCGGCAGGCCGTGCATGGGACCGGTTCGGAGGACTTCTACAACGGGGGCTGGTACGATGTGCCGGATCGCTGGGAGAAACGGCTCAGTTTCCCGCTCAGCGGCTGTCTCGGATACCAAAAGCACCTCGGCCGGACCGGGGGCTACCGCCTGCTGCTCGGCGACGCTTACAGCTTCAACCGGAGCGCGACGCAGACCATTGAACATTCGGGAACGGGGAATGACATCCTCACCGACTACGTCGGGGTGACGTACTTCTACTCGGATGAGCCCGCGGCGCCCGCCTTGCCGGAGGTCGCGGCACGGCACGTGACTGACCCCGTCGAGGTGGTCTTTGCGGCGTGGTGGCAGATCCCGATCCGGGCCTTCCCCTTCGAGGGAACCACGCTCACCCGGAAACGCGTCCGCGTGGGCACGGAGGACGTTCAGTTTCTGTCCATGCGCGGCGGGGCCTCGGACTGGGTCGGGCCGCCGTACCTGTACGTCACCTGTCACGTCCCGGCGACGGGTCGATATCGGTTGAGCGCCGAGGTATTGCGCGGACCGGAGCAGGGGATCGTGCAGTTGTTTCAGAACGAGGTTCCGATCGGTCGCGCCAATGACCTGTTCAGCGACGTGCCCGCCAAGAGCGGCCGTTTGGATCTCGGGACTCTCGAGCTCGAAGCCGGTGATAATCCGGTCATGCTCAAGCTGGTGGGCCGGAACGCGGCCGCCACCGCCCTCGGCTTCGATCTCATCCAACTCGTCTGCCGGCGGGAGGAATAGCGGCACCGATCGAGGCGCGGAATCCGGCGAACGGCAGGACCAGGTGCGGACGACGCGCGTTGGGCGAACCGTCCGCACGCTCCATGAACCTGCCCCGAAAAGCGGTGATGAATCCCCGCACCCCAGGCGCTTCGCGACTTCGGACGTGCCTTGGAGCGACGCGAAGCGTTTGGAGTGAGTCCGCTTTAGCGGCGCTTTTTGGTTCATGGTCACTGCGCATGGCCGCCCGTCACCAGGTAGGGCGGGCACTCCGCTGCCCGCGGCTCCGGCGCGCGAGGGACTGCGCGCCCTACCTTGTCGGCACGGACTGCCCGCACGCGCTGCGGCCGGGGGACCGGCCGCGGTCCGGGAGGGGCCGATGAGCAGCTCCGCAAGGAGCAAAGAACTCTCCAGGATCGATCCTGTTCGCGGCTACTGCTGGTACTCGATGACGAGCTCGGGCCGGTTGGTCACCACGCTGTTTTCCCCACTGTACCAGCCGACATAGTCGAGGGTGGCGTCGTCGTCGTCCCCGGCGTTGAAGGCGATGCGGAACTGGGTTGTACCGGTCTTGTTCACGGCCGTGCGGCCCGCGGCATTGAGGATGCCTTCCGACCAGGCTCCATTGGCGCCCGGACGACTGAGAGCGGCCACGCGCGCAACGCTGGCTGCGGCTTGGAAGTCCTCTTTGGTGAGCGAGACGGAGCCGTTGAACCCGCCGGTGGCGACATCCACCCAGCAACTCCCGTGGGACAGGAAGGGATCCGTTCCCGCGATGTTGCTCTGCTTGAGGCGCAGTGTCGCCGAGATGATCGTGGCGCCGTCCGGGATGCTGGAGGTGTCAAACGACACGAGACCGCGATACTGCTGATCCGTGACGGTATCGCCGGCCCGGATGGCGGCCGAGCCGGTGTTGCTGGCGTAGGCATTGGAACCGGTTTCAGCGTTCTCGTTCTTCTCCAGGAGGTAGCCGTCCTGGGCTCCGACCGACTGGAATTGCGCCGTGATGGTGACGGGCATGGGGGTGGTGGCGGAGGCGGTGTCCGAGGACGGGGAGTCGCCCTCGGTGTTGAACGCGAACACGCGGTAGTGCCAGGTCGCGCCGGCGTTGAGCCCGACGTCGTCGAAACCCGTGGCGTCGATTGCCAGCGTCGCGAGCACACTCCAGTTGACCAGGTCCGGCGAACGCTCGACCCGGAAGCCGGTCTCGTCATCCGCATTATCGGTCCAGCCCAGATGGATCTGGCTCGGGCTGATTCCCGTGGCAGTCAGAGACGAGGGTGCGGCCGGGGGTTGAGGTGGTTCCGAACTGTACTCGACCACGAGCTGGGGCCGGTTGTCCGCCACGGAGTTCTCGCCGCTGTACCAGCCGTAATAGTCCGTCACCGCGTCATCGTCATCACCGGTCTCGAGGTAGACTCGGAATTGAGTCTTGCCGGTGGTGTTGACCCAGGACAGCGCGGCCGGATTGAGGGGAGCCTCGCACCACTCGCCGTTGTTCAGGGCTCGTCCCATGATGCCAACGCGGCTGGCGTCGGCGGCGGCTTCGAAGTCCGTGGCGGCGAGGGCCTGGGAGCCGTTGAACGCTCCCGACTTGATGTCGACCCAACAGACGCCGTGGGTTGTGAACGGGTCCGTGCCACTGACGCCGCTGCGTTTCAAGCGCAACCGGGCGGACACGAGCGTCACGCCCTCCGGGATGGTTGAGGTGTCGAACGAGACGATGCTGCGGTACTGGCGGTCCTGGTAGTTGTCGCCGATGCGCAAGGCGCCGCTGGTGTTATAGGTGGCGTACGCGGTTCCACCCGTTTCCGAGGTTTCGTTCAGTTCCAGGATGAAGCCGTCCTCCGAACCGACGGACGTGACGGTCACAGCCACGATGACGCCCGGGGTCGTGGTGGCGGAGGCGGTGTTGGAAAACGCGGAGGTCCCGGCGGCGCTGAAGGCTCGGACGCGGTAGGCGTAAGTGGTGTTCGCCGTGAGACCGGTGTCCCGGTGGGTGGTGACGTTGGCACCGACCGTGGCCACGGTGTCCCAGGTGCCGCCGTCCAGGGAACGCTGCAGTTCGAAACCGGACTCCGTGAGCGAGGCGTCTGTCCAGGCAAGGTCAATCAGGCTGGAGCTGATCGCGCTGGCGTTGAGGTTGGTCGGTGCGGCGGGGGGCAGTTCCGCGGGCGAGGCGCTGGCGACATTGGAGTAGGTCGAGTAGCCGAGGCTGTTGTAGGCCCGCACCCGATAGAAGTACGTGGTTCCAAGCTGCAGGCCCTCGTCAAGAAACGTGCTGCTGCCAGCCGGGAGGGTGGCGATCTCCGACCAGGCGAAACCGTCCAGAGAGCGCTCCAGCGCGAAGCCGGTCTCGTCCGCGGAAGCGTCCGTCCATTGAAGGGAGATGGCGGTGACGCTGGCCGTCGTGGCGGTGAGCCCGGTGGGAGCGGCGGGCGGGGATTGTGGGCCACTGCGGAACGCGGCGACCACGGGTGCGGTTTGGTTAAGCGAGCGTGCATTGTCGGAGGCATTCGCGGGATCGGCCTCGTAATCGATGCCGGCGGGGAGCCCGTTGATGAGGACGTCGGGATTCGAAAAGTAGTTCAGCCGGGGAACGATGCCGCAGGGATAGGCCATGATGCTTCGGAAGCCCGTGCCGTCGCTGGCGCAGTTGATGTAGCCGTAGGCGTAAGGGTAGGCGGGACTGCCGGCGGCGTTGGCGTGATCGTGTTCGCACCCCATGTTGTGGCCCATCTCGTGAGCCATGCTGTAGCCGCCCAGGCAGCCGGAGTTCACCACGCTGAAGCCATACGGCGCAAACGAGCTGCTCGGTGAGGACATGAGATACGCCTGGCCGCAGGCACTGGCGTCTTCGTCCACGA
This sequence comes from uncultured Verrucomicrobiota bacterium, assembly GCA_964535555.1. Taxonomy (GTDB): domain Bacteria; phylum Verrucomicrobiota; class Verrucomicrobiia; order Limisphaerales; family J093; genus DSVZ01. The sequence continues at coordinate 90,342 of CAZHUS010000006.1, forward strand.
GGACGACCAGATCGGCTCCGTACTGGTCGCGCCAGAGGTGGGCCTGGTCCATGTAGCCGTCGCCGTTGGTGCGCAACCGCGTGAGGGCGTCGGTCATGAGGCCCGTTTCGGTGTAGGCCACTTCGGCCATGTAGGCCAGATGGACGGTCAGATAGACCTGGCTTTGCGCATAGGCGCTGTTCGCATCGGCGATGGCCTGCAGGATTTTGGCTTCGGCTCCCGACTGACCGTACCGTGCCGTGGTCGCTGGGGTGTACAACACCATGACCTCGATCACGGTGGGGTCGCTCTGGGTCGCCAGGACCCCCGTGGTGATCGCGCTTCCTCCCGGGACCGCTTCGAGGTCACACCCCATCACTTCCGCGGGGATGGTCGAGGAGACCAGGGCCGAGGTCCCGTCGGGTCCTGGCACGATTTCCCAGACTTCGTTTCCATCCTGCCACGGCAGGTCCACCACGCCGGCAATCACGCCACCACGCGAGGAAACGGTGACCCGGCTGAAAGGATTGCCCACGACCTGACCGGTCCAGACAAAGTCGCCCTTGCCGAGTTCGTCGACACGCTGACGTTGGACGGTCCAAGTGGCTCCCGGGCCGAGTTCGAGGAGGAACTCCTGACCGTGGCGCAAGCCGGGATGGGCCCGCACCGCTCTCCCGCCGCGAGCGCGCGTAACGGCTTCGGAGTGGGCGGGGCCGGGCTGGAAGAGTTCGTCGGCGGGGGGCTTGTTGCCCCGGATTCTGTTGGCGGGGATGGCGGACCTGACCTGGATCGGGAACAGAGAAACCGCGGCCGCCAGACCGAGGGCCAGCAAGGAGAGGGATCGGGTTTTCATCGGCGGGGTAGCAGGGTGTTCAAAGGCGGTTCAAGGCAGCACACGGGAAAGCTGCGCAGGCGTGGAACACCGGTTCAGGTGAAGAAACCACGCTGGATCGCCATGGACCATGCATAAGCCGTTTGTACGTATCCGGGATGACCAAGGACAATCAGTGAGGTCTTTAGAAGCCATGGCGGATCCGGCTAGGCGATCCGGCTAGGCAAATCCGAAGCGGCATCTCAGGACCCGAACACCCGTCACCACCCCTCTCTCGCCGCCCTCCGGACGGATGAGCCAGGAAGGGGTCGTGCCGCGCGCCCTGCCGGCTCAGAGGTGGAAACCGCGGCTCGACGGCGCGCCAGAATTCAACGACCTTCTTGCCTTGATGATCCCAATCACAGCGCGTTTGTCCGGCATCCTGCCGGGGTTTGCGGCCCTCTGGCTGGCTGGTCTGGCTGGTGCCGCGGAGCCCACGCCCCTGGCTCGGGCCCATGCCCACAACGACTATGAGCACGTGCGGCCGCTTCTCGACGCGCTGGGAGAAGGGTTCTGCAGCGTGGAGGCCGACATCCACCTCGTCGAGGGAGCCCTGCTGGTGGCGCACGACGCCTCCCAGGTGCGGCTGGACCGGACGCTCGAATCGCTCTACCTCGAGCCACTGCGGCAGCGCGTGCGGGCCAACGGTGGCCGGGTCCATCGGGATGGTCCGTCCTGCTGGCTGCTGATCGACGTGAAGAGCGACGGCGCCAGCACGTGGCAGGTGCTCAGGCCACTGCTGGAACGTTATCGGGAAATGCTGACGACCTCCAGCGTCGACAAGACCGAGACGAATGCGGTCACGGTCGTGCTCAGTGGCAACGCAACGTCCGCCTTGCTCGCCAATCAGACCACTCGACTGGCCGCCCTTGACGGCAGGGTGGCGGATCTTCAGACCAATCCGAGTCCTCATCTCGTTCCGCTCATCAGTGCGAGCTGGGGCAGCCAGTTCCGTTGGCGTGGTCAGGGGCCCATGCCGGCGGACGAAGCCACGCGCCTTCGGGATCTGGTCGCAAAAGCCCATGGACAGGGGCGCCGCCTCCGGTTCTGGGGCGGACCTGACCTCGAGTCGCGATGGCGCGTGGAATGGGACGCCGGGGTGGATTTCATCAATACTGACAGGCTGAAAGAGCTTGGTGCTTTTCTACGCCATCCGGTGCCGAGAGGGGATTCGCCATGAGCTCGAACCGAGCCTGCACGGGCTGCGGCAGACCCCTTCCCGCGGAAGGAGCCGACGCCTTGTGTCCGCAATGCCGCCAGGCTGGCGAGTTGTCCGGAAGGGACCCGGTGACGACCCCCGACCCGGCCGCGGCAGAGGCACCGGCAAAGGGCGGTCCTCCAGGAACCGACCGCATCGCGCCTTTCTTTCCTCAACTGGAGATTCTGGAGTTCATCGCCGCCGGAGGTATGGGCGTGGTGTACAAGGCTCGGCAGAAGGGACTCGATCGTCTGGTGGCCTTGAAGATCCTGCCGGAAGCGGCGGGACAAGACCCGGCGTTTGCCGGGCGTTTTGCCCGCGAGGCCCGGGCGCTGGCGCTGTTGAACCATCCCGGGATTGTGACCATCTACGATTTCGGCCACGCGGGGCCGTACTACTACCTGGTGATGGAGTTCGTGGATGGAGCGGACCTGCGGCGGTTGATCTCGTCGGGCACGCTGCAGGGGCAGGGCGTGCTGGGGTTGGTGTCGCAGATCTGCGAGGCGCTGCAGTTTGCCCATGGCCAGGGGGTGGTCCATCGCGACATCAAGCCCGGGAACATCCTCGTCGACCGGTCGGGCCGGGTGAAGATCGCGGACTTCGGATTGGCGAAGCTGCTGGGGGAAGACGCAGGCGATGCGGGGCTCACGGGCACGCATCACGTCATGGGCACGCTGTCGTACATGGCGCCCGAACAACGCCAGCGTTCCCAGACGGTGGACCATCGGGCCGACATCTACTCGCTCGGGGTGGTGATCTACGAAATGCTGACGGGCGAGCTTCCGGTCGGCCGGTGCGCGCCGCCTTCCGCCAAAGCCCGGGTACCGATGGACCGTCGCCTCGATGAGGTGGTGCTGCGAACTCTCGAACCGGAGCCTGGGCGACGGTTCCAGAGCGCTGCGGACTTGCAGAGCCATTTGCGGGGGATTGCAGGAGCCGCGCCCAACCCGCCGGGAGCCGCGACGGGTCAACCGATGCGTCGCCCGGCATCGCGCTGGGTGCCGGTGGCCGCGGCTGCGGCCGTGGTGGCAACGGTGGTGGGCATTCCCTGGCTGTTGCCCGGACCCGTGGTGGCCGTTCTCGAAGAAACGCCGCCCCAGTTCGGCCACGCCACGACGGATTCGCGGTGGTTCAATTACCGGCTGATGTTACCGGCGGGGCACCGTCTTACCTTCTGGATCGAGTGGTGGGAGTCGGGGCGCCGGACGAACCGATCTGATTTCGCCGTGCACGAGACCCTGACGACCGCGCGCGATCGTCCGCTCGAGGGCGAAGCGGCGCTCATTCTGTGGCATCGGCCTGGCCGACCCGGCACGTCCTCCGCCGCCTGCGAATGGCAGTGGTCCCTGCACGGGGGCGGAGCGCATTCGGAAGCGGGCCGGGTTTCGGCAGATCCCTTCGCCCCCACCCGGGTGCGGGACTCATCGTATGGTCATGCACCCCTGCACAAGCTCCAGCGGGGCCGGACTGCGACCCTGGCGGTTCTTCGCGGCGGCCGGAGTGAACTGCGGGGTCACCCGTGGGATCCGCAGGTGACCACACGTGCTGACGTGGAGATGCACTTGAAGGCCCGCCTCGACGCCGTCGCCGCCAGCCAGTTGAGCGATGTGCCGACCGCGGGTCCTCCCGTCGCAAGCACCCCGGGGTTGACCCCTTGAGGGGCAGCCGGCTTCCGGTGCCGAGGTCATGGATGCCGCGGCAAACCTCCGGCTTGGTGGAGCCCGTTCCGGGTCGGAGGCGGTCAGCGGGCTTTGATGCGGGCCAGCCGTGAAGGTCACGTTGGGTATTGCGTCTTCGTCCGGAAAACTTTATGCGAAAGCCGTACAGCGTACCCGGTGAACGCCGTGGCTGAGAATCTCTGATCCGCCCAAAGTGCCCCGAGCTGCCAAGATTCTTGCGACGATGCTCACGCTTCTGCTGCTCACGGCGGCGGGGGCGGTGGCTTACTTGCAGCAACGGGCCGAGCTCCAGGTGGCGATCTCGCAACGCGACCAGGCTTTGGCGGAACAGCAACGCGTCGAAAGAGCCCTGGCCGAGACGCGCGCCGAATTGATGGAGCGCGACCTCTCCCTGGATGAACGCAAGGCATCGCTCGAGGACGCCCAGTCGCGGCTCGCCAAGCTCCAACATGACAACGTGCGACTTCGGGAGGAACAGGCAGCGGCGACGCGTTCGCAGCAGAACCTCGAAGCGGAAATGCGACGGGCGATCGAGTCCAAGGACATCACCATCTCCGAGCTGCAGGGCAAGCTGACCGTGGACATCCTCGAGCGGGTCCTCTTTGATTCGGGCGAAGCGAAACTCAAACCCGAAGGTGAACAGATCCTGCGCCGGGTGGCGGTCGTTCTGGCCCAGTACCCGACACGCCAGGTTCATGTCATCGGACACACCGACAATATCCCCATCCGCGCCGCGTCCTGGTCCCGCTATCCCAGCAACTGGGAACTTTCGACGGCGCGCGCCACGGCGGCCGTACGCTTCCTCAGCGAGGAAGCCGGCGTGGACCCGCGTCGTTTGGGAGCCGTAGGCTACGGCGAGTTTCGGCCGGTGGCTGAGAACGAGTCCCCCGAAGGCCGGGCGAAGAACCGTCGTATTGCCCTGGTGGTGCTTTCCGAGGAGCTGGTCGGATCAGACTCCGCTCCGACAGCCCGGGAGCTGGGCGCGACCGCAGCGCCCGCCCTTCCGCCTCCAGCGGGAGAGGGTACGCCTGTCCCCCCGGCTGCCGAACCCGCCGTGTCGCCACGGCCGGTCCCCGACGAGGCGGCTCCGCCCGTGCCCGCCACCAACGCCGTGCCGGCAGATCCGGACACGGCGGGGGCGTTGTGACCGGTTCCGGTTCAGCCGGCGCGACCCCGGCGCAGTAACATGGCCGCCGTGCCGAGGAGGAGCAGCGTGGCGGGTGCAGGTTCGGGCACCGCCTTGACTTGGGTGAATGAGGTGGCCACCCGGAGGTTGCCTACGGCCACGGATCCGGGTGCCCCGAGGTTGGGGGAGCTTCCCGTCGTTCCCTGGCGCAGGCCGAAGGCATTGATGGAGCCCGAATAGTTGATGGGGTCGGTCGCGGTGACGCTGAGGCTGGCTTCGTCGTACGGGTTGACCCAAAGCGTGGACTGGTCGGTGGCCAGGTCGAGTCGCAGGACGAGGTCGTAGGCGATGCCGAGCTGGAAGTCGGCAGGGAATTGCACGGCCGAAGTGGCGGACCAATCCGAGTTGGCCACGGCGAGCCGGAAGGCGCCCTCAGCGGCCCCTTCGGTGCTGGCCCCGACGCGGGCATAGAATTGGTTGGCACTGCTGGCTTTGAAATGCGCGAAGTAGGATCCGGCGGTGCTGGATCCGCCATTGTACGGCAGCGCGTCAAAGCTGACCGTGAACGCGGCGTAGAGGGCGGTGGTGTTGTCGGTGGCCGGGTCGAACGAGAACGCGAGGAGCCGGTTCACATCTTCGCGGCCGCTGGTCCCGTCGGCTTGTTCCAGGCGGGCCAACCCTCCGACGACATGGAGGGCGCCGCTGCCGCTGTGCGCCGTCCAGAGGCCGCCCGACACGTCGGTCAACCGGCCGTCCGGGTACGCGAACGGTTCGTCCAGCAGCACCTCGGTTCGAGCGTCCAGAGACGCGAGGCTGAGCAAGGCGAAGCAGGACCGTTTCCAGAGAGGAGGAATGAGTTGTTTCATGTTGATTCCATCGGTGGCCGCCGGTGCGTGATGCTCCCGGCGGATTGATTCCAACTACCTGCTCCGGTGGACGGTGGGTACGGGAAAGACCGGCAATCCCCGACAGCGTGTGGTTCAAGCGCCGCAGGAACGGGAAAGTCCGCCAGCGCCTGCCTTGCGGCGCCAAACCCGGCCAGGCCGCGGACCTTCGAAAGCCTTGAAGCCGTGCCGGCGCACCCGTTTAATCGGCGCGTGCCTGCCAAAGTCATCGCGGTCGCGAACCAGAAGGGCGGCGTCGGCAAGACGACGACGGCGGTGAATCTCGCGGCCTGTCTGGCGGCAGCAGGCCAGCGCGTGATCCTGTTCGACCTGGATCCCCAGGCGAACGCCACGAGTGGCCTGGGCTTCGAAAAGACTCCCGGTGCCAGCGCCTACGCCGCGCTGCTCGGAGAGGAAGTCCTCGCCGACAAGGTCAAGCCCACGGCTTTCGAGCGCCTGGAACTCATCCCGAGCGAATTGGACATGTGCGGGGCCGATGTGGAACTCGCGCGAGTCGAGAACCACCTCCAGCGTTTGCGCCAGGCCCTGGCGCCTTTGCGTGAAAGCAAGACGTGGGACCTGATCCTCGTCGACTGTCCGCCTTCACTCGGCATCCTGACCCTGAACGCGTTTTCCGCCGCGGATTACCTCCTGGTTCCGCTCCAGTGCGAGTACTACGCCCTGGAGGGCATTTCGATGCTGACGCGGCTGCTGGGGCAGATTCGGGCGAACGGCGCCAATCCGGGGCTGGAGCTGCTGGGCGTGGTCATGACGATGTTCGACGGGAGGACCCGCCTTTCCCAGCAGGTGGTGGGTGAGGTGCGTGAGCATTTCAAGGAAACCGTGTTCGAGACGGTCATTCCCCGCACCACGCGACTCGCGGAGGCGCCGAGTTTTGGCAAGCCGATCATTGCCTATGACCCGTACAGCGCGGGGGCGGCCGCGTACGAGGTCCTTGCCCAGGAAGTGCTGGCGCGGCTCGAGGGACGGAGCGGGACCGCGGCGCGCAAGGATTGACGCCGGCTAGGGGCCGGGCACCGGCAGCGGCAGGCGATACAGACGGTTCGTCGCTCCGAGATCCTCCGGCAGGAAATGGACGAGATCTCCCGCAATGGCCATGCCTTCGCGGGCAAGCTGCGTCCCCGCGGGGGCGGGCAGGACGAACTCCCGCGCCGGACCCGCCCCCGTCAACGTGATGGGCAGGAACGTGAGCACGCTCTCCGCCGAAGTGGTGGCCTTTCGAAGTCCGGAACCGACCAGCCAGCCCGACATCGCCTTCCAATCCTGGACCGCAATTCCGGGGCGACCGTCAGCCCGTGAGTTTGCTCCCAAGCCCCAAGGAGCCAGGGCGTCTCCCGAGATCGTTCGTTGCAGTTCGCCGCGCCCATTCCAGACGTAGACCTGCTCCGTGTCCCAGTTTGCGCCGAGGAGCTTGGTGCCATCGGACGAGACCGCGAGTGCGCCAAGGTGATCGGCCACGGCAAACTCGAAGGCGGGAACCGCCGTCCGCTCGGGATGGAGCGCTGCAACCTCATACGCGCGGATCAGGGTGCGTCCGGTGCGACGGCTTTCAGCGAGGGGAATCCAGAGCCTGCCCACGGCGTATTGCAGGCCTCCCGGGTGATCCATGATTGGGACAACCGGGTCTCCGGTCAGCGTCGCGGCGGCAGAGGGGTGAGGGCGTTCCGGGGTGACGTCCCACCAGTCCCAGGACCGCCGGTCTGGACCCGTTCGCAGCAACAGGGCGCGTTTCGGTTGCACGTCTTCCTGGCGAGCGGTCGCAAAGTAGGAGCCGTCGACGATTTCCAGCCCTTGAGTGTGAGCGTAGGCGATCTTCCCGCCGATCATCAGCGGTGGGAGCGGAAGCACTTGAACCCCCGTTTCCGTATCGGCCGCAATCAGGCCTTGCCGCGCGCCTGCGGCGAAAGCAAGCAGCAGGAACCAGGTGAGGACGCGGACGGGGTGAGGGAGCCGGCGGCATGAGCTTCGGAGGCGGTCGAAGGGGGCTGGATTGCAGGGAAGCGTCTGGTCGCCTTGGGGCCGGTTCAGGAGCCGTGCACCTTGTGGGGCAGGCTTTCGAGCCTGCCGGTGGGCCGGACTTTCCAGTCCGGCGGGGCGGTGGGCGACGGGGACGTCGCCCCGACCGGCAGACAAGAATGTCTGCGCCACCGGGTGACGGTTTATGGAGAGCATCGACACCAAACGGTTTCGCGCGCATGGGGACCATGAACCGTTGCGGAGCGCGGGCTTCAGCCCGCAGGGACGTTCGTTCACCGACGCGGCTTCCTGCGGACTGAAGTCCGCGCTCCGGGGCAGGTTCAGCGGAACCGGCATGCGCGGAAGCGTGGCGCAGACCCGGCCGAAATCAACCCCGTGCGAGCCGGTCCACCCTGGCAGCGGCGTCCGTCGCAGGAAAGAAAAAGGGCGCACGAGACGTGCGCCCTTGGTGGAGCGTGAGTTGAACAGGTCGCGGTCTACAGTTTCACCCTGTAGAGCTTCGCGGGACCGGTCGGCGTGATGTCGTGGCTCGGTGCATTTGCGCCGGGAACCGTCGTCCATGGGCCCAGGACGGTGTCGGCGGACTCGAGGGTTCCGCTCGACCACTGGATCCGGGCTCCGTTGGGGACTCGCTGGATTTCGACCCGGACTTCCGCCGGGGCGTCGGTGTCGAAGCTGCGTCCGTGCTGCTGCCCGACGAGGTAGATGGCTTCGGCGTCGTACTGGGTCAGCACGCGGCGCCAGATGCCGAGGTCGTCCATTTGGAAGTCGCCGGCGACGGCGTAGTTGCCCTGGGACTGGCCGATGTCCAGGCTGAGACCGGTGTTGAGGTTGAAGCTCAGGCCGGCGATGGCCTTGGCGTGGACCTTCTTTCCGTCGAGGTAGACGGTGACGTCGCCGCTCCGATCCACGAGGTAGACAAGGTGGTGCCATTCGCCGTCGTTGAGGGCGTTCGCATAGCCGACGTCGTTGCCGTACTGCGCCGCCACGCCCGGCCAGGCTGCTGGCGACGAGCCGTCATTGAGGCTCCAGGACCAGCTCCCGGTTTCCCACGAAGGTGCCAGGACCAGTCCCGAACCGCCGTAGGAACTGTCGTTGTTCGCGAGGAACGGCAGGTCCCCGGGGCTGCCGGTGAAACGCGTCCAAAACGCGGCGGAGAAGCTCGTGCTGCCGCCGAACTGCAGGTCCGCCGGGGTGCCCAGGCTGACGTAGTTGGCCTGGCTGACGCTGCTGTTCTCCACCACCGTGTTGTACCGGAGGGCGCCGCTGCCGATCTTGCCCGCCACGATTTGCGGCGTGCCTTGGGCGGTGCCGTGGTTGTTGCGTCCCGAACTGTCCGAGTAATTGCCGTCGAACTTGAGGTGCGCGACCAGGTCCGGGGAGAGGTTGATGTAGGCAGGCACGGGTTTGACCGTGAGGGTCACCGCCGTACTCGAGATGGTGGTGGCGCCCTGCGTCACGAAGAGTTGGTAGGTGCCGCTGTCGGCTTCCGCGGCACTCGGGAAGGCGAGGCTGCTCCGGACGGCCCCGGGGAGGTCCTGGCCGTTCTTTTTCCACTGGTAAGTGAGCGGGACGCTGCCGGCGACCCGGGCCTGGAGCGTGTAGCTGGAACCAACCATGATCGTCTGGCCCCTGGGTTGTTCGACGATCGCGGCCGGCGTCGTCGCGTAGGTGCCGTTGATGCCCGCGTTGCGGAGCTTCGTGATCTCGGCTTCGGACAAGGCGCGGTCGAACACCGTCACCTCATCGATGGCGCCCTTGAAGAGGCGTCCGCTGGTGCCGTCCTGACCGAGTTGGAGGGTGCCGTCGAAGGCCGACGGTCCATGGTTCACGAAGTTGATGTTGGACTGCATCCCCGAGCCGTCGTCGAGGTACATGGTGGCCTGGTTGGGTTCAACCACGAGCGCCACGAAGTTCCACTGGTCGTGAGTCGGATAGAGGCCGGACTCCCAACTGTAGGTATTGGCGGCATCATTCCAGTGATAGCCGAGGCCGTCGGTCGTGCCTTTGTAGTCGATGCCCGACACGGCGCTCCCGCGCGAGAACACGACACCCGCATAATCGGCCTGGGCGCCGTCAGGCTTGATCCAGGTGATGATGGTGGCGGTGGCCTTGTTGAGGTTCAGCGCCGGAATGACGGCTTTGCCGCCAGTTCCGTTGAGCGTGTAAGCGGCATTGGTCGCGTCAAAGCCTTTGAAGCTCTGCGGACGCGGTCCGGCCTGGTTCACCGTGACGCCCGTATTGTAAGTGCCGTCCCGGCCGCCCCAATAATCGTAGGTGACGCCGCCGTCGGCTTCGTCCAGGCGCCAGTATCCCATCGGGCCGGCGTCGGCCACGGCCGCCGCGTACTTGCTCGGGGTGACCAGGGTCAGGGTGGCCTTGGCTTCCTGAGTCCCGTAAGGGTTCGTGGCCGTCACCGTGTACTCCCCGGCATCGGCGGGTTGGAGATCGGTCAACACCAGTTCGGGCCCGGTTGCTCCGGGCAGGACTTCACTGCCGCGCTTCCACGTAATGCTCAGCGGTTGGCTGCCCCGGGTCGAGGAGACGAAGCGCACCGTGCCGTTGATGAACCGGACGGCCGAGGCCGGCACCGCGGTGAACACCGGTGGCGAGGAGAGCACGGTCAACAGGTTGGCGGGGCTGGTCAGCGTCTTGCCGCCCGTGGTGACCACGACATCATAACTCCCGCTGTCGGTCAGGAGCAGGTTCTCGAGGGCAAGGCTCGCCTGGGTCTTGCCGGGCAGATTGACGCCGTCCTTCCGCCACTGGTATGTGATCGGGGTGGTGCCGGCCACGGAGGTCTGGAAGGTCACGCTGCCGCCCTCGTAAATCGGATCGGCGGTGCGGGTCAGCGACAGAATGGCCGGCAGGGCCGCGTTGAACAGCGAGGTGATTTCGGCCGGGGTGAGGGTCTTGTCGAACATCGCGAACTCGTCAAGGCTCCCTTTGAAATGGCGGGTGGCCTGGTAGTTGTCCCAGCCGATGTCGAGGTTGGCGCCGCTGAAGTTGTGGGGGAAGTGATTGAAGGCTTTGGTCGCCTGCACGAGGCCGGCGGCGGTTCCCATGTACATCACCGCCTCGGCGGGGGCGATCGTCACGGCGTAGAAGGTCCATGCCTTGTCGGGGGGCACAAAGCCGGGGTTGAAGGTGTAGGTGTCGCCCTGGTCTTCCCAGTTGTAGCTGAGGGCGAGGCCGTCGTCCTGGAAGCCCAGACCGGTCGCTTTCACTTCGGGCGCGGTCACCTTGCGGTTGTGCATGATGCCGGCGCGTGCGGGTTGGAGGCCGTCGCGCTTCAACCAGCAGACCATGGTGAAAGTGTCCGTCTCGAGGGCCAGTCCCGGAATCTGCACGGAGCCGCTGACCCCGTCGAAGCCGGAGGCGACGTTGGTCGAGGCGAAGCCGGTGACGGCGGGCATCTGCGGTCCCGGGACGCCGGGAGTCGTGCCGGCGAGATAGATGCCGTCGGCGGCGGCCCCGAGGCTGCCGGTGTTCTTCGCGACGGGCATCTGCAACGAGGGTTCGCCCAGGCGCAGGTAGAGCGCGGGAGCCTTTTCGAGGACCAGGTCGGCGTAGGGCTTGGGCCGGCCGGCGTTCAGGCCGCTGGCGTGGTGGGCCTGGATGTCGGCGGCGGACAAGGCGGCCGGGTAAATGGCGAACTCGTCGACCTCGCCATTGTAGTCCCAACCCGTGTAGCCGCGGTCTCCAAGGATCAGGGGCGCGGCGAAGTTGGGCAGCATGGGAAGGGCGGGCGCCGTGGTTGCCGCCTCCGCCCCGTTCACGAAGATGGTAACTGCCGGGCCGGAATAGACGACCACGACGTGCTGCCACTCACCGGGAAGGACCGTCCCGGCCGCGGTGAGCGTCGTGCCGTAGAACGTGGCGCCATCGGAATGGTCATAGCCCAACAGCACCTGCCAGTCGCCGGCAACATGCCGCACGCACCAACCGCTGCGGTCGTCCCCGTTGGCGGGGTTCTGACCGTTGATCATGGCAATGGCGACGGTGTGGTTTCCGCCGTCGGCGTTGGCCGGCTTCGCCCAGAACTCGATCGTGAATGGGCCGTTTGGGTTGTAAACCGGGGAGAACGGCACCACGACCTGCTGACCCACGGAGCCGACGATGGAAACCGACGTGTCCGTGTCGCCCACGATGGCCCCGGGGAGGCCGCGTGCCCCCGACATCGCCTGGTACTCACCGTTCTGGGGGGTGCCGAGGGTACCACGATTGAGGGCCGGCAGTTCGGCCGGGACCTGGTCCGTCGTGCTGAAACGATGGTAGGTGATCGGATTCAAGGCCTGGACCGCGGCGGCGTAGTCCGCGTGGAGAGCGGGCGCGAGAAGCGCCGCCACCAGCAGCCCCGCCGGACCACATCGGATCGATTCTGGGTTCTTCATGCTCATGAGTCGTTGAAACAGATGCTAGATACCGAATTGCCGGGGCGCCGTGGGAAACGAAACCGCCCCGGGCAACTCCGCGAGCTTAGGGCGGGAGCGTCCCGTCCGGCAATCGGGAACGCGATGGCGTCCTGGGCTCAGGCCACTTCGCTGAGCGTTACCTCCAACCCTGCAGCCCTGGCTACGGCAGCCTGGACGCGGTCCGAGGTCAGGAAGGCCTCCGCCCCGAGTTGGAGGGCCAGCGCGACGTGGAGCAGGTCGAAGCCTCGGCAACCCAGCTGTTCCGTGTGCTGTTCGGACAAGCCTTGAGCCCGCCTGAGGCCTTCCTCGAAGTCCGCGGCGATTTCGATCAGCCAGCCGCGGCGCACCCAACGCTGAAGCCGCATGAGTGCCGCGTCTCGTTCTCCGAGCAGGGTCGCACGCCGGCTGCCTGGCGCGCTTCGTTGCTGGTGGAATACCCGCTGCCGAATGGCGTTCACAACCTCCAGGTGATGGAGCGGCAGGAAAAACAAGGCTGGAAAATCGAGCCGCCGAAACTCAGCCACCGCAGCCTCCGTCCCGGGCTCGGCCCCCACCAATCGGACCAGGAAACTGGTGTCGGCGTAGACTCTCATCGCCGGGATTCCAACACGAGCTTCGACAGCGGCATCCTGGACGGCGGCTCGCGCAGGATGGCCGTCAATTCCGCTTCCAGCTCGCCTCGGCGCCGTTCCGCGTCAGCAGCCGTGCCGCCGGCGGGCTGCAGGATCCACAAGGGCTGACCGTTGTCGGTCACCTGGACGGGGTGGCCGGCGCGCGTCAGTTGCTTCACCTTCACCGGCTCGCGGAGGAGCGTGCGCAGCGTGATCGTCTTCATGGCGTCAGACGCTAGTGACTGACGGCGATGATGTCAAAAGGGGAGCATTCTGGACTCAACTCCGTCTAACCGCAGGTGAACATGAATGCCCGGCTCAAGCGCATGTGGCTGGCCGCCGCGCTGGCGTGCGCGCCCTTCCTGTCGGCCGTCGCGGACGGTCTGATCATCGTCCACGAACCGGTCCTCACTCCGGTCCCGCCGATCTGGCACGGGCCCCGGCCGCCCCGACCGGTGCCGCCGCCACCGCGAGTCCACACGTTCGCGCCGCTGGAGGTCGTGTATCACCACGTGAACGTGAACGTGCGCGATCAGATCGCCACCACCGCCGTGGACCAGCAGTTCCACAACCCCAACGACCGGCAGCTCGAAGGCACGTACATCTTCCCCGTGCCCAAGGGGGCGCAGATCGACAAGTTCAGCATGGAAGTGAACGGCCAGCAGGTGCAGGCCGAACTCCTCCCGGCCGACAAGGCGCGCAAGATCTACGAGGACATCGTCCGGCAGCATCGCGACCCGGCCCTGTTGGAGTACGTCGGCCGCGACCTGTTCAAGGTGCGGATCTTCCCCATCGAGCCGCGGAGCAAGAAGCAGGTGAAGCTCAGTTACACGCAGGTGCTCCGGTCTGATAGCGGCCTGGTAAACTACCTCTACCCGCTCAACACGGAGCGGTTTTCAGCCAAGCCCATCGAGTCCGTGAGTCTCAAGCTCGAGCTGGAATCGAAACGGCCGCTCACGTCGATCTACTCCCCGAGCCACCAGGTCGAGATCACGCGCCGGGGCGAGCACCAGGCCACCGTGGGATTTGAATCGAAGCACGTAAAGCCCGACACCGATTTCCAGCTCTTCTTCGCCACCGACCCCGGCGAGGTGGGCCTCAACCTGATGACGTGGCGGCCCGACGGTGACGACGGTTACTTCCTGCTGCTCGCGTCGCCTGCGTTCGAGGCGGATCTCAAGCAGGTCATGCCCAAGGATGTCGTGCTCATTCTCGACACCTCGGGCTCGATGGCCGGCAAGAAGCTCGACCAGGCGAAGAACGCCCTCCGGTTCTGCGTCGAGAATCTCAACGATCAGGACCGTTTCGAGGTGGTGCGCTTTTCCACCGAGGCGGAAGCGCTCTTCAGCCAGTTGGCGGAGGCGACCCGCGCGAATCGCGATCGGGCGATCGAGTTCATCAAAGATCTCAAGCCCATCGGCGGCACCGCCATTTACGACGCCTTGCAGCGCGGTCTCGAGTTGTTGCCGTCGGGCGCCGACCGCCCGCGCACCGTGATCTTCCTGACGGACGGCCTGCCCACGGTGGGCGAAACCAACCTGGACAAGATCGTCGATGCCACGTCGGACAAGGCCCGATCCAAAGGGGGCCAGACGCGCGTCTTCTGCTTCGGCATCGGCAACGACGTGAACACGCACCTGCTCGACCGCATCACCGAAAACACGCACGCCACCAGCGAGTACGTTCTGCCCGAGGAAGACCTCGAGGTGAAGGTCTCCCGCTTCTTCAGCAAGGTGAAGGACCCGGTCCTCGCCAACCTGAAGCTGGACTTTCCGGATGCCGTGCGCGTGATGAAGCTCTACCCCTCGCCCCTGCCCGACCTGTTCAAGGGCGAGCAACTCGTCGCGGTCGGCCGGTTCGAGGGCCGCGGCCGCGGTCGCGTGGTTCTGGAGGGCACCGTCGCCGGCGCCAAGCGGCGCTTTGAGTTCGAGGCGGCGTTCCCCGGCGAGGCCAGGGAACACGAGTTCATTCCGCGTCTCTGGGCCACGAGGCGGATCGGTTATCTGCTCGACGAGATTCGCCTGCGAGGCGAGAACGCCGAGCTCCGCGACGAGGTCGTGGATTTGGCCCGCAAGCATGGCATCGTGACGCCCTACACGGCCTACCTCATCATGGAGGACGAGCAACGTCGGGGCATCCCGCTCACGCAACAGTCCCTGCCGCAGTTGCTCGAGCAGCGGGACCAGTACCGGAGGGCCTTCACCGCGGCGCCGACGAGTACGACCGGGGCCGGCGCAGTGGCCGCCGCTCGTTACGGCATCGCTCAGAAATCCGCCGACCAGGTCCACGTGGCTCTCGACGCCGCAGGCACCGAGGCCAACCGGCTCCTCACCGCCGCAGCGCCTGCGCCCACGGCCGCGCCGCAGTCGATTCCGGCTCCCGCGGCGGGCGGTCCCGCGCTTGCTTCCCGCTCGCGGTCGAGCGCCGCGGTGGCCATGGCGCCCCAGGCGACAGCCCGGCCCGCGGCCACTGCCGGTCGGACAACTGACGTGACGGCGCAGAGTCGCTTCGTCGGCGGACGGACCTTCTTCCAAAAGGGGAACCAGTGGATGGACGCCGCGGTCGCCAAGGCCACCCAGGCTCGTCCGGTGCGGGTCCAGTTCAACTCCTCCGAGTACTTTGACCTGCTCACGAAGCACCCGGAGACGCGCCCGTGGCTGGCCCTTGGCCAGAACGTGCAGTTCATGCTGGGGGACGCGGTGTACGAGATCTACGAGTAATCCTGCTGACAACCCATCAGGAAGACGGTCGAGCAGCAAACGCTCTTCCACGGGTTGCCGCCAGGATGACTTCGCTCTCAGGAGTCCTGGCGGCCGCGGCCGACCTGCAGGCGTTTTGCCGGCAACACCGCTGGCAGTTCTGCTTCATCGGCGGAATCGCGGTTCAGCGGTCCGCGCCGAACTTACCCCGTTGCTCGACCTGAAAGGGGAACCCGAGTCGCTCTCCAGGTTTGAACAGAAGGTCACGACGGTCGAAACCCGAATCCGCGGCGGGGCGTTGTAGGTAACCGTCCCAAGCCTGGAGGCCTGGGAGTCAGCCGGTAACTCACCCCTGATACGGGTGCTTCCAAGGCGCACGGTAATCACGCTTCAGCAGGGCACTGGCGGCGGGGTCGCCCACGATCTGTTCGTTCGCCGCGTCCCACGTGATCTTGCGCCCGGTGTCGTAGGCGATCATCGCCAGTTTGACGGTGGTGGTCGACCGGAGGCCCTCCTCGGCCGGACAGCCGGGTGCCTGGCGCGTGCGAACTGCGTTCAGGAACTCGGCCATGTGCAGCTTGCCGGTATCGGCCTCGACCTTGTTCACCTGGCGCTCGCTGCCTTTGCCCTTCGGAATCACCACCCAGCGATCGTCCGTCACAAAGAGAGTCTGCTTCTCGCCGTAGAGGAACACGCCGTTGGAAACCTCGGGGTTGTACTCCTCCGCGCCCCAGATCCGGTGCCGCCACGTCACCGGGCAGGTGGCGAACTCGAAATGCGCCGTGAGCACGTCGGGGGTGGTAATGCGTCCGGCGAGCACATACAGGCCGCCCGCGGCCGAAGCCGTTTGCGGCGTGGACTCGTCCAGCATCACGCGCGTGGCGTCGATGAGGTGAATGCCCCAGTCCACGAGGTGGCCGTGGCCGGTGGTCTTCTCGAGCCGCCAGTTCATGTGGCCCACCTGGGGGCTGTACGGGATGAGCGGGGCGGGGCCGCACCAGAGATCCCAGTCGAGCGCGGCTGGGGGTGTTTGCGGCTTGGGATCTTTGGTGCCGGCCGTGTAATTGATCGTGGCTTCGACGCCCTGGATCTTCCCGGCGTTGCCGGCGCGGACGTGATCCCGAACGGCCTGAAAGGCGGGACTCTGCCGGCGTTGAAAGCCGATCTGCACGATGCGCCCACTCCGCTTGACGGCGTCGGCCATGGCGCGGCACTCGCGGATGTCGTAGGCCAGGGGCTTCTCGCAGTACACATCCAGCCCGCGGGCCAGGGCCGCCATCAATTGCAGCGCATGCCACTGCGGCGGTGTCGCAATGATGACCGCATCCAGGCCGTCCATGGCGAGCAGTTCCGCGTGGTGCTTGAAGGTCCGCGGGCGGCTGCCCTGGCGTTTCTCCACCTTGTCCGCACTCTGGTTCAGGTGCTCGCTGTCGACGTCGCATAACGCGATCACCTCGACGCCACCCACCTTCCATGCGGCGTCGACATCCACCATGCCATACCAGCCACACCCGATCAGGCCGAGTCGCAGCTTGCGGTCAGGTTCGGCCCCGCGCAGCAACGCGGGAGGCTGGGTCAGGGCGGCAAGGCCGACGGCGGTGCTGGCCGCGAAATGGCGACGCGTGATGGGTCGGGTGTTCATGGGCCAAGAATGGCGGCTTCGACCGTCCCCGACAAGTCCATGTGAGCCGAACCGGGCGCGCGGTGCTGGATGGCGTGCCGCTGTTACCGTCGGGGCGACTCGGGCGGGGTGCGGCGCCTCAGCCCGACGCCACACGTGCCGAACTGGTTCCGAGGGCTTGGGCCGGTTTGCAGGATGGAGAAGATCTCCGACTCGCGCGCCTCCGGGGCGCGTTCGAACTCGTAAGCGGCATTCGGCGACAACCGCAGCACCAGGGCATAGGCCGTGACCGGAACAAACGCCTGCAACCGGACGCGATACCCGCGTTCGGGTTCGTCGAGTGCCTTCAGCGGCACGGTCCAAAGCACCTCGACCAGACGCGGCCGCTCGGGGAGTGTCGCCGGCCAGATCAATTCGAAGGTCCCGGCCCCCAAGGGGCGGACGCGTGCCTCCACGCCGCCCACCCGGGCCTCCTGGACGCGGGCTTCGGTGTAGGGGAGCGCAAACGTGGCCGCCTCTCGTCGGGCCGGCCATAACTCGTAATGCACCCGGCTGTAGGCGGTGATGACGTCCTCGCCATCAAGACTCCAGATGTCCTGCTGGCGCACGTTGGTCATGGCTTGGGCCATGCGCAAGGTCGCGGATTCCGCAAGTCCCAAGCCCACGATGGTGAGGACCATCGCGACCACACCCGACCAGTACACGACGGCGGCGATGAGTGGCGCCCTGGCGACGGGCCCGGTGGGTGGGGACACCCCGAACAGGGCCCAGCGGACATGCCGTGCGATACCCCAGACCCGCGTGTTGGTGGGAGGGGAGAATTGCCAGGCCACGTAGACCGCCGCCCCGGCCACGACGAGGGAGGACAGGGGATGGAACAGGCCCGGCCAGCGCGGCAGCACGCCCCAGAACAGCGGCCCCAGGAGGTTTGCGGTCCCTTGGAAGAGGACGCACGCTCCGTAGCGTCCGGTCTTGAGGAAGACGACCCCGCCGAACAGCCCGAGCACGAGGGTTTCCGGGAAGCGGACGAGGCTGCCGTGGACCAGGCCGAAGAGGAGGGCCGTTCCCACGACGGCTGATCCGGGACTCCAAACCGCGCTCAGGCCACGTTGCAGCACCGGTCGGAAGAGCAGTTCCTCACACAGCGCGGTGCCAAGCGCCAGGGCCAGGGCCAGCGACCACGGCGGCCCGGCGGACGGAGGTGGAACTCCCCAGGCGGCACGCGTCGCCCACCCCGCCCCCACGGCCACAATCACCGCAAGGGCGCCGAGGGCGATGCTCAACGCGGTCTCGCGCATGGAAGGAAGACTGAAAGCCCTGCTGGCCTTCTCCTCGCGCCTGCCGAGGTAAAGCACCACCGCGGCGGGCAACGCAAAGAAGAGCACCTCAGTCAGCGCCAGTCCCACGAGCAGGTGACGGAACTGCAGCAAGGCGCCGAGCGTCCACGTGAGGACCACGCAGACGGCGAAGGCGCTCAGCGCCCGCCAGAACGGTCTGATGCCGGGTTCGGATTGCACCCGCTTGATCTGCATCCAGACTCGCGAGCGGCCCGGTTTGACGCAAGCGCGCATTCCGGCTGCCATGGCCCCCGGTGAAGTGGGTCGATTCCGGAGCCGTTCCGAAGGGGCCATTCGCGATTGACGGTGAACAGCGGCGACGTAGGCTGCGTCCAAGCTCGCATCGCTTAGTTGCGGATTTGCTTATGCAAAAACAAGACACCCAGGTATCGGCCGGTGCGGAGACGCGCCGGAGTTTCATCAAGAAGGCCACGGTCGTCACGGCCGCCGCGGCTTCCGCCAATCTCTTCAAGACGCCGGTCTACGGCCAGTCCACGGCGCCCTCCACCGGGCGGGTCATCGGCGCGAATGACCGCATTGTGGTCGGCTTCGTGGGCGTGGGGCCCCAGGGCCAGTTGCACGTGGACAAGATGAAAGCCAACGCCGAGGCGAACAACGTCGCCCTCGGCGCGGTCTGCGACCTTTGGGAAAAGCGCCGTCTGCTGGCCAAGAGCAAGATCGGTGAGGACGTCAAGCTGTACGACGATTACCGCAAGCTTTTGGAAAACAAGGATCTCGACGCCGTCCTGTGCGCGACGGTCGATCATTGGCACGCCCGCGTTTCCGTCGATTCCATGAAGGCGGGCAAGCACATCTACGTCGAGAAACCGATGGCCCGGTACCTCGGCGAGGCCTTCGAAGTGGGCGACACCGTCAAGGCGACCGGCAAGGTGTTCCAGGTCGGGTCACAGGGCTGTTCCGACGCCAAGTGGCACAAGGCCGCGGAATTGGTCAAGGAAGGCAGAATCGGGCCTCTGGTCCTTGGCCAGGGCTCGTACATGCGCAACAGCCCGAAGGGCGAGTGGAACTACACGATTGATCCGGACCTGAAGGCCGGCGTCGTGAACTGGAATGAGTGGCTTGGGCCGAACATCAAGACCCGCGTGGATTTCAACGCCGACCATTTCTTCCGGTGGCGCAAGTACTATCCGTACTGTGCCGGGCTGCTGGGCGACCTGTTCCCGCACCGGCTCCATCCGCTCGTGCTCGCGACCGGCGGTCCCGAGTTCCCCATCCGCGTCGCGGCCATCGGCACCAAGAAGATCCTCACGGACAAGAACACGCCCGGCACCCCGATTCGCGACGTGCCCGAGTGTCTCACCCTGATCGCCGAGTTCCCGAGCGGCTACAGCCTCATGGTCTGCAGTTCGTCCGTCAACGAGCAGGGCTTGCCGGATATCATTCGCGGCCATAACGCCACCCTCTACATCGGAGGCAACACGGTGGAACTGAAACCCGAGCGGCCGTTCACGGATGAAATCGATCCCGAACGCTTCGACGGTCTCCAGCCGGTGGAGGACATTGGCGTCCACGAGTCCAACTGGATCAGCTGCATCCGCACCGGCAAGGCGCCGAACGCCAACATCGACCTCGCGCTGAAAGTGCAGACCATCGTCTCCCTCGGCGAGATGTCGGACCGGCTGGGCATCGCCTGCCACTTCGACCCGGCCACGCGGACGATCGCCGACGGCGCCGGCAAGAAGATTGACCCGATCACTTACGGAACGCTCAAGCCGTCCTGACCTGAAGTTGCCCGGTTTCGTCTGTGTCGATTCCCGAGAGGGGCTCCGCGGGCTCTTGCCGCGGAGCCCCTTGTTTTTGAGCGCACCGTGAAGACCGTCCTGCTCGCGCGCCGGGCGATGAACACCCGTTTCGAGGTGTGGCTCCATGGCCCGTCCGAGCCGACGCTCCGCGCGGCGGGTGAGGAGGCGTTGAACGAGGTGGAGCTTCTCGAGGCCCAGCTTAGTCTGTTCCGCCCGACCAGCGAGATCGCGCAAGTGAACCGGTATGCGGCCGAGCGGCCCGTGCGCGTGAGTCCACCGACGTTCGCACTGCTCCGACGGGCCTGGAGCTTGTGGAGTCAGACTGGTGGGGCCTTCGATCCGACCGTGGGCCCCCTGCTCAAGGCGTGGGGGTTTCTAGGCGGCGGTGGTGGAATGCCCGCCCCCTCGGCGGTGGCCCAGGCGCGCGGTTGTGTGGGGATGAGCCGCGTCGTGCTCGATCCGGAAAACCAGACGGTCCGGTTTGAACGACCCGGGATGCTCCTGGATTTGGGGGCGATCGGCAAAGGCTACGCCATCGATTGCGCGGTCGAGTGCCTGCGGGAGGCAGGGGTGACCAGCGCGTTGATTCACGCCGGCACCAGCAGCGTCTACGGGCTGGGTCGCATGCCCGACGGTCAGCCTTGGAAGACGGCGATCTGCGGGGCGAGCGCTGGGGTTCCGTCGGATCCCGCGGATCGGTCCGATCGGTCCCTTCTCGCCGAGATCCCGCTGGTGGACGCCGCCTTGGGAGTCTCGGCCGTTGCCGGCAAGGCGTTCCGGTGGGGCGACCAATGCTTCGGACACGTCCTGGATCCGAGAACCGGCGAGCCGTCCCAGAGCGCACTTCTGGCTGCTGTCTCCCTGCCGGCTGCTACCGAGGCGGACGCCCTGTCCACAGCCCTGCTGGTCCAGGGCGAGGCGGGCCTCGACCCCCTGGCGGCCGCGTATCCCGGAGCGCGGGCGTTGTTGCAGTTCCTGCCCGTGGGTCTCCATAACCGCACCTGCATCATCACCCGCGGCGTGGTTGCAGTGCCCCCCGGTTTGTTGGAGGATGGCGGTGGATGGGATTCGTCCACCGAGAAACCTTGAACAACTGCTCCTGGCCCTCATGAAAGCCCTGGTCACCGGCGGCGCCGGATTCATCGGATCGCACCTGGCGGAGGCACTTTGCCGTCGCGGCGCCCGCGTGGTCGTCCTGGACAATCTGAGCACCGGGTCCGTTGCGAATCTCCAGTGGCGCCGGCCGGGCGACTCCATCGAGTTCATCCAGGCCAACCTGGCCGATGCGGAGGCGGTGCGCCGGGCCGCGTCAGGCTGCGACTGGGTATTCCACGAGGCGGCGTTGGTCTCCGTTCCCAAGTCGGTCGAGCGTCCGGTCCAGAGCCATCACGACAACGCGGTCGGAACGCTCCATGTGCTCGAAGCCGCCCGGCAGGAGGGGGTGAAGCGGGTTGTGTTCGCGTCCTCGTCCGCCATTTATGGGGATCACCCCGCCGAGATTAAGCACGAAGCCCTGCCGCCGCTCCCCTTGTCTCCTTACGCCCTGCAGAAGTACGCCGCGGAGCGCTACTGCCAGCTCTATCATGCGCTGTACGGACTCGAAACCGTGGCGCTCCGCTACTTCAACGTCTTCGGACCGCGCCAGGCTGCGGACTCTCCCTACTCCGGCGTGATCGCCAAGTTCTGTGACGCGTTCCTGGCAGGTGTCCGGCCGCGGATCTTCGGCGACGGGTTGCAGACGCGCGACTTCATCTACGTGGCGAACGTCGTTGCCGCGAATCTGGCCGCGGCCGAGGCCCCGGCGGCGAGAGCGGCGGGGAACGTGTTCAACGTGGCCACCGGCACGAGCATCACCCTCCTGGACCTCGTGGAGGAATTGCAGCGCCTGACCGGACGAATCCTTGAGCCGGTGTTCGAACCCGCACGCCCGGGAGACGTCCGCTCGTCCCGGGCCGGGGTGACCGCGGTCCGGGACGCGCTCGGGTTCTCGGCGACCGTGCCCTGGCAGACCGGACTGCGGGAAACGCTCGAGTTTTACCGGGCGGGCGCGCGCGAGCAGCCGGTCGGGTGAGTCACCCCCCGGATCAGGCTCTCCGAGACCCTGACGGCGGGAATGTGGCGACGAGAACGAACGAGGCCCGACCCCAGGCATGACCTGGCGATCGGGCCTCGCGTGAAATCGGGCGAATAAACGAGACCGCTTTAGTTCTTCAGACCAGCTTCGTCTTCCCTGGCACGCACAACGGGTCGATCGGCAGCTTCATGTCCCACGTGAGATTCTCGGGAACGATGCGCCATTGGGAGTTGAGGGCCTGTTCCCAGGTGACTTCCTGGCCGGTGTAGGCCGCCATGCGCCCCATGATCGCCGCCAGGGTGCTCTTCACCATCCAGTCCCCGTCGTTGATGACCTCGCCCTTGCGGATGGACGCGAACAGTTCGTTGTGTTCGGTCTGATACATGTCATTCGGCTGGCCCCGGTAGCGCCAGGTCTCGCCCGCCTTGATCATGGGAGCGGCCCAACCCTTGATCGCGCCGTAGCCCTTCTCACCCATGAGATAATCCGAGTTGTCACTCGCGCAATTGGTGATCTGGCGCTGGGCCATCGTCGCGCGGGCACCGTCGGCCCACTCGTAAAACACGTCGATGTGATCGAAGATATTCCCCTCGTTGTTCGGAATATTGCGCCCGCCGGTGGCGACGCATTTGGCCGGCGGCACGTCCTTCATCGCCCACATGACCTTGTCCACGCTGTGGCAGGCTTGTTCGACGAGGCCGTCACCGGAGAGCCAGACGAAGTTGTACCAATTGGCCAGCTGCCACTCCACATCGCCCATGGTGGCGGGGCGCGAGTTCGCCGCCGGCATCGGTTTCACCGGGCCCGTGAGGTAGGTCGCGTGGACCGCGCGTACGTCGCCGAGGGCGCCATCGTGCACGCGTTGGTAAAACTCGCGGCGGGCGAAGTCATAGCGCCAGCAGAAGCCCGCGACGAGCGCCAGTTTCTTGTCCTTGGCCGCCTGCACCGATTCCATTACCGACCGCACGCCCGGGGCGTCGGTGGCCATGGGTTTTTCGCAGAAGACATGCTTCCCGGCCGCAATCGCGGCCTTCAGATGCAGGGGCCGGAATCCGGGCGGCGCCGCGAGCAGGACCACGTCCACGCCGCTGTCAATCAACTTCTGATAGCCATCCAGGCCGGTGAAGATGGAACCCTCGGTAACCTGGATGCGGTCGCGCAGCTCGGCGTTGTTCTTGAGGCCGTCCACGCAGGAGGTTGCGCGGTTCTTGAAGGGATCCGCCACCGCAACCAGCACGGTGTTCTTGTCGGCCGCCAGGGCCTGGCCCGCGGCGCCGGTGCCGCGTCCGCCGCAGCCAACGAGGCCGATCTTGAGCGTGTCGCCGTTGGCCGCAAAGGCGGTCGCCGGGCGCCCCAGGCTGAAGGCGAAGAGGGAGGTTACTCCCGCGGCGGTGGTGGACTTGAGGAATTGCCGGCGGGAGGCGCCGGGGGATTGGAGGTGATGCGCTTTCATGTTACGTGGTCACGTGTTGCAGGCAATTAAAGTGACGGGGTGCGGACGGTCAAGCCGCCTCATGATGAACCGCGCCGGAGGGCCTCGAGAAAATTCTCGAAAAAACTATTGCGCTGAGCACGGTGGTTGCTAACCTCACCGCCCCGTTTTATTCCGGGCTGAGTGCACCGCGGTGCATGCCCGGGGAACGGATAGTTTTACGCGATGCCGACCATCAATCAACTCGTCCGTAAGGGACGCGCGAAACTGCGCTACAAGAGCCAGTCGCCGGCGCTTCAGAACGCGCCGTTCCGACGCGGCGTGTGCTTGCAGGTCATGACCCGCACGCCCAAGAAGCCGAACTCGGCCATGCGCAAGGTCGCCAAGGTCCGGCTGACCAACGGCCACGAAGTCATCGCGTACATTCCTGACGAAGGGCACAACCTGCAGGAGCACTCGATCGTCCTGGTGCGGGGCGGACGGGTCAAGGACCTGCCCGGTGTCCGCTACCACATCGTGCGCGGCACGCTCGATGCCGCCGGCGTGGAGAAACGCCGCGTCAGCCGGTCCAAGTACGGTGTCAAACGTCCCAAGGCAGGCAAGGCCGGTGCCCCGGCTGCCGCCGCCAAATAACTTTCGCCTATGTCACGCCGTCGTCGTGCCTTTAAACGTCCCGTGAGTCCGGACCCGAAGTTCAACTCGGGCCTGGTGTCGCGGTTGGTCAGCATGGTCATGAAGTGCGGAAAACGCAGCACGGCGCAACGCATCGTGTACCAGGCGTTCGATGAGATCGCGACCAAGAACCCGGCGGCGAGTCCGCTGGACGTCCTGCAACGCGCCGTCGACAACGCCAAACCCCGCCTCGAGGTGAAGCCCCGCCGCGTGGGCGGCGCCACCTACCAGGTTCCCCTGGAAGTGCCGGCCGACCGGCAGGTCTCGCTGGCCATGCGCTGGATTGTGAGTTTCGCGGACGCCCGGAAGGGCCAGCCCATGAACGTGGCGCTGGCTGCGGAGATCCTGGACGCCTACCAGGGTCAGGGCAACGCGATCCGCAAGCGCGACGACGTCCACAAGATGGCGCAGGCCAACAAGGCCTTTGCGCATTTCCGCTGGTAGCCACCCCGTTCCAGAGACGCCCCGAGGGCTGAGGTCAGTCGGGGCCTTTTTGTTCCCTGTTATCTTCCAATGTCGACTGTGGTGAGCCAAACCGAGACGCTGAATTCGCCGCAACGCAAGTACACCTTGCAGTGCACGCGGAATATTGGCATCGCCGCCCACATTGACGCCGGCAAGACCACCACGACCGAGCGCATCCTCTTCTACACGGGTCTCATTCACCGCATGGGTGACGTCGATGACGGCAACACCGTCACTGACTGGATGGAGCAGGAGCGCGAGCGCGGCATCACCATCACCTCCGCCGCCACCACCTGCTACTGGACCCAGAAGCCGGAGCGGATGACCAAGCTCTTCGAGAACGTCCCGCATCGCATCAACATCATTGACACGCCCGGCCACGTGGATTTCACCGCGGAAGTCGAGCGGTCGATGCGCGTGCTGGATGGCGCCGTGGCCGTCTTCTGCGGCGTCGCCGGCGTCCAGCCCCAGTCCGAAACGGTCTGGCGTCAGGCGACCAAGTACAAGGTCCCGCGCGTCGCCTTCGTGAACAAGATGGACCGCACGGGCGCCAATTTCGAAAACGCGGTCGCCGAGATGCGGAAGAAGCTCGGGGCTTACGCCTACCCGATCCAGCTCCCGATCGGCAAGGAGGACCACCTGCGCGGCGTGATCGACGTCGTCAACCAGCGCGCGATCATTTACGACGAGAAGGACGAGTCGGGCATGCTGTACGAGGTGACCGACATCCCCGCCGAACTGGAGGAGCAGGCGCGTTTCGCCCTGGCCGAGCTCATCGATGCCGTGGCCAACAAGGACGACGAGGTGGCCGCCCTCGTGATCGAGGACAAGCCCGTCGACGCCGCTACACTCAAGCGCGCCATCCGGCGACTCACCTGCAAGATCGAGATGGTGCCGGTGCTCTGCGGCTCCGCCTTCAAGAAGCGCGGGGTCCAGCCGCTCGTCGACGCCGTGGTGGATTACCTGCCCTCGCCCCTCGACATTCCCGCACCGACGGGCCTGGACCCGGAGAACATGGAGCAGTCGGTCGAGGTGCCGGCCAACGATCACGCGAAGTTTTGCTCCCTGGCTTTCAAGCTCTGGACCGATCCCTTCGTGGGCAAGCTGGTGTTCTTCCGCGTCTACAGCGGCCAGCTGAAGAAGGGCGAGATCATTTTCAACCCGCGCACCCGCAAGCGCGAGCGCGTCAACCGCGTGATGATGATCCAGGCCGACAAGCGGCTGGATGTGGACACGGTCTATTCGGGGGATATCGCGGCGCTCGTCGGGATCCGGAACATCACCACCGGCGACACGCTGTGCAACGAGGAGCACCAGCTCCTGCTCGAGCCGCCGACGTTCCCGCAGCCGGTCATCTCCATGGCCGTGGAGCCGAAGACCAAGGCCGATCGCGAAAAACTCGGCGAGAGCCTGCAACGCCTGGCCGAGGAGGATCCCACGTTCCGGTGCTTCACCAACGAGGAGACCGGCCAGCTCATCATCGCGGGGATGGGCGAGTTGCACCTCGAGATCATCCGGGACCGGCTGGTGCGGGAGTTCAAGGTGGAATGTACCGCCGGCGCGCCGCAGATCGCGTATCGCGAGACGGTGACCAAGGCGGCGGAGGGCGTGGGCAAGTTCGTCCGCCAGAGCGGCGGGCGCGGGCAATACGGGCACGCCGTCATCACGCTCGAACCGAACGAACGGGGCAAGGGCGTCGAGATCGAGAACAAGATCGTCGGCGGTGTCATCCCGAAGGAGTACATCCCGGCGGTCATCGCCGGACTCGAAGAGGCGGTCGCCGGCGGGGTGGTGGCGGGTTACCCGATGGTGGACATGAAGCTCGCCATCGTGGACGGCACGTACCACGAGGTGGACTCGAGCGAGCTGGCGTTCAAGATGGCCGGCATTTTTGCGCTCAAGGAGGCGGCCAAGAAGGCCGGGGTGATCCTGCTCGAGCCGATCATGAAGGTGGAATGCACCACGCCCGAGGAGTATCAGGGTGACCTCCTGGGCGACTTGAATCGCCGGCGTGGCAAGATCGTCAGCATCGAGGCCAAGAACAACGCCACCAGCCTGCATGCCCACGTTCCGCTGGCCGAGATGTTCGGCTACGCGACCGCGATTCGCTCGTTGTCCAAGGGGCGCGCGGCCTACTCGATGGAGCCGCATTCCTTCGAGCCGGTGCCGGCAAATATCATGACCTCGATTCTGGATTCGGCGAAGCCGAAGCCCGCGCGCAGTTAAAGATAGACAACTCGTTCTTTGTATGGCAGGACAACGCATTCGCATTCGCCTCAAGGCGTACGACCACCGGGTGATTGACCAGTCGGTGCGGGAAATAGTGGAGACGGTAAAGCGCACCGGCGCCATGGTGGCAGGGCCCATCCCGCTGCCAACCCGGGTCGAGCGATACACCGTCCACCGCTCTCCGCACGCAGACAAGAAGTCCATGGAGACGTTCGAGCAGCGCACGCACAAGCGCCTCCTCGACATCCTGGAGCCGACCGCCAAGACGGTCGATGAGTTGAAGAAGCTCAACCTGCCGGCGGGCGTGGATATCACGATCAAGATTTAGTTATGATTGGCTTGCTCGGAAAAAAGCTGGGACAGACCCAGGTCTACAACGAGGACGGGGTCCTGGTGCCGGTGACCGTGGTGCTGGCTGGTCCCAACCGCGTGCTGCAAGTGAAGGCCCGCGACGGCAAGGATGGCTACAACGCCGTCCAGCTGGGCTTCGACGGCCAGAAGGACAGCCGCCTCCCCAAGGCCACCCTCGGCCACCTCGCCAAGTTCGGGGTCAGCGTCGCCCGCGCCAAGGCCGAGGAGCCGGTCCGGTTGCAGGGGGTACGCCGCATCCGCGAGTTCCGCGATTTCTCCTTGACCGTCAAGAGCGGCGACCTGCTCGGCCCGGACGTTTTCCTGGTCGGTGATTTTGTCGACGCGATCGGCATCACCAAGGGACGCGGCTTCGAAGGTGTCGTGGGACGCCACGGTTTCCGCGGCGGTGACTCCACCCACGGCGCGAAGGGCTGGCACCGGCGCTCCGGCGCCATCGGCCAACGCCTTTTCCCGGGCACGGTCATGCGCGGCATGCGCATGCCCGGTCACATGGGCCAGGTGCGCCGGACCACCCAGAACCTCGAAGTCGTCCAGGTCCTGCCCGAGGACCAGATCCTTCTCATCAAGGGGGCCATCCCCGGCGCGAACGGCGACTACGTCGTCATCCGCGAATCGAAGAAGATGCCCAAGGCCGTCGCGGAAGCCATCCGCAAGCGCAAGGCCGAGGAGAAGGCGAAGCTGGAGGCCGACCGCAAGGCTGCCGAGGCCAAGGCCGCCGCCGCGAAGCAACCCGCCAAGGCGAAGAAGTAACACCGCCACCGCGCCATGAAACTCTCTATCAAGGACACCAAGGGTAACGCGACGGGCGAAGTCGAGGTCGCCTTTGCGGTCATCGAAGACGCCAAGGGCACCCAAGCCGTCCACGACACGGTGACGGCGCACCTCGCGAATCAGCGCTCCGGTACCGCCTGCACCAAGACGGCAGGCGAAGTGACCGGCACCAACCGAAAACCCTGGCGCCAAAAGGGCACCGGGCGTGCCCGCGCCGGCTCCTTCCAGTCCCCGCTGTGGCGCGGTGGTGGCGTGGTGTTCGGACCCAAGCCGCGGGACTTTGGACGCAAAGTGAATGCGCGCACGCGGCAGCTGGCGTTGCGCCGCGCCCTGTCCGAGCGCCTCCGGGCCGGGGATGTGGTCCTGGTCGATGATCTGCAGCTTGGCGCGCCCAAGACCCGTGAGTTCATGGGGCTGCTGACCGGGCTGGACCTGGTCGGGCATACCGTGCTGGTGTGCGCGACCGGCGACAATCGGAACCTGCACCTCGCCTCGCGCAACGTGCCCGGCGTCGATCTCACCACCGGGGAGGCGCTCAACACCTACCAGGTGCTCCGCTACGACAAGCTTCTTTTCACCCGCGCGGCCTTCACGAAAGTGGAACAGCGCCTGAAGTAACATGAATCCGTTCGAGATCATCAAGTCCGCGCGGCTGACCGAGAAGGGCAGCATCCAGTCCGACAAGCACAACCAGTACACGGTCGTGGCTGATCGCCGGGCGTCCAAGCCGGAGATCAAGCGGGCCGTCGAGGAGTTGTTCAAGGTGAAGGTCACCGGCGTGAGCACCATGCACGTGCGGGGCAAGCTGCGTCGCCAGCGCACTCACCAGGCGGGAGTGACGCCGAGCTGGAAGAAGGCCATCGTTACCCTCAAGAAGGGCGACAAGATCGTTTTGACTTAATCGCGAGGTCCTATGCCCGTCCGAACTTTCAGACCGCTGACGCCGTCCACACGGTACATCACCGTCCAGGACTACAGCGACGTGACCAAGAAGCGCCCCGAGCGCAACCTGGTTCACATCCGCAAGAAGACTGGCGGCCGCAACCACTACGGCCGGGTCACCGCCCGCGGCATCGGCGGCGGCCACAAGCAAAAGATCCGCACGGTGGACTTTCGCCGGGAACGCCATGGCCTCGAGGCCAAGGTGATCGCCATCGAATACGATCCCTGCCGGAGTGCGCGGCTCGCGTTGGTCGAATACGCCGACGGCGAACGCCGCTATATCCTGGCGCCGAACGGCCTTCAGGTCGGGGCGAAGCTGGTGAGCGGCCCCAAGGCCGCCGCGGAGCTGGGCAACGCGCTGCCCCTCAGCGCCATCCCGGTCGGCCTGGAAATCCACAACATCGAGATGGTGCCCGGCCGCGGGGGCCAGATGGTCCGCACGGCGGGCGGCGCGGCCACGCTCATGTCTCGCGATGAAGGTTACGCGCTGGTGCGGCTGCCCTCGGGGGAAATCCGCCGCATCAACGAGACCTGCTACGCCACGATTGGACAGGTCGGCAATCTCGAGTGGGAGAACGTCGTGCTCGGCAAGGCGGGTCGTTCCCGGCACCGTGGCATTCGCCCGGTCAACCGGGGTGTCGCGCGGAACCCGGTGGACCATCCCAACGGCGGCGGCGCCGGCAAATCGAAGTCGGGCGGTGGCTGGCAGCAGCCCACCTCGCCTTGGGGCCTCCTGTCCAAGGGCTATCGCACCCGCCACAAGAAGAAGCAATCCAACCGTTTCATCGTGGTGCGGCGTGACGGCCGGCCGATGAAGAACAAGTAACCTATGGGCCGTTCAGTCAAAAAGGGTCCCTTCGTGGACCAGCACCTGCAGGATAAGGTTCTGAAGGCGAAGGACGCCAAGTCCAAGGCGCCGATCAAGACCTGGTCCCGGCGTTCCGTGATCACGCCCGATTTCGTCGGCCTCACGTTCAACGTGCACAACGGAAAGGTCTTTCTGCCGGTGTTCGTGACGGAGAACATGGTGGGCCACCGCCTGGGCGAGTTTTCGCTCACCCGGACGTTCAAGAAACACGGCGCCCACACGGCCAAGGCCGAAGCCAAGTAACCGCGTATGGAAGTACGAGCGATCACCAAGAACCTGCCGATGTCCCCGCAGAAGGTGCGGGAGGTCGTCCGGCAGATCCAGGGTCTCCCGGCCGAACAGGCCGCCGCCGTGCTGGACATGGTCCCGCGCAAGTCGGCCCGCCTGGTGGCGAAGACCCTGCGCTCCGCCATCGCCAACGCGGAGAACAATCACGAACTCAAGCCCGAGACGCTGCGGGTCAAAGAGGCAGTGGCGGGCAGCGCCACCATCCTGAAGCGCTTCACCCCGAAAGCCCGTGGCTCCGCCGGCCCCACGCTCAAGCGCCGCTCTCACATTCGCATCGTGTTGTCCGACCAGTAACCCTATGGGTCAAAAGACGCATCCGATCGGCCTGCGCACGGCCGTCACCCATGAGTGGCGATCCAAGTGGTTCGCCCCGAAAAAGGAATTCGGTCCGTTGCTGGCCGAAGACCAGATGATCCGGCGGCTGCTGAAGAAGAAGCTCGAGGCCGCCGCCGTCCCGCGCATCCAGATCGAGCGGGCGGCCAATCGCTGCCGCATCACGATCTTCACCGCCCGTCCCGGCGTTGTGATCGGCCGCAAGGGCGCGGAAATCGACAAGCTGAAGGAGGACCTGAGCAAGCTCACCGGCAAGGAGGTCTACGTCGACATCCAGGAGGTCAAGAAGCCCGAGCTCGATGCCCAGTTGGTGGCGGAGAACGTCGCCCTGCAGCTCGAACGCCGCATCTCCTTCCGCCGCGCCATGAAGAAGGCCGTCCAGACCGCCGTGGACTTCGGCGCGGAAGGCATCAAGATTCGCTGCGCCGGGCGGCTCGGTGGCGCGGAGCTCGCGCGCGTCGAGTCGTATCACGAAGGCCGGGTTCCGTTGCACACGCTGCGCGCGAACATTGATTACGGATTTGCCGAGGCGAACACCGTGTACGGCAAGCTCGGCGTGAAATGCTGGATCTGCCGCGGAGAGGACAAGCCCGAGAAGGCCGGCGTCCGCAAGCCGGGAACCGTGCCGGCTCCGGGTCCGGCGGCGCTTGGCCCCGCTCCCGCCCCCTTAGCCTCACCCGTGCCGGTGGCCGTGCCTGCGTCGGTGGCGCCCCAAGCCTGATCAGGAGAAAGAAACGCTATGGCCATGATGCCCGCACGGGTCAAGTACCGCAAACAACAGCGCGGCAACCGGTCTGGAATCGCCAGCCGGGGCAACTCCGTCGCCTACGGCGATTTCGGGTTGCAGTCGCTCGAACGCTGTTGGTTGGACGGTCGCCAGATTGAAGCCGCACGTATTGCCATCAGCCGCTACATGAAGCGCCGCGGCAAGATGTGGATCCGCGTGTTTCCGGACAAGCCCTTCACCAAGAAGCCGCTGGAAGTCCGCATGGGCACCGGCAAGGGCGGTGTCGAAGGCTGGGTCGCCGTCATCCGCCCGGCCAGCATGCTCTTTGAAGTCGCCGGCATTCCCGTGGAGATGGCCCGCGAGTCCCTGCGGCTGGCGGCGACCAAGCTGCCCATCCGCACCAAGTTCGTCTCCCGGCACCACGTCGCCTAGACCGCCCCGTCGATGAAACCCTCCGAACTGAAAGACAAGACGGCCGTCGAACTGGCGACGCTCAGCCGTGATCTCCGTCAGGAGATGTTCAACCTCAACCTGCAGAAGGCCAGCAGCCAGCTCGAGAAACCGGCGCGTCTGCGCACCCTGCGCCGCGACATCGCCCGCGTGGAAACCGCCCTTTCCGCCCTGCGCCGCCAGGCGGCCTAGATTTTCCTATGTCCGAAACGCCTCAACGCCAGAACCGACGCAAGGAACGCGCGGGCGAAGTGCTGGTTAGCAAGATGACCAAGACGATCGTGGTGCGCGTCGAGCGACGCTACCGCCATCCTCGCTACAAAAAGGTCGTCACCAGCTACCAGAAGCTCTACGCCCATGATGAGAAGAGCGAGGCCCGCCCCGGGGACCAAGTCCTGATCGAGGAGACCCGGCCGCTTTCCAAGCTCAAGCGCTGGCGTCTGGTCCAGATCCTGACCCGCAACACCGATACCCCCGCGCCGGTGGCTGCCCCCGCCGGAGCCTGATTTTATGCTTCAAGTCCGTTCGATTCTCGATGTCGCCGACAACTCCGGCGCCAAGCGTGCCGCCACCATCGGCGTGCTCGGCCGCAACCAGCGCTATGCCCGGGTTGGCGACGTGATCAAGGCCCATATCAAGGAGGCCGCCCCCGACGGCACGGTGAAGAAGGGCGAGGTCGTCACCGCGGTCGTCGTCCGCACCCGCCGTCCCATCCGGCGCAGCGACGGCTCCTACCTGCGGTTTGACAGCAACGCGATCGTCATCATCGACAAGGATCTCAACCCGAAGGGCACCCGCATCTTCGGCCCGGTCGCCCGCGAACTGCGCGAGAAGCGGTTCATGAAGATCATCTCGCTCGCGCCGGAAGTCATCTGAGCCTATGCAGAAGTTTCACGTCAAGAAGGGCGACGAGGTGGTGATCATCGCCGGCACGGAGAAAGGCAAGCGCGGCAAGGTCATTGCCGTCCTGCGTGCCAAGGAACGCGTCATCATTGAGGGCGCCAAGATGATCAAGCGCCACCAGCGGAAGAGTCAGCAGCATCCGCAGGGCGCGATCGTCGAGCGCGAAGGGACCATCCACATTTCCAACGTCATGCGGGCCGACCGCTTCGACGCCCGCGCCACGCGCCGAGCCGCCCAGCCCGCCTAGTCCGCCATGAAGAAACCGCGTCTCCAGCAACATTACGAGGCCGTCGTCCGGCCCGCTCTCATCGAGCGGCGCCAGTACGCCAACGCCCACCAGGTGCCGCGTCTCGAGAAGATTGTCATCCGCATGGGTGTCCCGTCCTCGCTCGAGAAGACGGCGCATGACGACGCCGCGCGCGACCTGATGGCGCTGACCGGGCGCAAGCCCGTCGTGGACCGCTCGCGCAAGAGCGTCGCCAACTTCAAGCTGCGCCAGGGCCAGGCGATCGGCTGCCACGTCACCCTGCGTCGCGAAGTCATGTATGAGTTCTTTGACCGGCTCGTCGCCACCGCCCTGCCCCGCATCCGCGACTTCCGCGGGATGTCCCCGCGGGCGTTCGACGGACGTGGGAATTATTCTCTGGGCCTCGAGGACCAGACAATCTTTCCCGAGATTGACCTGGACAAGGTCAAGCGCCACCAGGGCATGGATGTCACGATCGTGACCAGCGCCCCGACCGATGGCGAAGCCTTGGATCTGTTGAAACTGATGGGATTTCCGTTTGCCGAGAAATAGGTATGTCGAAAGCCTCCTGGATCGAGCGCAACAAGCGCAAGCGCGAGACGGCGAAGAAGTACGCGGCCCTGCGCGCCGAGTTGAAGGCGAAGAAGGACTACGCGGGCCTGGCCAAGCTGCCCCGTGACGCCAGCCCCGTCCGCGTGGTCAACCGTTGCCGCGTGAGCGGCCGGCGCCACGCCCACCTTCGCAAGTTCGGCGTCTCCCGCCTCACCTTCCGCGAGCTGGCGCTGGCGGGCATGATCCCTGGAGTCACCAAAGCGAGCTGGTAGTTCTATGACCGATCCCATCGCCGATTTCCTCACGAGGATCCGCAACGCCAACCGCGCGCTCCTCCCCTCGGTCGAGGTGCGCCATTCGCGTGTGAAGGAGGGCATTGCCCGCATCCTTCAGCGGGAGGGTTACGTTGCCGACTTCGCCGTCGAGGGTGCCAAGATCAAGAAGCTGCGCGTGCGGCTGAAATTCAACGGTCGGAAGGGCGTCATCGCCGGGTTGCGACGCGTGAGTCGACCCGGGTTGCGCCACTATGCCGGGCTTGACGAAATCCCGCGCGTCCTCGGGGGCATGGGGGTAGCCGTCATGTCCACGTCACAGGGAGTGATGACCGGTGCCGAAGCGCGCCGGCAGAAGCTCGGTGGCGAAGTCCTTTGCTACATCTGGTAACGACGAGGTAAGCCATGTCTAGAATCGGTCGACAGCCCATCGAGGTGCCCGCCAATGTCAAGGTGGCCATCCAGGGGCAATCCGTGCAGATCGAAGGCCCCAAGGGAAAACTCAGTCACACCCTTCCGCGCCGGACCGCTGCGAAATTGGACAAGAGCCAGCTGCTCGTCAGCCGCGAAGGCGACGACGCCAGCGCGAGGGCCCTTCACGGGCTGAGCCGGGCGCTGCTCAACAACATGGTCAAGGGCGTCAGCGAGGGTTACGTGAAGAAGCTCGAGATCCAGGGGGTCGGCTTCAAGGCCGCCGTCCAGGGCCGAAACGTCAACCTCACGCTCGGCTACTCCCACCCGATCGTCTACAGCGTGCCCGACCAGGTCAAGGTCACCGTCGAGGAGAACACCAAACTGACGGTGGAAGGCCCCGACAAGAAGATGGTGGGACAGGTTGCGGCAGACCTCCGCGCCTTCTATCCGCCGGAGCCCTACAAGGGCAAGGGCGTGCGGTACGTGGGCGAACGCGTCATCCGCAAGGAAGGCAAGACCGTCCAATAGTCCCGAAACCTGGCACCCATTTCAGGCCGGTGCTTGCACCCGGCCGCCACCCGATGAGAACCGAGAAGAAACAGGAACTGGCCCGCCGACGCCGTTGGCGCATCCGTACGAAGATTGCCGGCACGCGCACGCGTCCCCGGATGAGCGTCCACTTCAGCGGTCAGCATATTTATGTGCAGTTCGTGGACGACGAGGCAGGCGTGACCATGGCGTCGGCCTCCACGCGCGCCAAGCCGTCGCCGGAACAGCCCGCGCTCAAAGCCAATGTCGAGAGTGCCAAGAAGATTGGCTCGGCTGCGGCCGAAGCCGCCAAGGCCGCGGGCATCGCGCAGGTGGTGTTCGATCGGGGTGGCGCCCGCTATCATGGGAAGGTGAAGGCGCTGGCGGATGCCGCGCGCGAAGCTGGATTGCAGTTTTAATCTTTAACTAGGAGCGGATCGTGGACGAAAAGAACCAACCGAATGTCAGCCCGGAGGCTCCGCCTCCGCCCCCCCCCCGCGGCCACGGCCGAGGTCCCGGCCGTGGAGGCATGGGTGGCCGTGGCCCCGGTCGTGGACCCCGACGCACCCGTCAACCCGGTGAGGGCACCGACGGCGGGGATTCCCGGCCCGGTGATGATCTGACCGAGAAGGTCATTTACATCAATCGCTCCGCCAAGGTCGTGAAAGGCGGCCGGCGCTTCAGCTTCAGCGCCCTCGTGGTCGCCGGTGACAAGAAGGGACGTGTCGGTCTGGGCCTGGGCAAGGCGGGTGAGGTGGCGGACGCCATCCGGAAGGGCGGCGAAAACGCCAAGTCGAGCCTGGAACGCGTGGCCCTCAAGGATGCCACCATCCCCCACGAAGTCTTCACGATGTTCGATGGGGCGCGCGTGCTGCTCAAGCCGGCATCTCCCGGCACCGGCGTCATTGCTGGCAAGACCGTCCGGGCAGTGCTCGAGGCGGCAGGCGTGCGCGACGTCCTCACGAAGAGT
This sequence comes from uncultured Verrucomicrobiota bacterium, assembly GCA_964535555.1. GTDB lineage: Bacteria > Verrucomicrobiota > Verrucomicrobiia > Limisphaerales > J093 > DSVZ01. The sequence goes on from CAZHUS010000006.1 coordinate 126,032, forward strand.
CTCGGCTCGAAGAACGCGGCGAACGTGGCCAAAGCGACCCTCAAGGCACTGTGCCAGCTCCGTCAGCGTGAAGAGATTTACCGTCTCCGCGGTCTGCCGGTCCCGGCCCCGCGGCCGCCGGCAGCCCCCGGAGCGCCGGCGCCGGCGACGCCTGCGCCCACTCCGGCAGCGGCCGCTCCCCGCCCCGAGGGACCGCCGGTCACCGCCATCGCCACCGCCTGATTGACCTATGCGCCTGCACAATCTCCAACCCCGTCCGGGGGCCAAGCATTCGCGGAAGCGTCTCGGCCAGGGCCGTGCTTCCGGCCACGGCAAGACCAGCGGCCGCGGCGGTAAGGGCCAGAGCGCGCGCTCGGGCAGTTCGATCCGGCCCAACTTCGAGGGCGGTCAGATGCCGCTCAGCCGGCGCCTGCCGAAGCGTGGCTTCAACAACGCCCGCTTCGCGACCCGTTACATCGTCATCAACACGGATGCCTTGAACCGCTTCGACGAGGGGAGCCGCGTGGACGAAGCGGTCCTGCGCGAGGCCGGCCTCGCCCGCGGCAAGGGCGACGGGATCAAGATCCTTGGCGACGGCGACGTCACCCGCAAGCTTACCGTCTGCGCCCATGCCTTCAGTGCGTCGGCCCGGGCGAAGATCGAAAAGGCGGGCGGCGCGTGCGAGTTGATCGCGCCGCCGGCCGCGACCACGGCGCCGGCCTGAGCCGGACGGTCCCGACGGTTATGTTCAAGACCATTCTCAGCACGTTTGGAAACTGCTTCAAGATACCGGAGCTGAAGTCGCGGATCATCTTCACCTTGCTGGTGCTGGCGGTCTGCCGACTGGTGGCGTTGATCCCGATTCCGGGGCTGGACGGGGCGGCCCTGGCGCAGTTCTTCGAGAAAAATGCGCAGCAGGGTGGGGGGCTGTTGGGCATGTACAGCCTCTTCACGGGCGGCGCGATGGAGCGTTGCGCCATCGGTTCCCTCGGCATCATGCCCTACATCAGCGCCACGATCATCATTCAGTTGATGAGCGCGGTCATCCCGCAGTTGAGCAAACTGGTCCGGGAGGAGGGTGGTCGCGTCAAGATCATCCAGTACGGCCGTTACCTCACGGTGCTGCTGTGCCTCGGCCAGGGCTTCGTGATGGCGCTGGGCTGGGAGAATCCGGAGAAAGTGTTCGGCGAAGGTTTCAGCGGTGACCTGGTTTTGGTGGAGAACCTCTGGTGGTATCGGATCCAGACCACGCTGTTGTTGACCACCGGCACCCTGCTGTTGATGTGGCTGGGCGAGCAGATCAGTGAACGCGGCATCGGCAACGGCGCCTCGCTGGTCATCACGATCGGCATCGTGTCGCGCTTTCCGCAGGCGGTGACCTCGATGTGGTTCATGTTCTTCCCGCCGCGCGGGGTGCAGTCGAACTACAACCTGTTCCACGCGATCGCCATGATCCTCCTGCTGGTGGCGGTGGTGGCGGCCGTCATCGCGGTCACCCAGGCCCAGCGGAAGATTCCCGTCCAGTACGCGCAGCGGGCCGTGGGACGCAAGGTCTATGCCGGCGGCACTTCGTTCATGCCGCTGCGCGTGAACTATTCCGGCGTCATGCCGATCATCTTCGCCCAGGCGATTCTGATGTTCCCGGAGAAGATCTTCATGACCCTCGCAGGCGTCACCGAGAAGAGCATGGCCGGCTTTTCCAAGGTTTGCGAAGGAATCGCCGTGGCCCTGCAGTACGGAAGCGCCCCCTACATTGCCCTCGAGGCGCTCATGATCCTGTTCTTCTCGTACTTCTGGGTGGCCACCCAGTTCAACGAGATCCAGATCGCCGACGACCTCAAGAAGTACGGCGGCTACATTCCCGGCGTGCGACCGGGGCAGCACACGAGCGACTTCCTGCATCGGGCGATGAGTCGCATTACGTTGGCCGGGGCGCTCTTCCTGGCCGTCATCGCCATTCTGCCCACCCTGCTGTTCAAGTGGGTTGGCGTCCCCTTCGAAGTCGGTCAGTTCTTCGGCGGGACGAGTATCTTGATCACCGTCGGCGTGATGCTGGACACCACGCGGCAGATGGAGTCCCACTTGCTGATGCGCCACTATGACGGCTTCTTGAAGAAGGGCCGGCTCAAAGGACGGTTCTGAGTGATCATCCTGAAGAACGAGCGCGAGCAGGAAGCCATGCGGGCCGCGGGGGCGGTCGCCGCGGCGGTGTTGCACGAGGTCGCCCAGGTGGTGGCCCCGGGCCTCACCACGCGCGAGATTGACCGCTTTGCGGCCGAGCGCATCAAGGTGCACGGGGCCAAGAGCGCCTTTCTCGGCTACAAGAAGTATCCCTGCCACCTCTGCATCTCGGTGAACGATGAAGTCGTCCACGGGTTGGCAGGACCGCGGCGCCTCGAGTTCGGGGACATTGTGAGCCTGGACGTGGGCGTGGTGTTCCGGGGTTTCATCGGGGACAACGCCCGGACGGTCCCCGTCGGGGGATGCAGTCCCCTGGCCCAGAAACTGATTGATGTGACCGAACGCGCCCTGTATGAAGGGATAGGTCAGGCGTTGCCCGGTCGACACGTTGCGGACATCTCGGCGGCGGTCCAGCGGTTTGTCGAGGCCAACGGCTTCAGCGTGGTGCGCGAGTTCGTGGGGCACGGCGTGGGTCGCTCGATGCACGAGGAACCGCAGGTGCCGAATTTTGTGGATGGCAAGGCCTCGCCGCGGTTGCGGCCGGGCATGACCCTGGCGATCGAACCCATGGTCAACGCCGGCGGCGCCGCCGTGCGCATGCTGCCCGACGGCTGGACGGTGGTGAGTCAGGACGGCCTGCCCTCGGCGCATTTCGAGCAGACCATCCTGATTACCGAGGGCGAGCCGGAAATCCTGACATGTCGGGAACGGATGCCTGCGTTGCTCCCGGCGTGATTGTGGCGGTGCTCCGGCCGGGCGTCTGGCGGGTGGAACTCCCCAACGGCCACCGGCTGGTGGCCCGGGTGCTCCGACGGGACGCTGGCCGTGTCGGCGGATTGGATGTGGGTTCGGAAGTAAGCGTGGCGGTCTCTCCGGCGGATCCCTCGCAGGGGATCGTGAGAGCGGCCGTGGCAAGACAGTGAGAACATGAAAGTACGTGCGTCAGTCAAAAGGCTCTGCGAGCACTGCAAAGTGGTGCGGCGCAAGGGTGTTATTCGCGTGATTTGCAGCAACCCGCGGCACAAGCAGCGGCAAGGTTAACTCTTCGTTTCGTATGGCACGCATTCTAGGTGTGGACATTCCGGGCGAGAAGCGGATCGACATCGCCCTCCGGTACGTGTACGGGCTTGGCCCCTCGAATTCGAGGGAGATCCTGACCCGTGCGCAGATCGACCCTTCGATCCGCGCCAAGAACCTCACCGAACAGCAGCTCTCCCAGATCGTTCACGTCATCCAGGACGGGAAGTACGTGATCGAGGGCGACCTGCGCCGTGAAGTGGGTCTCAACCTGAAGCGCCTCCAGGGCATCAAATGCTACCGCGGCGTCCGCCATCTGCGCGGACTGCCGGTCCGCGGTCAGCGAACCCAGACCAACGCGCGCACCCGCAAGGGGCCGCGGAAGACCGTCGGCGTCCAGCGCAATCCGAACGCCAAGACCGGCATCCACTAGTTTCCCAGACCCAGTCCTATGGCCGACGAGAAATCCCTCCCCAAACCCGCTGCCGAGGCCTCCTCCGCTCCCAAGCCTGAGAAGGCCGAGCGGAAAGACAAGGCCGAGAAGCCTGCCAAGGCCCCCAAGGCCGCCGCCAAGCCGGCAGCCCCGGGCGAAGCCGCTCCCACCGACAAGCCCGCCGGCGACAAGCCGCCCGGGGACAAGGGTGACAAGGCTGCCGGTCCCAAAGCCGCCGCCCCGGCGCCGGGAGCACCCGCAGCGCCTGAGGGCCCCACCGCGGGTACCGCGCCTACCGCCGCCGAACTGCTGGCCGACGAGCTTGCCACCAAGAAGATCGTCAAGGCCAAGGGCGCCAAGAATATTGCCGCGGGCGTGGCTCACATCCTCGCGACGTTCAACAATACCACGGTGTCCATCACGGACATGCAGGGGAACGTGATCGGCTGGGCGACCGCGGGTCGGGCCGGATTCAAAGGGTCGCGCAAGAGCACGGCCTTTGCCGCCCAGCAGGTGGCCCAGCTGGCCGCCCGCCAGGCCATGTCCCACGGCATGCGCGAAATCGAGGTCCGCGTCAAGGGACCCGGCTCGGGGCGGGAATCGGCCATCCGCGCCTTGCAGGCCATCGGGCTCGAAATCACGTTGATCCGCGATACGACCCCCATCCCGCACAACGGATGCCGTCCGCGCAAGAAGCGACGCGTCTGAGCGGTGGTCCCAATCTTCAATCCTGATTCATCTCCATGGCTCGCTACACAGGTCCCCGCGTTCGCATCAGCCGCCGGTTTGGTGTCCCCATTTTCGGACCCACCAAGTATCTCGAGCGCCGGAATTACGGTCCCGGCATGCACGGACCCAAGTCCCGCCGCAAGGTCACGGACTACGGTCTCGGGCTCATCGAGAAGCAGAAGCTCCGGTATTACTACGGCCTCCTGGAACGGCAGTTCCGCCGCGTGTACGAACGCGCGCTGCGCAAGCGCGGCGTCACGGGCGAGACCATGCTGCAACTGCTCGAGACGCGCCTGGACAACGTGGTGTACCAGCTCGGGTTCGCCCCCACGCGGCCCGCGGCCCGGCAGATGGTCAGTCACGGGCACGTGCGGGTCAACGGCCGGCGCGTGAGCGTCCCGTCCTGCGCGCTTCGCGTGAACGACCTGATCGAGGTGCAGAACACCAGCGTGTCCCGTCAGATGGCGACCAAGGCTCTGGAAGCCTCCGGAAGCCGGGTCGTTCCTGACTGGCTGTCCCTGAACAAGGACGCCTTCAAGGGCGTGATTATGCGCCTGCCCACGCGCGACGACATCAAGCCGATCGCGGACGAGCAGGCGGTGGTCGAATTCTACTCCCGCTAACAGACAACCGGCCCCGGGTGGGGCCAACGCAATTATACGGGCTCGGGCCGTGCGGGAAGTAGAGGCACGGGCCAGATTAAAATTGCCGTCCAACAACTATGCCAGTCCGAGTAGGTCGGTTTGAAATGCCCAAGCGGTTGACGCGCGATGACGCCACCGCCACGGCCACGTACACCCGTTTCATCGCCGAGCCGTTCGAGACCGGGTACGGCTACACCATCGGCAACTCGTTGCGACGCGTGCTGCTGTCCTCGCTCGAGGGCGCCGCCATCACTTCGATCAAGATCGAAGGCGCGATGCACGAGTTCGCCGCCGTCGAGGGCGTCGTCGAGGACGTCACCGACCTGGTGCTCAACCTCAAGAAGGTCAAGTTCAAGGCCCACTCCCGCGATCCGCAGAACCTCCTGCTGTCCGTGAACAAGGAAGGCGCCGTCACGGCCGGGGACATCCAGCTCAACCAGAACCTCGAGTTGGTCAATCCCGAGCAGTTGGTCTGCACCCTCGACAAGAAGAAGAAGTTCCAGATCGAGATGGAGGTGAAGGTCGGCCGCGGTTTCTGTCCCGGGGACGAGAACAAGAAACCGGACCAGAGCATTGGCGTCATTGCCATCGACTCGCTCTTCTCGCCGGTGACCCGCGTCCGTTACGCCGTCGAGGCCGCCCGCGTCGGCCAGAAGACCGACTACGACCGGCTGGTGCTCGACATCTGGACCGATGGCCGCCTCACTCCGGACGAGGCGCTGGTTCAAGCCTCGGCGATTCTCCAACGCCACCTCGATGTCTTCGTGGGTTACGACAAGAACGCCGTCGAGTTCGAGGAGGAGGAATCCCGCCAGGACGAGGAGCGCACCCGGCTCAGGAAGCTCTACAACATGAGCGTGAACGAGATCGAGTTGAGCGTGCGCGCCGCCAACTGCCTCAACAACGCCAATATCACCACCGTGGGCCAGCTCGCCATGAAGAGCGAAAGCGAGATGCTCAAGTACCGCAATTTCGGCAAGAAATCCCTCAACGAGATCAAAGAGAAGCTCGCGGCGCTCGGCCTGACGCTGGGCATGAAGATCGACACGACCCTGCTGGACGGGCCGAAGGAAACGCCGCCGCCGACCCTTTGATCGCTTCGCCGCTTTCCGTCTATGCGCCACCTGAAACGCACCGCCAAACTCGGCCGCACCAGCGAGCATCGCAACCGGATGCTCGCCAACCTGGTGTGCAGCCTGATCAAACACCGCCGCGTTACGACGACGCTCGCCAAGGCCAAGGCCGCGCGCTCGGTCGCCGAGAAGATGGTGACGCTGGCCAAGAGCGGCACCGTGCATCACCGTCGTCTCGCCGCCGCCCGACTTCACCAGGACGAAGAGGCCGTCAAGATCCTCTTTGGCGACATCGCCCCCCGCAACAAGGACCGCAAGGGCGGCTACACGCGGATCATCAAGCTGATGCATCGACGCCAGGGTGACACCGCCGAGAAGGCCATCCTGGAATGGGTCGAGGAGACTGCGGCCGCCGGGCTCACCGAACCCGCCACCACGCCCGCCGCTCCCACGACGGACAAGCCGGCCGCCTGACGCGCTCCGCGATCGGCCGGGCCCGTTTCATTTCAAAGGCTCGCTCCCCGGAGCGGGCCTTTTGTGCTTCTGCCCCCTGACCCGGCACCGTCACCACGCGGCCAGGCGAGAGTCAGCTTCGAGAGCCACCTAGGCAGGCCGGAGCGAGTGGGAATTCAACCGGTCCTCCCGGCTCCCGCCCACGGGCCTCACCGTTGCGGAAGCACGACAGACCAACGTACCCGCCCCCCGACGCTGGCGAGGCGGGCCGGTGGGCGAAGCCTTGGCGACGACTACCTGGTCAGCCGGCGCACGAACTGTTCCATCCGGTCCAGGCCCTTCTGGATGTTCGTCATGCTGGTGGCGTAGCTGAGGCGGATGTAGGCGTCGGCGCCGAACGCGATGCCGGGGACCGCCGCCACCTTTTCTTCCTCGAGCAGGCGCGCGCAGAACTCGGTGCTCTTGAGACCCGTTTTCGCAATGTTGGGGAAGAGATAGAAGGCGCCTTTCGCATTGACGCAACTCACACCCGGCATGGCGTTGAGACGCTGGTGCGCGTAGCCGCGGCGCTTGGAATACTCCGCCAGCCAGACCTGGAGATGGTCCTGGGGTCCGGTGAGCGCGGCGACCGCGCCCTTCTGGGCAAACGAGGTGGGGTTGCTCGTGCTGTGACTTTGGATGGCGTCCACGGCCTTCGCCACCGGGTCGGGCGCCGCCATGAAGCCGAGCCTCCAGCCGGTCATGCTCCACGCCTTGGCGAAGCCGTGGACAATGATCGTGTGGGCGAAGTGCTCCGGGCTGAAGCTCGCCATGCTTTGGTGAACGGCGCCGTCGTAGAGGAGGTGCTCGTAGATCTCGTCGCTCATGATGAGCACGCCGCGCGAAACGCAAACGTCCCCCAGCGCCTTCAGCTCGGCCGGAGTGTAGACCGAACCCGTCGGGTTGCTGGGTGAATTGACGATCAGCAGCCGCGTGCGGTCGGTGATGGCGGCGCGGAGTCGATCCGGGGTGAGTTTGAACTCGGTCGCGTCGGTGGTCTCGATGATCACGGGTTTGGCTCCCGCCATCTTCACCATCTCGGGGTAGCTGAGCCAATAGGGGGAGGGGATGATGACTTCGTCGCCATCCTGGCAGGTGGCCATCACGACGTTGAAGCAGGAATGCTTGCCGCCGCAGGAGACGATGATTTGGGCGGGCTTGTAGCTGAGGCCATTCTCCCGCTTGAACTTGTCGGCAATGGCCTGGCGCAACTCCACGATGCCGCTGCTCGGGGTGTACTTGGTGAAGCCATCATCCAGGGCCTTCTTCGCGGCGTCCTTGATGTGCTGCGGGGTGTCGAAGTCGGGTTCGCCGGCCCCGAAACCGACCACGTCGAGACCCTCGGCCTTCATCTGCTTGGCTTTGGCGTCGATCGCCAGCGTCAGCGAGGGGGAGAGGGAGGCCGCGGTTTTGGAAATTCGATAATTCATGGTTTCTGGGCTGGTGAGGGTAAAACGACCCGCTGCTCACGCAAGGGGGAAGTGCGGTGGGGAGACGCGCCGGGCTCCACGCGACGGAGGGGCGTTCCGTTGGGCTGCCGGCCATGCGCAGTGGCCATGAACCGCTGAGGAGCGCGGGCTTTAGCCCGCAGGGGCGTCTCCTGACCGGCGCGGCTTCCTGCGGACTGAAGTCCGCGCTCCTGGGGAGGTTCATGGAAAGTCCCCTTGGCCTGTCGACCATGCGCCGTGACCATGAACCCATCTCGCCGGGTCGGGGGACCCGGCCTACAGGTTGTAGGCCCGCTGCCCTCACCGGGCGGTTCACGGGAAAGACCCCGGAGCGCCCCGACTTCCGATCGTCGATCGAGGCCGACCGCGTCCTTGCCTCCGAGGATGGGCCACCTACCGTCAGGCCGTGTCCGAGGTTACCCAGTTGCTTGGCGCCATCGAGGCGGGCGATGCCAACGCGGCCGATCAGTTGCTGCCGTTGGTCTATGGCGAACTGCGCAAACTGGCGGCCGCGAAGATGGCCCACGAGAAACCCGGCCAGACGCTGCAAGCCACGGCGCTGGTTCACGAGGCCTGGCTGCGCCTGGTCGGCTCCGAGGAACCGGTCGCCTGGAACGGCCGGGGACACTTCTTCGGCGCCGCGGCCGAGGCCATGCGACGCATCCTCGTGGACCGGGCCCGCCAGCGGGCTCGCGTCCGGCACGGCGGCGCGCTGGAGCGGGTGGATCTCGATCAGGTCACCCTCGCCACCGCAGATCCGGACGAGACCGTCCTGGCAATTCATGAGGCGCTGGAGAAGCTGGCGCGGCACTCCCCGCTGAAGGCCGAGATCGTCAAGCTCCACTATTTCACGGGCCTGGAGTACGCGGAGATCGCCCGAGGGCTCGGCTTGTCGCTCTCGACGGTCGAGCGTCATTGGGCCTACGCCCGTTCGTGGATCTACCGCGAGTTGAAGCGGTCTTCTCCGCCCGGCTGACGGGTTCGCCCCGGAAAGGGCGCACTAGACGTCGAGGGCCAGTGCGCCCATTGCCCCCTGATGAATGCCGAAAACCAGAGTCTCGAAGAGATCCTCTTCGAGCTCGCGGTCCAGAAACCGACCCCGGAGGAACGGGCCGCGTTTCTCGACAATGCATGCCGGGATCACCCCGGGCTGCGCGCCGAGTTACGGGAGCCGGTGAAGCGGCGGGTGGCGCTGAAGATCATCAAACCCGGCATGGACAGCCGGCAGGTCGTGGCTCGCTTCGAGGCCGAGCGCCAGGCCCTCGCCCTGATGGACCACCCGAACATCGCCAAGATCTTCGACGTGGGGATGACCGAGGACGACCGGAGCGTGGACCTCGCGCCATGGAGCGCGGACTTCAGTCCGCAGGACCGTTCGTCAGCCGGCACGGCCCCGCCCCGTTCGGACGCCCCGTGGGTTCCACACCCCTGCGGGATGAATCCCGCGCTCCGATCCGCGGCGGACGCCCTTACTTCGTCATGGAGTTGGTGCACGGGATCAAGATCACCGAGTACTGCGACCAGAACGCCCTGCCCACCCGTGACCGGCTGACGTTGTTCATCCAGGTCTGCCAGGCGATCCAGCACGCGCACCAGAAGGGCATCATCCACCGCGACATCAAGCCCTCGAACATCCTGGTGACCCTGCACGACGGCGTGCCGGTGCCCAAGGTGATTGACTTCGGCATCGCCAAGGCCATCCACCAGGACCTGACAGAGAAGACCGTGTTCACCCAGTTCCAGCAGTTCGTCGGGACACCGGCCTACATCAGCCCGGAGCAGGCGGAGATGAGCGGGTTGGATGTGGACACCCGGGCCGACATCTACAGCCTGGGCGTGCTGCTTTACGAGTTGCTGGTGGGCCAGACACCGTTCGATCCGAGGGAGATGATGAAGGACGGCCTCGATGCCCTGCGCCAGATCATCCGGGAAAAGGAACCGCTGAAGCCTTCGACCCGACTCAAGACGCTGCCCGTCGTCGAGGTCACCACGACCGCCCAGCGCCGCCAGACCGATCCCTTGCGCCTCGCTCACCAACTGCGCGGCGACCTCGACTGGATCGTGATGAAGTGTCTCGAGAAGGACCGCACGCGGCGCTACGAGACGGCCAACGGCCTGGCGATGGACCTCCGAAGGCATCTGGGTTGCGAGCCCGTGCTGGCCCGCCCGCCCAGCGCCGCCTACCGGCTTCAGAAGACCTGGCAGCGGCACCGCGGCGCTTTCCTGGCCGGCGCCCTCGTCGCGGTCGCGCTCGTGGCGGGGACTGGGGTGAGCTGGTGGCAGGCGATCCAGGCCGGGCAATCCCGGGTGGCGGCGGAGGCTGCCGGCCGCGCCGAGGCGGTACAGCGTCGGGCCGCGCAGGCGGCCCTGCAGCAGGAGCTCGCCGAACGCCGGCGGGCCGAGGCCAGCGAGCACGTCGCCCGGGAGTTGCTTTACGTGGCCAGCCTGAACCTGATCCGGCAGGCTTGGGAGGAGAACAACCTTGGGCGCATCCGCCAGTTGCTCGAGCAAACGGCCGGGTCCGCCTCGTGCGGCTTCGAGTGGTACTACTGGCAACGGCAAGCGCACCTGGATCGGAAGACGTTCTGGGGACACACCGCGCGTCTCTGGTCCGCCGCGTTTTCGCCGGACGGCCGGCGCATCGTCACCGGCAGCCTGGACCTGTCCGCCAGGGTCTGGGAAGCCACCACGGGCCAGGAATTGCTCAGCCTGCGGGGGCACCAGGCCGAGGTCTATGCGGCTGCCTTTTCGCCCGACGGCCAGCAGATCGTTACCGGAAGTGCGGACGGCACCGTGCGGGTATGGACCGCGGCGCCGCCCTCGGAGGTGGCGGTCTGGCAGCAGGAGCGACGCGACGTTTCGAACCGGCTGAGCGCGGTGCGGGCCCGCCCGATGTGGATGGCGGGATGGGGGCCATTCGAAACCACACCGCCGCCCGGGCTGATCACCCGGTGGCTCGGGTTGGCCCCGATCGACATTCCGGCAGGCGACACCGCCACCGCCCTCGACCGGGAGCATCTGCCCGACGAAGCTCACGTCCAACCGCGTGAGGGGGAACGCATCCAGGCCAACGGGAAGGAGCTGACTTGGGAACCCCTCGAGCAAGCCGGTGCATTGCTGGATTTCAATGCGCTCGTGGGACGGGCGTCGTCGCCGGACAGCGTGGCCTACGTGGTGTGCTATCTCGTGAGCGCATCACCGCGTTCTGACCTGGTCTTCAAGGTCGTCAGCGATGACGTCTGCAAGGTGTATCTCAACGGGCGGCCGATCCATCGCTCCGGCCTGGACCGGAATTACATCCTGGCCGAGGAGACCGTGGACGGTGTGGAACTGAAGGCAGGAACGAACACGCTGGTCTTCAAGGTGCTGAACCACACCGAGCGCTGGTTCGGATCGCTCCGGGTGCTCGCCCCCGGCGGCCAGGCGCTCCCCGACCTGCGCGTGACGTTGGAACCAGGCGCGGCGCGGTAGACGGCGGCATAGGAGCGCGGACTTCAGTCCGCAGGGGCGACCGAGGGCGAAGGGGTGCCGGTGTTGTTCCACGCGTTCGAGGGTGCGGACGTTCCTGCGGGATAAATCCCGCGCCCCTTGGGGGAAGGAGCGCGGACTTCAGTCC
>CAZHUS010000007.1:0-135223 GCA_964535555.1 uncultured Verrucomicrobiota bacterium
CGTGCCTGGGAGCGGCGCGAAGCGTTTGGAGTGCGTCCGGTTTACCGGCGCTTTTCGGTTCATGGTCGCCGCGCATGGTCGCCAGGCCAAGGGGACTGCCCGTGAGCCTCAACCAGGTAGGGCGGGCACTCCGCTGCCCGCCGATCCGGCGCGCCAGGGACCGCGCGCCCTACCTTGGAACATCACCTCCGCCAACCACCACGACGCACGCCTCTAATCGTCGTCCTCGTCCTCCACCGCCGTGATTGCCCACTGCGGATACGGTTCCTGGCTGCCGCGCATGGCGTGCCAGAGAATCCGGTTCAACACGTCCTCCGGACAGGCGTCCACGCGGCGGAAGTTCAGCCGGCTTGAGACCAACGCATTCCTCCGCAGCAACGGATCCCGGATCGCTTTGGGATCGGGGTTCATCTCGTCCAGAGGGACGTTGTTGGGGACGGCGGTGAACGGCCTGAGATCGGGCGTGTCGGTGAAGCAATCGAACATCGGCGAGGCACTGGCATCGAACTGGTTCATCGGCGGCAGGCCCAGGATCTGTTCCATCGTCCGCAGCAGACTGGTCGTGTTGTATTGGGTGCTCACCACCGCACCCCGGCGGGCGTAAGGGCTGGCCACATACGCCGTCGTCCGATAGCCACTGACGTGGTCGAACCCGGCTTGCGGATCGTCCTCGATCGCGAAAACCGCCATGTCCTTCCAGAACGGGCTGTGACTGAGTCCTTCCAGGATGCGCCCGAAGGCGAGATCGTTGTCAGCGACCAGGGCAGCGGGCGTGGGACAACCGCGACTGGTGCCGCTGGTGTGGTCGTTCGGCAGACAGATGATCACGAACTGCGGGAACTCGCCCCTGGCCTCGAATTCCTTCAACTCTCCCAGAATGAAGTCCGCCCGGAATTGGTCGGGCACGGACATCTCCCAGCCCACGTAGTTGGTGGGCGAGAACGACTGCAGGGTGGGGACCATCGGGTAGCTTTCGAACAGGACCTCCTTGGACTCGCCTTTCCAAGTACGAAAGCACGCCAGAAAATCCGGGGATCCCTTCCGTCCATCCCGCCAGCGGACATTGGGGGCCATGAACTCGCCGTAGTTGCGGATGCGAATGCCATGTTTGAGCGCCTGGTCCCAGATGAAGCCCGCCGGCGAGTAAGCAAGGGCATCGTTCTCGTCCTCACCCATGCCATCCGGATAGCTGCGCGGCCACCCGGCAAAGGAGCGCTCGAGGTAGTCCGTTCCAAAAGCGGTGGTGCTCCACTGGTGCCCGTCCGCGCTCAGGATGCCGGCGCAATAGGTGTTATCCAGGAGCACGAACTCGCGGACGAGCTTGTGCTGGTTCGGAGTGACGCGCTCGCCGAAGATGCAGAGACGCGGATCGCCGTTGCCGATCGAGAGCGCCCCAAAGACCTGGTCGTACGTGCGGTTCTCCTTGATGACATACACCACGTGCTTGATGAGGCTGGGCTCACCGATCCGCTCGGGAATGGCCCGGGCGGGCTGGCCGGGGCGCGGCGGCAGGAGCGATTCGGCGATGCCTTCGCGGCGCAGATTGTCATACACCTGCTGCGAAAGCGCCGGCAGTTCGCGGCTCCTGGGAAGCGGCACGAGCGAGAGGGAGCCGTGGTAGTGGTGGGAATTGAAGCCCATCGCCCCTTCCGCGGCGGCCGCGTCGCGGTAGGGCTTCGGAGTGACCGCATGGCCCTTGATGTTGGCCACCGCAAGCTGTCCGCGCGCCGCATCGAAGACGATCGCCCCCGGGAACCAGCCGACCGGGATCAGCCCTTCCAGGCGCGAGCGCTTTCGGGCGGGGCGGAACTCGATGACGGCCACGGCGTTCTGAGTGCCGTTACCCGCGTAAAGGAAGCGGCCGTTGGACGAAAACGCCAGCGCGTTGGGGGTGGCGCCGAGCAGGTCCGCGGCATTGCTCTTGGTCCAGATGGTCTCAACAACCTTGTCGGTCCGCGTATCGATCACGCTGAGATTGTCCGAGCCGGCGTTGGCGCAGACGAGCCAGCGCCGATCGGGCGACAGGGCCAGCGCGGACGCGTGCAAGCCGGTCAGGACGTCCACGGGGCCCTTCGCGTCCACCTGGGAACGGAGGTCCACCACGCTGACGGATCCCTCCGAGGCGATATGACGCACCGGATCCACGCGCACCTCGATGCCACGACCGGCGGGGCCGACAAGATCTCCGGGACCCGGAACTCGCCCGCCCCAATTGCTCACGTACGCCTTTTCCCCCAGCAGCACGACCTCGAAGGGAGCCACGCCGACACGGAAGACCCGGACCACCCGGCCGGTGTCCGCCTCGATCTCGAGCAGCGTGTTCGAGAGATTCCCGCACACGTACAGACGTCGTCCGTCCTCGCTGAGGGCGAGGCCGGCGGGGATTTCCTCCTTGCGTCGGGGCGCGTTTGCGAGCGGCAGGGCCAGCGAATGCGAGGCGGCGACGACGCCCTCCTCGCTGACACGGAAGACCTTGATCGAGCCGTTGACATTGCTCAGGTACAGCCGGCGACCGTCCCGCGAGAATACGAGCCCGGTGTAGCTCAACTGACCCTTGGTGTCCGGCTGGAGGATGTTCTGCGAGGGTTGCTCCGGCTGGGGTTCGTTCTGCTGCTCGGAAGGCAGGCTTACCCGCTGTCGGATCTCGCCCGTCGCCGGGTCGATCACGAGCAACTCGCTGGTCTTGCCGGCGGTGACCAGCAGGCGGCCGTCCGGCGACAGCGCGAGAGCTTGAGGCCTCAGGCCGGGCAGGTCGACTTGCTTCCCGGACGGCGTGAGCACCTGGTTGACCGGGAGCACGGTCGTGCCGTCCGGGCGACGGCCCACACGCTCCGCAAGCCTTGTCGCAGAGGCGGGGGCTTCACCCGCAACCGCTGAAGTCAATGGACAGATGCTGAATGCCAACCAGCTGGCCGCCAGGATGACTTGGAAAACGTTCATGGGTGGACGCTGAACCTTCGGCGCGGGGACGACAAGTCCGCGCCATCCCGAAACGAGTGAAGTTGCGGCGAGGAGGGTGCGTGCTTCAAAAACCAGCGCGGGCGAGTTCGCGCTCGAGGGCGGCCTGGAACTCCTGCATGTCACCGGCGGGTGGACGGTAACCCGGTTCGGAAGCGGCAACACTCAGCCGGCCCATCTCATCCACGTACCAGGCGGCACGCTTGCCATCGCTGAAGGTCACAGAGCCGCTCACCATCGCGCCCGGCCGGGCCAGGGAGTCCACGGCCACGGCGACCTTACCGGCCGGCCCGGGCGGCGGGGAACCCGGGACGGCCCCGGGGGACACAGGAGGCAGCGGGCCTTTCGGAGGCACAGGCGCTTTCGGGGCGGGCTGACCCAGGTTTGCCGCCGGGGCGGTGGGCTCGCGGTCTTTGGGCATCAACTCCAGCTCACTGACGAGGAGTTTGAGTTCAAGATAGGTCAGGCTCACTCCCAGCTCGCGCGCGAGGCGGTTCTGGATGTCGGAAATCTGCAGGCCTTCGCGCAACCAGGCTCCGACCTGGGCTTTTTGTGCTTCGGTCACGTTTGTCATCGAGGCGAGTATTCCGCGGAATCGCCCGCCCGCCTTCAACTGTTTTCTTCCGGCGAGTCGAAGTGTTTCGGAAGCGCAACAGCCCCGGGCGATCGTCTGACTGGAAAGCCGGGTCCCGTGCAGCCGGGCGCAGGCCGCCCGGAAGCGTGGCTTCGTATCCTCGCCGGGAACGGTCGACCGGCAGCCGGCGCTCCGTCCGTCCGTCCGCTTGCCGCTGCCGAACACCTGAGATAGCCTCCGATCCGTATGGACCACGCGCCAGAATCGGCGGGATCACCGGAGCGGGTTGAGTCGACACCGTCACGGGTGTCGCCACCCGTTTTGCCTCCGCCGCTGCCGCCGAGACCGTCCCCGCCCGTGAAGAGTGGTCGGGGCTGGATGGTGTTCGCTTTGATCCTGCTCGTGTTGCTCGGAATCAGCTTCCTCGGCAATCTGCGGAACATGATCGCGGGGATGCTCTCGCTCGGACCGGGCGGGGACGCCAGCGGCGAACTCCAGTTGCAGGAGACTGTGGTGGAGGACAACCACAGCGGAATCAAGATAGCCATCGTGGATGTGGACGGCCTGATCTTCGGCGGCTATGTCGGCTCCGGCAGCCTCAGTCCCGTCGAAGTCATCGCTCAGCAATTGAAACGGGCACGCCGCGATCCGCAGGTCAAGGCGGTCCTGCTCCGGATCAACTCGCCCGGAGGCGAAGTGCTCGCGGCGGATGAGATTGCGCGCGCGCTGGCCGAGTTCCAGGACAAGACCTCCAAGCCGGTGATCGCCGTGATGGAGGGCCTGGCCGCCTCGGGCGGATACTATGTGGCCGCGCCCTGCCGCTGGATCGTGGCCAACGAGCTGACCCTGACCGGATCCATCGGGGTGATCATGCAGGGCTACAACTACCACGGGCTGCTCGAAAAGGTGGGCGTCCGGCCCATGGTTTTCAAAAGCGGCCGCTTCAAGGACATGCTCCGTGGCAGTAAAGCGCCGGGTGAGATTCTTCCCGAGGAAGAGCAGATGATTCAACGGTTGATCGACGAGACCTTCGTCCGCTTCAAGGAGGTCATCGCCGAGGGCAGAAAGAGCGCCGACGAACGCAATGACGGCAAAGGCCGCAAGCTCGACCCGGAGTGGGAGAAGCTTGCGGATGGCCGGGTGTTGTCCGGGCGGCAGGCTTACGACGCCGGGTTTGTCGATGAGTTGGGGTCGTTCCGAACGGCGGTGAGCCGGGCCAAAGACCTGGCGAACCTCACGGACGCCAACCTCGTGCGGTATCACGTGCCGCGGGGCTTGGGAGACTTTTTGCGATTCCTCGGCGAATCCGAGACCGGAAGCGTCAAGCTCGACCTGGGACTGCCGATGCCCCGCCTGGAAGTGGGCCGGCCCTACTTCCTGTTCGCGCCGGGGCTGCACTGATCTGTGAAAAACGCGTTCACGTCCATCGCCGGGTCCGTGGTGGCCCCGGCAGGGTTTCTGGCCAGCGGCGTCTTCTGCGACATCAAACGCCTGGGGACAGGCAAGGGATCGGAGAAGGGCCGCAAGCGCGACCTTGCCCTCATCGTGTCGGAGCACCCGGCAACCGTCGCCGGCCTGTTCACCACCAACCAAGTTTGCGCCGCCCCTGTCAAAGTGTGTCTCGAACACCTTGCCGGAAAGCAGGCACGCGTGATCGTGGCGAACTCGGGCAACGCCAACGCCTGCACCGGACGCCAGGGACTCAAGGACGCCCGGGCGATGGCCGCGCAGGCCGCCGCCGAAGTCGGCGCGATTCACGGTCCGATCCGCCCCACCGAAGTGATGGTGGCTTCCACAGGCCGGATCGGGGTGACCATGCCCATGACGAATGTCCAGGCCGGCATTCGCGAGGCCGCGCAGGTTCTGAGACGCGAGCAACTCCAGGCCGACGCGGCCGCCGAGGCGATCATGACGAGTGACAACCGGCCGAAACAGGTGGCCATCGAGTTCAAGCTCGGACGCCACACCGCCAGGCTGGGAGGTATCTGCAAAGGCGCGGGCATGATCCAGCCCGGCATGAGCACCACCGGCCGGCGGCCC
Organism: uncultured Verrucomicrobiota bacterium; assembly: GCA_964535555.1. Classification (GTDB taxonomy): domain Bacteria; phylum Verrucomicrobiota; class Verrucomicrobiia; order Limisphaerales; family J093; genus DSVZ01. Next base: position 5,573 of record CAZHUS010000007.1, read on the forward strand.
GCCGCGGCCCTCCATGCCACGATGCTCTGCTTTCTCACCACGGATGTCGCCGTCGGGGCGAAACCGCTCCAGGCGTGCCTCGAGCGCGCGGTGGCGGGGAGTTTCAACCGCATCACCGTCGACGGGGACATGAGCACGAACGACACGGTGCTCGTGCTGGCGAACGGCTGCGCCGGAAATCCGAGCGCCGAACTCACGAAACCGGCGTCGCGGCACAGGGCGGTCTTCCAGGCGGCCCTGGATCATGTCTGCCTCGAATTGGCGAAGATGATCGTGCGCGACGGGGAGGGCGTTACCCGGTTTGTCACTGTGAAAGTCAGCGGCGCCCGCAACGGCACCGAGGCGGATGCGGCGGCGCGCGCAGTCGCCAACAGCGCCCTGGTGAAGACGAGTTGGTATGGCGGCGACCCGAACTGGGGCCGCATCATCGACGCCTTGGGTTACTCGCCCGCGACGGTCCAGGAGGAGAAGGTCGATATCGGCTACAGCGCCCCCGCCAGCCGGGAGGTTCTCTGGAGCTTGCGCCGGGGACAACCGACGAAGGCCACGTTCCGTGAACTGTGCGCGGCGGTTGCGCCTCCGGAGTTCGACCTGCACATCCGCCTGAATCTCGGCCAGGGAGAGGCAATCATCTACGCCGCCGACCTCACCACCGAGTACGTGGACTTCAACAAAGGTGACGTCACGGATCCCACGTCGCTCGGCGGTTGAGCAGAGCCCTGCGCGGAGCCCGGATCCCTTGACAGAACGCGGCCCTCCAGGAGGCTTCCAGAAAGGCTCCCGGGCCGGCCCCATCGGACCGGCCCGGCGGAACCGCGGTTACGGAGTCGTAACCGCGCGGAAGTAGACCGCGGGGTTCGCGGGGTCGATGGTCACGGGGATGACGATGGTTCCCGTGCTGTTCAGGTAGCTGCCCAGCTCGCTCCAGGTCCCAAGGTCGCCGCTCTGTTCGAGGACATAGGTCAGGCCGGCCTTGCCCGTGATCCAGATCTGGAATCCGCCCGGCACATTCACGAGGCGCAACTCCGCCGCGGGATCCGTGGGATCGGGGCTGTTGTCCGGGACATAGATGTTGTCGATGAACATCGCATCCATGCCACTCGAGTAGTTGTTATCCTTCAGGTAGCGCCAGGCCAGATTGTGCGTGCCCGGACCCAGGTTGAACATGTAGGTGCGCCACGGCACCTCGCCGCTCCATCGCTGCACCCGGAGGCCATCGACGTAGAACTCGGCGAAATCCCAGTTCGCTTCGGAGCTCACTCGCACATCGAAGGAAGCGGCGCCACCGCGCGAGTTCACGGTGAGCTGAATCGTGCTTTCCTGACCGTCGCCGATCACCCCCGAGCGCAGCGCAGTGGTGCCGCTGCTGGCCACCGTGGACTGGAGTTGCCAGGCGCGCGTCGAGCCCCCGTACCAAGGCGGCTGGACCAGATCCGACGCGCGGAACGGCGGCTCGAAGGTGTACGTGAACTGCACCGGAACGAAGTTCGCCGTGAGGAAGTAGTCGCGATCCATCGTGAGCGTCAACGGATTCACCGGTGAACTCACCGTCCCCTCCCAGCCGTTGAAGGCGAAACCGCGCTCGGCCACGGCTGTGAGAACCTGGGTCGAGCCCGCCGGATACGCGCCCGACGGCGGCGTCACCGATCCCCCGACCGGGGGAGTGATGTTCAACGCGAACGTGTCCACGCGATCGTTGTCGGTGATGGTGAGCGTCGCCTTCGCGAGGCTTCCGAGGACAGCCCCGCCTTGCGGGTTGGACAGCTCGAGCTGGACGGTCCGGTCCGGATCCGCCGCGGCATTATCGAGCACCTCCACGTCGAAGCTCATCTCGACCACGCCCACGGCGAACTCGATCGTCCCCGTCGCGGCCACGTAGTCTGTTCCTGCCGTGGCCGTGCCATCCCGGGTTGTGTACTCCACGCTCACCACGGTATTGGTGGGGCCGGTCCGGCGGACCGAGATGCCGGCCTTGCCCGCGTTCTCGTCGACCACGGTATTGGCGAGCGCGAAGGCCACGGCGCTTTCGTTGTCCTCGATGTACACGGTCGAACGCAACCGGGCCACGCTGGTGAAGCCAGGCGGGAGGTTCGTCAGGTTCACGAAGAACGTCTCGTCACCCTCACCCAAGGCATCATCGAGAATGTTCAGACTGACCGTCTGCTCGGTCACGTTGGGATCAAAGGTGAGCGTCCCCTGAGCGGCCTGGTAATCTTCCCCGGCCCGGGCCGTGCCGTCCTCGGTGAAGTAGTTCAGGCTGACGCTGCTGGCCAGGTCGCCGCTGCGGGTAACGGTGACCACGACCGGACCCGCGTTTTCTCTCACCCGGTGGATGGCGGCGGCGAACTCGACCATGTTGACGGTGAACTTCTCGTCGCCATGGATCCGGGCAATCCGGTTCCGCGGCAGCCCCTTCACCTCGGTGAACTCGCCGCCGATGACAACCGCGGTGTCGGGCTGGACGAGCAGCGTGTGAACCGTCCCGTTGGCCCCGGAGCCCACGTCGAATCCGACATCGAGCGAACCATTGGGGTTGAGCCGCATGATCCGGTTTCGATCCGCGCCGTTGTAGGAAGTGAACTCCCCACCCAGGAGGATCTTGCCGTCGGGGGACGAGCCCAGCGCATAGCCAACGCCGTTCAAGCCGGTGCCCGTTTCAAACGTGGTGTCGAGCGAACCGTCGAGGTTGAGCCGCGCGATCCCGGCCCGCGGCTGGCCGCTTACTGCTTCAAACGCGCCGGCAATGACGATGCGTCCGTCGCGCTGCAACGTGATCGCGTAGACGTCCTTGTCCGGACCCACACCCGGGTTGAACAGCGTGTCTCGCGTGCCGTCGGCATTGAGCCGTGCGATGTACGCGCGGCTGCCTCCGCCCACCGAGGTAAACTTGCCGCCGACCAGGATGGCTCCATCCGCCTGGAGCGCGATTGCATGAACAGCGCCGTCGAGCTGCGGCGAAAAAGCCATGTCGACCGAGCCATCCGCCTGCAGCCGGGCAAGGCGCTGACGACTGGTTCCACCCACGGACGTGAAGTCGCCGCCCATCAGGATTGAACCGTCCGCCGCCACCGCCAGGGCGCGGACCGCGGCGTTGGCCCCGCCGGGCACATTGAACTCGGGATCCCGGAGTCCATCGGCGCTCAGACGCGCGATCCGATTCACCGACTGACCGTTGAAGTGGGTGAAGGCACCGCCCACGAGGACGCGGCCATCGCTCTGCACGGCGACGGCATAGGTGTCGTTGTCGAAGCCTTCGCCCGGGTTCAGGAAGCTATCCAGGTATCCGTCGCTGTGGAGGCGCGCCAGGCGATTGAGGGCCACCTGGTCAACCTCGGTGAAACGTCCGGCCAGAAGCAGCTTGGCATCGGGCTGTTGCGCCAGCCCCAACACGGCGTCGTTCGCGCCGGCGCCCGGGTTGAACTCGTAGTCGAGGCTGCCGGGGGTTTCGTTGTCGACGATCTTGACCGTGGCCACCACGTTGCTGCCGAGGACCGCGGTTCCCACCGGTCCGGAACCGCCGACCACGCGTGCGTTTGTCACTGAGAAGTAGAAACTCTCGTCGCCCTCGCCGAGGAGGTCGTCGAGGATGCGCACGTCCAGGGTCTTGGAGGCTTCACCCGCTTCGAGCACCACCAGGCCGCTGCCATCGGAGGCCTGGGCAACCTGGTTCCCGGTAAACATCAGGAGCCCGCGAATGGACACGTAGTCCTTCGTGGCCAGGGCGCTGTCATCCTTGGTGGCGTAGTTGACCTGGATGGGGTGGTGCGTGCTGCCGTTGCGCTCGATGGTGAGCGTGAGCGTGCGGCCGTACTCGTCCACGCTGTATTCCGATGCCGCCACCTGGACCGAACATTCGTCGTCCTGGATGGAGACCTGACCGGCAATGTTGGGTCCATAGGAGGCCGTGCTGTCGATGTTGGTGACGACCACCGGGAGCTGCTTGTTGCCGTCGAACTGCACGTCATTGAGGAGCCGGACCTGGGCGACCGCCGTCGTCTGGCCGGGTTGGAAGACCACCGCGTAGTTCGTGGCGACAAAGTCCAGGCCATCGACGGCCGTACCATTCGTCTCTGCCGCCAACTCCACCCGCAGCGAGTTGGTGACCACGCCGTAGCGATAGATCGTGACCGCCACGTTCGACTGGTTCTCCATCGCCTGAACGTCCAGGGCCAGCAACTCGACCTGGGTGTCGTTGTCCAGGAGGGTCAGGCTGGCGGTGATCTGGCCTCCGAGCGGAACGCCATCGCTGAGGTTTCGGAGTTCGAGCGTGATGGTCTCCGGCGGCTCCACCTGGCGATCGTCCACGAGGTCGACGTAGAAGAGCTTTTCGGTCTCTCCGGGACCGAAGTTGATGATGCTGTTGGTCGGGTAAAAGTCGGCCGCAGTGGCCGAGCCCGCGCTGGCTTCGCAGACTACCGAAGCCGTGAGCTCCGCGTTGCTGGTCCGGCGGATTCGAACGGCAGCCTGGGCGGATCCCTCGTACGCGATGTAGGAAGGCATGGCGAATTCCACCGTGCCGTCGTTGTCGACGAGGTTCACGGTCACGAAGCTGGTTTCCTTCACCACGGTTGCCCCGGGCGCCTCCGCAATGCGCACCGTCACGCTTTCCATGAATTCCTGGACCGGATCGTCGACCGGCACGATCGGGATTTCGAGCGTCGCCTCCCCGATCGGGATAACGACCTCGGGCGGGACGGTTTCGTAGTCGCTCCCGTTGCTGGCGGAGCCCGCCACGGAGAGGCGCACCACCTGGTTGCTCGCGGTGCTCCCGGTGCGGCGCAGGACGATCAGGCCGGACGAGGGTCCCTCCTCGTAGGCGGTACCCGTCACGAGTTCGAGCGCCAGACTGCTGCTGTCATCGTCGACGATCGTCAGCGTGTGCGCGCTGTAGACGTCGAACATCGCGTTCATCGGGACCGGCGTGATGATGATGTTGGTCGTCAACACGTTGGTGGACCCGATTTCTTCACCCGCGGCGTTGGTGAGCGTGATGGTGTTCGTGACGACCTCGTTGCTCACCAGCGGGGCGGGTTCGACGAGCGTGAAGACCAGGGACTTGGCCGGCTCGGCCAGGGCGTCGTTCAGGATCGGGAACGGAATCAGCTGGACGCGGTTGCTGATCTGGGAATCGGCGATCCGCGTGAAGACCAGGCGCCCGGAGGTGTTCGTCCCGGGATAATCGAGATCCGGAACGGCCGTCCCGCCGGTCAGCTTCCAGTCGACGGTGATCTCCGTGTCTGGCGGCGGGTTGCCGCTGATGGAGACCGCCACGAGTCCCGTCAACGACCCTTCCACGACCTTGGAATCGAGGAACGTGAAGCCGAGTCCCAACTGACCGCTTCCGTCGTCGTCGGCGAGCGTTACCGTCGCCTGCTGGTTGGTCAGAGTCACGCTGCGGTTGTAGTCGGGGCTGGGCAGGATCTGGCAAACGATCGTCTCGGAGTCCTCCTGCACAATGTCGTTGACCGGGGTGACACGCACCACCACCGAGGCCGCGCCGGCAGGGATCCGGCCAAAGGAGGTGATCGAGCCGTAGTCCGCAACCGGCCGGGCGGTTCCTCCCACGGCCAGTTGAACCAGCAGATCCCGTCGCGTATCCCCGGTCCGGGTGAGCGTGAACTCGCCCACGTCGTCCGGTTCCGCGGCGTCGGCATCGTTGGCCCGAATCGAGACGGTGGGCAGCACTCCATCCTGAATGAAGACCGAAGCCAGGCCCGGCTCGCCGATGTTGTAGGTCGGGTTGTCCGAAAGCAGGATGTCCAGGGTGTTCCCGCCATCCTGGAGGCCGTTGTTCCGGCCCTGAATCGTGATGGTGGCTGTGGGCTGGCCCGCCGGAATCACCACAGACCCGGAAAGGGTCCGGTAGTCGCGTCCGTTCACGGCGCTGCCGCCGGCGAGGTAATAAACAGTCAGATCGCCCGTGAGGTCGCCGATGCGCGTGACGACCACCGAGCCGGTGTCGGTCGCGTTCTCGGAAGCCACCGGATCATCGGCCACGACCGTGATCATGGGCAGGTCGTTGTCACCGATGACGGCCTCTGCCTTGGCCGTTCCCACCGAGTACGCCTCGTCCGGCAGAACCGAGATCTGCACCGTCTCGTTTCCTTCCAGGTACAGATCCGGACGGACCCGCAACGGAAGGGACACGGAGGTTACGCCGGCAGGAATGACCACCAGGAGCGGCAAGGCTTCGTAATCGGCGTCGTAGGTTCCCACGCCGCCGTAGCCCAGTTGAACCGTCACCGTCGTGTTGGTGAGGCCGGTCCGCAGCAGGGTGAACAGGGCGGAATCCCCGGCGTTCTCGCTGGCGGCGGCATCGAGGGCGAGGATCGAAATGACCGGCTTGGTGGTCTTCACCCCCTGCATGATCATGGTGGCGGTGCCGGGGGAGCCCACCACGTACTCCGGGTAGGTCTGGTACCAGGTTTCCTGGTTGTTGACGGTCAGCACTTCCCAGCCCGTGAGGTAGGTGAAATTCGTCGCCAGCACGTTGGTGGTCCCGCCGTTGCCGTCGTCGATGTTCGTCATGTAAGTGGCCTGCTTTTGCAGGGCATACATCACGGAGGCTTCCAGGGTCGCCTCGGTCGCGGTCGCGTTGGTGACGACCTTGATCGAGAGGTTGGTTTGGAAGACACCTGTCTGGAAATTCACGAGGTAGAACGGCACCGCGAGATTCACGTTCGCGAGCAGCGTGCTCAGCGCGTTGGTGTGGGTGGTCTTGTTCGTGGGCGCGGTGAAGTCGTTCGTCTTCACGGTGCCTCCCAGCACGAACATGGCGCGGAGTTCGCTGTTGGTGTCGCCGGTCCGGGTGAAGGTGAGCATGCCCGGGGTGCCTTTCGTCAGGTCGGCGTGTTGGGCCACCTTGACCGTCACACGCGGCTGAGGAACGGCGAGGAACTGGAGATCCACCACATCCTGGTCGGCGACACGGACGAACTGATTGAAATTCTGCGGCTTGGTGATGTAGCCGTTGAGGAAGGCGGTCACTTCCCTGTCCCCGGGCGTCTGGCCCACCAGGCTGAAACTTCCGTCGCTGTCCGTGAACGTGGCTTGGAAGTCGGTGCCGAGCTCGGTCGTGTTGGTGATGCCGCCGTTGGCGACCCGAACGCCGGCGACCGGCAGTCCCTTGTCGTCAAACACCCAGCCCTGGATGGCGTAGCTGTTGTTGGGCGAACCCACGCGGATGACCTTGTGGTAACTCACCCTGTGGCCCTTCATGTCGCTGACTTCGACCCGGACGCGGTAGTCTCCCTCGGCGGTCCAGGTGCGCGTCAGCGTCGGGCCGTTGACGCCGAAACTGCCATCGCTGATGTCCCAGTAGTAGGCGAGCGGATCGCCGTCGGGGTCGACGGCCTGCACGGTGAAGGTCACGGGGCGGTTCGCCGCCACGCTTTCCGCGGTGACGTTCAGCGTGACGACCGGCGGCTCATTGTTTGTCGGCGCCCCATGATTCACCACCACGTCGTACCAGGTGTCCCCGCCGGTGCCGCCGCGGGCGATGGGGGTGATGTGCACACCTGCCTCAGGATCCGAATAGGTGCGACCGAGGCTGATCGAACCATCGTTCTTGCCGTCGACCGTACCGGGGGTGCTATCCAGCAGCGTGCTGTAGCCGATCAATTGCGGCCAGGCGGCCCAGTGAAGCGACACGCCGTTGGTGATCCAGCGGTTCCCGCTGATGCGGTTGCGGGCGCTCACCCAATACGTCCGCTGGGCATCTTTCTTGACCAGCAGCGCATACCGACGGTCCGAGTCGAGCACCGGGGTGTCGAAGACGTGGATCCGGTTGGTGGTGCTCGTCGTGGATTGAATCAGGGCCGAGGCCGGAAGCCAGTCGAGCCGGTACTTGCCGATCGGGTTGAAATGGCCGGTGAAGCCACTGATGGATCCGCCACCCGCCCGTTGGCTCTCCCCGCCTCCGCCGCCCATCACGTCGAACGGGTCTCCGTACTCGATATCGTCTCCGGCGCCGAGAATGCTGTCGTGCCCGATCACCGAATCGGTGTCGAAACGGTCCGGCGGCGTGGGCGGGAGGGGCGCCCGGCGTGTCTCCCAGGAATTCGCGTGGCCGAGGCCGTAGCAGTGCCCGATCTCGTGAATGGCCAAGCCCACGCCGTTGTACTGCAACCAGGCGAGGTTGCCGCCGCCCAAGCCGCCCCAGTTGTATCCCGGCACGGGGGTGAACCGGGCGAGGATCAACTGATAATCCTCGGGCGCGTATCCCAGTTGCGCCGCTTGCGTTTGCGCGTCGGTCATCAAACGCGCCGGCCCGCTGAGCGCGTAAAACGCCTTGGGCTGGGGAAGCGTCAGGATCGGGGTGATGATCGCGTTGATGGCGGTCTTGCTGTAGGAAGCTTCGATGTAAAAATCGTTCACCTGCTCCATCTCATCCTTGGCCTGCTCCTCGCTGATGGGAATGGTCGTGTCATCGCGGAACACGATCCGCAGGTAGAGCGCGCGCCGGGTTCCAAACGTGGGCACGGGAGCCGCGGGCATGGCGTTCGTCCACACCGGAAGCCCGTTGGCCGCGGCAACACCCGATGCGCCGGGCCCCATCAAGGCGCGGCTCAGGCTTTCGCCGTGGGACGGCGAGCAGACCGCGACCAGACCTCCCGCGACCTCCAGCATGGCCGGCGTGGCCGGGGTGACGCCGCAGATCGGGCAGTTCGGCGGCAGTGCGCCGGCGGGAGCTGCGGAGCGGGCCTGGGCTTCCTCCGTTTCCAGCAGGCGAACCGGTTCCTCAGCCACCGCGAGGAGGTCGTCGATGGCGATGCCGTGCAGCGGAATGCTCGGTTGCGCCATCTCGGCAACGCGCCGCCCGTAGACGAACGCGCGGTACTGCGTCCCCGCGAGGGTGACATAGCGGTAGGCCGTGTGGCTCGGGTGGGCATGGTCCTCTCCCGGTCCCATACAGGCCATGAAGACGTCATACCGGGCCAGGCCACTGACTCGTTGCTCGAAGTGCCGGGTTACATTCTCGGGCAACAACTGCCGCCAGCGGTAGGGAACCGCGTGCTCCAGGGCACCCCGCGGGTTTTCCTGGATCTCGTGGGCCAAGGCAGCGCGACGGGCCCTGGCAAGCTGCTCTCCTTGGCTTAGGAGACCCTCCAGATCGCCGCCCCACGCCTCGGAAGCGTATTGCTCGACCCAACGCGCAAACGCGTCATGGACGTCCGGTCCAGCCGGAGCTGCCGGCTCGGCGCCCTGGGCGCCCTCGGCGGCCTCGTCAGCAGGGGCAGGATTCGCAGCAGGCGCGAGCTGGTTGATGGCGGCCGCACTGTAGGAAAGCAGTTCGGTCCGGGGCGTTACCTCCTGGCGGGAGCTCGGAATCGAGGGGCGGACCGCGAGGGCCACGGTGCCATGCTCAGATGCCGGCCAGAAGGAGAGTCCGATAAGAAAAGCGGCGGCGGCAGCAAGGAACCATTTGACGGCTTTCATGCGATTTCAGGTGCAGCGACTCTAGGAGACCAAAACTTCGGTCGCAAGGTCATTCAACCCCAGGCTGCAAAGCAGCGGAATCAAGCAGAAGCTGCGCCACCCTTTCGGGGCGTAGCATTTGGCCGCTTACTTAAGCCGTGAAACGGATCGCATCCGGCTGGACCTGCAGGTGCCCCAGGATTCGCTGCAACTGCTCGCGCGTCCGGTCCGCGCCACCTTCCGCCCACACGACAAAGTCTGAGGCGGCCAGCTTCCTTTGGATGGGCCATTGGGCGCCGATTCGACGCTTGATCTCAACCGCCGACCATCCGCGGTCGGACAACCGTGTCATCTGGCTCGCCTCCGAGCACGCCACGCACAACGTCGCATCGAATGCGCTGGAAGCACCAGTTTCGAAGAGCAACGGGATCACCACCACGCCGGCGCGGTGCCCTGCCGCTCCCCAACCCCGAACCTCCGCGCGCCACACCGCGCGAATACGGGGATGCAGGATGGCCTCCAACCGACGGCGCGCCACCTCGTCCGCAAAGACAATCCCCGCGAGCGCAGCACGACGCAGCCTCCCGTCCGCCCCGATCACCGCGGCGCCGAACGTGGCGCGAATCTCGTCCAGCGCCTGTTGGCCGGGCTCGACCAGTTGTCGCGCCACCACATCGGTATCGATGACAGGAAGCCCGAAACCGCCCAGGTATCCGGCGGCCACGGATTTCCCCATCCCCACGCCTCCGGTGAGTCCCAGCAGTTTCATGCGCGAAAGCAATGGCCAGCCCCGGTTCGGCAGTCAAGAAAGTCCCCTCTGCGTGAAGCGCCACCAGGTGGGGCAGGCACTCCGCTGCCCACCGATCCGGCGCGCAAAGGACTGCGCGCGCTACCTTGGAAGGACCGGTTGATGGTCATCCGAAAAGCGGGGATGAATCCCCGCACTCCAGACGCTTCGCGATTTCGGCCGCGCCTTGGAGCGACGCGGAACGTTTGGAGTGCGTCCGGTTTACCGGTGCTTTGGGGTACCTCGTCACGGCGCATCGTCGACAGGCCAAGGGGGCTCTCCCGGAGCGCGGACTTCAGTCCGCAGGAAGCCTCGCCGGCGCAGGGACGTCCCTGTGGGCTGAAGCCCGCGCTCCTGAACGCTGCATGGCTCCGGAGCAGGTCCAAGCGGAACGGAAGGTTTCCCTCACGCCAGGCCGGCAGCTGATGACCCGCGGTCGAGTGGCTCGACGGCTGAAAAGGACGAACCCCCTGCCCTTCGCTTCGGAGGGACAGGGGGTTCGTCAAAAGGCTCCGACTCGGGAGCTCGTGTAACTACGGTCCGACGCCCCGGTACAACCGCTGCGGCATGGTCACGGAATCCGGATCGACAAACCGGATCTCACCGCCCGACGCCTGGTTTGTATGGATGCCGCGCCAACGGCCGCCGATGGCGTCCGCAGCCTGGATGACATAGACCTGATTCGTCTGGCCGTGCAACCGGATCTCGACGCCTCCCGACGTGGCGCGGCCGATGGCCAGGCTCGACTGCGACCCATCCGGCGCAATCCTCAGCGACAGGGCGAGGTTGTCCAGGAAGGCGGCGTCCAGTCCCTGGCTGTTCGCCGGGTCTTTGATGTAACGCCACTCAAGCGTGTGTTCTCCGGCCGTCATGGTGAACTCGAACGTGCTCCAGGGCACTTCACCCGACCACCTCTGCACCAACTGGCCGTCCACGCGGAATTCCAAGAAGTCCCAGCCCGCCTCCGAGCTCACCCGGTAGGCGAAGCTCGAAAGTCCGGCGCGGAATTGGTCGGTGAGGGTGGCCACGCTCATCTGGCTGTGGCCGATCTGGCCCGAACGCAGCGCGTAATTGCCGCCGGCGGCGTCACCCGCGGCCACGTACCAGGGAGCCTGCCCACTGAACAGCCACGGCAGACGCCCGGCGTCCCCCGTTTCAAAATCGTCGGACATTGACCGGGAACGGAACACCGCGCGAATCGAGAGATCGCGGTTGACCGGGAGTGACACGGGATTCTCGGAGGTGGTGAGGTCGCCTTCCCATTGCGCAAACTCGAAACCGCTGTCGGGTTCGGCCTGGAGCTGGATCGCGGAGTTCGCTTCCACGTCCACCACGCCTGCGCCCGGGACGACCATCCCCCCCGCCGTCTGGCTCAGGGTGACGGCGTAGACCGTCGAGGGCACGAACGAATGCACCAACTGGACCACACCCGTCGCGGCGTTGAAGCCGTCCACGGCCACATAATAGGTGGTGGAGGAGCGCACCGCCTGGCGGACCTTGCTGAATTGGGAGCCTTCGAGGGCGTCATCGTTCGAAGCGACCGCAGTCAGGACGTTCACAAAGTCGCCGGTATAAAGACCCATCAGGGTGTCGAAATCCGAGCCTTCGGTGCTGAGCAGGAGCACGCCGTCAGACGGGGGACGGAACCGCCACCAGACCGACTTGCCGCCGGCGTTGCTCGCGTGGCGCGGCTCACCGTTTTCACGTGTCGCCCGGGCATTGGAGACGGAGTTGGTGCTGTCCAAGCCCTGGAAGAGCGAGGCATTGACGAAGTGGTCATTCGGCGGCTCCTGGCGACGAAAGGTGATCATCACATTCGTCGAGGAGGCGTTGCCGGCGAAATCGGTGGCGGTCACGGTGATGGTATTTCGACCCTCAACCAGCGCGACGCTGTTCGTGCTCACCCCCGCGAGTGCCGGAACGGCCGTCGCCGGGCCAAGCTGCCGCGGGCTCACGCGGAAGGAGATCTGGTCGACGCCGGTGGCCATCGGCTCCGGATCCACCGCCTGGGCGATCACTTCGACGACGTTGTTGGTCCAGATATAACCGCTGGCCGGCCGGGCCACGGAGATGATGGGCGGCGTGATGTCCGGGCTCCCGTTCGGGGCCACTCGCAGCTGCAGCAAACCGGCATTGGCGGCGCTCACACCGGCAACGGTGATCTGGTAGGTCTCGCCCTTCTTCGCGTCGAAGAACATGTAGGATTGCTTGCGCTCCGGCACCGAGCCCACGGCCTTGATGGCCTTGAGGTTGGTGAGGCTGTTGCCCGTATAGACGGCAATGGTGGAGGCAAACGCGCTGCCCGCCGTATCGATGAGGGTGCGGCTGTCGTTGGTGGGCGTCCAGGTCCACCACAACGAGGCGACGAAGTTGGAGATGCCCGCGGGGGCCGGCTCACCGGGTTCGGTGGTCGCAAACCTGTTGTTGTAAGTGCGCGCGATGCCGGGAGCTTCCAGCTTGATCCGGCTCCGGAAGAAGTCGTTGAGCGGCGGCTGCGTGACAAAGTAGTTGACGTTGAGCGTGCTGTTCGTTTTGCCCGGCGCGGACGCCTCGATGAACAAGGTGATGTTGGTGGCGTTGGCCGGGACGCTCAGGTTGCCGGTGTAGATGGAATCCCCCGGGCGCGCATCCGGTGGTGTCCCGGTGTTGGTGAGAGGAACGTCGACGGTGCCGTTCATCTTGGCCGTCACCGTGGCGTTCGTCACCGCAATCCCATCAAGAACGCGGATGTAAACGGGAAGGTTGGTGCCGGCCAGGACGCTGTACCTGTCAGGCGGCGTCACACTCAGCTTGAGCACGCCCGTTGGCGGCTGCGGCCCCACACCCGGCGGCAAATCGTACGACTCCACAACTCCCGAGGTGGTATTGCTCGCCGGTGCGGAGGCGTTGTAACCCATGCCCCGTTTGGCGAAGGCGAGCCAGATGTCCGACTCGTTGGCCCTGCCCGTCAGAATCTCGTCTGCCTCCAAAATCGCATCCCGGGCCTCGACGAAAGTCGGATTGGCGGGACACAGCTTCAAGGCGTCGGTCACGAGCTGGAGAGCGAGCTGGTTGCCGGTATCCCAGCCGTAGGTGTCGACGAAATTGGCGCGCATTTCCCAGAGCATGGTGCACCACACCTCGCCCTGGAAGTGGACCTCTTCCGGGTAGGAATTGGGGATCCCATAGATGGGGTTGGACGGGATGCCGAAATGAGCATCCGCCTGGGTGGGATCGATGTCCTTGAACGTCAGCGGATTCTTGTCCATGTCGGTGCAGTACGGATACCGCCGGATGCCGTAGTAATAGTTGTCCTGCAGGTCGAAAAGCAGGTAGCTGGCATAGCCGCCCGCGGGATAGCACGCACGGGGATCGTCGGAAGCCTCGCTGAACAGGCAGAGCGGGTAGAAATCCGACCATCCCTCGGCCATACCCGCGGTCTGCAGGGCACTGATTCCAACGCCGCCGCCCACCAGGCGGTCGGTCAAGCCGTGCGTGTACTCATGGCAAACCACCTCGGAATCGAGCGAGCCGTCCCGGTCCGGATCCGGTCCATCGAACATGTACATCTGCATGCGGCCCGGAATGCCGTCCGGCGGCGGGTAGAAGTTGGCGTTGTTGCGGTGCTGAAAGTCATTGAGCGCGGCGCCATCCAGGCCGTCGGCCTGCACCGCATCGCCCTCCAGGCCCCCCCGCCCGAAGTTCAGGTTCTGAAAATTCCCGGCCGCTTCGGTGAATCCGAGGTCGTACAGCTTGTCGTGCATGAAGTTGTTCAGGTAGAACAAATTCACCACGGAGGCGTTGGTGTACTGGGTCGGCGGAAGTCCCAGGTCCAGCAGGAAATCGAAAACCGGCGGATCGTCGGTCGAGGTCGGCCGCGGCAGGTCGGCGACGTCGTCGTCATCCATGTCCGTGTGCGCATCCACGTTGTTGCCGACCGTCGTGTACGCCCCCGTCAGCGGATCCGCGGGACTTACCCAACCTGAAGGCGAGGCCGAGGCGGACAGCGAAACCAGATTCGTGAGGGTGGTCCGGGGGACCACCGGCGGCTGCGGCTGTGCCTGCGGGGTGGACCACCCCGGACTAAAAGGCGAGGGACTGTCGCTGGTGTAAACGCTGTAGGTCGCCGGGATCGCCTGGGGCGCCGCCTGGTATCGCGTCAGATTGTGACGTACGAGCACCTGACCGGTCTGGCCATCCACAAGGCTGCGGAACATCTCCTTCCGCGCTTGGCTGACGAAGATCACCTGCCACGCCAACCGCATCGTGTCTGGATCCAGGGGAACCCAGACCAGTTGTCCGTACACGTCCCCATTCAGCCCGGGTGCACGAACGCGGCTTTTCAGCTCAGCTCCGGCAGCGGCTTGCATCGCCTCCACCGAGCTTGGGCTGAGCTCAGTCCCGACGTTCTGCGCGGCCACAGCGACGGCTTCGGCGAGACCGAGGCGAGGGCTTGTTGCCTGCGCGGACCCGTTTGCGGCTCCTCGATTCGCGGCGCGTAGCGGGTCCATGAGGAAGTGGCTGGTGACGCGGGCCAGTTCCCCTTTGCGGGTAATGTGAGCGGTGAGCAGTCCCTCGAACACGGGAATCCCCGCATGTTGCTGCTCCCAAATGACCGTACGCAGGCCGTTATGGGCGGTGACGTACTCCCGCTTGATCGTCGCGGTGTCGAGGGCTTCTGCGCCGTGACCGAAGAGCGCCTGGTTGTCCGTGAGAAACGCCCTCACGACCCGGTGGCGATCGTTCGCGGCAAAGGTGGCGAGGGTGGACGGATTCACGCCTCCCCCAACTCCGTTTGGTCCCGTGAGGAAACCTCGTTCGGCGGAGACGAGCCGCGGCGACCGGGTGAACGGGCCGTGGGAAACCTGCAGTGTCGGGACCCGGTTCCTCAAGGAGTCAATGGCACTCCGTTGCGCCGGGCTGAAGTCGAACTGCGCGGGCACGGTGACCATCAACGAGCGCGCGCCGTTCGCGGAGGTCGTGGCGCGCGTGTCGAGGTTGGGAAGGGGCGCCTGGGCGGGAGCCACATGCGTCCACGCCGGCGCGGCGGCGAGCAGCACGCCACTCAAAAATACTGCCTTCGAAAGGGTCGTGTTCATCGCTTTAGGTTAAGAAAGAGAAAAGGGCGCGCTGCGCGACAAGCGCCGGCGCGCCACAAGAGTTGTCGTTGACCGCCTCCGACTACGGGTCATAGCTCACCCGATAGTACCGTTCCAAGCCTCCCGGCGGGTTGGCACCCGTATCGAGCGTGTGCCGGACACTCAGAACTTGAATCGTCGGTGCGGAATTGGTCGCGCCGGCGAAGACGGACCATTTCGGCGCGGTGAGATTGGTCGCAAAAGAAACCTGGTAGGCCGTCTCCGCGGCAGCCCGCCAGGCGAGCTCGGTCGTGAAGGGATTCACGCTGGCGATGCGGAAATCCGTGATGAGAACGTCATCGAAGGGAAAAATATCGAAGCCGTTGACGAGGCCATCTCCGTCCGAGTCAATGGTCTGGCTGTCGACCAGGCCGACATTGACGCGGATGGTCCGGCCGTCACGCAACGCCACGTCAACCCCACTGGCCGGGCCGGAGTAATCACGCACCCAACGCAACCGCCCTTCGAAACGCCCGTCGAGTTCTTCGTTACCCAGGTTGGACGTGCCGAAATAAAGGGTGAGGCCCGGCTCGATCACAATGACCGACTCAGGATCGTCCGCAACACTCGGGTTGCCAGCGACCCGGTTGGTGCCGAACTCGAGGTAATCCACATACAGTCCGTACTGTCCGGGAAGCGGAAAGCCGAGGGCATCCGTCGGCGGTCCGAGCCGGAGTTCACCGCCTGGCTGGCTGTCGAGCGTCAGTTTCCCGACCGCCACGTTGTTCAGAAAACCCGCGGAGGTGGCGCCGCGGTCTTCGGCCGCCCACGTATGCCCCACGCTCACAAACCTCGGCGCGGTCGTGAGGATCTCCGTGCCAAGCAGATCGCCCAGGGCCGGTTTGCGCACCAACTGGAAGCCATCGGTCAACTCGATGGAGTTGCCGGCCCCTGGCCCGCCATCGGCGAGGCTGTTGGTGATGTTGATGAAAAAGCCCCGGCTGGCGATGAGGCGCAGGTCGGTGAGCTTGTAGTCTTGTCCGTAATAGTGGGCCGCGCCGGCGATGGAATGGAAGGCGCCATTCAGGATGGCCGTCGCCGCATTCAGCCGGAGGTCGTTCTGGGCCAGGACCGTGCCGGAATCCTCGTATTGCACGGCCGCGATCTCATGCGCCAGGGCATTCAAAGTGCCGGTGTTGACGAACCGCTCGAGCCGTTGTCCCTCGGGATAATCGGTTCCGAAATAGCCGACGTTGGGGATGTTGATCCGACCGTTGTTGGTCAGATAGCGCACCCCCGGCGTGTATTCGTGGGTCCAGTCGATCAACTCACCTGAGAGGGTGAGGTTCGTATTCAGCGTGAGCCCTTCGGCCGTGATCTCCAGGCGATCGCTCACCAGGAGCGGGTCATCAATCACCACGTTCGTGCTGTTCAAGGCCAGCGTATGGGTCACGACTTGCTGCGTGCGCGTGAGCGCATCGGCGCTGAGAATCCAGCAATAGAGGTTGATATCCACCGGGTTCGTCACCGGGTTGAAGTAGTTGGTCGTGGCGTCGATGAACCAGTTGGAGAGGATCAGCGCAAACTGGTTGGACCAGATGCCGGTCCACATCCGGGCCCCCCCGCGCACCTGGATGGTTGAGTCCTTCGCGAGATTGCGAACGGTGAGCAAGCCGTTGGTCGACGACAGGTCGTAAATCAGGTTCTCCACGTCCACCAGCGCCCCCGAGCTGTTCTTGAGGTGAGCCGCCTTCACCTGCACCGTCGTCACGCCCTGAATGCGGGCCTTGGTCAGATCGACGGAGTCACCGACGATCTCGATGCGGCCGGGGGTGTTGGTGGCGCCCACATCCGGTACGGCCGGGGGCCGGTTCTGAAGATTGTCGATGGTGGCTCCATAACCGGCGTACAGGTTCGTGGCGAAGACGTTCGAGAACGTGCCGTTGTACAGGAAGCCATTGAACAGCGGGGTGTTGCCGTTGGCGCCGAGGTTCTCGAAAAACGGATAGTCGCGCCAGATCTCGTAATCGTAGGGCCGGCCCGTGGGCGTCAGGACGACATTGTTCGTCACGATCAGCGTGTTTGTGTCGGACCCGAGGTAGTCGATGAAGTGCAGCCGGTTCACTTCTTCCTGGCCCGTGACCACGTTGGTGTGACTGGACGCGATCTCAACCCCGTTGATGCCGAAGCCCAGCAAGGCCGGGCCGGCAAACCCGAACTTCGCGCGGACCGCGAAGTTCGTGTCGTTGACCCCGACCACGATCGCTCCGCGGAAGATATTCGTGGGAACGATCAGGTTGGAGATGGACCCGTCAAAGTTCGTAAGAGTCAGGAAGGTCGACGCCACCACGCCGGTATTGCCGAACGCCGTGAAATAGCTTCCCGATACGGCAGTCTGGAACGAGGTTGGAGCTCCGGGAAGGGCCGGAATCCACCCGGTGGGGCTGCCTTGCTGGACCATGTGCGCGGGCGCCGTGGCGACAAGGTCCGCCCCGAAGAAGCGCAAAATGTTGGCCGTATTGATCGGCCCCGGGACGGGGATCTGCTGCTGGCCCGCGCCCCAATAAAGGTCGTAGATCCCGTTGTCCGGTTCGAACTGGTCAGGACGAGGATCGCTGTCCGTCACTTCGTAGTAGGAATTTGCGGAAGGCGAACCCGTGATGGCCGCCACTTCCAAGGCACCACGGGTGAGGTTGATGTTCTGGCCCACCAGGCGCATCGAGCCTTCGTTCCCGACGCCGAGATACCCGGCGTTGATCACGTTCGTGGCGCGGATGTCCAGCATCGTCTGATAGTAAAAGTTGTTGTATCCCAGGTAGGCAATGGCGTCGACGCCCGCCACAGTGCCAACGCTGTCGTTGACGAACAGCGCCGCGGGACGCCGGATCCCCGCATCATCCGTGAAGTCGAACCGGAAGCCGGGAGCGGCCAGCATGGTCCCGCGATTCGTGTAATACAGCGTGTTCTGAAAGTCGTAGGGGAGCGGCGAAAAAACGGAGAAGTCGCCGAGATTCAGGAACGCGGTCGCGTTGATCTGGGGCGGGTCGTCGAAGGATGCCGATCCCGGGTTGACGAAGATCGGAGGGACGAGCGCGGCCACGTCCCAACCCTCAACGCGAACCGGAATGCGCGTCCCGAGTGGTTGCGAGGAGTCCTTCGCGCCAATGTAGGGGGTTGAGCCCCGATGCACGTAAACGGACTGCGGCGGGGAAGCGCCCCACGCGGTGGCCGCCCAGATTCCGGAGATCAGGAGTAGTCTCTGCGCCAAATTCATAGCCAGTTACGCAAGGTGCCCGCGGGGTCAGGGTGTGGTGCCGCCGCCGAAGCCGGCCGCCGTCGCCGTCCCGGTCGTTGTCGTGTTCGTCGTCGTGATGCTCCCCGGAGGTGCGAGCCATGGATTCTGCGAGTCATCGCCTACCCTGCCTGAGAGCACAAGACGTTCCAAGTCACGGATACTGGCACCCGAGGGATAAACAACCGGTTCCGCCGTGGTGCCGTCGTAGCTGCCCCAGAATAAATTGGGCAACGCGTCAATCTCGCCCCCATCGCCGATGTTGAGCAGGTACTGGCCGACTTTGGAGAACGACATCGTAAACGGAGGCTGGATCAGGCCAGGACCGCCCAGCGTGGTCGTTCCGTTCAATGTATCCTGCGAAACCAGCGGAATGCCGTTGACGAAGATGAACTGGTCCCCGGCGGGCGTCGGCCCAAGGTCGTACGCGCTGAAGAGGATGTCCGGCTGGGCCAACGTGCGCTCCAGTTGCTGGGTGCGCAACGTGAAGTTGGTGATGTAGCTGTCCCGGAACCGGTTCGTAACCGGCACCCAATTGCCGACCTGGGAATCGTAATCGACACGCACGAACGTGATCTTGTCCACTCCCGGTCGCAGCCCCACGTTGAACGGCGGCGTGTTGGTGACCACGTTGGTACCTCCACCGGGCTGGCCCCACGGATTCCCACCTCCCGCGGAACTGCCGGGCGCGATGATGTAGTTGCCCTCCGCACTGGCCTGGGGGGCGGCCACCACGTTCGTCAGCAGGGATTCGACATTGTAGTTCTCCCGGCGGTACAGGTAGCGCAACCCGCCAACGTCATCCCGGGTCAGGCCCGTGTAGAAAAGGCCGGGCTGAAAACTCACCGTATAACCGGAGGCGCCCACCGTCCCGCCCTTGATTCCCGCCGCCGAGACCGACGTGACACTCGGAATACTGGGGTCGACATCGAACTCGACCGCCTCGTAAGTCGGCGTGGTGTAGGTTTGGAGGATGAAATAGGTGTACAAGACATTGTTCACGTACGAGCTCGGCTCGAACGTGAGCGGGTCAAAGTTGCGCTTGAACACCGAGTAATACGGGGTGTTGCCGATGACGACCCGGGAGCGGATCGTCCAGACATAGCGCTCGGCCGGGGCCAGGCCCAAAACTTCCATCATCGTCCCCAGGATGAAGCTCCGGAGGTCGTAAAGATAAAGCGCCGTGGCCCGGTGGTTGAAGCGCCGGGTGTCGAGCGGGAATTCCGATAGATCTTCGCTCATCTCCGAGAAGGCCGGCAGCGCGTTCAACAGCGCCATCGCCTTTTCCGCCTCTTCCACACCCCGCGCTCCGAAGTAGTTCAAAAACGACTCGTCGAAACCGTAGGTGATCATCGGCAGGTTGAGCCGATACTCCTCCCCCAGATTCATCGGGCCACCCAGGTCGGCACCGAGTTGGTAGCCGATGTCGGTCGTCTGCCAGGTATCAAAAGTCCCGAGCAGCGAGAAGGCCCGCCCTGACGGCACGGTCGTCGCCAGCAGAACGAGCGCAACCCAACGGAATAACACAGCACGCATAGGCTTACCGGACGCGGATGACACGATAGTAGGAAGTGGAAGCCCCAGGGGCGACGACCGAAGAGGCTTGGTCTCCCGCAGCGAAGGCCAATCCGGCCGCCTCAGACCAAAGCTTGAGATCGTCAGAGATCTGCAGCTGGTACACGGAACCGGGGACGGCGTTCCACTGCACGAGGAGACCCACCGGGGTGCTCTGGATCGTCGCGCGCAGCACGCTGTCCGCCCGGATCGGATCCGTGCCAGCGAGGAACTCGGCCAGGGTCGAGGCACCGTCGCCGTCACCGTCGGCCGAGGGCGCCGGCCATGCCTTCGAGTCGATGCCCCAGTAACCCGTCTGCCAGTCGTCAGCAATCCCATCGTGGTTCCGATCCCGTCCCCAGGTGGTTCCCGTCCCGGACGGCGAGGCGGGCGAAACCCGTCCGTCCGCCAGCACATAAGCCACTTGGGCCGTGTGAGTCGAAGAGGGATCCAGATCGGTGAGCACGTGATAGGGCACGTCCTTCAACAGCGGCGTGCTTGCCCCATCCACATACAGCCGGTAGCCCGCGAGATCCGGATAACCGGCCAGCGGCGCCCAACTGACCATGAGTGAATAGGAATCGAGCGCGGAAACCATCGGCGCGGCCGGCGCCGCCAACGCCTGCTCGCCGGAGTAGCGCTGCCCCATGATCTCGAAGCTGGCCGAGCCGCCCACAAACCCCGACCAAAGCACCAGGAAACGACCGGCTCCGTCCGCCGCCACCACAGGCTCCAACTGCTGACTGACCGTGGTCGTGTTGACGCGCAACTCGTCACCCGCCCCACCCTCTTCGGTGATGATCCGGCCGTAGATGCCGTCGCGGGAACCGTCCTGCCACGAGCTGTTCCACACCACCAGCCGCGTCTGACCCAGAGAGGCGATGCGCGGGGAGAACTGGTTGTGAGGCTCGTAGACGTTAACCCGGGGCTGGGAGGGGGCGGACTGGCCCACGGCGTCGAACTTCGCAGCCACGACATCCCACATGTTCGTCAGGTTCGCCACGGCGCGCTCGCTCCAAACCGCCAGGAAACCGCCGCCCCAACCCGGCGCGACCGCGGGATTGGCGCAGAGGTTGGCGGTGGCGTTCAAGACGAACTCAGCCCCGTCAGGGCTTCCATCCGCCGCAAAGAACCTCCCGTACACGTCCACACTGTTTTCGAAGCGCTGCTGCTCGGACACCCAGGACACCACGAAGCGACCGTCTTCGAGCGCGGCGATCGCCGGCGTCCGTTGGTTATACGCTACAAATTGGTTCACGCGGAACTCCGCACCGACTTTCTCACCCTGCGCGTTGAGCAACTGGCCGTAAACGCCCTGCATGTCACCGTCCTGGCCCTGGCTGCTCCAAACCACCGCGAGCGATCCGTTCTTGAGGAGGGCGACCGCAGCGTCGCTTTGCTGGCCCGTCGTGAAACTGTTCACTCGCAGATCGTCCGTCACGAACGTCCCCTGCGGCCCCAGGAACCTGGCCCAAATGTCTTGGTCGCCCAACTTGCCACCCTGCCAGATGAACACGGCTGCGTCCCCGCTCAGCACCTGCACGCTCGGACGCTCCTGGTCGCCAGCAGGCTGCTGGTTGACACGGAACATGCGGTTCGGAATCGGGGACAAAGACGCGTTCAGGCGGGCGGCCATGATCCCCAAACCCTGCCCGTCGACAGCATTGTCCTGCCAGACGGCATAGCCGCCTTCCGCCGTGATGCTCACCGCCGGACGGGACTGGTCTCCCAAAAGCTGGCGACTGACCGCGTACTCGGAACCCTCCGGGATGATGGCGACTCCCGCCAACACGAACGCGGGGCAAAAGCCGGCAACCAAGCCCAAGACGCCCGCCCGTCGTGAGGTGGTGGACCGGTTCACGTCGAGCCTCCTGGAAGGCCGACACCTGTCGGAATGTTGGTTACCGCACATTGACGCAAACTCTTTCACCAGATCTCCTGACACCAGCCGAACCCTGTCGTGCGAGCCGTCGCCCCCCACGCGCCCACCGCCTCCCGCCTGACGCCCCTTGAACGACCCGAAGCCAAGGCGCTCATCAATTGGGCGGAACAAAATTCGGCGATTGAGCCGGCAGTCTGTTGGGGTCGTAGGGCAGGCTGTCTTCATCATGGACCCGGTTGCCGGCGGGGTCCACGATCGTCGGGGTCACAAAGATCACCAGATTTTTTTTGGAACTGGACTTGCCCTCGCTGCGGAACAGTCGTCCCACCAGCGGAAGGTCGCCGAGGACGGGGACTTTGTCCTTCCGTTTGGCCACGGCTTCCGAAATCAAGCCGCCCAACACGACGGTCTGGCCGTCCCAAACGATGGAACTGGTGACGACCTGACGGATCCTGAACTTGGGCAACGGGACGGGCGCCGCAAGCGTGCCTACGACGGCTCGGAATTGTCCCGGGTCATCGTACCCGAGGAACTCCGTGACGGTGGGGAGGAGGTTCAACTGGATCGTGTAGCCGTCCGCCGAGACATGCGGAATGACGTCGAGGGTCGGGCCGATGGGCACCGGGGCCGTGGTCGGCTGAATGACGGGCGTGGCCGCGGCCTGGTTTACGACCTGCGCCAGGCTTTGCGTGGCGAGGAGGGCCAGCGCTGCACACGCGGCAACGAGTGAGAATCGCACGTTCATAGTCTTGCAGTGCTTTGCGAAATCAACAGCCTAGTCTTACTGGATCACACCGACGCCCGTGGTTCCACCCGTGGTTCCGCCAACGCCCGTGGTCGTGCCTCCGTTGATGCCACCGGCCTGGTTGAACGTGACCACCGTCTGAAGATCGATGATCTGAATTTGCGCCTGACGACCGCTCACCGTCGTGACCTTCGGAGCCGACAGAACGTCGACGCCGCCTCGCTGTTCGAGCGCCCGGATAACCACCCGGAACTGCGGATCGGTCATGATGCCCGTCACCGTCGCGAGGCTCGGAATGGCCGTTCCGCCAATGTCACTGCTCCGAAGTCCGCCGGTGAGGAGCTGGTCCGTCGTCGGGCTCGCGCCCACGCTAGGGACGCCGAAATTCCCCGGGAACACCCCGTAGGGGTTCGCCGCCGAGGACGCCCCGGCATACGACGGAGCCGTGCCGCCCGAGATGCCGAGGTTGCCATTGGCCGCGTTCACATTGCCGAGGTACCAGTCAAAGCCGAGCGCCTTGGCGTCGTCCTGACCGATTTCCACGAACTTGACCTCGATGGTGACCTGGTCGGGCGTGAAGTTCAGGGTCTGGATCGCCTGCTCGATAATGTCCAGGTCCAGCAGGGTCGCCCTCACCAGCAGAATGCCGGTGCGATCGTTGAAGAACAGCGCCTTCCCTTGAGCGTTTTGGAAGCCCCCTGCCGCCGTCGCGCCGAAGCCACCGCCACCGCCCGCACCCGTGAACCCGCCTCCACCCTGGAGGATGTTCGCACCGCCAAGATCAACGCCCGCGGCCGTGAAATAGGAGCGGACCATGTCGTTGACATAGGACATCGGAGTCGAGCCAGCAACACCGGTGGGGCTGCCACCACTGCCCAGGCCACCACCGCCGCCGAAGCCACCCTGGCCGCCGCCACCAAACCCACCACCGCCGCCGCCGAAGCCGCCGCCGCCGCCACCAAACCCACCACCGCCGCCGCCAAAGCCGCCACCACCGAAACCACCGCCGCCTCCGCCAAACCCACCGCCACCACCGCCGCCGACGGTCACCCGCGCAATGGCGAGGCCGCCACCACCGCCACCGCCTCCAAACCCGCCACCACCACCCCCGAAACCACCGCCACCACCGCCGCCGAAACCGCCACCACCGCCACCAAGGCCGCCCCCGCCGATGCCGCCGCCGCCGGTGCCGCCGCCACCAATGCCACTGCCACCGAGCACGCTCGAGTAATCGATTGCGTAAACACCCTCAAGCCCTTGGACGAACGTGTTCGGATTGACCCGGAACGTCCGGGTGAAGAGCTGTTGGGGTTCGGGGGTCTTCTTCGAGAAGACAATCGCGTACTCCTCGACCGAGTATTTGATCTGGTGGTCGGCGACCTTGACGATCGCGTCAAGAACGTCCACCAAACGCACATCGCGCAACGGCGGTTCGATCTTCACCAGCACATCCGCGAGCTCGAACTGCTCCTGCTGAGGTGCGGTGCTCAAAGGTTGCCCTGTGACCGGGTCGAAGGCGGGAAGCCCCGTCGTTCCCGGCAAGCCGGTGGAGGGTCCCTGCTCGTCCACGTTGGGAGCGATGATGTAGTTGAGTCCCCGTTTGTCGGGGTCCCGTAACCGGGTTTCCTCGTCGAGGAAGTTCACGACTTCGCTCAGCGGGAGGCTGGGGAATTCCACCTTGTCAATGCGAATCCTGTTGAGCTTGTCGAAGATGATCCGGCGCAAGGGGCCGGTGTGAACCGTGTTCGTGCGGGCGAAGGGATTGCCGTCAGGTAACTTCTCCCGGGCCACGGGCGGGTTCCACGCCTCCTCAACCTCGACCATCTTGTTGCGGGCCATGAGCTCACGTTTGACCGCCTCCTGCTTGTAGCGAGCCTCCTGGACCAGGGTCAGATAGAAGCCGGCCGCCTGATTGGTGGGGTCCATCTGCGCCGCCCTGCGGAGCCGTTCCTCGGCCTCATCGAGCTTGCCCATCTCGTACAGGAGTCGACCGTCCTGCACCAGCGTGGCGGCGTCGGTCCTGATCTTGGCCGCTTCGGGAAGCAGGGCCGTGACTTCCTTGCTCGGGGTGCGCCCTTCGATCTCCTTGAGGGCGGCGTCGACTCTCACCTTCAACGCCTGCGCTTCGGCATTCCGCGGGTCGACGCGCAGCACGCGGGACACTTGCCGATTGGCTTCCTCGTAGTCAGCGCTCGCGAAGGACTTGCGGGCGAGGCTCAAGTATGTCTGGGAAAAGCCGGCGATGGTCGTCTGACGTTCCTTTTCGATCGAGGCGTCGCCAATCCGCTGAACCAACCCCCACGCCTCCTCGTACATGCGGGCGGCCGTCGGCAGATCACCCTTGGTCAGGGCGGTCTGGGCGTCCGCGAGGCTCTTCCGAAGCGTGATCGTCATTTCCTGCCGCCGCACCGCCTCCTCCGCAGCCAGTTGCGACGCCGTCGCCGGGGCGGTCGCCTGGGCTTGCGCAGCCAGAGGGGTGACAAGAGTCATGACCGTCGCGGCGAGGGAGGTCAGAGCGAGGCGAATCATGGGGCTTGGTTTTCTCGAAACGGGGGACATAAAGCAATGCAGATTACGGGGCGGACTTGAACGGCACGACGGTGCGGCGCTTGGTCTTGTCGTCCTCAATTGTAACTTCGGCTTCACTGACAGCAACGATATTGTAAGTCGTGCCGCCGATAACGAGCTTCCCGCCCTGCTTCTGATCGCGGTAAACGCGCCCTTCGGCCGGGTGCCAGAGGTCTGCCGCGTACCCGACCACTTCGGTGTGTGCGTTGGCCTTGGTCACCGTGACGGCCTTGCGCAGGCTGGCGAGGTCCAGCGTGAAACGCTCGGGATCCTCGGCCGGACCGACCTGTTCCTTGATTGTAAGGACGTCCGACTTCATCCCCGGTCCCTGAATCACGATCCGCCCCTTGACCGTCGCCCGGTTGGTCGCGGATTCATCCTTCACGAAAAACCGGTAACGTGCCGTGCTTCCTCCTCCCTGAGAGATACCCTGATACTTGATCTCCAACACCAGCGGCGAGATGTTGGTCACCACCAGACCGGCCACGCCCGTGGGAGGAGGCGGCACCGGGATGCCTCCCGGGCCCTTGCGCCACGTGCCTGACGGCGTGAAAAGGCCGTGCTCGCCCCGCCCGAACTGGAAGCTGACCTGACGGGCCGCCCTGGCTGCGACCGCTTGATTGGTGCTGAGGTTCAGCTCGGGGATGGGCTCGACCTTCGCACGCTCGTAGCCCTGGGTGTTCTGCGTGAGCCGGTTTCGCACGTTGGAAACCTCGAACGGCAGGTAACCCGCAACCACGGCCAGGAGGAGAAGGACCACACCCAAAATGACCTTCTCATAGTGATTCTTCAGCAGGTCCATGCGTCAGTTCGTTCCGGGAGTTGCGGCAGCGGCATTGGGGTCTCCTTGCGCCGCCGCATCGGCGCCTTCACCGCCAGGCGGTCCAGCCCCGCGTCGTGCCCGCGAGGCCCCGGCGGCCGGTGCATCTTCGGAGCCGAGCATCCGGACGACATCAACCCAGGCCGTCACCCGGAAAGGCTTCTCACTTACGATTTTCGAGCTGTCGACCTGGCTCATCGACGGGTCGCCCTCGGTTGGCGGCGGCTGCATGTAGCGCATCCCCGGTCGCAGGCCATACCGCATCATCATCATCATTTGCGGGCTCATCCGCGGCATCTGCGATTCGCCTTCGCCGCCACCTCCCGCATCAAACATGTCCACCGTGTTGGTCTCGCCGGTATCGACGGTCAGGTTCTTGACCAGGAAGCTGTGCGGACTGCTCGCGAGTCCTTCGAGGACGCTTTGCAGCTCACCGCTGAAGCAACGGAACGTAAATTCGTACGGCATGACCACGGCGAGGTTGTTGGTGGTGGGCTTCCTCGTCCAGTAATCGGACGGACCTCCCATCATCATCCCCGCCCCGCCATCCTCGTCGGGGACCGCGACTCGCCGGATCCGATCCAGCTCGAGGATTTTGGAGTCCAGCAGGATGCCCATGATCGACTTGATTTCCATGAGCGTTCTGGAAAGCGGCTTGATCGTGCTGGCCTTGATGGCCACGAGCGGCTTCTGGGCCGAGAAGGTGAAGGCGTAGTTCTCGGGAATCTTCGTCCCGGAAGCCCGCGCTTCCCGCTGCAGTTCATCAATGGAATTGTCGAGCAGCAGCTTGAAGGAACCGCCGTCCAGATTGGTGGGGTAAGGAACGTTGACGAACAACTCCCGGGCCTTGTTGGCGAACTCGGTCAGCGCCTGCGTCTGTTCCTTGGCGGCGGCGATGTTGTCGACCTTCTTGTTGCCGGGATTGGGCTTCTGGTTGATCAGGGAGTTCAGCTTTGTCTCCTGCTCTTCCAGGCGGGCGCTTTCCCCTTGGGACAGACTGTACTTGCTGTAGAGGAAATAGCCGGCGACGCCGAGCAGGCCCAAGGCAACGACCCCGCTGATGACCAGCACGAGGTTCTTTTTGATCCAGTCCATAGGGGCACTTACAGCTTGATGGGCTTGGCCAGTTTGAGCAGGACGTCAAACCGGAACGTGTTGGTTCCTTCGTCTGGCCGCATCGTCCCATCGAGCCGGGTGCCGTTGGTTCCGGACAGGAACATCGGGTTCCGGAGCAGGGCGTCACGCAGATCGAGGGTGAGCTGGGTGTCGGCGCTGGGGCTGATACGGCTCCAACTGATGGCCCGACAGGTCAGTTTGATCGAGGAGACCTCGTTCGTGTTCGGCGCTTGGGGTCCTGGGGCCGGGGCCGCGGAAGGGTCTTCGGAGGGAACCGCGTTGGGATCGGCGGCAGCGGCAGCGTTGGGATCTCCCGACCCGTCCTCGCTCTGCACCAGTTTGAATCCTTTGGGCAACAAGCCGTATCGCATCATCATGCGGATGTCCATCATGGGGCGGGGGGAAGACTCCTGCTGCTGTTCTTCCTCGGGAAGCGCCTGGAGATTGTCGCACGCCATCCGCTCAATCCAGACCGCCGTCCTCATGTTGGGTTGAGACCGGCCCCGTTCTGTCTCCACCAGCGCATCCCTGAGCGAGGTCAGGAGGTCAGCCCAGGCGAAACGGGTGTCGAGCCACTCGGTGTACTGGTCGACCGTCTTCTGGATCTCGTCGCGGGCGCTCCGAGCCGCTTTGAACTGCTGGGATTTCTGGTCCAGCACCGTCACTTTGGGTTCGCGTTCCTTGTATTCCTGCTCCTTGGCGTGCGCCACCCGGTCAAAGAAGAACCCGATCGCAAAGACGGAGAGAATGAGGCTGATCGCGGCAGCCACGAAATACGGCCGTTTCTGGTTGAGTTGCTGCCGCTTGAGGATCGCCTTGGGAATGAGATTCAGTTCCACCGGACAGCGCGTGGGATTGCGCAATCCGAGCCCTACGACCTCGCCGAACGCGTGGGCGACCTTCGCCAGCTCCTCGATGTTGATCGACGGATCGATCTCGACGTTGCGGAACGGGTTGAAGAAGTCGACGGGAACATTGAGCTTTTCCGCAAAAAACTGGGCCGTGTAGGCCATGATGGAGGCGCCGCCGGCGAGAAAGACGCGCTGCGGGGCCGAGCCGCCCTGCTGGCTCCGGTAGAATTGGATGGTCTGGTTGACCTGGATGTGCAGGCGCGTCATCACCTGCCTGGCGATCTTTGAAATCGCCGCCTGACGCGGGTTGTCCGGTTCCTCGTACGCGCCTCCGAGACTCACGAAACCCTCGGCGATCTTGAGCTTCTCAGCTTCCGCAAAGGGCAGCTTGGACTCGGCGGCGAACTCCTGCGTGATGGAGTTCGCACCGATGTTGATCGTTCGGGAGTAGATCTTGCTCTTTTCGAAGAACAGGACATTGCTGGTCTTGGCCCCGATATCCAGAAGCATCGAGCAGCCTTCCTGGTCGCCATAGTTGTAGCGGAAGGCGTTTGCCAGGGCGGCCGGCGCCACGTCCACCAGGTCCAGGCGCAGCCCCTGGCCCTCGGCGGCTTTGAACATCCCTTCGACCAACGTCGTCTTGATAGCTACGAGCAGGACCTCCAACTCGCCGGAGGGCAGGTTGCCGAGGATCTGGTAATCCCAGACGACCTCCTCGAGGGGGAAGGGAACGTTCTGCTGGGCTTCGTATTGGATGATCTGAGTGGCCTTGGAAGCATCAACCGGAGGAAGCTTGATGAACTTCGAGAAAGCCTGAAAGCCGGGTGCACAGACGTTGCAGCTCTTGGCGGTGAAAGTCTTCCCCGCCATGAGCTCCTGGAGAGCTCTGGGTATGAGCCCCTCCCGCGCCGAATCCTGGCCCCCCGCGAGACCCAGGGGCTTGACGGCATAGCGGAGGAGGCGAAGCGCCCCCGCCTCACTCGCATCAAACTCGGCCAGCTTCAGCGTGCCGGCACCAAAGTCGATGCACAGAAAGGATTTCGACGTATTCAGCATTGCCACTGCCCACCCCGTACCGACCGGACACACCTAACAGCGGCCCGGCCCGGCACAAGGGCGAGAATTCTGTTGCTGGTTACTGGAAATGAAACCGACGGTCAAACACAAAAGTCTCCTGAATGGGTGGCTGCGCACTCGCGTCAGCCCCCGCCGTCAGCCCGCTCCCGAAACCAGTCAACGGTCCTCTTGAGGCCATCCGCCAACGAGACTTCAGGAGCCCATTTAAGCAGTTTCTGTGCTCGGGAAATGTCCGGCTGACGCTGCTTCGGATCATCCTGAGGGAGGGTCCGAAACACGATTCGGCTACGGGATCCGGTGGCTGCAATGATCTGCCTGGCAAAGTCAAGCACCGTCAACTCCTGAGGGTTACCGATGTTCGTCGGCAGCGGGGAATCGCTCATCATCAGGCGCCACACCCCCTCGACCAGGTCAGCGCAGTAGCAGAAACTGCGCGTCTGGCTCCCGTCGCCAAAGACCGTCAGCGGCCGATTCGCGAGCGCCGCTGAGATGAAGGAAGGCACCACCCGGCCGTCCCGGAGACGCATCCGGGGGCCGTAGGTGTTGAAAATGCGGACGATGCGGGTCTCCAGCCCATGCTGTTGCCGGTAGGCCATCGTGAGGGCCTCCGCAAACCGCTTCGCTTCGTCGTAACACCCCCGCGGGCCCACCGGATTGACATTGCCCCAATACGTCTCGGGCTGCGGATGCACCAACGGATCCCCATAGACCTCCGAGGTCGAGGCCAGCAGAAACCGGGCGCCGTGGTGTTTGGCCAGGCCCAGGGCCTTGTGCGTTCCGAGGGAACCGACCTTCAACGTTTGAATGGGCAGTTCCAGGTAGTCCACCGGACTTGCCGGTGAAGCGAAGTGCCAGACGAAGTCCACCGGCCTTTCCAGAAAGAGGAACTCCGTGACGTCCTGGGAGATCAGCCGGAACGCCGGGTTGCCCGCCAGGTGCGCGAGGTTGTCCGCGTTCCCGGTCACCATGTTGTCCATGGCGATCACGCGGTGGCCCCGCGCCAGGAGAAGGTCCACCAGGTGGGAGCCGAGAAAGCCGGCGCCCCCGGTAACCACCGACACGGGGGGGCGAGCCCTGCGCTGGCGCGCAGCAGCAGCTCGCGAAGGGCTTGGGCGCCTGCTCGTTCTCATGCCGTTTGGACCGCTCTTCTTCCTCGAGGTCATTTCGCACCCGTGCCTGCAATCACCACAGGAACGGTCCGGAGGAGGATACTCAAGTCGAGCCAAAGCGACCAGTTGTCAATATATTGCAGGTCCAGCTTGACCCATTCCTGAAATTCCCGCACGTGATTGCGTCCCGAGATCTGCCAGAGACAGGTCAACCCCGGCTTGACGCTGAGCCGCCGACGATGGGCCGGATCATCGAAGCGCTGCACCTCATGCACGGGCAGTGGCCGAGGCCCTACCAGGCTCATGTCCCCGGTGAGGACGTTCCAGAGCTGGGGGAGCTCATCCAGGCTGTACTTGCGCAGGAACCGCCCGAACGGCGTGATCCGCGGGTCTTGGGTAACCTTGAAGACCGGGCCCGTCATCTCGTTGAGGGCCTCGAGTTCATGCCGCAATTGCTCGGCGTTGCTGACCATCGACCGGAACTTTAGCATGGTGAATGGCCGGCCGTTCAAGCCGCTACGCTGCTGCCGGAACAGCACGGGGCCTCCGGAAGTCAGGCGGGTTCCCAAAGCGACGGCGAGCATCACCGGCGAGAGCAGGATCAGCAGGACCAGTGCCCCGACCGAGTCGAGCGCTTGCTTGACCAGCAGGGGCCACACGGTCGCCGGGGCCGACCGAAAGACCAGGACCGGCCGTCCGAGGAACAAGGCGATCGAGGTTTTCGAAATCTGGGGTTTGAAGAAGTCAGCGAGCAGCCAGACTTCGACGCCCTCCCGCTCGCAGACCGTGATGGCCTGCTCGATTTGACCGAACAGCGTGTGTTGCGCCGCCAGAAGCACTCCGTTCGGAGAGTGCTCATGCATCAGTTCAACCAACCGGTCCACCGGGGCGGTGTTCAGGTCGAGGCGGGCCGCCACCTCAAAATCGCTTGCCGCCTCCGCCTGGAGTTGTCGGAGCAGGGCTGCCGTCTCGTCGGGCGGACCCACGAGAATGATCCGCGGTTTGGCCCGGCCGTTGGACGCGCTCCCCTTGCGCCACCAGGTCAGCAGTTCCTCCTTCAGGAGAAGCAGGACAAAACTGATGAGCCCGAAAAAGAACAACACCGATCGCGCGATGTCCTGCGTGCCTCGAATGAGCCAGAGAAGGAGCACAAGCGCGACGACGAGGCCCGCGCAAGCCTGGAAGAGGGACCAGATGGTCTGATACCGTTCCGCGATCCACGGGCGGTGGTAGAATCCGCTCAGCCGGAGCGCGATGGGCCCCAAGGGAAGCAGCAGCAGGCCCAGCAGCTGGTAGTCGGCGAAAGGCCGGATTTCGCGGGCTCCTCCGAAGATCTCGAACTGCCAATAGGTTCGAACTGTGTGCGCCAGGTAGTAGCTCAGGAAGAACAACCCGGCGTCCACCACCATCTGGATCCGCTGACGGATTTCTCGATGTTGACGCAGCATGTCCGATTGCGCTTCCGCGCGAAGACGCGCCGCATAGTGTCAACCTTGCGCCCCGCATCGCAACTCCGAAAGCGATGCAACCTGGAACCCGCCACCGACTTCCATGAGGGGCGGCTTTCGAGCCTGCCGGTCCAGCCGGGTTGTCCAGTCCCGCGACGCGTGGGGCGCCTGGGAAGCGACCTGTTCCTCACGGACATGCTCAGGGCCGTGAACCGGTCGCTCCAGGCGAGGGCGCGCAGTCCTATCCGCGCCGGAACGATGGGCAGCGGAGTGCCCGCCCTACCTTTGCTGGCTCGCTGGCAGCGTGGTCCGCTGGAACGTCGGAACCGCCGCCTGAATGAAGCGCTCGGCGCGACTCACGGCGGCCGATTCCTGGCCCGGAGGACTCACCACAAACACGCTCACGTACGCCCACCGGGGCAGGACCCCCGTGCGCAGCAAATCCCAACTGATCAAACCGACCCGTTCCCAGTGACTCGAGGTGAGGTGGTTCTCCGCCACGAACCAAAAGATGTAGGTGCCACCCCACATCGCCTGCCTGCCGTCGCTTAACTGGGCCAACCGGCGCGTCGTAAACCGCCGCACCGGCAGCTCGTAGGCCAGCGGCGGCTCCATCGTCACCGCCGCGGTCTCGCGCCCGACGATCTGCCAACCCTGGGAGGTCAAGCAGTACTCCGGCTTGTGAATGCTGGTCCGGTCGGTACCCATCAGCACCACTCCCAACAGGATCTCGAAGCCATCCGGTGCCCGATAAAGGCGCCGCGCGAAGCTGGTATCCTTGGGCAACGTGGCAATTTCCACCTCGGACGGCTCGATCGCGCGTGAAGTGTAATCCAAAACGCGCTCCGGCAGGACGATCTCGACACGCAGATCGTTGGTACGTGGCGTCGTGACAACCCCCGGCTCGCCGAGCCGCTGGATGCTGCGCAGGTGCAGCAGCATGGCGGCTCCGCTTCCCATCAAGAGGAGTGCCACAACCGCCACCACGATTTTGAGCCGTGTCATGCCGGCTTGGGAGTGAGGGTTTCCAACCGCGCGGGGGGTGGCTCCCGCAACCAATGGCCCACGCCCAGCAGCGCGGCCAAGGAGAGCCCGAAGGTGACGAACCCGAACCACTCGTGCACCACCTCGCCCGCCGCCCGCCCGAATCCCTCGGCCGCCACAATGATGGTCACCAGGCGCAGCACGTTGCCCGCCACCGCGAGGGGCAGCGCCATCGAGAAGATCAGCACACGCTTCCACGGCGTCTTGAAGTTCACGAAACCGTAGATCGAGGTGAGCACGATCAGGGTGATCAGGCTGTTGATGCCGCTGCACGCTGCCGCAACCTCGTATTGGTACTGCCCCTTGGGATCCAGGAGCTGAACGCCTTCCTGGATGATGGGGATTCCCAGGAGGTGCCTGGTGATGAAGACGGTGACGTCGGTCGAAAACCGCCGCAGAGGCACCGTCAGCACGTCCACGTGTCCCGTCAAGGGAACCGAAAAAATGAAGAGCACGAACGGGAAGCTGATTTCGCGCGCGAGCCGCCAGCCCCAGATCGCGGCGATCAACGAGTACACTCCCAGGAAGAACGCCAGCACGGAAACCTTGGGCTGCTGGACGACGTAGCCCCCGACGTGCAGGACCACCGCCGCCGCCAGCCCAAACAGAGCCGGCCACCAGGTGGTCGCGGGAATCGCGGCGATCCGTTGCCGCTTCATCCACAGCAGCACCAGGACCACCACCGGAATCAAGTTGCCATGCGCGTCCTCCGAACCGGGGGTGTTGTACGACGCGTTCAGCCATCCAAACAGGGAAGGCGTGTCGATGTAGCCGAAGGTCGAGTTCCCGGCGACGTGGAAGAGCAGCATCCAGGCGCCGAGCAACCCAAAGAACAGCCCCCGGTCCGGAATGGAACGCCAGACTCCGGGCAGTTCCTCGCGGATCCCGTCCAAGACCGTTCCGCCCTGTTTCGCCGGTGCTGTCATGAATCGACTCGGACCATCTCACCAAGGAGCACAAGCCCAACACAACTGAAAAGCCACGGGAGATCCTGTTTGCCGTGAGGGGATCCGCATGCCACGGTCCAATTCGCGTGAACCGGCCATGGCACGGGCAGTGGTGGGTATTGGGCGCGTCCCTGCTGGGGAATATCGCCCTCGCCGCCTGGCTCGCCCTGCCGGGTCCGGGGGTTCTCCGGCACGCCGCACCCCGCGCCGCAGCGAACTCGGCGTTGGCCGAGAGCCGGCCCGACCGGAGCGCCGGGCTGGAAGATCCGCAGCAGGCTCCGTCTTCGGCTTCGAGCGAAACCTCATCATCGCTCCCCTTCCATTGGAGCCAGATCGAATCCGACGATTATCGCGAGTACATCGCCAACCTGCGCGCGGTGGGCTGTCCGGAATCGACGATCAGGGATCTCATCACCGCGGATCTCGCCGCGCTTTACGCTCCCCGCGCCCAAGCCATCTGGGCCCGGCAGCCGGAGCCCTACTGGAGACCGGGCGTTCAAAAGGGCCCTACCCCCGAACAGATCAAGGCGCTGCAGGGCCTTGAGCGCGAACAGGCTGGAGTGATGCGCGAGCTGCTGGGGGGCGGCTTCTCGCTCCAGCAAGGAATCGATCTGCTCTTCTTCCAACTCCGCGGCGCTGAGGAGGATCTGCTCTTCCTGCCCGAGTCCCAACGGCTCGCCGCGCTCGATGCTCTCGGAAGTTCGGATCTCGCACAGCGCGAGCAACGACTTCAGCAGCGGGGTGGTCACTCGGCTTCCGCGGCCGACCGGCTGTTCGACGAGAAGTTGGCCCTCCTCGCGAAGGTCCTGTCACCCACCGAACTCGAGGAGTACCGGCTTCGGGCGTCACCCCGCGCCCAGGCGCTCCGGGTGGAACTGCAGTACTTCGCGTGCACCCCGGAGGAGTTCGGGCGAATCCTGGATCTTCGCCGGCAGGATGGTGACAACGCGGGTGCAGGTAACCTCCTCGATCGTGGCGCGGCCACAGCACAGATTCGGGAACTCTTCGGCGAATCACGCGCCCAGGAATTCGAACGGGTGACGGACATTCACTACCAACAAGCGCGAAGGTCGACCGACGCTCTGGGACTGCCCGGAGAGGTGGCGGACCAGGCATGGGAAATCACCCGCGAAATCCGACAAACCGCTCGGGCGCAGGCCGCGGATCCCGGTCTCACCCTGGCGGAGCGCCGAACGAACATCGAAGCGCTTCGTCAACAGGCCGACGCGCGGCTCCGAACCATCCTGGGCGAGAGCGGGTCGCGGCTCCTCCGTCGGGACCTCAACGTGGTACTCCGCGGCGAGACCGGAGGGGACGGACCATGACTCGCTGGCTGTGCCTGAGCCTGGGACTGAACCTCGTCCTGGTGATCCTGGCGGCGGTGCGCCTCGCGGGACGTGGTGAGGCTCCGGTTCCGCGTCCGCTTCGGGCGACGAGCGGCACCCCCTTTTCCGTGTCCGGCAGGAGCATTCCACCGATCGTCGCGACCAACGAGCCTGGTTCCACCCCGTGGTCGCGCCTCGAAAGCCAGGACCCTCGTGAACTGATCGCGGCGCTCCGGGCGATCGGCTGCCCCGAACGGACGATCCGCGACCTCGTTGTGTTCCGTACCTGTCGCCGCCATCGGGCGCAACTGTTAACCGAGGAGGCCCAAAACGTGCGCGAGTGGGATTACACGAGGAACCGGGAGCACCGGGACTGGCGCGAGCGAAACGCCCGCCGCAACGAGTTGCGTGACACCATGCTCGCCGAACTGGAAGAACTCCTGGGCGAGAACTTCAACTCGTATCGCATGTCCCTCGTCGGCTGGGCCGAGCCGGAGCCGGACTTTCTCCCGATCGGGAAGCGACGGGAGGTCCGCGAGTTGGAGACCAGGTACCGACGGGAAATCGACGCGCTTGAACAGGATGCCATGTTGGGCCTGCTCGACCCGGAAGGTGCGGAGCGGCTTGTGAGCCTGCGGCGCGCGCACCAGGCCGAAATCGCGGCGCTGCTCTCTCCCGCCGAGGCGGAAGCGTACCTGTTCCGCGAATCGACCGCGGCACGGTATGTTCGCCAGCGGTTGCCGGCGGCCAAATCCGAGGCGGAATTTCAGGCCATCGTGCGTCTTGCTGCCGAGCTGGAGATGGATCCGAACGCCGGGAATGACGCTCTTACACGGTTTGGCGGGGAGCCGTTGGACGAGGCTCGGGCGCGGAAGGAAGCGGAGCGTCAGGCGGAATTCGATCGACGGCTCGCCGGACTGCTGGGGGAAGAACGCGTGTCCGAACGCGCCGTCCAGGCGGAGAGGGAAGCGGCTGAACAGCGAGAGCGTGAGCGACAACGCGCCCAGGCCGAAGCCCGCGCCATGATGACCGAGGCGGCGGCCGAAGTGGGTGTCGCCGCCGAGGATGCGGGAAGGTTCTTCGACCGCATCCAGGAGCTCGAGAAAACCCTCGAAGCGCGGATTGAAGCGCGGCGCCAAACGCTCGAAGGGAGCGCGGAGGAGCGAGAACGTGCCCTGAAAGCCATCATCCAGTCCGAGCTGGAACAGGAAGCCGTTCAGATCATGGGGGAGCGGGGACGGGAGTTTGTCGACAGGCTGACGCGGTCGGAGAAATAGCGGGGGTCCAGCGATCAGACCGGGGGGCGCTCGCCGCTGAAACTCGCGAGCCAGCCCAGCGCGCGTTTTGCCGCTCCGACCAAAGGCCGCCGTTCCTGGCCTCCTGCTCGCGCGGCTTGACGCGCCGGATAATCCCAACCAGTTTTCCCGTGGTTACTGGTTCCTGGCTTCCAACACGGCTCAAACAAACCAAGATCCGATATGTCGATACTCGCGAAGCGGCCGCGCCCGGGCGTCGCCGCCTCCTTTAGGTGTTCATTCCGTCGTGGGATCTCCCGCCTGGTCGTGGTAGTGGCGACCGCCTTACCCTCCGGTTTGTC
Organism: uncultured Verrucomicrobiota bacterium; assembly: GCA_964535555.1. Taxonomy (GTDB): domain Bacteria; phylum Verrucomicrobiota; class Verrucomicrobiia; order Limisphaerales; family J093; genus DSVZ01. The sequence goes on from CAZHUS010000007.1 coordinate 42,209, forward strand.
TCTCGGCCAGCCGGCCGAAAGAGCCGCGGAATCCAACGTGCCCACAGCGCCCCCGCAAGTTCGCCGGGCGCAACTCGGCGAGACGCGGCTCTACGCCGTGGACCGCCAAGCCGTCGTAGAATGGGAAACGACCCTCGAACTGGGAGCGGTAAGCTATCGCGTTTATCGCCAGGAAGCCGACGGCTGGACATTGATAAACGAGCAACCGATCGTGGCCCTCGATTCGTTCTCGGGGGGACGGTACCGGATCGCGGACCCCAAAGCAGACGTCACCCGACCCCACCGGTACCGATGGGAGATGATGCCCATCACCGGTCGCAATGAGGTCCTTGGCACGCGCGAATTGAGCCCGCTCCCGGCAGATCCTGCCGTCCTGGCCTCCGCAACGCTGCGCGAGGAACGTGTCCGGCGCACCCCCGTCGCGGTTTCGCAAACCAGCCGTCAAGCGGCCCTGGCAGGCCCACCTGCCGGCGTGGATCTGCCCAACAGCTCCGCGGGCGTGAAGATCCTCACCAAAGTACCCGGCATTCACTTCCTCAGCGCCTCCAAACTGACTACTCTGCTCGGTCAGAGCGAGTCCACGATTGCAGGGTGGCTCAATGCCGGCACCGTTGCCCTGTACTGCGGCGGCTTTGACGCGGGGCACAAGGTGTCCTACGTGCCAGGAACCGCGTACGTGAGTTCCGGCGTGACCGGGCCCGGGCTGTTCTTTTATGCCGAGTCGGTTTGGGACAACTACACCACCACCAACGTCTACTGGCTCCGGAGCGGCCAGAACACGTACAGCACCGTCGACATGGGGCATCCCACACCCACGACAATAGGCAGCTACAATGCCACGCTCGGTCAGGAGGCGGATTACGACAAGGCGATGACTCTCCTGACGCAATCACCCGGGACGCCGCAGGGGGAGGTCTCGGACGAATCGTTCTGGTTCTGGAAGCAACTCACCGCGAACAGCGCCAACGACACCTGGAGTCGCAGTTTTGAACTCGAGAAGCTCTCAGCGGGGGAGGCCAGCATCCGGATTAAATTCCTCGGAGGGACGTACACGCAGCAGAAGATTACCGTGCTCCTGAACGGGCAGAGCCTCGACGAGTACGCCCTGCCGGACGAAACGAGCCTCACTTGGTCGGGCATAGGGACTCGGACGGTAGTCTTCAGCTTTCCCATGACCTTGCTGAAAGATCGTTCCCTCAACTCCGCGAACCTCAACAACCTGACGGTGAAGGCGCTCCTACCTCTGGGCAGTCCAGTCTGCCAGGTGTACCTGGACCGATACGACGTGACTTACCGACGGCAATACCGACTGAAGACGGACGCGCGCGCTGTGGAAGTGATTGCCGACGGTACCCCGGACCAAGCGATCACCATCTCAGATTTGCCCAGTGCCACCGACACGTCAAACCTCGCCGTGTTCGACGTCACGGATCCGAAGCAACCGCGAAAAGTGACCGGATTCACCGTGAGTGCTGCGACAGAGGTTACGCTGAAAGCATCCACGGGAACGAGCCGCTACGCCGTCGGAAGGCTGGATATCGCGTCCGGTCAGGTCTTACCCGCGCCGACATCGCTCTCGCTGATCTACCCGTCAAACCTCGATGATCCCGCGACGCGTGCCAGTTATGTGATCATCACCCATCCCTCGTTCAGCGCCAGCGCCGCCTCCCTCGCGGCGCACCGGAGCGCCAGCCTCCGGACCAAGACGGTTCTAACCACGGACATCTACAACGATTTTGGATTCGGCAAGCCGTCACCGCACGCGTTGAAGGCGTTTCTGACCGCCGCCCACAATCAATGGGCCGTGCCACCGCGCTACGCCGTCCTGCTCGGCGACGGCACGTACGATCATCGAAACATCGACGCGATGAATGACGATTTCGTGCCGCCTCTGATGCTCAAGACCCCCTACGGCCTGTTCACTTCGGACAGTCGGTTGGGGGATGTTCTCAACACGGGCGAGCCTCGGGTGATCGTTGGACGGCTGCCCATCAGCACTGCGGCGGAATTCCAGGTCCTTTTCACCAAGATCCAGAATTACGAAGCCAAGCTTGTGACTCAGCTCAATGCCCTGTTGATGGCCGACCAGCCTGACTCCGCAGGCGACTTTATCGAAGGCAGGGACCTGGTCGCCGGGTACCTCAACAGCCGTTACGACTGCACCCTCCTTGACCCTGGATATTCACCACCGTTGACCCAGGCAATGGCCGACAGCCTGGGGCTCCAGATGAAAGCGGCCCTCGAGGACCCCACCGGTGGCATGGACTTATTCAGCTATATCGGCCACGGAGCGCAGAATCAGATCGGATTGATTCCCTACCTTGAAGTCACTGACCCGCTGACGAAACCAAGCGTGTTGGATCCCAGCCTCGCCAACTCTTCCCGCCAGCCGGTCTTCGTGGCCATGACGTGCGTGGTCGGCAGTTATTCGCTGCCAGGGTACAGCTCGCTCGCGGAGGGACTCCTCCGACCAGGGAATTGGGGCGCCGTCGCTGTCATCGCTCCGACCGGTCTTTCCCAGGACTACGACGCGAGCGTGATCAATGGCCATCTCATGCGCCTGTTTGCGACGAGCAACCGCGACCGACTCGGTGACCTGCTCGCCCAGGCTTTCACCCAGTATGCCAGAAACCCACCTGCCGGGGCCTCTACGCCCTTTTGGATCTACAACCTCTTGGGCGACCCGGCGCTCCGGGTTCTCCGGGAGAGCCCGTAGGCCCTCGCGTGAGGACGGCGGCCCGAAGGGAGTTCGTCGTCCGGCCTACAAGTTGCAGGCCCGGCGCCCCTCCCTGGCGCATCCGGTGCGGCGGGCAACGGAGTACCCGCCCAGCTTGGTGGCTAGTGGCGGTTCATGGGTGGTGCCCTTGGTCCCGAGCCCATGCGCCGTGGCCTTGAACCGAGGAGCGCGGGCTTCAGCCCGCAGGGACGTCGTTTGGCCGGGGGGCTTCCTGCGGACTGAAGTCCGCGCTCCGGGGGCGGTTCATGGGTGGACTTGCCTTGGCCTGACCATCAAGCCAGCAGGAATGGGCTGGCTCATGAGCGCCGGCAAGTGGCCACCCGAGGACGCGGTTAAAGTCCCTCCCTGTAGATCGCGGCCGTGGATGCGACATTTCCCTAGTAGGATCTCGTATCCTTACAAGCCAAAACGCATTCCGTCCTGAGCCAAAAAAAATCCAGTCAAAACCTTGACTTCGCCGCCGAATAGCGTAAAAAGGTGCCTGCACAAATCGGGGTGCAGCAACCAATGAACACCAAAACGATCAGTTGCGTGGCCGTGAGTATGCTTGGCCTGTGCGGGGCTTCGGCACAGACCTCCTTCTTCGGTTTCGGCCCTTGGGCTGGCCTTCCGGACCCCGACCCTTTCATTCATACGCACACGGGCGCCCTCGACATCCCACCGTCTTTGACCGAGATCCGGACCCATGTGGTGTTCTCCACATCGGTCACCATCACCCCCAGTGACAGCACTCCGATCAATGGAACGGAGAATTTCACTTTTTCGCTCGGTTCATTGAAACTCGAACTCAGTTCCGCCAGTATCGGGTTGGATGGGGGGGCTGAACCCGTCGAACTCGAGGTGGGATCGATCAGCGGTTCGTATCTTTGGACAGCTCCGGGTACGAAGCCTTCTTCCGGCGGGTGGGAACCGATCTCGTTCATCGTCTCGAAGACAGTCAACTTTGTCACCGCGTTTACCCCGTCCGATGCCAAGGATGACTTCACCGTGACCTGGACTTCCATGTCCGGCGCGACCTTTGGCGGCGGCAAGTCCGGAACCGGGTCGCACGCCCCTGGTGTGGGCGGAAACATTGCAGTGCCGGAACCGGCCGAGTACGCGCTGTTCTGCGGATTGGCCTTGCTCGGCTACGCCGCGTATTCTCGCAGGCGCAAGGCTTAGCGGCCGTGCGCACAACCCTCCGATTTCGGCCGGCCTTTGGCCGGCTTTTCTTTTTGGGGACACAGGTGTTGGACGTGTCTGCTTCAATCCACGACGAATGCACGCTGGCAAGCGGGACCCTCATTTGCTGAAATCACCTGCGCAGTACGACGAGGCATGACACTTTGAATCCCGGTATGCAGCGAATTCCGATGAAACCCAAACGGAAACATGCCCTGCTCGGCCTCGCCGGCGCGGTGCTTGCCCTTCAGCCGGCCTCGGCGACTCAATATACCTATTACTCGCCTGCCCTGACCTCGTCACCGTTGACCTTGGGGCCAGGCGAAACCGCTTTTGGCGTTTCCATCCCGCTCTTCGACAAGGATGCGCCCGCCCACGCGGCCACGCCCGTTCTGAAAAGCGTCACCGTGTCCCTCGAAGTCACGTTTGCCGGCGACCTCGGTTTCTACAATTCCAGCAGCGAGGAAGTCGCGGTGACGTACAACCTGTCAGGCGCACGGGTGACGGCGACCGTCGTCGGTGATCCGACCAACGTTCTGGCTCCGCTCACGACCACCCCGCCCCTGCTCCTCTCAGGTTCGCAGACGGTGGGGGCGGATGCCTCCGTGGCCATCGCGGCTCAGTCCAGCGGAGCTCCTTCGGCGACGAGCACGGAGGCCGCCGTTCTGACTCGCTACAGCGCGGGGTCCGACGCGATTGCGTATGACGTGGATTTCACCGCGTTGTATCCGCAATACGTCAGCACCACACCGACCGGTTTCCTTTGCCTGGTGGCCAATGATCGCGCCACGGCCCGCTTGAAGGTGGTGTACGATGCCGATCCCACCGACCCCACCGCCGTCGAACTGCTGTCCTTCGATTGCACCTGGGCCTCGCCCGGACCCGCGGTCCTTGCGTGGAGGACGGGGGTTGAGATCGCCACCGTTGGATTCCACGTCGAGCGCTCGGCTGGCGCCGCCTGGGAGCGGATCACACCGCAGTTGATTCCCGCCACCGGAGGCGGACAGCCGGCATCGTACCGATTCGAGGACGCTGGTTGGACCCTCGCCATGGCCGCCAAGTACCGCCTGATCGAGGTCACCACCAATGCCCAGGAAGAGATCCTGGGGGAAACCAGCGTTCGGGTCGCCGCCACCGCCACCGCGAATCTCACGCCAACAGGGCTCGATCTTTCGGTTCACGGCCAGCCCGCCGCCACAGCCTTCCTCGACTCCGCCCCGGAGATTCGTGGCCCTTGGCAGGAGCTCGGTTCAGTCCAGATCGACGCCGCCGGCTCTGGCCGCATCCTGATTCCGGGTCCTCCCACGGAGCCGCAGCGCTTTTACCGCTGGCGGCTGGCTGAGTAACCGGAGCCGTCAATCTCCGGCGGCGCCTTCCTCCCGATCGCGGGGCTCATGCCGGTGCCCCGTCTGCACTCGTCCAAGCGACCCAAGGGGGCCGGCCACGCCCCAAGTTGTTGAGCTGTAGGTCGCACAGCAAGGCGGCGACAACGACTCATGAGCCGCGCGGTAAGGGCCCTGGGCCCACAACCGACGAAGGCGGGCTCCGTTGCCGAAGCCCGCCCTTGGGGAACTCGATCTCGAATGGGATGCCTACTGCTCCCAGGCCCGATAGAACCGAACCGCCTCAGCGGCGTCCGCCTTAAAGCTCCAGCTCCCGCTGCCTTTCGCGTCGAGGTCAACCACCGAGACGGTGGTCCATACCCCTTGGACGTCGGTGGCCGTCTCGATCAGGACCGATCCACCCGGCGCCCCGGTCAACACCATCCCAACCTCGCCAGCACCGGTCACCACTTGGGTCTGGACCGGCTGGCGGAGAGCAACCTCTCCCAGCACGCGCTCGCTGCCGCTGCTTTCGATCTCGATGAGGCGGTAGCGCAGCGCCACCAAGGCTGGCGGCGCATCCGTCAGCCGATAGTTGTGCGGTCGGAGGTCAGATCCCAAGGCCGGGACGATTCCCTCGAGTCGTTGCCAGGCCCCGTCGCCCACCCGGCGCTCGACGCGGAACGCCAGCGTCCGGATCTCGACGAGCGTGCTCCAACTCACGATCACCTCCCCTTCGGGAGAAACCGCGGCGCGCAGTTGATTAAGCGTAACGGCCGTGGGTGTGCCCGAAACCGTGACGAGGTAGTCCTCCACCTCCCCATCCGGTGCACTGCCGGTTGAACCGAGCCCGCCCGCCGAGCTCAAGCGGAACCGGGCGCCCAATGAGACACTCGTCACCGCATTGTCCGGGACCGGAACACTGAGGTTGTTGTTGCCGTTGATTACGGAGAGCTCCGAGATTACCTCCCCCGCATCGTTGAAGTCCCCATCGTTGGTCCAGTCGAAGAACGCATTCAGCCTGGCGCCCGATGGCGCGTTGACCACATTCACCACCACGATGGCGGTCTGCCCCCGCGTGAGCGCAGGGATGGTGACGCCGTCCTCGTCATCCGGGGTGCTGCCGGCCTCGTCGTCACCGGTGGCGCCACCATTCGGCTGGCCATTGATCTCACCATCGACAGCCGGTCCCATGTGCAGGCCGTTGTTGGGCGTCGCCAGCAGGGTGTGGCTCGGCCCCTGATCGGCCGCGACTGTCTGGTAGTCACCCGCGGCCGTCCCCGCGATGTTGTCAGGCAGATCACCCCAGTCCGTCAGGGGATCCGGGGTGATCTCCGGCGTGATCTCAATCAGGTAATCCTCCACTTCGCCATCGGCCGCCGCGCCGTAGGCCGTCAGGTCGCCCGCGCTGCTGATGCGGAAGCGCACGCCGATCGAGCCCAACGTTGCGCTGTTGGGAATGGTAACCGGGAACGCGTTGTCACCAACGACGGTGGTAGTGAACGTGGGGAGCGCCTCACCAGCGTCAGCGAAATCACCGTCCCCGTTCCAGTCGAAGAAGGCGTTGACCTTCGCGCCCGCCGCCGAGGCTTGAACCACGAACGGCACGAGCTGGCCCTGCTTGGCCGAGGCCGGGAACACGTCATCACCGGCACTCGTCACACCGTCCTCGTCGTCCGGTCTCCCGCCGCCATCATCGAAGTCGTCTCCGGCGGCGGCCGCATCAGGTTGGCCATCGACCTCGGCGTCAACGTCTTCGCCGAGGATCAGCCCGGAACCCAGGAAATGCGAAGGGCCGTTGCTCCCAATCAGAGTCTCGTAGTCGCCCGTCGCGGTCCCTGGTCCTGAGTCGGGCAGGTCGCCCAGATCGCGCAGGCGCGCGATCAAACCGGCATCCCAGGTCAGGTCCTGTTCGCCGGCCACCAGCGTGGTTGTGGCCATGATGCCGGCCGTGTTGACGTCGCTGTCGCGCGCGTCCGGATTCGGATTCCCGTCGTTCTGATTTTGAGACGTGAAGGTGTAACCCAGGGGTTCATCGACCACGACGTAGTAGTCGCCGGGGGGGAGGTCGCTGAAGAGGTAGAAGCCTCCGCCAGAAGTCGTCATTGAATCCACGAGTGTCCCGCCAATCCTGTAGAGGTGCACCCAAACCCCATCAACGCCCGTGCCTGACTCGTCCTGCATCCCGTTCTCGTTGGTATCCACCCAGACGTAATTGCCGATGGACGCGAGCGCGGGCACGCAGAACTCGACTTTCTCGATCTTGAACTGGTCTTCGGGGTCCGCATCGCCGGTCCAGGCGGAAATCACCAGGGCGTTGCCGCTCAGGCTGCCGGCGTTCAAATCCGCCCATCGCGCGGACGAACTCGTCGTTGTGTTCGCTTCAGTGAAGGCAAACGCTCCCAGCTGCGTGTCGCTCAGCGTGAGGTGATTGTTGTAGGGATCGTTGAACGTGCCGATCCAGGCATTCAGGTCGCTGTCTTGGGACACATAGCCCAGGTAGGCCCGGTCGATCACGACCGGTTGGGAGAACTCAAACAGGACGTAGTTGATCCGGCCGATGTTGTCCACGGTGTGACTGTTCCCGCCGCCATCCTCGCTCGTGTCCGTGACTCCAAGGCCGCCTCCGAAAAGACCGAGATACGCGGTTTCCCATGTGCCCGACGTCCCCGTGGTCCGGCTAAAGGCCGTGACCTTCACTGAAACGCCGCCTGCCGTGAAGGTCCGGACGTTGCCATCCGTACCGTCGGCCGGTTCGTTGCCAGAGAAGACGAAGGTTCCGTCAACGCAATCCGCGGAAGTGGTCAGGGTCACGAGGTAATCCTCGATCTCGCCATCGGAAGCGGAACCCGCGGCAGCAACGTCACCGCCAGCGGAACTGATGCGGAATCGCGCGGCGAGCGGAGAACCGGCCACCGCGTTGAGCGGCACGTTAACGATCAACCCCGTCGGCCCGACGGGCAGCGGAAGATCGTCGGCGATCTGTTCTCCAGCCTCGAAGGCCTTGTCGTCGTCCCAGTCGATCCAGGCGTTCAGTTTGCCCCCCGTGCCGGCGACGGTGACGGTGATGGTCCCGTTCTGGCCGGGCGAGAGGGAACCGAAGCTGACCCCGTCCTCGTCGTCGGTTCCTGTGGTGTCGTCGCCGGTAGCGGTGGCGCCTGGCTGGCCGTTGCTCTCGGCATCGCGGGCCGAGCCCAACAGCAGCGTACCGCTGATCTGATGACGTGGCGCGTTGGCCGGGGTACCGTTGCCCGTGGTGTTGAAGGAGGTGCTGGTGATCGGCAAATCGCCATAGTCGTATGCGGGACCTGAAGGAACGCAGAGTTCAAGCTGCGAGATTTTGAACTCGTCCTCGGGCGTCGTATCGCTCGCCAGAGCGGCGATGACCAGAACGTTCCCGGATTTCCCGGCAGAATTGATATCCGCGAGGCGGGCGTCGACCGACGTCGTCGTGTTCTCCTCGACCGTTCCGAAGCCGCTGAGGATCGCGTCGCTCAACGTGATGTGGTTGTTGAACGGATCGGAAGTGCTGCCAATCCAGACGGAGATATCGCTGTCATCCACCACGTAGCCGAGCCGTACCTTGTCCACAGTCACCATCGTGGAGAACTCGAAAAGCACATAGTTCACCCGATCGAGATTGTCGACGGTGTGGCTGTTCCCGCTGCCGTCCTCGCCGGTGTCGGTCACGCCGAGGCCGCCGGTGTACTGACCGAGCCTTGCACCCGCCCACGTGCCGCTGCTGTCGCGGCTGAAAGCGCTGGCTTTGACGGACACGGTACCGGCGGTGAAGAGCCTGATATTCCCCACCGTTCCTGCGCCTCCGCTCCCGTCGAGCGTGAACGTCTCGGGCAAACACCCGCCGCCTGCGTTCACGGTCACCGTATGGTCTTCGATCTCGCCATCCGCCGCGGTGCCGGAGGCCGCCGCATCATTGCCGGCCGTGCTCAGGCGGAACCGGGCTGCAAGGGCGGTTCCCGTCACGGCTCCCGAGGGTACGCTCACCGTCAGGACATTCGAACCGTCGACGACGGCCGCGTTGTTGGCGATCTTCTCCCCGGACTCGAAGGTCCCGTTGTTGTTCCAGTCCACCCACGCGTTCAGCTTCCCGCCGGTACCGGTAACCTCGACGGTAACGGTACCGACCTGGCCTGCGATCATGGTGCCGAAGCTGACGCCGTCCTCGTCATCGGGAGAGCCCGCGGTATCGTCTCCCGTGGCGTCGGTGCCGGGCTGCCCGTTGCTCTCCGAATCACGACTGCTCCCCAGGACGAGGGATCCGGTCACGAGGTGACGTGGGGCGTTGGCGGCCGTGCCGCCCCCGGTGGTGTTGAAGGTCGTCCCCGTGATCGCGAGATCGCCGTAGTCATACGTCTGCACCACCGGCACGCAGACGTTCAGCGTCTTGATCTTGAAGCCATCGTTCGTGTCGGTCGTGCGCGCGGCGATGACGAGAATGTTGCCCGAGACACTTCCGGAATTCAGGTCCGCCGTCCGGGGATCACCGCTGGTGGTCCGGTTTTCCTCGGTCATCGCCATGCCGCTCAGGAACGCATCGCTGAGCGTCTGGTGGTTGGCATAAGGATCGTTCGCCGTGCCGATCCACACCGACAGGTCACTGTCCGCGAGGACATAGCCGAGGTAGGCACTGTCCACCACGACCGGCTTCGAGAATTCGAAGAGGACGTAGTTGAGCCGCCCGTCATTATCCACAACATGCCGGTCGCCGCTTCCGTCCCCCTCCCCCCGGTCGGTGACACCCAAACCGAGCGAGTAAGCGCCAAGGAACGCGGTCTGCCAGGTGCCGCCGCTGTCACGACTCCAGGCGCTCACCTTGACCGCCAGGCCTTCGGTGCTGAACTCCCGGATGTTACCGTTGTCGCCGTCCAGGCCGCTCGATCCCGTCATGGTGAGCGACTTGGGGGTGCAGTTCGCTTGCAGTGAGAGGCCCGTGAAGCCAAGCGTCCAGGCCGTAACCGCCGGAACCAGGTACGAGGTGATCCAATTCCACACAGACGTCTGTTGCATTGTCATTCCTTGAGGCAACGTCCCTGCTCTCCCGCCCAGAAACGACGAGGCATCCTGCTGATGACTGGTCCTGGTTGTCGGGATGCAAAGTGCCGCGCCCACTATAAGTGCCCAAGCTTACCCTTGCGCCCTAGGCAGGTACACTTAAGGGCGCGGGCTGTCAAGCCTCAACCTGGCGGTCAAGGCGATCTCGATGGAAGGAAGGCCGGCAGGAATTCCAAGCCCCTGAAGCCGTCAGCCGGCGGCGTCGGGAAACCGCTCCCGGATCAGCTTCCGGACCCGCGCGGGTTCCTCGGGTCGGAGCAGGCGGCGTTGAACCCGCCGCTCCACGGCATCGAGGAGCTGAAGCCAGTCTTCTAAAGGCGGGTCATCCAGTGCCTGCCAGGTGTCGAACCGGCGCGAGCGCTCGAAAAAGCGCCACTGATCACCGACATGGCGGACGTAGACCTCCCGCCGTTCACCCTCGGGCGTGCGGTACTTCCATCCAATCTCGGCCTTGGCAGACATCCGGAGTTAACCGTGACACGCGATCACCGCGGCAGGTCCACGCTCGCCACCGCCATCGCGGCAATACCCTCACCCCTCCCGAGAAACCCAAGCCCTTCGTTGGTTGTCGCCTTGATGGCGACGCGTTCGGGATGGATCTCCAGGACTTCGGACAGGCGTTGCTTCATCGAGCGGACGTAAGGGGCGAGGCGGGGTTCCTGGGCCACGATGGTCGTGTCCACGTTGATGATCCGGCCGCTGTGGAGGTTCACCATGCGCACGGCTTCGTGCAGGAAAGTCATGCTGGGGGCGTTCTTCCAGCGGGGATCGGTGTTGGGGAAGAAATGACCGATGTCGCCCTCGCCCATGGCCCCGAAGAGCGCATCGCACAACGCGTGGATCAAGACATCCGCATCCGAGTGGCCTTCGAGACCCTTGGTATGCGGAATCTCCACGCCACCGAGGAAGAGCTTCCGCCCTTCCGCCAACCGGTGCACGTCGTAGCCAATGCCCACATGGATCATGGGCAAGACCATAAGCAACACCGGCCGCGAGTAAACTCAGAAACAGAATGCCGTCGAACGCGCTCTCCCGGTGAGCCCCAGAGCGGCCGTGCCGAGGCGGTCACCGCTCGTCGGTTGCTTCCGGTTCCCAGCGCCCCAGTTGTTCGACATAGGCGGCCGAACCGTCGCGGAGCCAACCGTCCAGCTGCGCCTGGTCCTTCAGTTGTTGCCCGCGGAGTCGCGGCACGCGAACAAAGCGCGTCTCGATCTCGGGCAGCGCCGACATGTCCACCCACAGCTTTTCGAACTGGGTGACCGGGAAGACGTCCTCCTGGCCATGGCCCCAACGCTTCTTCACCTCCTTCAGAGTCACGTAGGTGGGCATCCGGGCGGCCAGCGAGCGGATGCCGTCCAGAACCTTCTCCTGGCAACCCAGGTCCTGACGCGTGAGTCCGAAAGCGGCGAGCAGTTTGTCCAGATGGATCCAGCACGTGTTCGAGTTGTAGTACGTCAGCTTGAACTCCTCCTCCTCGCGCGGCATGGCCAGCCCTTCCAGGAGCCGGACGCGCCCGTTGACGCGAGCGAGACCCCCGCCGCGATCCTCCAGGCGCCGGCTGATGACTTCGAACGTCAGGCAGGCGCCCGCTTCGATGTGAAGTCCCAGCAACCCCGGATCCACGTCAGCCCCGAGCGTGTCGATATTGTGCAACATCAGGTACTGCAGCTGCGGGCGGTCTTCCAGCAGCCGGGCCAGGACGCCGTTACGCAACAGGTTTGGCACCTCGTACCAGTGGCCCACGGGGTGGAGGCACTGCAGGGGAAGGTTGTCCGTGTAGTCGGAAGCCTCGCCCACCGATCGAGCCCAACCCATCAAGGCCTGGCGCAGACTGTCCCGGACCTTCTGCTGCTGCTCGTCGAGGACCTGCTGCGGCATCTCCTCCCACATGAAACGCAGGTCGCGCAGCGTCGGAACCAGGCGCAGCCCGATCGAGCGTCCGGGCGAAAGCACAACCGGTCCTTCGTACCCGTAATTCCGATGGCGCTGCAGCCAGTCGGCGATCGGATCGTGAGTCAGATAGCTGGTCGAAAGCAAATGGGGGAGAGGGACGCCGAACTCGCGGGACCGGCGCCGGCTCTTGGCCAGATGCACTTCGAGGAACGTCCGGTGTTGCCCGGCCAGTTTGCAGAACGGATGCAGCGCTTTGACCACTCCGGCGCCCTGGGTCCAACGGGAGCCTGCCCCCGCCGCCAGAGTCAGCACCGCCACTTCTCCGCGCCGGAGGGCGGCTTCGCCGGTTGTGCGCCAGCGCCCCAACTCGGGCGCCCCGTCCTCCGCGGTCGTCACGTCGGCGGCCTGAGCGTCCTCGATCACGGCGTCAGCGCGGAGCCGGTTTTGAGCCAGGCCAATCCGACCGTCCCGCAGCTCCGACCGGATCTGTTCGTGCTGGCCACGGTCGAACCCGAGGCGTTCGAGCAGCTCCGAGAGCGATTCCGCCCCGGCTCCACCGGTCTTGGACCTTGGGAGCATCACGTCAAACAGCGTCTGCACCATCCCACGCAGATCGTCCTGCGTGCGACACGCCGCCCCGAACTTGTCCAATTCCGCACGGCGGGGCGCCGAGAGGGCGTGGCGGTCCTGCCGCAACAAGGCGGGGACCGTCAAAGCGTAGTAGCCCGGGGGCATCAACGCCGTGGGCCCGGCAAGCAAATCCGCCCACGTTCCCCGGGCGTTGATCGCGAAGTCGTACACGACCGGCTCCATGGCGAACGGCAGCGCGTGTTCCAGCTCCCGTTTGGTCGTCGCCATCAGTTCCTGCAGGAACGTCTGAGCCTCGGCCCGGCGCGCGGGCGAAAAAATAAAACCCATGCCTCCGCCGCTCATCCCGCCCAGCATCCAGAAGCCCCAGAAATCGTCGCGAAACGCGCCGCGGACCCGCTCGATCAGGGTCTCGGTAAAGTGGTTCGTCGCCCAGGGGATGATCGTTTGAATCGGCTGCCGGAAATTGCGGGTGGTCGCCGCCCCGATGGCTCGCACGTCGCCCCGTTTGAGGGCTTCGAGAATCTCGTCCAGTACGGCGAGCATGCTGAGGCGGGCCTTCCACTCGGGGCCGCAGCGAAGCAGGTACTTCTCGGTGACCATTTCCAGAATGGGACCGACATTCTGCGCCATGCCGCCGTGCACCAGGACGAGACTCTCCTGCAGACGTTCGCGAAGCTCCGGGGAGGTGTCATCCCCTGTGAGAATACGATGCGTGGGCATCAGGCGGCCGCGACTGATGCCGTGCTCGGGATCGCCCTCCGCCGCCAGCGCACCCTCGATCAGCTTGATGCCTGGCCAGACCCCGCCCGAATCCTGCCACCCGCCGCCGCTGCCTCCCAGCCATTCACCCAACAACGCGCGCGCCAGAACGAGCCGCCGTTCGCCCTCCTGCAAGCCACCCGTCAACGAGGCCGCCTGCCCCGTCGCCCGCATGCAAACCGACACCAAGGCCGCCAGCAGGTTGGTCGAGACCGCGAGCCGCGAGCCCTTGGGAATGTCATGAACGCGGCTGACGATTTCCAGGCCGCGTCCGGCGCCGCACATCTGGGCGAGCAAATCCGCGAGACTCAGGCCGCTGCCCTCGATGCCAGGCGGCACGATGCCGCTCGCGATCAGCGCAGCCTTCAGCAACCCCAGGTAATCCTTCGCGAAATCGAACACTTCGGCGAGATTCGAGATGTCGGTGGAAGCCCGGAGATCGACGCTCGTGAGACGCAGCACCGGTTCCTCGATGACCCGCAGGTACGCTTCCACCGGGGGACGTACCGCCTGGTCGCGCCCGTGGACCCCAAGGTCGATGGAGACATTCAGAACCTTCGCCCCCTCCGGGTAGTCCATCCCCAGGAAGAAAATGTCGCTCCAACCGCAGTGCGTGAGGTCCATGCGCACCGGGGTCGCTTCCCGCAGGATCGGGTAGCTGCCGTCCGGCTCGAGCTGCAGCAGCTCCGGCCGTATTCGCAGCGGTTGATCCAACGGGTGTGCCATCCGGAACATCCACTGGTTGCCCCGCACCGTGCGCACGCTGCGTCGCACCTGGTCGGCCAGCGTTTGGAAGGCAAGACGCTGATAAGCGGCGGCGAGGGCACTGGAGATGCCGTCGCTCGGACCCGACGCTTCCTGGACGGCAAGAAAGGTCCCGATCGCCTCCTCGAAACGCCGATGGAGCAGGTGTTCAAATCCCCGGAACGGAATCAACCCGCCGCCCCGCGATGCCGGGGCGCCCGCCGGGGCCCCGGCCACGAGCCGGCGGGGCAGATGAAAGCGATGGATCGCGTAGAGAAACAGGAGCGCTCTTACCCGCTCGTAAAGGTTCTCACTCCTCTTTTGAAAGGCTTCGAGCGCGGCGCACTCCTGCAGGAGTCCGTCGAACGACAGCGAGTCGCAGACTCCATCCAAGGAGCGATGGCGTCGTGCCGGATCGGAGGAGACAATCTGTTCGACGAGTTGGCTCATGGGCGGTGACGTGGACCGTGTGAAGACGGCAGCCGGTCAGCGGCTCAGTGGCTTCGGAGCGCCAGCAATTCGATCAGCCCGGCGAGCACCTCTTCGCGGTCCTTGCCCTCGAGCGCCAGCGCCAGTTGCGCCGTGAGCAAACCGTATTTGACGCCGATGTCGTAGCGACGCCCGGACAACTCCGCGGCCAGGTAGCGCTCGTGGCGGGCCAATTCCGTCAGCGCCGAACTGAGGGAGAGGCGCTCTGTCGCCCCGGCAGACTCCACCTTTTGCCCGAGGAGTTCCATGACACTCGGGCGGAACGCGTGCATACCGAAAAAGCAGAGGTACCTGCCGGCGCGCAAGCCGGGGACCAGGAGTCGCTGTTCGGCCACGGTCGGCGTAGGCTTCTCGATCACCTCGGTAACTTCGTACAGCCCCTGGCGGCCGCTGACCAGGCGACCTCCCAGGGCACCGTAGAACGGCAGCTTGCTCTCATGGGTGGCCTGGACCGCCGAGACGGCGGCGTCCTCCGTCCGGGCGATTTCCACCAACTGGGCGGCGCAACGCCTGGCCGCGCCGCTCACGTAAAGGTGATCCCCGACGAGCAGCAGGAAGGGATCGTGTCCCACAAACTCCCGCGCGCACAGCACGGCGTGGCCGTACCCACGGGCCTCCCGCTGCTCGACGAAGCTCACGCGGTTCGCGTAGGGGCCGGCCGCCGCCAAATAGGACGCCTGGTCGCCTGGAGACACGACCACGCACACTTCCGAGACCTCCGCCTGAACCACCTCCTCCAGCAAGATGGCCAGCGCCGATTTCGCTCGGCCGTCCGAGTCCACGACCGACTGCAGCGGCAGAGTCCGCTGATGCAGCCCCGCGGCTGTGATGACTGCCTTCTTGATATCCATGGTGCGTCGGTCGTCCCCGATTTCGCGTCTGCCTTTGTGGCCCGACGGTCAGGTCCGGAACGAGTGCCGACTCGCCCGGCCGGAGACCCGGGTGCGGACAGCGTAACAGGCAGCATCTGCGGAATGCAAACCGGCTCTTTCGCCCAGGTCGAATTCCGCCCTCATCACCACCTCACGCGGGACGGTTGAACCCACGACGGGAAGTCCGTAGACTCGCGCCCATGGAACCCACAGCCGCCTTGATGCTCGATCTCATCTTCGGCCG
Organism: uncultured Verrucomicrobiota bacterium; assembly: GCA_964535555.1. Lineage (GTDB taxonomy): Bacteria > Verrucomicrobiota > Verrucomicrobiia > Limisphaerales > J093 > DSVZ01. Next base: position 58,094 of record CAZHUS010000007.1, read on the forward strand.
CCGCAGCATTCGCGTCTTCCGCCCGGGGGGGATCCCCGATGCCACCCTCCGCCTCCTGCTGGAGGCCGCGATGGCCGCGCCCTCGGCCGTCGCCAAGGATCCCTGGCACTTCGTGGTGATCCGGCAGCGGGAGACGTTGGGGCGTCTGGCCGGCGTGCTCTCGAACGGCTCCATGTTGCACGGCGCCGCCATGGCCGTGTGTGTCTGCGGCGACCTGGACCTCGCCCACGACCGGCAGCTCAGCTACCTGCTCCAGGACTGCTCCGCCGCCATCGAGAACCTGCTGCTGGCCGCCCACGGGCTGGGACTCGGCACGTGCTGGCTGGGAGTCCACCCGCGGGAGGAACGCATCCGCATCCTGAGTCAGATGTTCAACCTGCCGGCCACCGTCCTTCCAATCGCCGTGATCGCGCTTGGCTGGCCGGGGGAATCGAAGCCGCCCCGGAACCGTTATCAACCCGAGCACGTCCATTCCGAGCGATGGTAGACAGGCGGGCCCCTGGCCTCCGGAGGATGGAAGTCCGAGGTGTCGGGCACGCAATGCGGAGGTTGAACCCTGGCAGAGCCTCGCCAGCAGGCCGGCAGAATGGTGGGACCATGGGGTCTTCATCTGGCTAATACTTGACCCATGGGGTCGTAAGCCGTATTGACACCCCCACGGACACGCCTCATACTCCGTCCGCTTATGAATCAAAGTCCGCACGTGGCCGTGGTCGGCGCGACGGGAGCCGTCGGCGTCGAGATGATCAAGACCCTCGAGCAGCGCCAGTTCCCTGTGGGCAAACTCACCCTGCTGGCCAGCGCCCGCTCGGTGGGAAAGACCCTTCCCTTCCGCGGAGTCCCCGTCCCCGTCCAGGAACTCACCAAGAACGCCTTCGGCGGAGTGGACGTGGCCTTGTTCAGTGCCGGCGGCGGCATCTCCAAGGAGTTCGCCCCGGCGGCGGTGCAGGCCGGTTGCGTCGTGGTGGACAACTCGAGCGCGTTCCGCATGGACCCTGCGGTTCCGCTGGTGGTGCCGGAAATCAACGCGGCCGATGTACGCCAGCACCGGGGAATCATCGCCAATCCCAACTGCACCACCGCCATCACCCTGATGGCGCTGTATCCGCTGCACGCCGCGTTCGGGTGCACCCGGATCTTCGCGTCGAGTTACCAGGCAGTGTCGGGAACGGGTGCGAAAGCCATCGCCGAACTCGAACGCCAGGTGGATGAGATTGTCCATGGCCGGCCGGTCACCCGGGAAGTCTATCCTCACCAGATCGCCTTCAACGTGCTGCCGCAGGTGGATTCGTTCCTCTCCACGGGTTACACGAAGGAGGAGATGAAGATGGAGAACGAGGGGCGCAAGATCATGCATCACCCGGCGTTCCGGGCCAGCGTGACGTGCGTGCGGGTCCCCGTGTACCGGGCTCACTCGATCGCGGTCAGCGCGGAGTTCGAGAAGCCGGCCAGCATCGAGGCCGCCTTGGAGGTGCTCCGGCGGGCGCCGGGTCTGGACGTCATCGACAACCCGGCGAAGTCCGAATACCCGCTGCCGCTGACCCAGGCTGGCAGGTACAACTGCGCGGTGGGCCGCCTCCGCAAAGACTGCGCCATGGAGAATGGGTTGTGCTTCTGGGTAAGCGGAGATCAACTTCTCAAGGGTGCGGCGCTGAATGCGGTGCAGATCGCGGAGGTCCTGCTCCAGGGCTGATCGCGTCCGCTCCGGCAGGCAATTCGCAACTTATTCGCCACAAACGGTGTACAGACGGACATTCCCGCGGAAGGAATGCACCGCGAAGGCGGGTTTTCGCGTTGCACCGGCGGCGACGCTCCGGTAACGGTGAACCGGGATCGACGGACACTGGTCGATGAAACCGGTGTTCGAAACGACGGCCTACAGTCGGGCCGTCCTGGATTCCGCTGCTGTCCGACCTGGCGCCCGCGCGGATGCGGCCGAACAACCAAGGGTCACCCGGAAGCTGCCAGCCTGGTATGCGCCGTGGTGTGCGGGAACCAACGGATAACGAAAGAACCTGAAATCCATGAACAGCAAGAGTTCGAACGCGCGAGCCTCGGCCTTCCGGATGGGAGTGCTGCTCGCCGCCAGCCTGGGCGGTGCGGCCGTCCAAGCCCAGCCCACCACCCTGGCGGAGTTCCAGTTCAACGAAGGCACCGGCAAGACCACGCGGAGCGCCGTGAACGATCTGACCGGATCACTCGGCATCGCGGCGAATCCCGACAACCTGCCGGTGATTGTCACCGATACACCGTCCGGAGCCGCCAATGATCGGGCCGTGCAATTGTCCGGCACGGGCTACCTCCTGGTGGACGACAGCAACACCCCCGTGCTTGCCGTGGCGGACGCTCCGCTCACGCTCGAGACGTGGGTCAAATGGGACGGGACCGACGCCGACCAGTACAACGGGATCATGGCCTACGGCGCGTCCTACAAACTCGGCCTGGACAGCGGCCAGATCATCTTCACCCTGTTCGGCATCGTGGATGTGTACAGCGGGCACACGCTTCCCGCGGACGGCGCCTGGCACCACGTTGCGGCCGCGTATGAACCCGGCGTGGGCGTGACGGTCTACCTCGATGGCGTGGGGCTGTTCACCGCGGAAGCACGGTCGATGCGGGCCTTCGGCAACAATTGGTTCGCCATCGGTGCGGAAGGTTTCGGGAACCAACTCCTTTGCTCCCTCGATCGCGTGCGGGTGCACAAGGCCCTCCTCAGCGAGACCGAAATCGACAGCGTGGCGACGACGCCCAAAGCCCCGCTCGCCAGCACGCTGGTCGCGTACAACTTCAACGAGACCACGATGCCGTTCCAAAGCGCCGTCTCGCCGGCCCGGCCGACGATCACCTCCGAGGAATACAACGTGAATAACAGCGGCCCGGCGTTCTCGACCGATTCACCTTCCGGTCGTGCGGGCGATTCCTCGCTGGAGTTCGGCACCGGCGGACGCCGCGTGATCGTGCCGGATCCGAACACCGCGATCCGCTTCGACACGGGCGATTTCACCATCCAGGCCTGGGTCAAGTTCCAGACCCCGACCGGACGCTCGGTGTTGTTCTTCAACAACGGTCCCGGCGGCGCCGTTTCCTTCTCGGTCAACATCGACCGGACGGTCTTCGTGACCACGCTCGGGATCCTGGACCGCAATTCGAATGCCTTGATTCCGAACGACGGCGGTTGGCACCACATCGCCGTGGTGCACGAAACCGGCAAGGAATTCCGGTTCTATGTGGACGGGATCCTCGGTGACACCCAGGCCTACACCAGCGGCGTGTTGATTGACACGCGCACTGCGGACACGTTCTACATCGGGGCCGAGACCGGTGGCGGATTGCCGTTCGTGGGCAAACTGGACCGCCTCATGGTGAGCAAGGGGATCGTGGCAGCGGAAGACCTGGACTACCGGCCGATCCCCGGCGTGGATCCCGGCGCGCCGGAGCTCACAATCGAGACCAAGGTGGAAGTGGCCTGGCCCACCCTGCCCGCGGGCTACATCCTCCAATCGTCGATCACGCCTGAAGTGCCCGCCAGTTGGACCGATGTTCCCGGCACGCCGCAGGCCAGCGATGGCGTATATCGTTCCTACTTCCCGATCACGTCCCCGAAAACGTTCTACCGGCTGATCAAGCGCTAGGCCGCAGCCCTTGCGCCACCTTCCATCCCGAGGCCGGCAGCGACCCTGCCGGCCTCTTGCCTTCCACCCCGGACCATCGTCCCCGGGTCGACCGGGAGGCTCAGCCGTATTGCGGGAGCTTCAACCGCTCACCACCTTTCAGGGCGGATTCGTGGGCTACGATCCCCGGGATCGTCATCGCCAGCGCCTCCCGGATGTTCACCAACGGCTCGCGGTCCTCGAGAATTGCCGAGATGAACTCGTGCATCAGCGGGCCATGCGAACCACCATGGCCCCCCTCGGGTACGCCCGGCGGCAGTGGCGGACGGGAAATGTCAGGCAACGCCTCTTCCATCTCGCCCCAGTACTGCATTCCCGCCATGCGCCCGCGCTCGCCGAAGACACGCCCGGTCTCCTCGACATGTCGAGCCACCGACGTGCTCATGAGCATGCGCGAAACTCCACCTTCGCTGGTCTCGAAGAAGGCGAACTCGTCGGCGAAGGGGTTGTGGTACGCGTTGCCGCCCGGCTGGTGCCAGGGTGACTTGCCGCGGAAGCCCAGGCAGGAGACCGACGTGAAGCGTCCGCCCGTCACCCCCACATAGAAGGCCGTCGAGTGGGTCGGATACCAGATCGGCGGCGGGCCCACCCGCCAGTTCTTGTAGGAGTCGATCGGCGTGACCGAATGGTGGTAGTACTCACCTTCCGAATACACCAGCCGGCCGAAGCCTCCGGCCCGGTAGATCGTGCGCATGGCATGACAGGAGGCGTGATAGCAACTGGTCTCGGCCATCATGTACTTGAGCCCAGTCCGCTTGACGGTCTCGAGCAGTTGCTCCCCTTCTTCGATCGAACCCCACGTGGCCGGGACGGCACACATCACGTGCTTTCCATGGCGGAGCACCTCCATGCAATGCCGGGCGTGGCTTGGTGCATCGGTGGCAACGAAGACCGCCTCAATCGTCGGATCCTGAACGAGCACTTCCAAGGACTCGTACGACTTGCCGCACCGGCACGCCTTCATCAGTCCGTCGCGCCGGTCGGGAAAGAGATCACTCACCGCGACGATCTCGACGTTCGGATGATCTTGAAACCCGAAATCCGCTCCGAACCGGCAGACCCCGTAGCCCACAATGCCCACGCGAACCTTGCGATCGGAGGTTCGTGTCCAAGGCTTCCGGGTCTCGCGGAGGTCGGCCCCGCGCGCAGTTCCCAAGCCACTGCCCCAGGCGGCGGCGAAGCCGGCCCCGAGGCCCATGCGCCCGAGAAAATCCCGGCGCGCCAGCGGCGGGGCGGAAGGAACCGAGGTCTCGATACCGCGGGGAGAGGCGGGGTTGCTCATGGGGAAACTGTGAACGTCGACAGCAAAACCCGCCACCGCAAACTCGGCCCGCTGACCCTCCCCACGCGGTCCCAGGACCTGCCCTCGTCCAAGCAGACCCTGCCTCGGGCTCTGCGCGATTCACCTGCCTTGATGCTCCCGTTCCGATCGGGTACGGTGGCCCTGCGTGACGACTCCGGAGACGTGTCCGAATTGTGGCGCCGAGGTGCCGCGGGGTGCCCGGGCGTGTCCCGAGTGTGGTTCTTGCGAGGAGACCGGCTGGTCGGATCGGGCGCATGGCGAGCGGCTCTCGCTGCCGGACGAGGAGTTTGATTATGACGATTTCGTGGCTCGCGAATTCGGCGGACGCTCCTTGAAGCGACGGGGTCCTCGACGCTTCTGGTGGGTTGTGGCGTGCATCGTCCTGATCGTGTTCGCGGCGATGGTTTTTCGTTGGCAGGCGGGATGACGGCAAGACACTCACGCTTCGGGGCGATGAACCATCCATGCAAGGTGCGGCGCGCCCTTCGTCGCTCTCCGAGCAGGACGGACCACGGCGTGCCCGCCCTCCCCGGCCTACCATGACCTCGTGGGTCTTCTGGATCGGACTGTTCGTCCTGGCTGTCGGGGTGGTCTGGCCCCGCCACGGCCTGGCGGCCCGGTGGCGGGAGGGACGCCAGCTTGCCGCCAGGGTACGGCGAGAAGACGCCCTCAAGCATCTGCTCAAGGCCGAAGCCAACCGCCAGGCCGCCAGCATTGAAAGCGTCGCCGGCATTCTTGAAATCCGTCGCCGACCGGCCGCCGAGCTGCTGCAGGACATGGAACAGCTCGGCCTGGTTTCCTTCGCGGAAGGCGATCTCCGGCTGCTGCCAGCCGGACGCGAGCTGGCCTTGCACGTGATTCGCACTCACCGGCTTTGGGAAAGCCACCTGGCCGAACACACCGGCGTTGATGAGAGCGAATGGCACCGGCGTGCCGAACGCGAGGAACACCGGCTCTCGCCGGAACAGACTCGGGCCCTGGCCGCTTCCCTCGGCAATCCTTCCCTGGACCCGCACGGGGACGTCATTCCGCCACCGGGCGGCGATCTCCCGCCGGAGACCGGCCAACCGCTGAGCAAGCTGGCCGTCAACACCCCCGCCCGGATTGTGCACGTGGAGGACGAACCCCAGTTGCTCTATGCCCAGCTCGCAGCCCAGGGTCTCCGGACGGGGATGGACCTCTGCGTCCTGGAACGTTCCCCCCAATGCATCCGGTTCTGGGCCGACGGCCGGGAACACGTCCTCGCCCCCATGCTCGCCAATAACGTCTCCGTCGGGCTGCTGCCGGGCTGCCGTCCCTCCGAATTGCTGGAAGCCGAGTACCTCGTCTCCCTGCGCCCCGGCCAGCAGGCCCGCATCGTGAGTCTGTCCAACGCCTGTCGCGGCGCAGAACGGCGGCGATTGCTCGATCTCGGGTTTGTCCCCGGGTCATCGGTGCACGTCGAGATGGTCAGTCCGGGCGGGGACCCGATCGCCTATGGCATCCGGCACACCACGGTCGCGCTCCGTCGAGAGCAGGCCCGGTTGATCCGCATTAGCACCCGGAACGAGGCGAAAGCATGAAGCCAGCCGCGGCCAGCCAACCGACCCCGGCGACCCACGGCGTCCCCGAAGCGTGCGCAGGATGCGACGTTTATCGGACCGCGCGGCTGCGGAAGCTGGGCGTGGACGTCGGGCATTGGGACCATGTCATCGCGCTGGCCGGAAACCCAAACACGGGCAAGAGCACCGTCTTCAACGCGCTGACGGGACTCAGGCAGCACACCGGCAACTGGCCCGGCAAGACGGTGGTCCGGGCCGAGGGTGCTTTCGAGTACGGCGGACGGCGATACAAGCTGGTGGACCTTCCCGGCACCTACTCCTTGCTCTCGATGAGTGTCGACGAGCAGGTCGCCCGTGACTTCCTCCTCTTCGGCCAACCCGACGTCAGCGTGGTGGTGGTGGATGCCACGCGGCTGGAACGGAACCTCAATCTCGCCCTGCAGGTGCTCGAGATCACGGAGCGCGCCGTGGTGTGTGTCAACCTCATGGACGAGGCGCGGCGGGCGAAGCTCGAGGTGGACACACGCCAGTTGGCGCGGGACCTGGGCGTTCCGGTGGTGCCGACGGCGGCCCGGCGCGGCGAAGGTCTTCCCGAACTGCTCGAGGCGATCGCCGGCGTGGCCGCGGGCGAAATCGCCTGCCGTCCTCACCGGTTGTCCAACGAACCTGCCGCGCTCAGGCCGATGATCCACGATCTCGTATCCCGGCTCACGACCGCGTATCCGCAGCTGCCCAACGCCCGTTGGGTCGCGTTGCGGCTGCTCGCGGGCGACGAGTCGATCCAGGAAGCCCTCCGACGCGGCGAACTGGGTGAACTCCAGTCGGGCAGGCGCCTCGGAACCTCCGCGCCAACCGCCCCGGAGCCAAAGCCAGGCTGGTTCTCCCGATGAGTCACACGGAGTCAGCACCCGCGCCGGCTCTTGATCCGGCGGCGGCGATCCTCGCGGAATCGGCCCGGTGGCGACAGCAGATCCCGGGTGACCTTCACGAGCCCCTGGTCGAGGCCATCTACGCGGATGCCGCGCGCATCGCGAGCCGCGCCGTGATCCGTCCAGGTGGCGTCCCCTCGCCGACGCTGGATCGGCGCCTCGATCGGCTGGTCACCAGCCGGGTGTGGGGCATCCCGCTGATGATCCTTTTGTTCACGGGCATCTTCTGGCTGACGATCAGTGGCGCCAACGCCCCGTCGCAGCTTCTGGCCAGCATCCTGGTCGAGCACGGTCACAGCTGGCTGCGTGAGGCCGGCCTGGCCCTGGGACTTCCCTGGTGGCTCCGGGGATTGCTCATCGACGGGATGTATCTGGGCACGGCGTGGGTCGTCAGCGTGATGCTGCCACCCATGGCAATCTTCTTCCCCCTGTTCACGTTGCTCGAGGACTTCGGCTATCTCCCCCGAGTGGCGTTCAACCTGGACCACCTTTTCCACCGGGCGGGAGCCCACGGCAAACAGGCGATGAGCATGATGATGGGGTTCGGCTGCAACGCGGCCGGGGTGGTGGCAACCCGGATCATCGACAGCCCGCGCGAACGGCTGATCGCAATCCTCACCAACAACTTCGCCCTGTGCAACGGCCGCTGGCCCACCCAGTTCCTGATCGCGACGCTTTTTGTCGGCGGGCTGGTTCCGGCGCACTGGCGCGGGCTGGTGGGTGCCTTGACGGTGACGGGAATCGCGTCGTTGGGCGTGCTCGTGATGTTCCTGGTTTCCTGGGCACTGTCCCGGACGTTGCTGCGAGGCGAAGTCTCAACGTTCAGCCTCGAGCTTCCGCCGTACCGGCCACCGCGGTTCTGGCGGACGATCTGCACGTCCTTGATCGACCGCACCACCATCGTGCTGTGGCGCGCGGTCCTGTTCGCCTTGCCCGCCGGCGGGGTCATCTGGCTCACGGGGAATGTCACCTTCGGAGGTCGCAGCCTCGCCGAGCACCTGGTGGGCTGGCTGGATCCCGTGGGGGTGGCGCTTGGCTTGAACGGTGTCATCCTGCTCGCCTACGTCATTGCCATTCCCGCGAACGAGATCGTGATCCCGACGGTGCTGATGCTGACCGCGATGGTGACCGGCGCCACCGACGTCGGACGCGGAGCGGGCGTGATGTTCGAGCTGGACGACATGACGGTGCTCAAGAGCCTCCTCGATCAAGGTGGCTGGACGACCCTCACCGCGATCAATCTGCTGCTGTTCAGCCTGCTGCACAATCCGTGCAGCACGACGATCTACACCATCTTCAAAGAGACGGGGAGCAAACGCTGGGCCGCCGTGGCGACTCTGCTGCCGCTCGGGCTGGGTTTGGGAATCTGCGCCGTCTTCGCCGCGATTTGGCGCTGGTTTTCGTAGGCTCGGTTCGCTGTCAGGGCGACACGTCTCGTCTGCCGTCCGCGGCGGTTCACTTGCGCGTTCGCCGGGCTCAAAAGTCCATCGAACCGAAAGCCTCGAAGGCCCGCCCTACGACGAAGAACTCGCTGAACCCACGCTCCGACAGGACCGGCGCCTCGCTGCCCGCCGTGTTTTCAGCGCGCCGCGTCGTCGGGCCCCTGCACGTTCTCCATCCAACCGCGCTGCCGGTTGACCTCGTAAAGGAACACCGCCGCGGCGCTCGCGACGTTCAGCGAATCAACGTCCGGCCGCATGGGCACGGCCGCTGCCGCACTGCACGCGTGCAAAACGGAGGCGGTAAGACCGTAGCCTTCACTGCCGAACACCAGGCAGACATCGCCGGTCAGCCGCGTTTCGACGATCGTACTCCCTCGGAGGTGGGGATGCGCGGCCACGCAGTGGATCCCGGCGTCGCGCAGGGCCTGCAACGCCAACACCAGGCTCGGGGGCTCGACCGTGGGCAACGTGAAGATCGTCCCCATGCCGGCGCGCACCGCCCGACGCAGCCACGGACTTCCCGAGGTCTCGCCTACCAGCAAGCACTGCGCCCGGAAGGCGGCACAATTGCGGACGAGGGCTCCCAGGTTCTCCGCGCTGCTCAGGCCCTCGACCGCGACGAAGAGTCGCGGCGCGGCCGTCCGTTCGAGAGCCTCAGGAAGCGTCCACGCAGCAGGCATGCGGCCCACCGCCAGCACGCCCTGGTACATCGTGAAACCCGTGAGACGTTCGAGGACCTTCTTCGAGGCCGTGTAGACGTCGATGGGTTCGGGCTTCGCCCGGAGGAGCGGTTCGTATTCACGAGCCCACTTCTCCGGCATGAGGACGGAAACCACCGTCAGCGGGCTCTCGAGCAGCCGACGCACGACCTTCTCGCCTTCGGCCACGAAGATGCGGTCGCGACGGTGATCCTCGTACTGGCGGAGCGTCCGGTAAGGAGTCAGCTCCGGATGATCCAGCGAGGCGACGGCCTGGAGGGAGCGGATGGCCACGGCCGAGGGCCTCAGCCCAGACGCTCCCAGGCTTCGCGGACCAGGGAAGCGAGCGGGGAGAGCGTGCGGGCACTGAAATCGAACTGGCATCCGGCGGCAGCGAACAATGCGGGCAGAGGTCGCGAGCCGCCGAGTCCCAGCGCGCGTTGGTATGCGGCGAGGCCCCCGCGAGGGTCGCGCCGGTAGTTCGCCCAGACCTGCAGCGCCCCCAACTGGGCGATGCCGTATTCGATGTAATAGAAAGGGTGGATGAAGATGTGCAGCTGGCGGTGCCACTGCTTCGCCTGGGCGCGATCGTAACCGGTCCAGTCCACGTCGCCACCAAAGCGTCGGGTGACCTCGAGCCAGGCCGCGTCGCGTTGGGCCTCGTCGTGCGCGGGGTGGGTATACAGCCAATGCTGAAACGCATCCACCTGCGCGATCCAGGCAAGCGTCTTGAGGATCCCCTCGAAGTGATCCCGGCGCGCCCGGCGGGCGTCGTCCGGACCGTAGAAGGCTTCGAGATGCTCATTGCCGAGCAACTCCATGCTCATCGAGGCGACCTCGCAGAATTCGATGGGGGCACTGCGGTACGCGTACAGCGGCTCGTCGCGCGTGGCCAGGGCGTGAAAGGCGTGCCCCGCCTCGTGCAAGATGGTTTCGACGTCGCGGTGGACGCCGACGGCATTCATGAACACGAACGGGAGCCGGGCTTCCGCCAGCGAGTACTGGTATCCGCCAGGCGCCTTGCCCTTGCGGTTGTCCAGGTCCAGCAGCCCCAGACCCAGCATCTGGCGAAATCCAGCGCCGAGCCCGCCATCGAGTCGGTCGAAGATGGTGGCGGCCCGGGAGGTCAGTTCCGAGACGGAGCCAAACGGTTTCAGCGGGGCGCGCCCCAGCGGATCGACCGCCAGATCCCAGGGCCGCAAGGCGTCGGCGCCGAGCTGCTGCCGGCGGTGCTCCTGGAGCAACCGCACCATCGGGACCACCTCCCGCTCGACGGCCTCGTGGAAGGCGAGACAATCCTCGGGTCCGTAATCGAACCGGCACATCTTCCGGAAGGCGTAGTCCCTGTAGTCCGGGAACCCGGCGTTCCTGGCGATCTGCTGGCGGAGCACGAACAAGCGGCTGAACTGATCCTCGAACTGGTCGGACTCGCGCAAGCGCCGCGCGGCGGTGACTTCCCACGCCTCCCGGCGCAAGGGGCGGTCTGGCTCCTCGAGGAAGCGGGCCATCTGGATGAGGGTGAGTTCCTGCTCGCGGAACCGGACGGTAAGGGAGCCGGTCAGCTTTTGGTACTGCTGGGTGAGTTTGGATTCCTCCGTCTCGAGCGGGACGTTCTCGTCGCGGAACAACTCGACGTGCACGGCGGTCGTGCGATTCAGCACGTCGTAGCGGTCGGCCGGGAGTGTGGCGCGAGCCGGATGGGCCAGGTAGAGCTTTTCGAGGTTGAACTGCCGCGGCTTCAGCGAAGGCTCGACCTTCTCGACGAAGTGCAGGTACGCCTGTTCGGCGTCGGGAGCCTCGGTGTGACAGGTCATGGCGATGTACCGCCGGGCAGACTCCTCATCGCAGGCAGCCGAGAGTTCGCCCCAGTCAAGCAGCCAATCCTCGAATGCCGTGGCGTCGCGAGCGTCAGGCGCCCGTTGCTCGAGCCGGTCGAACAAGGGGGCGATGGCGCTCCAGTCCCCGAGGTCGATGTCCGCAGGGACAAAGCGGCGGGGCACATACGGCGGCAACTCGCCGAACGGCAGCAAACTCATGCCGGGGAGGATGGCGGTGAGGAACCGCGGGCCAAGTGCAAACTCAAGGGGTCAGTCCCTAGTATTGTGCTTTCCTGGAACTCGACCGGCTCGGCGCGGCTTCTCCCCACCGGCAAGGGCTTGTAAGCGCCGACGTGAGGAGGCGGACCCGTCGGGCGAGCGTCCTCGCGCGCCGGATCCGGTCAACCACGGCGCCGCCCCCACCCACCCGCCTCGAGGAGTGACCAACCTCGTGCAGGCTTGTCCAACCCCTCATCACGTGAGCCACGAAACCCACGCCCCCGACGTCGTCGCGCGCCTGATCCGCCAGGCGGAACAGGCGGGGGCCAGCGATGTCCATTTGCACATCACCGGCGCGGAGACGGGCGCCTCGGTCATGTTCCGGCTCGACGGAGTGCTGGTGCCCGTCACCACCCTGGACTCCGACCTCGCCGGGCGCGTCTTCGGACGCATCAAATTCCTGGCGCGCCTGAAGACCTATCAGGAGTCGCTGCCCCAGGACGGACGCATCAACGCCAGCGACGCGGGAACCCACCACGATCTGCGCGTCGCCACCTACCCGACCGTGACCGGTGAGAAGATCGTCCTGCGCCTGTTTCAACATGCGTCCGCGCTCCCTTTGCAGGGCCTCGACCTGCCCGCAGACCTTTGCCGGCAACTGGAAGGGTTCCTCGCCGGCGAAGGAGGTCTCCTGCTGCTCACGGGCCCGGCGGGCAGCGGAAAGACCACCACCATCTACGGCTGCCTCCGTCACCTGGCGGCGGCCGGCGGCCGGCACATCATCACGGTCGAGGATCCGGTGGAGCAGATCCTGCCCGGGATCATGCAGACGGAAGTCAACGAGGCGCGCGGACTCACCTTCGCCGTCGCCGCCCGGCACCTTCTCAGGCAGGACCCCCAGGTCCTCGTCCTCGGCGAGATCCGGGACGAGGAAACCGCAAACCTGGCCGTCCGCGCCGCACTCACCGGTCACCTGGTGATCTCCACGCTGCACGCCGGGTCGTGCCGGGGCGTCTTCGAACGTCTCCTGCTCATGGGGATCGATGCCCACGCGGTCTATTCCGCGGTGGAGCTCGTGTTGAACCAGCGCCTCCTGCGCCGGCTTTGCGCCGCGTGTGCGGGCCGAGGTTGCCCGGCCTGTCTCAGCACGGGATACCGGGGTCGTGTTCCCGTCGTGGAAGCCGTGCACCTCGATGCGGCGTTGCGTCGCGCGTTGCGCGCTGCCGGCGTGGAAGCCATCTCGCCCGCCCCGCCTCTGGATCAGTCCGCCCGTGACATTCTCGCCCGAGGCCTGTCAGACGCTCGAGAGTATGCGCGGCTATTCGGAGAGCGTCCGGTTTGATTCAGGTGCCCGGGAGACGCCATGAACTTTGACGAGTTCGCCTTCTTCAACCGCCAGTTGGCGGAGATGCTCCGGAACGGGATTCCGCTCGAGGGCGCGTTGCGTCAACTGGCGGCCAACATGGCGGAAGGAACACTGCGCACCGAAGTCCGGGCGCTCGAAGCCGACCTGGCGCGAGGCATCTCGCTGCAGGAGGCGCTTCCGAAGCGGGCCTTGCCGGAGTTCTACACGCGCATGGTCCGGCTGGGGGCGGCGGGTGAGGAGCTGCCCGGCATGTTGACCAGCCTCGCGGACTACTACGAACGGCGCCAGGCGCTCTGGACGCGCCTGAAGGCACTCATCCTTTATCCGTTCATGGTCTGGGCGGCAGCCCTGGCGCTTTCCCTGTTCCTGGTCTGGTTGAGCGTCCGCCTGTTGTTCCCGGCCATGGACGATCTGTTGGGCGGCGGCGGACCCAAGGCGATCCCGCTGCTGCTGTGGCTTCCGCCGATCTGGCTGCTGGCCGTCGGAGTCGCGGTCGCCTTCGCGCTCACCAACGCCTCGTCGCGCCACTGGCTGAACTGGCGGCTGCCCGGCTTCAAGGAAACGAATCTCGCCCAGCTCGCCGCCGCGCTGCACCTGCTCCTCCGTCGCGGGGGTAATCTCGCGGAATCGATGGCGATGCTGCGGGACCTTGAAGGAAGCTCCCCGGCCGGACGCGAGCTTGCCGGATGGCATGCTCGCATTGCCGCCGGCGAGGGCCAGGTCGGCAAGTTCAGCGCCGGGACAAAGGTCTTTCCCCCGCTCTTTGTCTGGCTTCTCGAACAAGCCGGCGAAGACCTGACGCGTGGCTTCCAGCGCGCGGCGGAGATCTACTTCCAACGGGCACGCCAGCGGACCGAGATGATGCTGTACGCGGCGATGCCGGTGGCCGTGGTGACGCTGGGAGTGCTCATCCTCATCCAACTGGGGTCGGGCATGCTGATCATCGCCCGGTTCCTGGACGCGCTCGGAGGGATCGAGTGAGCCCGCCTATGAAATCCGTGATGGCGCTGCTTGGTCCTGACCAGATCCATCCTCCCGGGGACCGCTTGCTGGCGGGCATACCCATGGATTGGATTGCCGCCGCGCTCGTCACCGTCCTCGTGCTGCCGGCGCTGCTTGGCTTGTTCTATCTCGGCTACTACCTCTTCAGCCTGCCATTGCGCCGCCGCGAAGACGCCAGGCTCTTTCTCGACCTTGTCGAAACCGGGCTGGAGTCCGGCCAGGGTGTGGAGCAGGCGGTGCTTTCTGCCACGCGGCGGGACGTTCACCGGTTGAGTCGCAAATACCGTGAGTTCGCCGGACGGATCACGGAGGGCCTCGGCTTCGCGCAGGCGCTGGAATTGACGCCCGGCCTCCTGCCGCCGCCCGTCTCGGCCATGCTCCGCGCCGGAGCGGAATTGGGGGACCTGCGCAAGACGTTGCCGGGCTGTCGTCGCCTGATTCGTGATGCCACGGCTCCACTCCTCAAGGCTCAGCATTATCTCATGCTGCTGGTCTTTGTGACCTCGCCCATGTGGATCGCCGCCTTCCTCTTTCTGACGGTTGGTGTCGCCCCGAAGCTCGATCAGATCTATCGGGACGTTGCGGGAACCGCCCCTGGAGGATTGATGCAGTCCTTGATGGACTGGCGCCATGGACTGCTCGCCGTCCAGGTGACGATCGTGGTCTGCCTTTGGTCCGCGGCCATCGTTTCCTGGGGCGGACCGCGGTTGAAACAGTGGTTCACCCGGCGCGTTCCCCTGCCCTGGAGCCGGCTCGCGCTGCAAGTCCCCTGGCAACGAAACCGCCTGCTTCGGGATTTCGCAACGCTGCTCGGCGTGGCGCTCGATGCCGGCCTTCCCGAACCGCGCGCGGTAATGCTCGCCGCAGACGGCGCCGCCAACGAGGTCTTGCGGGAACGCGCGGTCGCCGTGCTGAAGGACCTGCAGGAAGGTTTCAAGCTGCCCCAGGCGCTGCGTCGGCTGGACGCCTCCCGGGAACTGGAGTGGCGGCTCGAGAACGCCGCCCACGGCCGGGCGGGATTCGCGGCCAGCCTGGCCGGATGGGAGGAGTCGCTGGACGCGCGCGCCTTTCACCAGGAGCAGGTGGCGGCGCAGGCCTTTACCACGGCGCTGGTGCTGCTGAACGGGGTGATGGTGGGTTTGCTGACGGCAGGGGTGTTTCAGATGCTCACGCGCCTGATTTCCAGCGCCGTCCTCTGGTGAGACCTCATGAACGCGTACCCTCGCCAAGCCTTGCGGTCCCGCCGTCGCCAGGACGGTTCCTTGATGAGCGAGATGGTCGTGGCGCTGGGCCTGCTGGCGTTCACGATGCTGCCATTGTCCGTCGCCTTCGTACGGGAGCACGCGACCGCCCAGGCCCTGTACCGACGGGCGGTTGCGATGGCCATCGTCGATGGCGAAATCGAAACCCTCGCCGCGGGTGAATGGCGGCGCTTTCCGCCCGGCACGCATGCGTACACCGTAAGCGCGGTCGCAGCCACGAACCTGCCGGCGGGACGTTTCCAGCTCACGCTTGAAGGGCGCCGTGTGCGGCTGGAATGGCGTCCTGCCCTCCGGAACGGCGGCGGATCCGTCAGGCGCGAGTTTGAACTGCCGCCCGACGCCGTTGAACCGTCTTCAACTGCGACTGGAACGCGCGCGCCGGACGGGACGGCACCCCCCGTACCATGAAGCCGCGCCTCACCCCCACCCCGCCTCGCCGCCGGCAGCGCGGCGTCATGCTGGTCGAGGCGTTGGTCTACATCAGCGTGATGTTCATCGTGCTGGCCCTCGCCGGCGCCGCTTATGCCCGCGTGCTGGATCAGACACGGCACCTGCGCCGCGTGGCCGATGACATTCGCCGCGCCCTCGACGCCGGGGAACAATGGCGCGCGGATGTCCGGTCCGCCCTCACCCCGCCCCGGCTCGTTCGCGAGGGGGAAGTGGAGGCCATTCACCTGGCGCAGAACGGATCCGAGGTCATCTATCTTTACGACGGCACAAACGTTCTGAGGCGCGCCGGCTCCGATGCGGACTGGCAACCGTTCCTCCCGCGCGTCAAGACCTCACGGTTCGTGGCCGAACCCCGGCGGTACCTGACCGCCTGGCGATGGGAGATCGAGCTCATGCCCGGCCCCCGTCCGCCCCGACTGCCACCGCGCTTCAGCTTCATCGCGGTGGCCTCGAAGGCTGGTGACCTATGAGAGCCTCGCTACGCATGAACCGCCCGGTGAGGACACCGCGCCTACAACCCGCAGGCCCGGTCCCCCGACCCGGCCGGACCGGTTCGTGGCCACGGAGCAGGTCCAAAAGGAACAGGCCGCCACCCGTGAACCCCGCCCGGAGCGCGGACTTCAGTCCGCAGAAACCCGCGCCAGGCCGGGGACGTCCCGGCGGGCTAGAGCCCGCGCTCTGCTTCGGTTCAAGCCCAGGGAGCAAGTCGGACAGGAGCGGCGCTCTTTCCAGGCGCTGTCCCACAGGCGTCCGAGTCAGGGGGCCGGGCCAGCGCGGCTTTGCCTCCGTGATCGTGCTCGCGCTGATCTTCGTGATGATCTCGCTGTTGCTCGCGAACAACCGGGTGCTGTTCCTCCTGAAAAGGGATCTCCAGCGGATTGAAGCTCAGCAGACGCGGCGTTCGGCAGGACCGAAACCGACGCCGGAGACGGGACAAGGGGCGGACCAGGCGGCGCCGAGTCGGACGGGTGGAACCGGACGGACCGCCTCCTGACGCCGGCGCCTCCAGACGAAAGCGGCTGCAGGGTTGCGTCCTCAGGCAGGCTTGCTTAACCTCCCGACCATGAAGCTCAGGTCACGACCCATGCACCACTCGGCAAGGCGACCGCGGCCATCGTCCGGCGCCGCTTTCACGCTCATCGAGTTGTTGGTCGTCATCGCGATCATCGCGATTCTCGCCGGCATGCTGCTTCCGGCCTTGGGTCGGGCGAAGGCCAAAGCGCATGGCATCAAATGCATGGGGAACCTGAAGCAGCTTCAGCTCGTCTGGCACATGTACGCCGACGACAACCGCGAAAAGGTCACCTCGTCGGGTTATGTGCGCCCGGTGGAACCCACGGCCTGGGTGGATGGCTGGCTCGACTTCAGTGGCAGCAACCCCGACAACACCAACACCGCGGCGCTGCGAGATCCCGCCCGGTCGAAGTTCGCCCACTATCTCACGGCCGTGGAGGTCTACCACTGTCCGGCCGACCATAGCGTTGTGCGCACCGCGGCCGGCACCTTTCCCCGCGTCCGCAGCATGGGCATGAGCCAGGCGTACGCGGGACCCGGCGACTGGCTTGACCCCGCCGGCTTCGGGGTGAACGGGACATCGCGGAAGTACCGGGTGTTCTACAAGACCACCGACATCATCGATCCTTCGCCTTCGCAGTGTTACGTCATGCTCGACGAACATCCGGACAGCATCAACGCGGGCGGGTTTGCGAACATGATGGTGGAGAGCCCGGCGTCGGCACGGATCATCGACTACCCGGCCAGCTATCATAACGGCGCGGCCGGCATCTCCTTTGCGGACGGCCATGCCGAGATCAAGAAGTGGCTCGACGCCCGCACCAAGGCCCCCGTCACTTACGCGCCGATGACGTTGAACGTCGCGTCCCCCAACAACGCGGACATGATCTGGCTTTCCGAGCGCACCTCGAGCCGCAACAACCGCTGACCGGGTCCAGACGCTCTCGTCCGGAGGCCTCCCTCAAGACCGGGCTCCGACGAGCCTCGCAACCGAGGCCTCGGCGTGCTTGGCAAGCGCGCCGCACCCGCGTATGAACCCGGGGCAACACGCATCCCTTAGCCCTGTTCGCCCATGCGCAAAGACTCGCTCAGTTTCGGTGTCCTGGTTGGAACGCGCGGCTGCTTCTCAGCCGACCTCGCCCGGATCGGTCGGGAGCAACTCCTGGTGCAGCTCCAGAAGCTGGGGCACCGCGCCGTCATCCTCCCGGTTGAAGCCACCCCCAACGGAGCCGTCGAGACGATCGCGGACGGCCACCAGTACGCCGAGCTCTTCAACCAGCACCGGGCGGCCCTGGATGGCTTGATCATCTCCCTCCCGAACTTCGGCGACGAACTGGGGATCATCACCGCCGTCAGTGAAGCCCGGTTGAATGTGCCCATCCTGGTTCAGGCCAGCGACGATGACCTCGACCGGCTTGGCACGCGTCAGCGCCGCGATGCCTTCTGCGGCAAGATCTCCGTCTGCAACAATCTCTGGCAGCACGGAATCCCCTTCACGAACACCGCGACTCACACCGTGGCGGTGGAAAGCCCCGGCTTCACCCGTGATCTCGAGCGGTTCGCCGCCGTCTGCCGTGTCGTCGGCGGATTGCGGCGCGCCCGGATCGGGGCCATCGGCGCCCGGCCCGGCGCTTTCCAGACAATGCGCGTGAGCGAGAAGCTCCTCCAAAGATCGGGAGTGACCACCGTGCCGGTCGACTTGTCCGAGATCATCGCCGCCGCCGGTCGCGTGAACGTCCAGTCCGCCCGGGCCCGGGCGAAGCTGGCCGAGATCAAAGGCTATGGTTCAGTGGCGCGCGGCGTGACAAACCTGGATGCGAAATTTGAGAAGCACCTGCGGCTGTACCTCGCTCTGGACGACTGGATGCAGGCCAACGCCATCGATGCGGCGGGGATCCAGTGCTGGACTTCGATCCAGCAGAACTACGGCTGCGCCACCTGCCTCACCATGGCCATGATGGGTGACCAGCTCCTTCCCTGCGCCTGCGAGGTCGATGTCGCCGGCGTCATGGCCATGTACGCCCTCGTGCTCGCGACCGGGCAGGCCGCCGCCATCGTCGATTGGAACAACAACTACGGCGCGGAGCGCAACAAGTGCGTCGCCCAGCATTGCGGGAATTACCCGAAGAGCTTCGTCGGCCGGGAGGTCGAGGTGGACAATCTCAGCGTCCTCAGCACGGTGCTCGATCCGGAACAATGTTTCGGCGCCATCAATGCCAAGGCGGCCCCCGGTCCGTTCACCTACTTGCGGTTCTCGACCGATGATTTTCAGGGCCGGGTGCGAGGCTACGTCGGCGAAGGCCAATTCACCGACGATCCCTTCGGCATGCTCGGCTCGATCGCCGTCTGCGAAGTCCCGAATCTCCAGCGCCTCCTGGACTTCATCTGCAAACGCGGCTTCGAGCATCACGTGGCCATGGTCCGGTCCCACGTCGCCAGCGTCGTCCACGAGGCCGCCAGCACCTACCTGGGCTGGGACATGCACCTCCACGAATGACCTCCACCACCGGAGACAACAACGAGACCCTGCCAAACCAGATCGGCTGAGGCCCTGGACCTTCCCATGAACCAGCCCCGGAGCGCGGACTTCAGTCCGCAGGAAGCCACGCCGGCCAAGGGACGTCCCTGCGGGCTGAAGCCCGCGCTCCTCACGGGTTCATGGTCATCGCGCATAACCGCCAAGCCAAGGGGACTCTCCACAAACCCCGCACCTTCGCCCCCGAATGAAAAACGCACGCCCCGCCTGCCGCACCCTGCCGGCCGTCTTCCTGGGATTCGCCCTCCTGGGCATGTCCGATTCGGCCGCCCAAACCGCCTCCGCCCGCCACTCCCCGGCCCTGACCGAGGCGCGCCCCGTCAGCGTCGGCATCTCGCCGGAACGCCTGGCGCGCATCGAGGCCATGTGCGCCAAAGCCGTGGCGGATCAAGATGTCCCCGGGGTTGTAGCCCTGGTGGCACGTCACGGGAAGATCGTGTTCCACCGGGCGTTTGGCTACGCGGACAACGCGGCGAAACGGGAACTGCACCGCGACGACATCTTCCGCATTGCCTCGCAAAGCAAGGCGATCACCGCCACGGCGGTGATGATGCTGTGGGAGGAGGCCCGGTTTCAGCTCGACGACCCGGTGGCGAAGTTCATACCCGAATTCAAGGAGGCCCAGGTCCTCAAGACCTACAACGACGCCGACGGCACCTGGACCGGGGAACCGGCACGTACCCCCATCACCATCCGGCACCTGCTGACGCACACCTCGGGTATCGGCTACGGCGTGATCGACGGCGATCAGAGGTTTCAAAAAATCTACGCCAAGGCCGGGATCACCGACCTGTTCACCACGGAGGCGGTCACCATCGGCGAGAGCGTGCGCAAACTCGCCAAACTCCCGCTGCATCACCATCCGGGGGAGCGCTTCACGTACAGCGAGGGCCTCGACGTCCTCGGCTATTTCATTGAGGTGGTCTCGGGCATGACGTTTGAGGAGTTCCTTCGTGAACGGCTCTTCCGACCGCTCGGCATGCACGATACCGGGTTTTACCTGCCGGCAGAGAAGGCGGACCGGCTCGTGGCGGTTCAAAAGCCCGAAAACGGCCAGTGGGTTCGCTTCCCCGTCACGTTCTACGACCCGGACTACCCGATCAAAGGCGCGAAGAGCTTTTTCTCCGGCGGCGCCGGGCTCTGCAGCACGGCCAGGGACTACGCCACGTTCCTGCAGATGTACCTCAACGGGGGCGAACTCAACGGGGTCCGCATTCTCAGCCGCACCACGGTCGATTTCACGATGCGCAACCAGGTCGCCGATCTGTGGGGCGGCGGCGACAAGGTCTACGGCCTGGCGTTCGGCGTGGTCACCGAGAAAGGTCAGGGCAAGGGCGGCGAAGGCAGCACCGGCACGTTCGACTGGGGCGGCTACTTCAACACCCAATACTTCGCCGACCCCAGGGAAGGACTCGTCGGCGTGCTGATGAAACAGACCCAGGGCACCACGTCCGACAACACGGCCTGGAAGTTCCGTCTCCTCGTCGGACAGTCGGTGGACGATTGACCCGGCCGTCCCGCCGCCCTGCCGATCGCCCGGGCGGCCGGCCGCGACGATGCGTCTCGCCGCGGGAGGGTCCCGGAGAAGACTCGCCCTTCGGAGTGCGCGCCGGAGGGCTTTCGGCAGCGCACCCGTCGGGGCGAGCCTTCACCCGGCAGGATCACTTGCGGTCTCGCAACGCCGCGATTTCCCGTTGGAGTTCCTCGATCAGCCGCTGCTGGGCGTCGAGTTGCTGCTGCTGGGCCTTGATCCCTTCGACCGCGAGCGCCACGATATTCCCGTACTTCACTCCCCTGATTTTGTTTTGAGCGTCATACGAGGCGGCCTCGGAGACGACGGCCGCCACGTCTTCCGCCACGAATCCGATCTCCGATCCCCCGCCTTTGCGCGTCGATTCCTTCCAATCGAAGCGCACGCCTTGGAGCTGCTTCACGGCGTCCAATGCGTTGTCGATGGGACGGATATTTTCCTTCGACTCACGACTCGATCGCTCGACGACTTCGTTGGCAAACAGCGTGCCATCCACGTCGACTTGCGCCTCCCCCGCGCCGGCGGGACTCACGAAACTGAACCGCCTGGGATCGGTGAAGATCAGCCCCAGGGCCTCGCGCTCGGGATCAATCAGGATGCGGCAAAAATCCGTGGGCCCGAACGTGAGCATCGCGCCCTGCCCGGCATCGCCGCCCAGCAACCGAAACCCGCCCGGGTCTTTCTCGACGATCCCGGTGAGCTGCGGGTCAATCCCGATGGAACAACCGGGGCCAAACTCCACCACCCCGCGGGGAATCGTGACAATCGGCGGACCGGCGGGGTTCTGGAATTGGAAGCCTTTTGGATCGCGGAAGATCAACCCTCCCGCGGACGGGTCCGCCAGGATCTGGCAATCATCCGTGGGACCGAAATTCAGGATCGGCGGGAGCGGCGGTGTCTGGAGCGGCGGCAGGATCCGAATGCCGCGCGGATCGGTGAGAATGAGACCGGGGATGCCTTCAGGCTGGACTTCAATCCGGCAGTCCATCGTGGGTCCGAAGAGCAGCCGCATCCCGGTCGAACGGCCGTCGCCCATCAAGCGAAATCCCACGACGTCGTACTCGAGCAACCCGGTCAACTGGCCGGTAGGATCGATGCCGATGGCGCAGTCACCATCCCCAAAGGCCACTCGCTGGAACGGCTCTTCACCGACGAGCATGTCCTGCACCTGTTCGATGAGCCCTCCGAACGAGGGCCGCTGGGCCTGGGCCGGGGAAGCGAGAAGGAAGACCGTGAGGCCCCCAAGCAAGCCCAAGGTCGTACGCGATTTGAGCGTCGAAGGCGACGTCTCTGTAGTGTGGGCGAATTCCATAGTGTTCGTGCGTTGTTTATTGTTCGTTTCTGGTTCGATCTCTGCGATATCCGACGGTCCGTGATGCACCCGCCCTTCCGGGCCACCCACCGGCGGCCTGCCGGCCTGCCCGAGGTCGGACTCGAAAGCGGAGCCTCAGGCGTCAGCCGAAGTCGGTTCGTGACGGCCCGGAAGCACGGGAGAATCTGTGAGTCGCGGTGGTTTAGGACGGGGATGCCGCCGACGAGGATTGCCGGTGGGTGCGACGCCTCGACCAGCAGGCCGCGAGCATCAACGGCCCAAACACGGCCAGGGCCACCTTGACACTGGGTTCCGGCACCACCGCCATCGTCACGTCATCGACGTTGTAGAATCCGAAGGCCCCCGACCCCTCGAGGCGTGCCGAGGTGAAGCCGGCCACGTCGACAATCCCCAGAAAGTAAACCCGGTCGCCTCCGGGTGTGACCGAGTCGACGTCGTCCGCATCGAGCCGGACGATCCCGATGCCCGGGACATCGACCCGGATATCATCGTCGAACAGCGTCACGCCCGGCACCTCGGCGGTAATGATGTTCAGACCGAGGGCATGCATGGACGCGAAGCCAAGATCCACGCTGTCGGCGTAGGAGAACTGGTTGAACGTGCCCGCGCTGTCGATCCCGAGATAGTTCACGCCGGACGTGGCTTCAAAGTCGTCGGCGATGATGAGCGCGGGCGTCCCATACCCGGAGAACGTCACCCCCCCGATCGGGCTGGGGTCGGGGAGCGTGGTCCCGGCCGTCTCCGATTCAAAGTCCAAGGTCTGCCGCGCCATGCCCGCGGTCGCGGCCAGGAACGCGGCGCGATCCGTGTACGTCGTCGCCGCCTGGGAATCGCCCAGAACGGCCAGCAGGGTCAGGACGAGCGGGGGCGCCAGCCGGTGGGGGGAGGTCTTGCTTTGCATAGGATGGGCCTGTTTTTTTGAGCAAACTCGGTGCGTGATGACGAAGGTCTTTTCGACTCGCGTCGCGTGGATAACGGCCAGAGACTGGGTACGCGCGTTTGGATCCGCTGTCAAGACGATTCTAATAGATAACATGAAGATAATTGCTAACACCGTCCCCCCCGGGCCCCGCCGTCCCCGCCCGCTCCGCGCCGCCCCCGAGGTCCGGCGGCTCCGGTCGGGCCTGGCCGCTCTCGGGTTCGGGCTGGCCCTCCAGGCGGCGGAACTCCGCATCCCTGCCTTCACGGCCTATACGCTCCCCGACCCCGAAGCCACCCGCGTCTCGACGCGACGCGGCGTGACCGGGTGGACCGACCCGGCCACCACGGTGAACTGGTACGGCCGGTTCACCAACGCGGGCCCCGTCCAGGCCCGGGTTCTGCTGCGCCTGCCCGCGGGCGCCGAGTCCCACCTGCGTCTCGAAGTGTCGGGAGGATCACAGGAGACGCGCGTCACCGGCGCGGCCGACGGTTCCGTGGTCGCGGCTGACTTTGGTGCCTTCGAGATCAGTCGGCCCGGGCACCATCAGTTTACGCTGCGATCGCTCAATCCCGCCGGCCGGACCGGTGGCGACCTGGAAGCCCTCGAACTGGTCGGGCCTGCCGCCGGCACGGCCCATTTCAATCTGAAGGAGCGTCGCAACGCCGCCTCCGTTCACCTCGCCTACCCGACGCCTGCAGGCACAAACATCGCCGCGTTCTACTGCGAGGTGAAGGCGGTGGAGGACCCGACCGCGACCTTCTACATGGCCTGCGGGTGGCATCGCGGCTACTTCGGCATGCAGGTGAACAGCCCGGCCGAACGCCGGATCATCTTCTCGGTCTGGGACAGCGGGGGCGAAGCCGTCGACCGGAAGAAAGTCGCGGACGAGAATCGCGTCACGCTCCTGGGCAAGGGTGACGGGGTGTTCAGCGGCGATTTTGGCAATGAGGGGACGGGCGGGCACAGCCACTTGAAATACCCGTGGAAGACCGGCACGACGCAGCGTTTCCTCGTCACGGCGCAGCCCACCAACGAGACCTTCACCATCTACTCCGGCTACTATTTCCACCCGGACCAGCGGGGCTGGATGTTGATCTCGTCCTGGAAGGCCCCCAAGGAAGGCGGCTGGCTCAAACGCCTCCACAGCTTCAGCGAGAACTTCTGGGGCAGCAACGGACACCTGGTGCGCAAGGCGCTTTACGGAAACCAGTGGATCCGGACGGACACAGGCGAGTGGATCGAGCTCACCACGGCGACCTTCAGCCATGATCCCACCGGGAAGGCCGACCGGCTGGACCGCTTCATGGGCGTTGAAGACGGCTGGTTCTTTCTCAGCCATGGCGGCTTCATTGACGGCTATACGACGTTCGGCGAGGCCTTTCATCGGCCGCCCCGCGGGCAGGAACCCACGGACCTCGTTCTGCCGCCCGTCCGACTCCCCGGATCGTGAGTGCCGGTGGGACGCGGATTTGTCTCTCGGGCGACCTGCGCCTCCATCAACCCGGAAAACGCCCACGTCGGCCCGGCCGGTGCTGTCCCGCCGGTTCAGGGGACCCGGCCGCCTACAAGGTTGTAGGCCCAGTGCCCCCACCGGGCGATCCATGGTTGCTGTAGGCCCGGTGCCCCCACCGGGCGGTTCATGGTTCCGGGTAGGGCACGCCTTGCCTGGTTGAGCTTCATGGGGAGTCCCCTTGGCCCCGAGGCCATGCGCATTGACCATGAACCGTTGCGGAGCGCGGGCTTCAGCCCGCAGGGACGTTCCTTGGCCGGCGTGGCTTCCTGCGGACTGAAGTCCGCGCTCCTGGGAAGGTTCATGGGAAGAGAGAGCGGGAGTTGACTTGGCACGCTTCTCCCCGCCAACGTTGGCGCCGCATTGATCCATCTATGAGTGACCATGCCCAAGTGCTGCAGGACTTCCGACCCAGTCATGAATTCTTCGTCGGCATCGATTCCGACGGCTGTGTGTTTGACTCGATGGAGATCAAACACAAGGAGTGCTTCACGCCGATGTTCATCAAGCACTTCAAGCTCCAGGCGGTGAGCAAGTACGCCCGCGAGGTCTGGGAGTTCGTCAACCTGTACTCCAAGACCCGGGGCATCAATCGGTTCCCCGCACTCTCGAACACTCTGAATCTCCTCGCCGAACGCCGCGAGGTGCAGGCCCGCGAGGTCGTCCCCTGGAAGACGGACCCGTTGGACGCCTGGCTGGCGCGGGAGTCGAAGCTCAGCAACGGTGCGCTGCAACAGGAAATCGAGGCCGGCAACACCGCCCTGCAGACCGTGCTGGAGTGGTCCCTGGCGGTGAATGCGGCAATCGAGGACATCGTCTCGGGTGTCCCGCCGTTCCCGCTGGTCCGGGAAACCCTCGTCCGGCTCAACGAGGTCGCGGATGTGATTGTGGTCTCGCAAACGCCCACCGAGGCGCTCGAGCGGGAGTGGGCCGAGCACGACATCGCGCCGCACGCGCGTTGCATCGCCGGCCAGGAACTCGGCACCAAGACGGAGCACCTCAAGCTCGCCAGTGGCGGGAAATACGCGCCCCGCCACGTGCTGATGATCGGCGACGCGCCGGGGGACTTCAAAGCCGCCAAGGCCAACCACGCCTTGTTCTTTCCGATCGTTCCCGGGCACGAGGAAGCCTGGTGGCAGCGCCTGTTCGAGGAGGGAATCGATCGATTCCTTAACGACACGTTCGCAGGCGACTACGAGAACGAGCTGCTGCGCGAGTTCAACGCGGGCCTGCCGGAGAAGCCCCACTGGCAGCACTAAACCGGCGAAGCGTCCGGGAACGGTCGGGCGCTTGCGCTGGAAACCTTGAGGCGAACGCGCCCTCAACCGCCGGACCCCGCGTCCCATGGCACGCAAGACCCAACCACTCCAGCCGCGTCCATACCGCGTTCTGATCTGCCCTGACAAGTTCAAGGGAACGCTCACCGCCACTCAGGCCGCGGAGGCCATCGCGGCGGGGTGGCGGCGATCCCGTCCCGGGGATGCCCTCGATCTGCTGCCGATCAGCGACGGGGGAGATGGCTTTGGAGAATTGCTGGGCCGCCATCTCGGGGCCGAACCACAGGTGTGCGACACCGTGGACGCCGCGCACCGGCCCGTGCGCGCGACCTGGTGGTGGGTTCCAGACCGGCGCCTCGCCCTCGTGGAGTCAGCACGTGTCATCGGCCTGGCGATGCTGCCACCCGCGCGTTTCCACCCTTTCGAACTGGACACGTACGGGCTGGGAATCCTCCTGCAGGCCATCCGCGCTCACCGACCCTCCTGGACCATCATCGGGCTCGGCGGCAGCGCTACCAACGATGCGGGCTTCGGCATGGCCCGCGCCCTCGGATGGCGGTTTCTGGATGGAAAGGGGGACGAGATCACCCGCTGGCCGGGCCTGATGCGTCTGAAGCAGGTGCTGGGCTTTTCCCTTCCACGCTTCCACGGCGAAATCGAGATCGCCGTTGACGTGCGGAATCCGCTGCTGGGGCGACGCGGAGCCTCGCGCGTCTACGGCCCCCAAAAGGGACTGCGGCCCGAGGATATGCGGCCGGCAGAGCAGGCGTTCGAACGCCTGGTGGAGGTGTTGAAAGGGCAGGAACGGATGGAGGGCCATGACGCTCGCCAACCGGGTGCAGGCGCGGCTGGCGGTTTGGGTTTCGGCCTGGCGGCGTTCATCGGCGGCCCACTGGTAAACGGATTCGAGACGCTGGCCTCGATGACCCAGTTCACCGAGCGGCTCTGGAAATCGGACCTGGTGATCACGGGCGAGGGCGCCATTGACGAGACCACCGTGCGCATGGGCAAGGGCGTGGGCCAGGTGGCCCGGGCGGCGCGGCGAGCCCGGCGACCTTGCTTGGGCCTGGGAGGCGTCGTGCGCCTGGATGCGAGGCTTGCCAGACGATTCACGAAAGTCGCCGCCATGACACCAGACCTGGCACCCCCGGAGGCGGCCCAGCGCGAGGCGGCCCGCTGGCTCGAAACCCTGGCCTCCCGAGTGGCGGCGTCATGGTCTCCTTGAGCGACCTGCTGCTGAGTGAGATCGCAGGCGGCGCACCGCCATGAGCCCGGCGCCTTCCGGTTCCCCGCTCCTGGCAATCGCAGGTTACCGCGGTCGCATCGCGCCTTCGCCCACGGGTCTGCTGCACCTTGGCCATGCCCGAACCTTCTGGAGGGCGCAGGAGCGGGCGCAGGCGGCTCACGGCGTGCTCGTGCTGCGAAACGAGGACCTGGATCGCGCCCGTTGCCGGGCGGAGTTTGTGAAGGCCATGCTCGAAGACCTGCGCTGGTTCGGCATCCACTGGCAGGAAGGCCCGGACCATGGTGGTCCTTGCTCGCCCTACAACCAGAGCGAGCGCCTGGCCCTCCATCGGGAAACCCTCGACCGCCTCAAGGCCGGTGGCTTCGTGTATCCCTGCCATTGCTCGCGCAAAGATGTGCTCACCGCGGCCAGTGCACCGCATGCCGCGGACGAGGAACCGATTTACCCGGGAACGTGCCGACCACCGCGAAGTGAACCGCGTCCGGGCGATCAAGGACGAGAGCCGTGCTGGCGGTTCCGCGTGCCGGACGGCCGTGCGATTGGCTTCGACGACGGTGGCCTGGGTTCTCAACAGTTCATCGCCGGTCGCGATTTTGGCGATTTCGTCGTGTGGCGCCAGGACGGCTTGCCTGCGTATCAACTCGCCTGCGTGGTGGACGACGCCGGAATGGGAATCACCGAGGTGGTGCGGGGCGCGGACCTGCTGGTCTCGACCGCGCGCCAGCTGTTGCTCTATGAGGCCCTCGGGTGGAAACCGCCGGCCTTCTACCACTGCCCGTTGATGACCGACGAACATGGCGTGCGCCTCGCCAAACGCCACGATGCGCTCAGCCTGCGAGCGTTGCGTGTGTCTGGTGCGACGCCGGAGCAATTGCGGGCGAAATGGTGAAGGGACACCTGGCGACGGCTGTCATCCCTTCCGGATGCCATGCCGCTGGGCGCGGGTTCCGGGAGTCGCTCGCGCCCGAGGGTGTCGCTCGCGCCCGGAGGTCGCACCGAAGCGGAGACCTCCGGTAGCGCGTCGTATTGGGTCAGCACCCCGCCGGGGTGCCAGAACCAAACCGCTATCGCCCCGCGGTCTCGACGAGTTCCACGCGTTTCAGCACGAACGGCTCGAACAAACCGTATCCCACCGTGGAGTACTGCCGCCCGGGAGGCGGTCCGTCCTTGGGTCCGTTCTGGAACATGCCGGGCCAGGCGCTGCCCAGGGCATGGCCGCCATGATGCGGTCCCAGGGTGTTCTTCAACGTACCGAACACGACCACCTCGATGGTGTTCTCGCCCGGGGTCACCAGCTCAGTCACATCGCATTCCCAAGGTGGCGCGGCGATGTAACCGGCGCGCTTCCCGTTCACGTCCACGCGGGCCACGCTCCCGTACCAGTCCGGAAGCGAGACAACCAAACGGCCGCGCTTTTCCGCGACGTCAAACCGCTGCCGGTACGCGACGCCGTGGGCGTAGAACGGGTGGCCCTGCTCGTTCCACCCCGGCCGCGCACCGCGAAGACCACTGCCATCCACCAGGTGCGCGGCGACGCGACGAAACGAAGTGAGCTCGCTCGAGACCTGCGCGATCGCCACCCGCCGCACTTCACTTCCGTTCGCAGCGAGGAAGCGCACCTCGGCGAGGCCGACGAAGCCGTTGTCCGGAGGTTCGCCGTTCGCGGGAAACGCGACATCGGCGTGGTTGGCAAGGAACTCAATCTTGACGAATCGCACGCCGGGCGCCCTGACCGGCAGATCCTCGAACAAGCCGGTGGTGCCTGCCTTGGCGACTTCCGAAGTGCCGAGCACGCCAAGACCCTGGGACGAAGCGCCGGCACTGATGCGGATCCGTTTCGCGCCGCGCGCGGTCAAGTCGCGCACGTTGCTTTCGCCGTAGTTCCAAACCCGGATCGCGGCCAGATCGACCGCCTGCCCCAGGTCGAACGTCACGAACGGCGCGCGATCGTTCACGCCGGGCGTGAAGCCGATGCCGCCGCTGAGCCACATCGCGCCGTCAGGACTGTTACCGTGAGCCAGCGCGGGTTCGACGGTCTTGAGGGACAAGGGCCGGTCAGCCGCGATGACAAACCCTTTGCCGGCGGGCTTGAGCGTGAAGTCGCCCCGCACATAGGCCGGCTCCAGCTCATGGAAAATGGTGAACGGCCGGGCCTTGAGCGTCACCACGTTTTCCCCCACACGCGCGACGGAGCCGAGCGGGATGCAACCAAACGCCTTGTCGAGCCACCAGCGCTTGAACGCGACCGTCTGGGTGCCGGCGGGTAGTGGAGCGTCAGGCCGCAGGCTCGAGTCGACGGCTGCGGGCTCGGCTTCCGCCGCGACGGGTTGCCCGTTGCAGGTGATGCTGTAGAGGTCGGGCCGCTCGATCACGATCTCGAGGTTTGCCGGCACCGCCTCGTCGATGGTGAAACGGTACAAGGCCTCGAAGCCGCTCTCGGGCGGGAAGGTCACCCGGATCAACTCGTTCTTGAACTGGACGGCGCTATCCCAGGGATTCCGCGTCATGCCGTTCTTCTGCCAGGCGAACTGGTTCGCGGCGTAGAAGTGCTGGTTGGTGCGGGTCTCCCCCGCCGTGGTGATGTCCACGTAATCAAGCGTGAGGACGTTGGGTTCGACCCGGCGAACCTCCGTCGGCCCCCTGGCCGCGATCGTGTGGAGCCGTTCGGCAGGCCAGTCATCGCGCGCTGCCGGCTTGTCCGTGAGGAACAGCAGCAGACTCCCCGAGGGCGGCAGGTCGAAGCGCGCGGAGCAACCGCTCTCGAGCCGGACGAAGGGATACGGTTCGACGGCGCCCCGATGCAGGTCCCACTTCTCGACGCCTTTCAGCGGGGTCCGCACGAGGCCCGCCGAACGGTGTTCGAGGCTTGAGTTGACCAGGAGCAACACCTGGCCGTCCTCGAGAATGCGCCGGTGATGGAAGAGGATGCCGGGGTCGCCGGGAACACGTTCCACCGCGAAGCCCTCCGCGGAAGGGCCTTTGAGCTCTTCGGGAATTCGCCGCAGGAGCGTCTCCAAGGTACCGACCTGCTGCTCCGTCACGACCCTGTCGTAGCTTTGTTCCAGGCCGTCAATCCTCCGGCCGGGCAGCAAGGCTCTTCCGTAGCGCCGCGTGGCGAAGGTATTGGTCAGCAGACGCTCGACGGAGGCATTCAGGTTCTCGCACATCGGCGGGACCACGACGCGGTCATAAACGCGTTGCCCGACCTGCAGCTTTGCGTGGTATTCGCCTCCACCCAGTCTGGCCGGACGTTCACGTCGCTCGCCGGCCGGCTTGCCCCAGCGCGCAATCACATCCTCGCAACCGAGGTCATACTCGACCTGGGCGGCCTCCAACGCCATGAGCAGGTTGAAGAACGAGTCGCCAATCTCACGCAGCCTCGCTTCGTTGCCCTGGTACATCCAGGCGGTGGTCGTGGGCTCGATCACCAGCACGCGATTCACCTGTTCGCCCTGGGACATCACGGCGGACAGACGCGTGAGGTACTGCGCCGAGACGTGGTAGGCCTCCCACCATGGTTCGTGGTAGCTGAAGCTCTGGGGATGATCGCGTTTCCGGGCTCCGCGGAGCGTGATGTAACTGAGGTGCTCGTCCATGGTGTTGATCCCGAGCACCTGGAGCCAGTCGCCGATGCGTTTCATGTCCTCGAAGCGCAGGTCCCAGCCGCCCGCACCGTAGAGCTCGACGAGCGTGCGTTTGCGTCCGAGCTGGTTGGCGATGCTCGACACTTCGCGGCAGTACCGGACGTTTCCGAACTGGGCATGCGTGTTCTCGGCGTACTGGTTCATGAGCGTGTCGACGCCCGGCCGGTGCTGCCACGCCGCCATCGCCATGTTGTCCGGCACACCGATGCAATGCGGCCATTCGTGATCCCAGTAATGCCCCGTGAAATCGAGGCCGTTGCGGCCGCACCACTCGTACATCGGTTTGCCCCACCGCTCGATGAACAACTCGTTGAGCAGACAAAAGTAGTTGTGCCGGATCCGCCGCCAGTCCCCGATCTCAAGGCTCAGGCTCGGCAAATGGTCCAGGAGGTCGTAGCCCCACCGCTTTTGAAACTGCTCCGGCAGGTCCGGACACCACGGAAAACCTCCCGCGGGCCGGATGTTCGGCTCGTCGGTGAACACGCCCGGAACCCGTTGGCCGAATTGGTCCCCGATCTCGCGCTTGTAGGCCTCGAGCGTGACCTCGATGAACTTCTCGGTGACGCCCGGGGTCAACAGGTTCACATAGCACCGGTCGCCGTGCCACGGCGAGTTCCCGGCACGCTGGATCGTCGCCGTCATGTAGCGGGCCTCCGGGAGGTTCTCGCCCGCCTTGACCTTGCCGGTAACACTCTCCAAACGGTCCGCCTCGAGGCGATACACCGCCACGAGTTGGTCGCTCCACTTCGGCGCGGCCTTGGATTCCTTCAGGACCAACCCCATGCCGCGCGACTCCGGCATCACTTCGGGAACCCACCCGCCGGCAAAGCCGCTCGGGTAGGAGTTCTCGTCGTAGATCCAGACGTTCATGTCCAGTTTGGCCGCTTCGTCCAGGGCGACTTTCCACAGCCGAAACCAGTCCGCACTCAGGTAGGGCGTCATGAGGCCGGGGCGGGGATGCACGAAGACCTGCATGACTTTCTGGCCCGCCAGGTCGCGCATCGTTTCCCGAACCTGCGCCTCGGTGAGCAGATCGTTCCAGACCCACAGCGGAGCACTGGCGTACTCGCGGGGAGGATCGGCGAAGAGCTTCTTGACCGTGTCGGAGTCCGCCGCCTGAACCCTCGGGCTCGAACCACCAACCACCAAGACCGCGGCTATCGGGAACCACAGCGCGGCCAAGCGCAACGGGGTGACTTTCATGAGCACAACCATCTTCCCCGCCGGGCCGGACGCCTTGATGCGAATCAAAGGAGGCCGCCATCGCCAGGAGACGTCCGGCACGCTGGCCTGGTCGAGCTGGCTTGAAGTTGCTGAGAGAACCCCACCCATGTTACGTCTCCTCCATGCAACACCAGTCGCCCCTTTCGCGTCGGAGCTTCCTCAAGACTTC
Source organism: uncultured Verrucomicrobiota bacterium (assembly GCA_964535555.1). Taxonomy (GTDB): domain Bacteria; phylum Verrucomicrobiota; class Verrucomicrobiia; order Limisphaerales; family J093; genus DSVZ01. The sequence continues at coordinate 90,200 of CAZHUS010000007.1, forward strand.
CGCCGCCGCGGGCTCCACCCTCCTGCTGCCCTCCATCCTCCCCGCCCGCGTCTGGGGAGCGAATGAGCGCTTGGACATCGCCGCGATTGGCGCGGGCGGACGTGGCGCCGACGACATCGAGGCCGTCAGAGACCAGAACATCGTGGCGCTGTGCGATGTGGACTGGGCCAATGCCGCGGGCACGTTCGCCAAGTACCCCCGGGCAAGCCGCCACCGGGATTTCCGCCGGATGTTCGATGCGGAGAAGCACCTCGATGCGGTCATCGTCGCCACGCCGGATCACACGCATGCCGTGGCCTCGATGGCGGCGCTCAAGCGAGGCAAGCCGGTCTACTGCGAGAAGCCGCTGACACGAACCGTTTTCGAAGCCCGCGCTTTGGCCAGGGCCGCCCGTGACGCGAAGGTGCCCACCCAGATGGGGAATCAAGGGATGGCGTTCGAGGGCAACCGACTGATCAAGGAATGGCTGGCCGGTGATGCGATCGGCGCCGTGCGCGAAGTCCATGTCTGGTCGGACCGTCCCACCCATCGGGGCAAGCTCCCGTTCTGGTGGCCTCAAGGCCTCGAACGCCCGCAGGACAAACCACCCGTCCCGGACACGCTCAGCTGGGACCTCTGGCTGGGGCCGGCGCCGTGGCGCCCCTATCACCCGGCGTATGTGCCTTTCCGGTGGCGCGGTTGGTGGGACTTCGGATCGGGTGGACTCGGCGACATGGGGATCCACAACCTCGCGCCGGTCTTCGATGCGCTGAAGCTCGGGCCACCAAGCCGCGTCCATGCGAGTTCGACGCCGGTTTTCCCCGAAAGCGTTCCCCTGGCCTGCACGGTGCATTACGAGTTTCCAGCCCGAGGCCAGGACCCTGCGGTCACGGTTCACTGGTATGATGGAGGCATTCTGCCTCCGCGTCCGGCCGAGCTGGAAAACGACCGGGACCTGGATCCCGAGGACGGCATTCTGTTCGTCGGGGACAAAGGCAAAATGCTGGTCGAAGGCTGGGGTGGGGAGCGGCCGCGCCTGATTCCCGAAAGCCGAAACAAGGCGTATGCGCGTCCCCCCAAGCAGCTGCCGCGGTCGCCCGGCCATCATGAGGAATGGGTCAGGGCCTGCAAAACCGGCAGCGGCACGGCGTCGGACTTCAGTTTCGCCGGCCCTTTGACCGAAGCGGTGTTGCTCGGCATGGTGGCCGTCCGCATGGGGGGTCTCCCGCTGGAGTGGGATCCGATCAACCTCAAGGTCACCAACGACCCGGACGCCAACGCCCTGCTGCACTATTCGTACCGACGCGGCTGGGAGCTTTGACCGTCCCCACGAGGCGGCAGCGGTTGCGAATGGCGTGGGGCCTGCTTACTGTCCCCGCAAAATGCGAACGCGTCTGCTCCCGCCAACCAGCATTTGGGCCACCTTCCTCTCCGCCGGGCTCGTGTCCGCCCACGCGGCGCTCGTGGACATGTCGGCCCCGCTCCAGGACGTGAGCGCCACCTACACGGGTTTCGAGATGGTCTGCCGCGTGTTCGATCCGGCCCAGAACCAGTTCATGGAGAACCGGACCGCGGTTGGGAACGTCTTCGGCCTGGTTAACGTCAACGGGGTCGTGGCCTGGAGCAGCGGGAACGCGCTTTTCGTGCGGACATACGATCCGGGCCGCACCAATTGGGCCGTCTTGAATGTGGCCGCAGGCGTTGCCCAGGACGTTCGCAACCATCGCGGCCTTGTCGCCTGGACCAGCGCCAACCACGTCAACTACCACGTCTACGAACCGATCTCCGGCACTTTCCTTTCCGATTCGGGGCCGGGCAACACCTTCGACCTCCAGAGCACGGACGGGATCATCTCCTGGACCAGCGGCAATACGGTTTACCTCCGCACGTTCGATCCGGCCTCACGCCAGTGGCAGGGGCTGAACGTTCCCGGCGGCCAGACGTTCAACTTGTCCAACACCAACGGCGTGGCGGCCTGGAGTTCCGGAGGCGCCGTCCGCAGCCGGGTTTACGACGCCTTCCGAAGACAGTGGGCCGGAGACGACACGGCGGCGGCTTCCCTGCTGGAACTTCGAAACGACTCAGGCATGGTGGCGTGGAGCAACGGGTCCGCCTGCTGGATGCGCCTGTTCAACCCCGTCACCGGTCAATGGGTGGGGGGAGGGTTCCTTTCCCCATCCGGCATGGTGCTCGGTCTCGCCATCACCAACGCGACCCTGTCCTGGTCGGACGGCTTCCGGACACATCTCGCCGGCTTCGACTGGTACCAAACGAACTGGTACGAAGGGCGCACGCTGGCGCTGCCGTTCTTCGCTGCCTCCACCAACGCGGGCGCGGCTCCCCTTCCCGTCCGGTTCACCGACATGTCCATGGGCACCCTGGGCCAGTCCTGGAACTTCGGGGATGGGACGGCCGCCAGCTCGGGGCGCAGCCCCGCGCATACCTATACGAACCTCGGTCGGTTCACCCCGACCCTGACCGTGATTGGCCTCGGCACCAACCTGGTCGCCCGCACGAACCTCCTGACCGACCTCCAGGCTCCCTCGGGGCAGATCGTGATCAACGACGGCGCCACGTCGACCACGAACCGGAATGTGACCCTCACGATCGCGGCCGCCGACAACAGCGGTTCGGTCCCCCGGATGCGCCTCAGCAACGACGGCACGACCTGGGCCGATTGGGAGGCTTTCGTCACGAACAAGGCCTGGGTCCTGCCGGAAGGCGTCGCCACCCGGACCGTCTTCGCGCAGTTCGAGGATCCCTTCGGAAACCAGTCAGCCGTGGTCAGCGACTCCATTTTCCTCGATACCACGCCGCCACCGCTGGCGAACTTCGAGATGGCCTCGACGAATTACATCGAGCAGAACCGGACCCTGTCGTTCAAGGTGGTGCTGGACCACCCGATGAGCAGCCGGTCCGTTCGGGTCGATTACGCCACCCGCGACGGCTCCGCCCAGGCGGGAAGCGACTTTGCCGCCGCCGCCGGCACGTTGGTCTATCCGGCAGGGGTGACGGAACAGGTTGTCTCGGTTCAACTTCGCGACGACGCCCTGGTCGAGCTGAATGAGGTCTTCCAGATCGAACTGCTCAACCCGGTGGACGTCGTTCCCGGCGATCCGCTGTCGATCACCATCCTCGACAACGATGCGCCCACGGCACGGTTCGCCACCGACCGTTTTTCAGCCGGCGAGGCCGACGGCACCGCGGGCGTCATGGTGCTCCTCAGCCCCGCCTCGGGTTTGCGTGTCACCATGGAATATGCCGTGACCAACGGGACCGCCCTCGCGGACCTCGATTTCGTCCCTGTGACCGGCGTGCTCACCTTCGAGCCCGGCCAAACCAGCCAGGTCGTGTCGGTTCCCATCCTGGATGACCTTGAGGACGAGTTCACAGAGTCGGCAAGGGTGAGCCTCAGCCACGCCACCAATGCCGTTCTCGGAGCCCCCGCCACCGCCACGATCGAGATCCTCGACAACGATCCGCCCACCGCCAACTTCCAGGCGCCCGAGTACTGGGCCAGCGAGGCCAACGGGAGCGTCACCCTGAGCGTCAACCTTACCAAGCCCTACGCGCAGAACATCTTCGTCGACTATCGCACCGAAGGCGGCACGGCGGGAGCCGGCCTGGATTACGTGGTCGCCAGCGGCACCCTCATTTTCACCCCGGGCCAGACCAACCGAACGTTTCCGGTCACGATCCTTCAGGACACGGTGGCCGATTCGCAGGAAACCATCGGGGTCAGGCTGGCGGGCTTCGTCAATGTCTACCCGGGCTCGCGGGTCGAGGCGCAGATCCGAACCCTCGATCCGGACCAGGTGGCGTTGACTCCGGCGGGCTTCCGCCCCGACGGTTCGTTTCAACTCCGCATGGTCGGTCCGTCCGGGCGACGCCTCCGGCTGGACACGTCCCCGGATTTGGCGGCTTGGACGGAGCTGGCAACCGTGGAGAACCCTGCCGGCACCACCGAGTACCATGACCCCGGCGCCGTGGGGAAGGTCCTCCGCTACTATCGCGCCCAGTTGGTGCCTTGATCGGAGTGGCGCGATCCTGTGCCGACCGACGCACACTTGCCGGGCCATGGCCGGCCGGATACGGTTTGACGCGTAACCGCGCAGACGGGTAGAACGTGCGTCGCAATACGGCGCACTAGCCAACCATACGCATATGAAATTGAATCAACGCACCAGCCGCACGACCGGGAGTGGCTTCACCCTCATCGAGCTCCTGGTTGTCATCGCGATCATCGCGATCCTGGCCGGGATGCTCCTTCCGGCCCTGGCCCGGTCCAAATCCAAGGCCCAGGGCATTCTGTGCATGAACAATGGCAACCAGGTGATGAAGGCCATTTTTATGTACATGGGTGACTTCGCTGACTTTCTGCCGCCAAACCCGGACGACGGCAATACGACCGCCGGCCACAACTGGCTACCCGGGCAGGCCGGGCGCGGTGGCGCCCATGAGTTCAATCCGGACGTTCTCCGCGATCCCAACCTGGCCCTGATGGCGCCCTACACCGGGAACAGCGTCGAGATCTTCAAGTGCCCGGCGGACAAACGGACGGGCACCTACCAGGGCACCAATCCCGACCTCAGAGGCAAGAAAGTGCCTGCCGCCCGCACCTTCGCGATGAGCCAGGCCGTCGGCACGGTTTGTTCCGCTTTTGCCGGCGGCGGCGGTCATTCGGGCGCCCCCCGGCTCGCCACCAACGGCCCCTGGCTCGATGGCAACCACGGTCACCGTCGCGGGAATCCCTGGCTGACCTACGGCAAGTCCAGCGATTTCACCGCCCCGGGTCCCTCTCAGACTTTCGTCCTTGTCGACGAAGATTCCTACAGTCTGAACGACGGCGGTTTCGGCACGTCCTGCTCGATCCCGCGCTGGGTCGACTTCCCCGGAACGTATCACGGTCTGGCCTGCGGCTTCGCCTTCGCCGACGGTCACTCCGAGATTCACAAGTGGAAGGATGCCATCGGCACCCCGGTCCGCAATGGCGCGCTGCCGGGCAACACGCCGGTGAACAAGGTGGACGTGAACTGGATCGCCAGCGTCAGCTCCGCCCGCGCAAACTGATTTCCCCGGAGTGGTTGGCTTTCCCAGCACGGCGCACCTTGCGGTGCGCCGTCTTATTTTGTGGCGGCTGCCGTTCGGATTACGCGGCAGCCACTCCCCCCACCTTTGGTCCGCTCCAGACTTGAAGAAACCCGGGATTGCCGTAGTCAATAGCTCCGTTGTCACGCATGGCCGCCACCACAGCCAGTCCAGCGGCGGGTGAGTTGACGGAAGGCCAAAAAGCAGCCTTGCTCAACCTGCTCACCGACGAGGATCCCACGGTCCATCAGGCCGTGCGGGCGCGGATCCTCGCTTGCGGTCCCGCCGCGCGCGCGTGGCTTCAACCCCACGCCCTCAGTCCGGATCCCCTCATGCGGCGGCGCGTGGCCGAAATCGTCCACCACCTCGCCCGACAGGAAACCGACACTGATTTCCTGACCTTCTGCCTGAGTCATCGCGAGGACGGCGATCTCGAAGACGGCGTTTGGCTGCTGGCGCGGACGCGGTATCCCGAGATCAATTCCGCGGCCTACCGGGCCTTGCTCGACAGCTATGCCGCCGACATCCGCGAACGCCTGGGCTCGGAGGTGCGCTCGATTGGCGCGCTCGCCGTGGTGAACGACCACCTGTTCAGTAATCTCGGCTTCCGTGGCAACGAGAAGAACTTCTACGACCCCGAGAACAGCTATTTCAACCGGGTGCTCGATCGCCGCACCGGCAATCCGATCAGCCTCTGCACGCTTTATTGGCTGGTCGCCCGCCGCCTGCGCTTGCCCGTCGTGGGCGTGGGAATGCCGCGCCACTTTCTCTGCCGCTACCAGACCGCCACCGACACGGTCTACGTCGATGCGTTCAACCGGGGCAAGCTGCTGACCCGCGCCGACTGCATCCGTTTCCTCCACCAGATCGGCCAGGATGTCCAGGAAAGCCATCTCGGCCCGGTCACCGCCGCCCAGACCCTGGCGCGGATGTGCGCGAACCTGCAGCAGACCTACCACGAACTCGGCCACCAGGACGAGTCAACCCAGGTGCAGCGCTATCTCGTGGCTCTGACCAAGGCCCAGCCCACCGCCTGACCCGCCAGCCTCAGCCCTGGCCCCGCTTCAGCTCGATCTTACCTCCGGAAACCGTCGCCCGGATCCCGTCACCGGGATTGAACGCCCCCGCCAGGAGTTGGGTGGCCAAGGGATCCAGCAGACGCTCCTGGATGGCCCGCTTCAGCGGCCGGGCGCCAAACTGCGGATCATAGCCCTCCCGCGCGAGCAACTCGCGCGCGGACGTATCCACCGTGAGTGCCAGGTGTTGCCGCGCCAACCGCTGCTCCACCACTCGCAACTGGATGTCCACAATCTGCCCGATCTGCGCCTGGTCGAGCGGATGAAAGATGATGGTGTCATCCACCCGGTTGAGGAACTCGGGTCGAAAATGCCGGCGCAACTCCTCCTTCACCCGCGCCTCCAACTTCTCCCAAGCGGTTTGGTTCGGCCGACCCTCCTGAAAATAGTCCTGGATGAGCGGTGACCCGAGGTTGCTCGTCATGATCACCAGCACGTTCTTGAAATCGACCGTCCGGCCCTGCCCATCCGTCAACCGGCCATCGTCGAGGACCTGGAGCAAGACATTGAAGACATCATGGTGGGCCTTCTCGATCTCATCAAAGAGCACCACGGCATAGGGGCGACGTCTTACCGCCTCGCTCAACTGACCGCCCTCTTCGTAGCCCACGTAGCCGGGCGGCGCCCCGAGGAGGCGCGCGACGGTGTGCTTCTCCATGTACTCGCTCATGTCGATGCGAATCATCGCGTGCTCATCATCGAACAGGAACGCGGCCAGGGCTCGGGCGAGCTCGGTCTTGCCCACCCCGGTCGGTCCCAGAAAGATGAAGGAACCGATCGGCCGGTTGGGGTCTTGGAGGCCGGATCTTGCCCGGCGAACCGCATTCGAAACCGCCGCAATCGCCTCCCTTTGGCCAACCACCCGTTCCCCGAGGCGCTCCTCCATCTTGATGAGCTTCTGCCGCTCCCCTTCAAGCATGCGGCTCACCGGGATGCCCGTCCACGAGGCGACGATCTGGGCGATGTCCTCCTCGGTCACTTCCTGGCTCAGGAGGTGGGGCTCGCTCGTTTCTGCCTTCTGCTGCCGCTCCAGGTCCGCCAGTTTGCGCTCGAGTTCCGGGATGCGCTCATAGCGCAACTGCCCGGCGCGCACGCGGTCGTAGGCACGCTCGGACTGTTCCAGCTCGGTGCGGGCCTGTTCCAGTTGCGAGCTGAGCACGCTCACGGCGTTGATGGCGGCCTTTTCATTCTGCCATCGCGCCGTCAGGCGGCTGGACTGCTCCTTGAGATTGGCGAGTTCCTGCTCGAGTTTGCGGAGGCGCTCGCGGGCGGCCTCGTCCTTCTCCTTGCGCAGCGCGGTCTGTTCGATCTCGAGCTGCATGATCTGCCGGTCCAGTTGATCAATCTCCGTGGGCTTCGAATCGAGTTCCATCCGCAGGCGTGAGGCGGCCTCGTCCATCAGGTCAACGGCCTTGTCCGGAAGAAACCGATCCGAGATGTACCGGTGTGAGAGCGTGGCGGCCGCCACCAGGGCGCTGTCCTGGATTCGCACCCCGTGATGGACCTCGTAACGCTCCTTGAGGCCGCGGAGGATCGCAATCGTCGCCTCAACCCCGGGCTCGGCCACCACGGTCGGCTGGAATCGCCGCTCGAGCGCGGGGTCCTTTTCGATGTGCTTTCGATACTCGTCAAGGGTCGTGGCGCCGATGCACCGCAGTTCACCCCGGGCCAGCGGAGGCTTCAGCATGTTGCCGGCGTCCACCGCCCCTTCAGCCTTCCCGGCGCCCACGATGGTGTGGAGCTCGTCGATGAAAAGCAGGATCCGCCCCTCGCTGGCGGTGACCTCCTTGAGGAACGCCTTCAGCCGATCCTCGAACTCGCCCCGGTATTTCGCCCCGGCAATCATGGCGCCGAGGTCCATCGCCACGAGCGTCTTGTTCCTCAACGATTCTGGCACGTCCCCGCTCACGATGCGGCGGGCGAGCCCCTCCACGATGGCGGTCTTGCCAACCCCGGGCTCGCCGATGAGAACCGGATTGTTCTTCGTGCGCCGGGTCAGCACCTGCATGATCCGCCGGATCTCCTCGTCGCGGCCGATCACCGGATCGATCTTACCCTGGCGCGCCAGCGCGGTAAGGTCACGCCCGTACTTCTCCAGGGCCTGGAACTTGTCCTCGGGGTTCTGGTCCGTCACGCGTTGGTTTCCGCGGAGCTCGGCCAAGGCGCGCAGGATCGCGTCGCGCCTGAGACCATGGGCTGAGAAAGCCCGCTTGAGTGCCGCCCCGCCCTGATCGATCAAGCCGAGCAGCAGATGCTCCGTGCTCACATACTCGTCCTTGAGCTTCGCCGCTTCGGAAGCCGCCGCCTCGAGCACCTTGCGCAAGCCGTTGCCCACGTAAGGTTCAACGCCGCCCTGCACCCGGGCTCGACGTTCGAGTTCCTGCTCGATCGCACCCGCGAGGACGGCGGGCTGCGTCCCCAACTTCTGCAGTAGCGGGGGAATCAACCCATCGCTCTGAGCGAGCAGGGCGAGCAAGAGGTGTTCCCCGTCGATCTCCTGGTGCGCGTGGCTTTGGGCGACTTGGTGCGCCGCCTGGAGGGCTTCCTGGGCCTTGATGGTAAATCGATCCGATTGCATGGCTTGTCCGAAGATCCCGGCGCCAAGGGGTTCGCGTGCAACGCACGGCCCCGCGTCGGAAACTCGCTCCGCGTCACATCAAATAGCCCCGAAGCTGGCGACGTCAAGAGGGGCATCGACCCTCACCCGGCCGGCGGGCTTCCCGGTCGAGCCCTGACCCCGCGGAGCGCCTGCAACCGGAGTTTGTCCGGGGAGCCTGCGGCGGTTGCGCGCACCGGCCCGACTGCCCCGGCCTGCGTGATCGTGACGGGCACGCCGAGCACGGTCAGGTGCGCCGTGCGCGGCGCGCCGGTGGTATTGGCGGTGAAGGAGTACTCGGCGGCGCCGTCGAGGATGCTCCCGGCCGAGAGCCATGGTTGGTCGCTCGTGGGGATGAACGGATTCCGGGGACTCCCGCCGGCCGGCATGACGACCGGTACGGAGCCGCTGCCCGCGGCTGCCTCATGCGCTGCGCATCAACCGCGATGGACTTCGTGTGTTCGTGGGGGACCAGGATCGGGGCGGGCGGGAAGCGGTTGCGGTCTACATGGAGATCGGGAGTCCCCCTCTTGATCGAGTCGGATTCCGAGTAATAGAGGCCCCCCCTGAGTCCACAGCCAACCCGACCAATTCAAGGGCACCGAGTAAGCCGCTGACTAGGCACTGGCAAACGGAGCCTGGGTTCTGCGCCGCGCCGCGGCGCCGATTAGCGAGGCGTCGAGGGCCACACACCATGATCAAAGCGCCACGCATCCGAACGAGTACATGCCTCGTCGGTCTGAGGCGCAGCCTCGCTAATTACTTGCCCACCCCTCCCACCACCAGGGTGCCCCCCAGGTACGAGACGATGCGTCCGGGGTTGCCTTGCACCGACCCGGATTGACCGGTCTCCCACGCGCAGGAGACCACGGGCGCCACATAGTTGTCGGCGACAAAGTGCGTCTGGGTCCCACTGGAGCCGGTGTAAGTGAGATAGGACATCGTGTGCAACCCGCCCGGCGTCGTGGCGGTTTCGAACTGCCAGGTGCCGTGCTGCGACTGGCTGTTGAGGATTCCCTCGAGGTAGTCGTTCCGGTTGACGCTCGCGGTGCCGCAGTTGTACGTGAGCGGGTCGAAGACCACGCCGGTCCAGTTGATGTGACCCGGGGACTGCGGGAGGCCCATGACAAACAACAGGGAGCCAAGCCCCTGTTGGATCTCCTGCAGCTCCACCGTGGAGTCGTAGGTGGATGGCCCTGCCCCCGTCGGGTCGTGGAGGTTTACCGGATCGTTGCGGGCGTAGACATAGAGATTGTCGCTGGCCCCGGCGAAGAGCAGCGGATCGCGGCTCAGCCAGCGGCCCGTCTCCGGGTCATAGTCGCGCAAACCGAAACGCAGCAGGCCCGTGTCGGGATCGCGCAACCCGCCGGCAAAACCGAACGGCTGAAAACCGGGGTTGGTGTCGCGCAGCAGGCGGCCGAATTCGTCAAAGTCCAGCCGTTGGACCACGGTGCCGGTTTCGAGGTTGATGAGCAGGCGCGGACTGCCGGTGTGGTCGCTCACAAAACGGAACGCCACCCCCTCCCGCACCATGTAGTCGGGGAGCTCCGGGCGGGCGCCGCGGACGAAGAGGCTTTTCACCTTCCCGGCGGCATCCAGTTCCGCCACGGGCCTGAGCCAGTCGACGTAGATCAACCCCTGCGCGAGCGAGCCGCCCACCCGGCGCCCGATGCGACGGTTCTCGCCATCTATCACATACTCGATCCGCCGTCCGTCCGGCAGGATGGCCTGCCGCAGGTTGCCGAGTGGATCGAAGGCGAAGGCGTGGCTCACGCTGCCAGCGGTGCGGTTGGTCAGATCTCCGTGGGCACTGTGCGCGTAGACGACCTGCTCCGCGGGCGCATCGGTGGTGAGCGTGCGAATCCTGTCGGCGGCGTCGTACGTGAGGGTCGTGGTGGACGCGCCGGCTCCCGTGAAGCGCTGCGCCGAAATGCGGTTACCGTTGGCATCGTAGCGGTAGCGCGACGTCAGCGAACCGTTCTGCCGGACTTCCATCAGGCGTCCCGCAAGATCGTACGCGTAGCTCCAGGTAACGGTGGTTCCGTCGAGGGTTTCCTGGCATTCGATGATCCGGTTGAGTCGGTCGCGAACGTAGCGGAAATCCGCGACCGGCGTCCCGAGGAACGACGCCGTGTAGCGGGTGCGCTGGCCCTGCGCCGAGTACTCGTACGTGTCCGCAAAGTCCCCCAGCACGGAGCCTTTCAGCAGGCCGTTGGAAGCGTGCCGGTCGATTCGGATGGCGCCCGCGTTGGTGACATAGCCGTCCGCGTCGTAGGCAAAACCGATCTCGTGCTCTCCGTGGACGCGCAGCAACTGGACGCGGAGATTGGCATCGTGGACGCGGTCAAGGCGGCTCGTGACGGGGCCGCTCCAAATCGTGGTCACCGGCAGGCGGCCATCGTACGTGTGCGAGAGCAGCACGTCTCCGGGGGCGCTCACCGAAGCCAATTGACCGCAGGGCAGGTGGCTGAACATGTATGTGCCCTGGTTGATGCGCGTCTCGACGAGGAGCCCGGAGGTCGCGTAGTGATTGGTGAGGAACTGACCATCGGCCTGGCCCACACCGCTCAACCGGCGGTCCGCGTCATAATACCGCTCGAGGCGATGGACCTTCCCGTCCACTGCGGGAGGGTTGTAAGCCGTGAGGAGGTCCACCGGCGAATACTCGAACCGGTGAGCGGGTCGATCGGGAGGGATAATCGTGGTCAGGTTACCGTGGGCGTCGTGACCGAAGCTGGTCATGGCACCGTCCGGCCGGATCGTCCGGCTCAGTCGGCCGGCGGCGTCGTGCACGAAGGCATTGGTGCGACCGAGAGCGTCGATCGTGCGGGCCAGTAACCCCTCCGCATCGTACTGGTGCCGGGTGACCCAGGCGTCCGGTTCAGCCGCGATGACCGACTCCACCAGACGGCCGCGCTCATACCGCTGGGTGAGCGGCGCAAGGTCCGCGTTCTCACGGCGAATGCGGCGTCCCGCGGCGTCGGTTTGGTGCCGGGTGCGGCGCCCGGCCCTCGAGGTCTCGGTCGCGGTGCGGGTCGCTACGTCGAACACTTCGAGAGAAGCCTGGCCATTCCACGCCGCCAGGTTGGTGATGGCGTGCAGTTCGATCGCCAGGTTGGTCGATTGGGCCAGAGTGGACTGCTGCTCGGTGGCCGCGACCAAGCCGGATGGCAGGCGGGTGTTGCTGGCCGCCACGAAGGGAGCCTGCATGCCGAACCGTGGGTCGGGCGCCAGGCGCGTGACCGTGACGGTCCCCTCCGAAGTCGTCGTGGTTTCCTCGCCCGCAGGCGTGGTGACGCTTTGTTGCCAGCCCCCCGTCGAATGCTCGCGACGCGACACGCGGTTTCCGTTCGGCTGGGACTCCGTGAGCGTGCGTGTGACCTGGCCGTTCGCGGACGTGGCCACAACTTCGACCCCGCGGCCGGTCACCGTTCGGCTGAACGTGGTTGATCCCCCGGCAGGATCACGGAGCCGGCTGACGAAGCCCTCACCATCGTAATCGACGTCGTACGTGCAGGCCTCGCCGCGTGGCCCGGTGATGCGACGCAGCAACCCGCCGGCATCGTGGGTGAGCCGCGTTGTTTCCCCGGCAGGATTGGTGATTTCGGCAAGCCAACCCTCGGCGTCGCACGTGAGACGCGTCCGTGGGCCATGGGCGCTCACAATCGCCGTCGGCTTTCCACCGACGTCCCGGTCAATGGTCGTGCGCTCGCCGGCGGCATCCGTGGCGGCCGTGAGCCGTCCATTGCCGTCGTAGCTGAACTCCCACAGCGTGCCGCCCGCGCGGGCGTGGACGGTCCGAAGGTGTCGGCCGGCGCTGTCGAAGGCGTAGAGTTCAGACGCGTCGCGCGACGCGATGACGATGTCCGCGGCACCGGCGCCCCCCAGACTCGGACGCAGGCAGCGTACACGGTTGTTGCCGAGGTCGGCGATGTAAAGGCGTTCGTCGGGTCCGATGCTGATCCCGTGCGGGCTCAACCGCGCGGCCGCCGCCGGCCCGCCATCACCTCCGAAGCCCCCGCTCGTGACCCCCGCGATCGTCGTGAGAATACCGTCCGTGCTCACGCGACGAATCCTGCCGGCGTCCGCGAGGTAGAGTGAACCGCTCCGGCTCAGGACGACGCCGGTGGGAAGGGACAAGGCCGCGCTGGTGGCCGGGATGGCATCTTGTTCCGGCCACTGCTGACCGGTGCCCGCGATGGTGCTGATGATCCCGTCCGTCGCGACTTTGCGGATACGGTGGTTTCGATAGTCAGCGATGTAGAGCGTGCCGTCGGGGGCCACGGCCACGTCCCGCGGATCGTTGAGACGAGCTTCGGTTGCCCGGCCTCCGTCGCCGCCATACCCCCCCTTGCCAAACCCCGTCCCGCCGGACCCCGCGACGGTGTGGATGCGACCGTCCGGGCCGACTCGCCGGACGCGGTGGTTCATGCCGTCGGCGAAGAACACAGCCCCGTCGGCCCCGACCGCCACGCCATAGACCGAGGACACCGCCGCGTTCGTGGCGGGGCCGCCGTCGCCGGTGAAACCGCTCGTGCTCGTGCCTGCCAACCGGGTGACCAATCCGGCCGGCGTGACCCGCCAAACCCCGGATAGGTTCCCCACGTAGCAGCTGCCGTCCGTCCCCACCGCCACACCCGCAGGCCCTTGGATGGCGCCCAGGGGATGCGCAAAGATGATCTGGCCTTGTGCATCCACTTTGCGCAGCGCGCTCCCGTCGGCGATGTAGAACGCTCCATCCGGCGCCACTGCGACATCCCACGGACTGCTCAAGCCCACGCTGGTAGCGGCGCCGTGATCACTCGCACGAACCACGTTCGAGCCGTTGCCCGCCACCGTTTGGATGATCTGGCCTGCCCGGGAAGCGGCCCCGGTCACCACTTCGCCCGTGCCGAGGTAGAGCGTCTGGCCGACGGGGTCGTAGAGGTGGTGTGCACTCAAGCTCCAGCCCCCGACACTCTGCGGCTTGAGGGGCGGGCGCGCGTCCAGAGTCGTGGAAAAGGACTGAGCGACGCGACCGTCGAAGGACAAGCGACGCCGCGGCGTGATGGGCTGGACGACGGACAGGCCGAAGCTGGCGATGGCCGCCGGGGAGTAGCCGTAGTATTGGGGATACCGGTAGGCGACCTCGATGGTTACGGGTTGATGACCATAGACGTCACGGCCGTAGGCGTCCCTTCCGTTCCAGGCAAACTCGGTCGTCAAATCGGGTGCGGGGGCGAACTGGCGCGTCTCATATGCCGCTCCCGCCACCCAGATCGCCAGGTCCACGCCGCTCAATTCGTCCGGCAGCACCGCGCCGGTCAACGGAATCCGCAGCCGGGGTGGCACGTAGCCCGGGACCCGTTGGCTCGAGTAATTGAGGGTGAGCGGAGTCCCCACCAGGGCGATCGACTCCCGAAACGCCAGCCGCTCCTGATCCACGCGGCCATACCCCGGGATCGTCACGGGCGGATGGACCGAGTAGCCGTCCGGCCCGCTCCCGGCGTCGGGGTGGATATGGCTGAAATCGAGCGTAGGCCCCTCGGAGTTCGCCAGGTAGAACGGGAAGTTCAGATCGTAGGTGCTGAAGTGTGTGAGGCCGACCCTCCAGAGGCTGCGGTGAGGACCGTAGCCCGAGGTCAATTGCCGGCGTTCATCATCGGTGATGCCAAGCTGCGTCAGTTGGGATGGGTCATCCGCTGCGCCGTCGCCGTTGCCGTCCACCTGCACCCATCCGTTTCCGTCCGTGGCCAGGAGTTGGATCACCTGGCCGTCCAGGTCGGGCGTCCAGGTGCCACGGTCATTGTCCAGGAAGCCCACGGGGACTTGGGTGCCGACGGGAAAGCCGAGGAAGTTGTCCACGTAGAAGTACACCGGGCGATCGAACAGCACGTCGCGGCCGGCGACTTTCCGTTGCGCCTCCTGGGCGCCCAGGTTGACGGCGTAGGTGTAGGCCACGCCCGGCGGCAACGGCAGCGGCATGGCCGCAGGACCGTGCGCCCCCACCGTGTACTCCGTCAGCCTCACCGTGAGCCGGCTGACCGGTTCCAGCGGACCGGCCGGCGTGATGACCGCGGCAGAAACACCCGCCGGGAAGAACACGCCCGCCTGGCGTCCACCCCGTTCGTCGTCCACCGGCGTGCCTTGAGCCAGTTGGCCATTCACCACGTTCGTGAGCGGGACAACCGTCACCCGCGGGTCCTCGGGGATCAACATGACCTCAGGTACCGTGAGGTAGTCCTGCCAGGGCGTGGTGACCAGGCGCCAGGCATCAAGAAAGCCGGCCTTTTGAAATTCCACCTGCAAAAGCCCACCCCCGTTGACGACCAGATCGAAGGCTCCATTGGTCCGTGTAAGCGTGCGACCGAATTCCGGGTGCCCCTTGATGGACACGCGGACGCCCGGCAGGGGAGTGAGGTCAGCCTGGCGCACCTGCCCCCGTAGTACTGCTGAACGGTGGGAGGCGATCGCGTCTGCGGTGACTCCTGTCTGCACCGGGTCCGGACCGCTGTACAGGAATGCCACCGACGAACCAACGCCGCTGGCGACCCCGGGATCGAGCAGCGGGGCGACGTCGGTCGGATCGGGGGGGAGCAACCCGGCGGGCGACCACCGCAATCTGAAGAAGGCCGCCTGCCCCATCGCGGGGACCACGATGGTCCACTCACTCCCGGCAGGCTCGGGAGTGCGCGGCCACAACTGCCAGAGGTCGTTGCGGTCCAGGTTGGGCCGATGTTCGAGGACGAAGTCCGGCGCCGTCTCCGGCCACGCCAAGCGCACCTGCCCGTCACCGAGCGCCTCGACGGTCAGCCCGGGTGGTGCGGGCGCAGCGGCGTCGGTCGATGAACTCACCGCGACAAGGGCGAAAACCAGGCAGGGGTGGAATATCCTTGTGCGAGCTTTCATGGTCCCGGTGGGGGTGAATTGCCGGCAATGTAGCGGACAGCCAGGCGTGACGACAGGGTTTTCACGGGCGCCAGATTCGGCGGTCTGTGGGCCGCCTGCCGTGCCTTTCATCCCGAAGGGGGAGCGCCAGACCTGGAATGAGGCTTCATGAGAAGGGGTTCACCGCAAGCGCTCGGGTGTGAACCTCTCGAATCGCCTGTTCTCCCCCTATAAGCCACCTTGACACCTTTGTTCCCAACGCTACAGTCCGCCCCACCGAACGGCCCGGCGTCATCAGGCGACGCGGGCCGGGCAACGAGCAAGTCACAACATGGCGCTCATCGTTCAGAAATACGGCGGCACGTCGGTGGCCAACACCGAACGAATCAAGAACGTGGCGGCCCGCGTGGCGGAATATCGGCGGCGCGGCGATCGCCTCGTCGTCGTTGTGTCCGCCATGAGCGGCGTGACCGACAGTCTCCTGAAGCTGGCAAAGGAAATCATGCCGCTGCCACCCGAACGGGAGATGGACATGCTTCTGGCGACGGGAGAACAGACCACGATCGCACTCACCGCGATGGCGCTCGAGTCCATCGGCGTTCGCGCCGTCTCGCTCACCGGCGCCCAGGCCGGGATCGTCACCGACCGGGTCCATACCAAGGCCAAGATCCAGAACATCACCCCGCGGCAAATCCACGCCCTCCTCGACAGCGGGCAGGTCGTGATCGTCGCTGGATTCCAGGGGCAGACCCAGGAAGGCCAGATCACCACGCTCGGTCGCGGCGGCTCCGATCTCACCGCCATTGCGTTGGCGGCCGCCCTGAAGGCAGACCTGTGCCAGATCTTCACCGATGTGGACGGCGTCTACACGGCCGACCCGCGCGTGGTCCCGGGAGCCCGGAAGCTCGACGAGGTGGCTTATGACGAACTGCTCGAACTCGCGGGTGCCGGCGCCAAGGTCATGCAGTTGCGCTCGGTTGAGTTCGCCAAAAAATTCGGTGTCACGTTTGAAGTCCGCTCCAGCCTGAATGACAACCCAGGAACGATCGTGAAAGAGGAAACCAAGAGCATGGAAGGCGTCGTGGTCCGCGGCGTCTCGCTGGACAAGAACCAGGCCAAGATCACCGTGGTGGGTGCGCCCGATCGGCCCGGCATTTCCGCCCGGATTTTCCATGCGCTCGCCGACGCCGCCGTCAACGTGGACATGATCGTCCAGAACGTCAGCCACGGCAGCGCCCGGCCGGTCACCGACCTTTCCTTCACCATCGACAAGCCGGACCTCCTGAAGGCCCGGAAGGTCATGGACGGCCTGAAACCCGAACTCGGCTTCAAGGAACTCACCGCGAACGAGGGGATTGCCAAGCTTTCCATCGTGGGCGTGGGCATGCGCAGCCATTCCGGCGTTGCGGCCAAGATGTTCGAGACGCTCGCCAAGGAGGGCATCAACATCGACATGATCTCCACCAGCGAGATCAAGATCTCCGTCGTGATCGACCTCGGCAAGGGCGAGCCAGCCCTGCGCGCCGTGCACGACGTCTTCATCGACTAAGCCCGGCCTTTTTCCGGCTGGCTCGGCGCCGGTCCATCGCCCGCCCACGCGCGTGCCCTGAAATAGGTATTTCAACCTTTGGCGCACGTCTCACGGGCCGGGGCCGTGACTAACCCCCGGTCGAACCGGATCCCCCGTGTTGCCTGGGAAGGCCTGGCGGAGCGCACCAAGGCCATTGTCCTCCGCGGCGGGGGCTTGCGCAGTGCCGGCGTTGCTCCGGCTGCGCAAGCTGCTACCGTTCCCGCATGACTCGTCCATCGCGTTGCGGACCCGGCCAACCGCGTTCAAGCGCTGATATAGCTGTTTCAGAATTCGGTGCGCCGCCTGGCTCGCGGCACGTGCAATCGCCACCTCCGGGGAGACGGCGTTTATCATGAAGGCAAACGGCCGCCGCAGCCTCGCAGTCCTCCTTTGCCTGGGGTTGATCGGAGGCGGTGCTTCCAACGTCCGGGCGAGTCAGCCGCAGCCAACCGGCGGGACGCCGTCGGAGGTCGGGGGCCGCATCGATTTCAACGCGCAGGTGCGGCCGCTGCTTTCCGACCGTTGCTTCCGATGTCATGGCCCGGATGAACAGGCCCGGAAAGCGAAACTGCGCCTGGACCTGAGGGAGCCGGCGCTCGGGAAGACCCGGTCCGGACAACCCATAGTCAAGCCGGGAGATGCCGACGCCAGCGAGTTGATCCGACGCATCGTGACCGGAGATCCGGACGACCTGATGCCGCCTCCGGACTCGGGCCTGGCGTTGTCAGCAGCCGAACGTGACTTGCTGCGCCGATGGGTCCTCGAGGGTGCAGAGTACCAGGAACATTGGGCGTTCGTGCCGGTGAAGGAAACCAGCATCCCGAGCACCGCCACGGATCCATGGGTGCGAAATGAGATCGACGCCTTTGTCCTCGAACGTCTGCGTCGCGAGAAACTCGAGCCTTCGAGCGAAGCCCCCCGAGAGACGCTCCTGAGGCGCCTGAGCCTCGATCTGACCGGGCTGCCGCCAACCCTCGCGGAGCTGGACGCGTTTCTCGCCGACAGCTCGACGAACGCGTACGAGCGCGCGGTCGATCGTCTTCTCGCCTCGCCCCATTACGGAGAGTGGATGGCGGTCGAATGGATGGACCTCGCCCGCTACGCCGATACTTACGGATACCAGGCTGACGTGGACGTGGATCTCTCCCCCTGGCGAGACTGGGTGATCGGCGCCTTCAACACCAACCTGCCTTTTAACCAGTTCCTGATTTGGCAGCTCGCCGGCGATTTGCTCCCCAACGCCACCCGCGATCAGCGCCTGGCCACCGCCTTCAACCGCCTGCATCGGCAGACCAACGAGGGCGGCAGCATCGAGGAGGAGTTCCGGGCGGAGTATGTCGCCGATCGTGTCAACACGTTCGGGACTGCCATGCTCGGGCTGACCATGGAGTGCGCCCGCTGCCACGATCACAAGTACGATCCCATCAGCCAGCGGGACTACTACGGCCTGAGCGCGTTCTTCAATTCGGTGGACGAGAGCGGGCTGTATTCCCATTTCACCCGGGCCACACCGACCCCGGTCTTGTTGCTCTGGTCCGCGGAAGCAGCGGCTCGTCACCGCGAACTCACGAATCAAGTTGCCGTTCTTGAAACGCGCCTCGCCGCCCTCGAATCGACGGCGATTCGAGAGGCTCAGGAGTCGAGTGGCGTTCCGGGAAGTACGGCCTCGATTCCGGATCCGCTTCTGCCCATCGCTACGTTCGGGTTCGAATCCATCACCAACCAGACCTCGCCCGGCGCCGCCAATACCAACATCTACGCCCAACTCGTCGACGGACCGGAGCCCTGCCCGGGCGCGAAAGGCCGCGGCCTCCGGTTCAGTGGAGACAATTCCGCCGTGGTTCATGGGGTGGGCGACTACGGCCGCACCGACGCCTTCAGTATTTCGCTCTGGCTCAGGCCGTCCGAGACGCAGGACCGGGCCGTCGTCTTTCACCACTCACGGTCATGGACGGATTCAGGCAGTCGCGGCTACGAACTCGTCCTGGATCACGGTCGGCCTTGTTTCGCGCTGATCCATTTCTGGCCTGGCAACGCCGTGGCGGTGCGTGCCCGGGAAGTACTGCCGACCAACACCTGGTCGCACCTGGCCGTCACCTATGACGGATCGAGCCAGGCCCGTGGACTTCGACTCTACCATGATGGCGTTGAACTCGTGACCGACGTCATTCGGGACCATCTGTCGAAGGACATCCAGCACCGCACGGCCTGGGGTGACTCGGATGTCGGCAACATCCGCCTCACCCTGGCCGGACGCTTCCGCGACAGCGGTTTCAAGAACGGAAGCATCGACGAGTTCATGGTCTTCGGAAGCGCATTGACCGCATGGGAGGTCCGCCACTGGGCCTTGGCGGGGAGTGCCGAGGCGCCGCGGACGGGTTTACTCCCGACCGAGGTCTCACCCGCGATGGTGCGTCGTCACCACCTGGCCCGCCGCGATCCCGCGTACCGGGAGCTCAGGGACCAACTCAGGCAACTTCGAATCGCAGAGAATGAAATCATCACGCCCGTCCGTGAGATCATGACCATGGAGGAACTCGCCGAGCCACGTCCGACCTTCGTCTTGCGACGCGGCGCGTATGACGCGCCCGGCGATCCTGTCGAGCGCGACGTTCCGGAACGGATCATGGGGTGGCCTTCGAACGCCCCTCGAAACCGGCTCGGACTCGCGAACTGGCTCGTCTCACCGCGTCATCCCTTGACGTCACGCGTCGCGGTCAACCGCGTTTGGAAGCTCCACTTCGGGCGTGGCTTGGTGACGACCACCTGGGATTTCGGGGCGCAAGGCCAACTGCCTTCCCACCCCGAACTGCTGGATTGGCTGGCCTGCCGGTTCATGGACTCGGGCTGGGACCGCAAGGCGCTTCACAAGCGGATCGTGATGTCCGCCACCTATCGGCAATCATCCATTGCCGACGCGGCACGGCTGGCGGCCGACCCCGAGAACCAGTTCGTATCGCGCGGCCCCAAGCATCGGCTGGCCGCGGAACAAATCCGTGACAGCGCACTGGCAGTTTCCGGCCTGCTGAGCCCCACCATCGGCGGCCCGAGCGTCAAGCCGTATCAACCGCCCGGGGTGTGGGAGGAATCCGGGACGGGCAAGAGCTACACGCAAGACCGGGGAGACAAGCTCCACCGCCGGAGTCTGTACACGTTCTGGCGTCGAACGGCTCCGCCGCCGAACATGCTGAGCTTCGATGCCGCGACCCGCGAGGTCTGCACCGCGAAGCGCGAAATCACCGCCACGCCACTCCAGGCCTTGGTCCTGCTGAACGACACGCAGTTTGTCGAAGCCGCGCGCGTCCTGGCCGAACAGGTCGTCGCGCGTCATCCAACGAATTCGGCGGCCCGGATCGCCGAGGTGTTCCGACGCGTCACCGGCAGGTCCTTGGACCGACACGAGGGCGAAGTCCTGGCGAGGCTTTACCGCGAGCAGTTGGAGTTGTTTGGGAAGGCCCCTGAAGCGGCTGCGAGCGTGATCGCTTTCGGCGAGCATCCGCGTGCCGTTTCGAGCCTCCCGCCTGCCGAGCTGGCCGCGACCGTCGTTCTTGCGAGCACGCTGTTCAACTTCGACGAGTTCGTCACGAAACGCTGAGGGGTACCGACTTTTCCGGACCGCCCCAAGCCCATCCCGGTGTGGCATTCTGCCAGCTCGGAGAGTTGCGGTACTCAACGGGGAGAAGGCTTATGCGAATCACCACACGCACTCGAGGCGCGGAATCCGGCAAGATCGGGAAGATACTGATGCTCTGGCTGATCGGGATTCCGCTGCCGATCGTCCTGCTGATTGTATTCCTGGGAGGATGCAACTGAGCGGGCTTGGATGCTGACCGGCGGAGCTGTGCATCCTGCAAACCGCGCGGGCGGGATTCACCTCGACAGCTTGGCTGCCGCCCTTGAGATTGCATCGGCGCGCGGCGGGGACGCCACAGGTATTCCGTGGCCGACAGGACGGCTGCGTGACCGCCAAGTCCGCTTGACACGCCGAGGCGCTCTTGAGTGCGACGCGAGCGGCAACGTTTTTGGAAGCGATACGACCTTGACGCGTGGACGTGCGTCCTGCTCGGGGTGCTTGCCTGCTTCTTCGCGGTATTTCTCGTCTACCCGGTCGTGTTCATGCTGCGGCATGCGTTCGGGACGGGCCGCGAGTTCACGCTCGACTACTTTGGCCTGCTGCTGGCGAGCCCGTTGCAGCGTGAGGCCTTGTGGAACAGCACCGCGATCGCGCTCCTGACGACGGGTCTCACCACGGTGCTGACGCTGCCGCTCGCGCATTGGACCACACGCTATCGCTTTCGAGGACAAACGGTCCTTCAAGGTCTGTTGCTGGTTCCGATGATCATGCCCCCGTTCGTGGGGGCGATCGGGCTGCAACAACTCCTCGGGCGGTTTGGCTCCCTGAACCTGCTCCTCATGAACTGGGGACTGCTTCGTCCCGACCGGCCCATCGACTGGCTGGGTGCCGGAGGGTTCTGGGGGATTGTCGTGCTCCAGGTGCTCAGCCTTTACCCGATCATGTTCCTGAACCTGTCCGCGGCGATGGGGCGAATCGATCCTTCGCTGCGGGAAGCGGCGCAGAACCTCGGAGCCGGCGGCTTTCGTCTGTTTCGCACGATCACGCTGCCCCTGATCCTGCCGGGCTGGTTCGCCGGAGCGATCATCGTGTTCATCTGGGCCTTCACCGATTTGGGAACCCCGCTGGTCTTCGGCTTTGCGCGGGTCGTGCCGGTCCAGGTCTTCGATTCCATCACCGAACTCAACACCAACCCGCTCGGATATGCTCTGGTGGTCTTCGTGCTGGTCCTCACGCTGGCGCTGTTTCTGGCTTCGAAGTGGGCTTTTACCGGGCGCCACCACGCGATGCTGTCGCGTGGGTACTCTGGCGTCGCTGAAGTCGGAGCCTCGCGCGGCCGGACAGTCGTGATCTGGCTCGTAGCCGGGGCCGTCACCCTGCTGGCCCTCCTGCCACACCTGGCGGTGCTGGCCCAGTCATTCGCGGCGCGCTGGTTCATGACGGTCCTGCCGGATCGCTGGACGTGGGGGAATTACGCCGAGGTGGTCGGTCAAGACCTTACCGCGATGAGCATCCGGAACAGCCTGTTCTACGCGAGTCTCAGTTCGCTTTTGGATCTGGTACTGGGGGTCACGCTCGCATGGTTGCTCACCCGACGCCGCGTGCCGTTCGCCGGCTTGTGGGATGCGCTGGCCATGCTGCCGCTGGCGCTGCCGGGGTTGGTGCTCGCGTTCGGCTATGTTGCCGGGTTCGACTTTGGCGTGCCCTGGCTCAATCCTCGGGAGAACCCCACGCTGCTCCTTGTGGTCAGCTACAGCGTGCGGAGACTGCCCTACATCGTGCGCTCCGCCTATGCAGGCTTCCAGCAGACCAGCGTGACGCTCGAGGAAGCGTCGGCGAACGTCGGCGCATCCCCGTGGCGAACCCTGCGCCGGATCACGCTGCCGTTGCTGATGGCGAACCTCGTGGCTGGAACGATCCTCACCTTCGCCTTCGCCATGCTCGAGGTGAGCGACAGCCTCATTCTCGCGATGCGCGAGTCCTACGCTCCGATCACCAAGATGATCTACCTGCTCTTGGGACGGATCGAACCGGATGCACCGCGGGTTGCGTGCGCCCTGGGAGTTGTGGGCATGGCGATTCTCACCGCGAGCCTGGTTCTGGCGGTGCGACTGTTGGGCCGGCGACTCGGACACCTGTTCCGGGCATAGGCTTGGACCGGCGGATCTGGGGGCGGCTCGCATACCCCGAAGATCGCGCCTGGCTTCAACCTCGAGCGGCCTTCCGGCGAACGCCCTCGCCGTTGGCCGCCGGTCTCATTAAACTGGCCGCGTGAACCGCGTGATTGACCTTCGCAGCGATACGGTTACGCGCCCCACCCCGGCCATGCGCAGGGCGATGGCGGAAGCCAAGGTGGGCGACGATGTCTTCGGGGATGATCCGACGGTGCAGCGGCTCGAGGAGTACGTTGCTGACTTCCTGGGGAAGGAGGCGGCGTTGTTCGTTCCTTCCGGCACCATGGGCAACCAGATCGCGGTCCGATTGCACACGCAACCGGGTGACGAGATCGTGATCGAGAGCCAGGCCCACATCTACTACTACGAAGCCGGCGGGCCGGCCGCACTCTCCGGGGTCATGTGCCGATGCCTGGCGGGTTCGCGGGGGATCTTCACGAGTGCCGACCTGGAATCCGTGCTGCGTCCGCCCGACGTCCATTTTGCGCCCACGCGGCTGGTCTGCGTGGAGAACACGCACAACCGTGGTGGCGGGAAGGTGTGGTCGATCGCCCAGACTGCCGACGTGGCCCAAACCGCGCGTCGTCATGCGCTGCGGTTGCATCTGGACGGCGCACGGCTTTGGAACGCCAGTATTGCCAGCGGCATTCCCGAGCGCGAGTACGCGAGCCACTTCGACACCGTGAACGTCTGCTTCTCCAAAGGCCTGGGTGCACCCGTGGGATCCGCCCTGGCCGGACCGCGCGAACTCATCGGGCGCGCGCGTCACATTCGCAAGCAGTTCGGAGGCGGGATGCGCCAGGTGGGAATCCTGGCCGCCGGTGCCTGGCACGCGCTGGTTCACCAGCGGGACCGATTGGCAGAGGATCACGTCCATGCGAAACGCCTTGCTTCGGCGCTGGCTGAACTCCCGGGCGTGGCTATTGATCCCGCCACCGTGGAGACCAACATCGTGTTGTTCCGGGTTCCAGGCACACTGCCGGGAGCTGAGGGGGGAAGCCTGGCCGCAAACCGTCGTGCCTTCCCAGCCGCCGAGGTGGTGTCGAGACTCCGCGAGCAGGGCGTGTGGGTCCTGGCGACGGGACCTGATTCCATCCGTGCCGTAACGAACCTCGACGTGAATGCGGAGGACTTGGAGCGGGCGATCGCGGTGCTTCAGCGCGAGCTGGGCGCGTGTGCTTGAACGCGGCACCCTGCCCTGCCCGGCCAGATCCGGCAGGTCCTCGGAGGCGAGACAATCGTAAAAGGAAGAGGCGAGGCTGACGCCTCGCCCCTCGCGAAAGTGTATCCTGACCTCAGGAGGCCTTGTCTTGAGTCTGCGGGGTGTTCGGTTTCCAATTGCGCTTGGGCGCCTTGACCACGAGACCCTTCTTGATGGCGGTAGTCGCCACCCGGATGTAACGAACCTCGCCGTCCACAAGCGCCTTCACGCGCTGGAGGTTCGGCAGGAATCGCCGCTTGGTAATGGCGGTTACGTGGGTGCCGATGCCGCCCTGCTTTTTCGGCTTGCCACTCCGCCAGATCTTGTTGCCCTTGATCGGGCCTTTCCCTGTCAGTTCACAACGTCGCGCCATAAATCAACAAAGAGAGTTTGTTTACCATCTTCGCAGGGGCCGGCGCAAGCGCACATTTCGGGTCGTGATTTCCTGATTCCCTGAATCCGGAGAACCCGACACTTGCAGCCTGACTCCGCGACGTGGTGGTGCCACGGCGCTCCGGTCGCAACCTGCTTTTGTGCTGCTCGGGCGAAGACCCGGCCCAACCCGCCAGAAGTCGTCAAGGTCCAGACCCGCTCCGGACGCGACCCCGGCGGGGTGCCGGGATCGCCTCGCCGGAGCAAGGGAAGCTCGAAGGCCTCAGGCCGTTCGAAGACCGTGCCTTACGACATCTTTGACTTCGCTTCGGCCGGTACTTCGACCTTGGTGGTGCCCACGTCCTTGATTTCGACCGTGGTCGTGCGGTCCAGCTGACGTTCATTGCCGTTAAAGTTCATGCTGCCCTTGAGGTTGTACTCGTACTTGGAGAGCACGCCGTCCTTGGCCCAGAACTTGACGGTTCCCGCGGCCCCGCTGATTTCAGGGGCATTTCCGCCACCGCCACCGCGACCGAAAGTCATGAATGACTTCGCACCCTCTTCCGTCAGTTCGCCGACCCACGCGTCGCCCTCTTTCTTGAGCGATTTAACCTTGCCGACCATCTCGCCGGCTTCGTCGGCCGGAGCTTTGTAGTTCTGGAACATGCGTCCCATGAACCGGCCAGGGTTGCCCTGACCGCCACCACCGCCAGCAGCCGGTGGGGCGTCGGCCATTGACTGCCAGCCGTCCTGGGTCTTGAACGCGCCTTTGTCTCCCTTCTTGATGGCCTCGAAGGTGTTGTCGCCGCGCGTCATGACAAGGCAGATCGTACCGTCCTTGAGGGCCTTGCCTTCGGTCGGACCGCCGAACCTGCCCCCCCCGCCCCCGCCCATTTCGGTCGTGGATTTCCAACTATAACCGCTGGCGTCGGCCAGCTTCTTGGCGGCGGCCTTAACCTCTTCCTTGGCATCGGCGGCCAGGAGGGAGGCTGCCAGGGTGAATGCGGCACTGAATGCGATGGTTCTGTTCATGTGTTGTGCAGTTCTGCTGGTTTGCTACGCGTGCCCGGAGTCGCTCCCAAGGACGCCCGCCCAAGGGGAGACGCCCTCGTCATCGCCCAGACAGGAACGTTACCGGAGCGGTGGCTCAGGGCTGAACACGCACTCAGACGCCGACTGCCGGACGAAGGTAACAGCCGCCTTCACCCGATTCCCCGCTCCCGCGGCTGAGAAAGGGCAACGCCGGAGCCAGGCAATCCTGGTCCGGCGCTGCAAACGTGAAGGACGACGAGGTGCGGCGCTGAAGCCAACCGTATCAATACTCGCGCTTCCGCGTGATGCCCGGCTGCGGCACGGGGTACCGGCCGTTGGCGTCCGCCACCAGTGGTGCCGGCGAGTCGGCGGTGAACTTGTCGAGCCCCGGCGCCATCTCGTGTTCGCAGTTCAACATGTCGTCGAAGGTGATCTCCTGTCCGGTGTGAGCGGCCATACGGCCCATCGAGGTGACGAGGCTGGCTTCGACGCCACGCTGGACCTCGTTGTACGGCTTGTCATTCCGAATGGCATCGATCAGGTCGTTCCATTCGTTTTGGTACGGGTCGCCCTCGGCGGGAGGGACCTTGGATTCCCAAGTCATGGACGACCGCTTCGGGGTCTGGGTGGAGAACATGCTGGAGGGCATGCCACAGTCGCCGCTCTTCGAGGCAATCGCCAGGCCCTTGGTGCCGTGGAGGTAGCTGGCGTACTGGTCCAGGCAACCGGTCATGCAACGGCCGTCAAAGTCGAATTTCGTTCCGTCCGCGTACGTGTACTCGACAGCGTAAACATCCATGTTCTGGTCGACATACGTGCCCCCTTCCGGGCTTTGCCGGTAATGGCGTGCACCGAGGGCCTGGGCCTTCACGGGCCAGGCGTTCTTCAGCCAACCCAGATGATCGATGATGTGGATGTAGAAATCGCTGTAATTGCCGCCGCTCGCCCAGAGGAAGCTGTGGAAGCGCTGAACCTGGTACATCAGTTCCTTGGTCCCGGCTGGCTTCGGCAGCGAGGAGAAGTAGCCGACGGGGCCGTGCATGCGGTAACCGCGCTGCAGGATGATCTCACCCAGTTCGCCATCATGGACGCGCTTGGCCAGTTCCTCGAGCGCCCGGCTGTGACGGGACATGAGGCCGACGCCCACCTTGAGGTTCTTCTTGGTGGCGGCTTCGCCCAGCGCGAACATGCGTTTGGAGGTGGGGCCGTCCACGGTGACGGGTTTCTCCATGAACGCGTTCAGCCCTTTATCGACGGCATACGTGAAATGAACCCAGCGGAACGCCGGCGGGGTGGCGAAGATCGCCACGTCTCCGGCCTTCAGGCAATCCATGGCCTTCTGGTAGGCATCAAAACCCACGAAGCGGCGCTCGGGCGGAACGTCCAATTGCGCTGCGAGTTCGGGGTCGCGCCTCAGGTTTTCCATGCTGTTCTGCAGCCGGTTCTCGAACACGTCGGCCATGGCAACCAGCTTGATCGGGCCCTTCGCGCGGGTTCGCAGCGCGTTCTGGGCGGCACCGGTGCCGCGGCCGCCGCAGCCCACGAGGGCCACGCGGATTTCATCACTGCCGGCGGCGTGAACCCGCGGCAGGGCCAGTCCGGCCAGCGCGGAAGCTGCGGCGAAGCGGGAGGTGTCTTTGAGAAACTCGCGACGCGAAGTCGCGTGATCAGGGGCGTTAGTCATGGAGGCGATGCTTAGACGGACGCTTTCGGCCGTCAACCTGGAAAGCGGCGCGGCGCGGCGAATCCAGTTGTCCCGCGCCCCGAAATCACTAGCATCGCCGCCTGCTTCGTACTGTCCGACCAGCAAACATGAAGAGCTACAACATCGCAGTAATCGGCGGCGACGGCACCGGACCGGAAGTCGTCCGCGAGGCGGTCAAAGTCCTCGACGCCGTGGCCCCGAGGTTCCAGGTCAAGCTGAACTACACCCCGTACGATATCGGCGGCGACCGCTACCTGAAGACGGGCGAAGTCCTGCCCGACAGCGTCCTCGGGGAGTTGCGACGGTTCCCGGCGATCCTGCTCGGCGCCATTGGGCACCCTGAGGTCAAACCGGGGATCCTGGAGAAGGGAATCCTGCTGCGCACCCGTTTCGAGCTCGAACAGTACATCAATCTTCGCCCGGTTCGCCTGTACGACGAGCGCTATTGCCCGATCAAGGACAAGAAGCCCGAGGACATCGACTTTGTGGTCGTTCGCGAAAACAACGAAGGCCTCTACACAGGCTCCGGCGGTTTTGTGTTCAAGGGCACGCCGAACGAGATCGCCGTGCAGGAGAGCATCAACACCCGGCGCGGGGTCGAGCGCTGTCTGCGCTTCGCGTTCGAGTACGCCCAAAAACGGCGCGACGGCAAACCGTGGCGCGGCTTGAAGGCCGAGGATGTTGCGGCCGGCCGCAAGGCGCAGCTCACGCTCTGCGGGAAGACGAACGTCCTCACGTTCGCTTTCGACCTGTGGGAACGGGCGTTCCACGAGATCGGCGCGAAGGATTACGCGGATATCAAGCGCGATTACGCTCACGTGGACGCGACCACGATGTGGTTCGTCAAGAACCCGGAGTGGTTCGACGTCATCGTCACGGACAACATGTTCGGTGACATCATCACGGATTTGGGGGCCATGATCCAGGGCGGCATGGGCATCGCCGCCGGTGGCAACATCAATCCCGCAGGGACGTCGATGTTCGAACCCATTGGGGGTAGCGCTCCGAAATACACCAACCAGGGCGTCATCAACCCGCTGGCGGCCATCTGCGCCGGGGCCATGATGATGGACTTCCTGGGCGAAACCGCGCTGGCCAACTCCATCGAGCAGGCGGTGATCAAGGCCGTTCGGGAGAAGCTCAAGAGCCTGGCGGCGGGCAGGATGGGCTACAGCACCTCGCAGGTGGGCGATTTGGTGGCGTCGCTTGCCCAGTCGGCCTGAGGCCTGCATGAAACCGGTGGTTCGCTGCGAGTGGTGCCTCGGGCATGAATTGTACGTGGCGTACCATGACCGGGAATGGGGCGTGCCGGAGCACGACGACCAGCGGCTGTTCGAGAAGTTGATCCTGGACGGCGCCCAGGCAGGGCTGAGCTGGCTGACGATCCTCAAGAAGCGGGAAGGCTACCGGCAGGCGTTCGAAGGCTTCGATGCCGAGCGCATGGCCCGGTACGACGCGAGGCGTGTCGCTCAGCTCCTTTGCGATCCCGGGATTGTGCGGAACCGCCTCAAGGTGGAGTCGGCGGTGACCAACGCGCGTGCCTACTTGAAGCTGAGGGAGCAGGGCAGCTTCGACCGCTTCCTCTGGGAGTTCGTGGGGGGAAAGACACTGCGCAACCGTTGGGAGGCCTTGGGCCAACTACCGGCCCGCACGCCTGAATCCGACGCGATGAGCAAAGAACTGCGGGCGCGGGGCTTCAAGTTCGTTGGCAGCACGATCTGCTACGCGTTCATGCAAGCGGTGGGAATGGTGAACGATCACCTCACCGGCTGCTTTCGCTACAAACAAGTTGGGAAGACTCAAGCCGGCCAGGCTTGAGAGCGCAGGTCGGGGCGAGGCACAGGGGCCTCATGGAGGTAGCAGCGAGATTCCGACAAGCCGGCCCGATCAAATCGCGGAGTGGACAAGGTGGAAGCGGCGGGCAACGGAGTGCCCGCCCTACCTATCGACACCAACGAAAAAGCCGGTCCCGTGAGGGGCCGGCTCGTGAATTCAGATTGCCTGGTTTCGCTTAGGCGCGATACCGGCGATAAGCCGCGAAACCGGCGAGACCCAGCGCGAACAGACCCGCGTAGGTGGTCGGCTCGGGAACGGGCACGAGCGCCGAAATATCCGCGGTGGTGGAGGTGCCTAGGACGCCCACCTTGCCGAGCGTGGCCTTCTTGTATTTGGTCTCGAGTTTGATCCAGAGACCAGTCTCGCCCGGGTCCACGCTGTCCGTGATGTACAGCACACCCACCGAATCGGTAGGTACCGAAGTTGCAAACGAAGCCGAATCAGCTACGACGCCCGCTCCAGAGAGCTGGGTCGCGTCCAAGGTCGACGGGTCGGTCGGGTGCGGCACCGGGACTTGAAAGAACATAAGCGAGCCAACGCTCGAGCCCCAGTTCTCGATTTGGTAGTAGAACGTCAGCTCGCCGGCGCCGTTGGCCTCTACAGCTGACCGCACGGTCGCAGTCCAAACCCCAGGGTTTAGGCTGGGCCCAGAGTGGGTGACAACCCCGGGGGGAACGACCCCAGGCACCGTCGGTGTTAGAGCAGTGGTCGCTCCATTCACGAGCGCGCCTGCGTTCATCGAGACGCTCGCGACAATCAGGCCTGCGACAGCAAGCCCTTGCTTGAACATTGGTAGTTTCATTGTGTTTCTGCTTGGTTGTTAACGTACGTCAACTGTGCGGGGGAAAGCGTACTCGACCCGCGGGCTTCGTCAAGTATCAATTTTGATCCGTCGGGTTCGCGGAGGTGACACTCCCTTGCGGCAAGCCATCCGCCGGCAATCTCACGGTCCCCGCGCATGGAAAAGCGCGTTTCCAGGCAGTCCAGTCAAGCTCTCCAGCCCTTTCAGCAACCGGAACAGGGCGTAGAACATGCCCACCGATACCGGCAGGAAACTCCCCGGCCAACTCCAGAACTGCAGCTTACCCAACTGCCGGTTAAATTCGTCGGTCCCGGACTGGGCGGGCAGGAGCCACCAGGCCAACAGGAAGTTGATCACGGCGCTGACCAGCAAGGTCCCGCCGAGGACCCAGGAGGCCCACGCCAGGAGCGCCTCGAACTGCGGCAGGTTTCCGCGCTCCTTGAGCGCCCCATGAATGCGTTCGGTATCAAGCACTTGATCGTTATAGAGCAGCGTCCGAACGAGGGGTTGCCGCGTCCGGAGCGACAGCGGGATCGCCGCGCCCAGCACCACGGGAACCGCCGCCTCCTTCACCGCAAACCAGAACCCGCTCATCTTCATCAACCCCAGCCCCCCTGTGAGCAAGGTGCCCACCAACCCAATCGCCGAGAAAAGGTTCCAAGTCCGCCTGCGGTACAGGTCCCAAGCCCCGTAACCGAGAGGAAAAACCAGCGCCAGAACGAGCGCTCCCATCGGCCCCAGTCGCTCCTTTTCACTGAGGAAGCCCAGAATCAGGGCGGGTGCGACGGCGTTGAAACCGAGGTTGAGCCAAAGATTCTCCGCCGGACGGGCCCGAGGTCGCGGCGGGGTGGGCAGGGGCGGGTTGTCCATACGGGCACTTGTCACCGAAGGCCGTTCGAGTTTGGAGGAGGCGGAAGCTCGATTTCGCCCTCCGGCAGGCGTTCAGCCCGAGAGGCGCCGGCGAGGTACTCCACCAGCGATTCAATCTGGTCCTCTCGCAACGGTCCGCCCCCGGGCGAGGCGAAGGCAGGCATCAGCGAATTCGGCTTGCCATGGCGGATGACCTTTTCCCAGTCGACAGCTCGAAAGGGGCGGGCGATCGCGCGCAGGTCAGGCACCATGGAGGCGCGGTGCTCGGCTTCGTGGCAAACGCCGCAGACCGCTTCGTAAAGCTCCTCGCCCTGTTTGCCGACTCCAGGCGTCACATGGCAAACTACGCAATCGCCTTCCAGAACCGCCTGTCGATCGGCAAGCGCCACCTGGAGGTTACGAGCCCTCTCGGCCATGGCTTGGGCGCCCGCAGGTGCGCCGGGCAAGGCGGCACGCGTCGTGAGCTGCCGCACGCCGGCCGAGGTCTCGACGGTAACCGTCTTGCTGAAGACCCCCCTTTTTCCGCGGACGTCCATGACCACGTCAAAGGAGGCCCGAATTCCCGCCGGGATCGTCCACGGAAGGGGCGGCAGTTGAGCCGTCGTGCAACCGCAGGATGTGCGCACCGCGTTGACGGTCACCGCGGTGGGGGAGGTGTTGGTGAAGGCGAAAGTGAAAAAGGCCTGCGTCTCACCGGGGCGGAGCCTGGTTTCCTTCACCAAACCATCCCAGGCCAGCACCTGCTCGAGTGACTTCCGTGTCGAGCTCGATGCACTTGCAGCCGCGGGGCGAGCATGCGGTGGGACCTTGGTGGCCGCCGTGCCGCCATCACGCGGTGTCATTTCCGGTTGCAGTCCGGCCAGGGAGGTAGGATCCGGGGGCAAAACCGGGCCGTTGGGGTCGGAGGGAAGGGCCAGGAGAATCGGCGGACGTGCTGCGGGCCGCCGGGCGAACCCGATCCCAATGCCCGACATACCATTCGTCGACGCACTCGGATTCGAGACCGCGGAAGGCAGGACCTCTGGAACCGAAGCTGCAGCCGCAACCGCCCGTCCAGCAAGGAACCACCAGGCCAGACACGCTCCCAATGTACTCAGGCCTTTGGGCATTGGGCCTGAGTCTAGCCGGCGCGGCTGGTCCCTGCGAGCCCGGGATTGCCGATTCGCTTTAGCTTCGGCCCCTTCGGTGTGTCTTCGACCACCCAGCCGCGCGCCTTCAGTTCGGCCCGCAGTTCGTCCGCCTTCGCAAATTCCCTGCCTTTGCGGGCGGCCTGGCGGGCTTCCGCCAGGGCGACGATCTCCGCAGGGACTGCCGCCTCTTCGCGCGTATCGATCCCGAGGACGGAATCGAGGCGTTCCCAGGCAGCAACGGCAGCCGCTGCCTGTTCGGGTCGGAGCCGGTCCTCGGCCAATGCCTTGTTGGTGTCGCGGACCCAATCGAATACCGTCGCCCAGGCCGCCGAGAGATTCAGGTCGTCATCCATCGCGTCCGTGAAGCGGGAGATCAAGCCCGGCTCCGCTTCCGCGGTCGCCCCCGAGGCTGCCTGTCTGATCCGGGCGACGCATTCCGTGATGCGACCGAGCGCGGTCCGGGCGCCGGCAAGACCCTCCAGCGTGAAGTTAAACGACTCACGGTAGTGGGCGGTCATCAGCAGATACCGGATTTCGCGGCCCGTGGCGCCCTTGGCGACCAGATCCCGGATCGTGAAGAAGTTGCCTGCTGACTTCGCCATCTTCCTGCCTTCGACCATCAGGTGGGCACCGTGCAGCCAGTACTTCACAAAGGGATGGCCTGGCTGCTGAACGCCGGCGCCTTCGCTCTGGGCGATCTCGTCCTCATGGTGGGGGAAAACCAGGTCCTCGCCGCCCAGATGCAGGTCGAAGCTGCCGCCCAGCAGCTTCATGCTCATGGCGCTGCACTCGATATGCCAGCCGGGGCGCCCTTCGCCCCACGGGCTGGGCCAGGAGACCGCGCCGTCCTCGGGGACCCGCGCCTTCCAGAGGGCGAAATCGGCAACCGATTCCTTGTCGTATTCATCGGCGGCAACCCTCTCGCCCGGTCGCATGTGCTCGAAGCTCAAGGTCTTCAGCACGCCGTACCGATGCCCGGCAGCCCGGTATTTCTCGATGCTGAAGTAGACCGACCCGTCAGGGGTCCGGTAGGCGATCCCGCGCTCGACCAGGCGTTCGATGATCCCGATGATCTCGGCGATGTGCCCCGTCGCGCGGGGCCGATCGTGCGGTGCCAGAAGGTTGAGGGTCTGCGAGTCCTCGATGAAAGCCGCTTCGTACTTTCCCGTGAACTCCGCCAGCGTCACCCCCGCTTGCTTCACCCGCCCGATGATCTTGTCCTCGACATCGGTGATGTTCATCACGTGGTTAACGCGATATCCCCGAAATTCGAGGTACCGGCGCACCACATCGGCAAAGACGAAGGTGCGGAAGTTGCCGATGTGCCCGAAGTCGTAGACCGTGGGTCCGCAGACGTACATGCCCACGGAGCGGCCGTCCGGATCCAGAGGCGTGAAAACCTCCACGGTCCGGCTCAGCGTGTTGAACAGCCTCAGCCCCATGGACAATCCGGCAGCCTGACCCGCCGGGCGTCAGAAGATGACCGGGTAATCGTAGCCGGGGCGGTAGGCGCGTTTGAGCAGGGAGCTCGCGTACGGATCACCGATGATCGCCTCGCGGGCTCCATCCCATTGAACGGAGCGGCCTGCCTTCAGGGAGAGCATCGCCAGCAGGCTGAGGTTGGTCGAGCGATGACCCAGTTCGATGTCGCAGACGGGCAGGGTGTTGTCCCGGATCGCCAGCATGAAATCCGCCCAGAGTTCCTTGATGTTCTGCTGGTCGGGTTCGTGCAGTTGCGCGGGTTCGCGGATGACCGGCTTGGCTTTGTCCCGGGGATAAAAGGCCCATCCATCGCGCCACCCCAGGTGAAACACGCCTTCGGTGCCGTAGAAGTAGCAGCCGACGTTCTCACCCTTTTCGTTCTCGTTCGCCCCGAAAATCCGGTGCTCCCAAGTCAGCGTGAACGATTCGAACTCGTAGACGGCCGATTGGCAGTCGGGAACGTCCGTCGTCTGGAAATCCGGCAGCGCCACGGCCGGACCGCGGATCGGCCGGCCGCCGGTCGAGAAGACGCGGCGAGGCCACTTCTCCTCGCTCCACCAGAGTACCTGGTCCATCCAGTGAACGCCCCAGTCGCCGAGCTGCCCGTTCGCGTAGTCGAGGAAGCTGCGGAACCCTCGAGGGTGGATCAGCTTGTTAAACGGGCGAAGCGGCGCGGGTCCGCACCACAGATCCCAGTCGAGTCCCTTCGGCGGGTCGATGTTCGGGGTCGGCGACTCGGTGCTGGTCACGCCGCCGTAATGCACAAAGGCGCGAACGAACCCGATCTTCCCCGCCTTGCCTTCCCGCAGGAACTTCAGCCCGGACACATTATGGGGCGAAACGCGCCGATGGAGGCCGACTTGCACGACCTTGCCGTACTTTCGCGAGGCGTTGACCATCGCCCGCCCTTCCAGAACGGTGTGCCCGACGGGTTTCTCGACATAGACATGGGCGCCGGCCTTGACCGCGTCCACGGTGGCAAGGGGATGCCAGTGGTCGGGCGTGGCCACGATGACGACCTCAGGTTTCTGCTCGACCAACATTTCGCGGTAGTCGCGGAAGGTCCGGGGCATTTCGCCCGTGAGCTTCGAGACCTTCTCGGCCGCTTCATCTCGGGCCGACTGATCGACGTCGCACAGCGCCACGATCCGACACTTCTTTCCGCCCGGGGGCGGCGGGGTATACTGGATCGCCTCGCCCAGGATATTCATCCCCCACCACCCGCAACCCACGAGGGCGACGCGATAGTGGCCGAAGGTGTCCTGCGCGATCATGGGCGCCGCGCTCAGGGCGGCACCGGCGGCGGCGGTGGTTCGGAGAAACTGGCGGCGATTCATGCTCATAATAGGAACTCGTTCGGACTCGCTGGCCCTATGCGCCTGACGCATCACGTGTTGCGACGAATTGCAGATTTGCGTGCACGCCAAGTCAAGCGGGAAAGCCGAAAAGTCCGCCCGGCTGGCCAGTTTCCAGTTCGTGGCGCTACTTCCCGGCTGCCCTCAGTGCCGGCGACCGCCGTTGGACACCGTGCTTCTCGTGCGGAAACATGAAATCGCTATTTCACAAATCCGGCGCGCCGGCAGCCCGCGCGTGTCCCGGCGAAAACGCTTCCCCGTCGCAGCTTCCTCGCGAGAATGCCCGGGGGTGCACGAAGCCGCCGCCATTCAGGAACTCAGGAAGCTGATTCCTCAGTGTCTGCTGCCGGACCAGATCCGGTTGGGCCACGCGCTGCTGCGCGCCCGCAAGAGTCCGATGACACCCACCCGAGGCCACCCTCCCGTGGACCGCTGGCTCGCCGAAGCGCGCGCTTCCGTTGAGATCCGGCAGCGGCGGCGGCGGGTGCTCGAAGGCATCAGTTACCCGCCCGACCTTCCCATCACTGCGCGGAAGGACGACCTCGTGGCCGCAATTCGTGGGCATCCCGTGGTGGTGGTCGCGGGCGAAACCGGCTCCGGCAAGACAACGCAGCTTCCCAAGATGTGTCTCGAGGCTGGCCTCGGTCAGCGAGCCCGAATCGGCTGCACCCAACCCCGGCGCGTCGCCGCCCTGTCGATCTCCCGGCGACTCTCCGAGGAGTTGGGCGTCACCTGGGGCCGCGAGGTCGGATGCAAGATCCGATTCGCCGACGACACACGGCCGGAAAGCAGCGTGAAAGTGATGACGGACGGGATTCTCCTCGCCGAGCTCCAAGGTGACCCGTTGCTGGCTGAATACGAGGCCATCATCGTGGATGAAGCCCACGAGCGATCCCTGAACATTGATTTCCTGCTGGGATACCTGAAGCAGCTCCTGGCCAAACGCGACGATCTCAAGCTGGTCATCACCTCCGCCACGATCGACACCGAACTCTTCGCCCGCGCCTTCGGCGGTGCGCCCATCATCGAGGTGTCAGGCCGTCTCTACCCCGTCGAGGTGCGTCACGCCCCACTGGACGAACACGCCGAAGCCGAGGGAGAACTCACGTACATCGACGCCGCCGCGAACATGGTCGACCGCCTGATCGACGAATCGTCCGAGGGTGACATCCTCGTCTTCATGCCGGGCGAGCGCGACATCCGTGAGACTTGCGACCTGCTCGACGCGAGACACCGCGACCGCCTGGACGTCGTCCCGCTATTCGGACGTTTGACCGCGGGCGACCAGCAACGTGTGTTCACGCCGGGACCCGCCCGACGGGTCGTGGTTGCCACCAACATCGCCGAGACTTCCCTGACGGTGCCGCGCATCCGGTACGTCGTCGATACCGGTCTCGCCCGCCTCAGCCGCTACAGTCCCGGCACCCGAACGCACCGGCTTCCGATCGAGCCGATTTCCCAAAGCAGCGCCAACCAGCGCAAGGGCCGCTGCGGCCGGGTGCGGGACGGCGTTTGTGTCCGGCTCTTTTCCGAGGACGACTTTCTTGCGCGCCGCCCCTTTACCGAGCCCGAGATACAGCGATGCGATCTCGCGGAGGTCATTCTGCGGATGAAGGCCTGGCAGCTTGGCGAGATTGAGACCTTCCCGTTCCTTGAACCGCCAACGCCCGCTGCGATCAACGCCGCGTATCAACTCCTGCAGGAAATAGGCGCCCTCGATGAGCAACGGGCTCTCACGCCGCTCGGCCGCGACCTTTCCCGGCTGCCGGTCGATCCCGCCATCGGCCGCATGCTCCTGCATGCGCTTGAGGAAGACGCGCTCTCGGAAGTGCTGGTCATTGCGGCCGGTCTCAGCATCCAAGACCCGCGGGAGCGCCCCCTGGAACAGAAAGACGCCGCCGAAGCTGCCCACCGTCGATTCCAGCACCCCGCTTCCGATTTCCTCACCCTCCTGAACATCTGGAGTGCCTACCACGATCAGTGGGAGGCGCTCAAGACCCAGAACCAGGTGCGGAAGTTCTGCAAGCAGCACTTCCTCTCGTTCGTGCGCATGCGCGAGTGGCGCGATGTTCATGCCGAACTCGAGGAAGCGATCGCGCAGATTGAACCTCGAGGCGGGCCAGAACCCGTCCCGCCCACACCGGCGCACCCAGCGAAGTCCGGACCCCGTCCTCCAGGTCCCGAACGCGACCCCCGGTACGCCGCCGTTCACCGCTCCGTCCTCACCGGTCTCTGGGGCCATGTGATGCGGCGTGAAGACCGGAACCTGTACCGCGTTGCCGGAGGCCGGCAGACCATGGTCTTCCCCGGCTCGGGCTTGTTTCACAAGTCACCGGTCGCCGTGCCCAAGCGCGACGCCGGATTGAAGGCACCGCCCGCCCCGGGGCAGGCTCGTCAGCCCGAGTGGCTCGTCGCCGGTGAAATCGTCGAGACCACGCGCTCCTTTGCGCGGACGGTTGCCGCCATCGACCCGGAATGGGTCATCGAGTTGGCGCCGCACCTCGTGCGGACCGCGCACGACGAAACGCGCTGGGATCCCGAGGCGGGTCGCGTCCTGGCCCGGGAGCGCGTTCTCCTGCGAGGCCTGGTTTTGCGCGAACGCACGGTCGGCTACGGGCGGGTCCAACCGGTCGAGGCGACGGCGATCTTCATTCGCGCGGCACTGGTTGGTGAGGAGCTGGAACCAACTCCGGACGAAGCGACGCCCCACGACAACAGCCCTCCATTGCGGCGGTCCCCGACCTTCTACAACCGACGCGTTCCCGGCGGGGCGAAGGTCTTTCTCGCGCACAACCGCCATTTACGAGAGAAGATCGAGCTCTGGCAGACGCGGCTGTCGCACCGGGTGATTCCCGACCTGGACGAGGCCCTTTACCAATTCTATGCCACGCGCCTTGAAGACGTCAGTTCCGTGCAAGACCTGGACCGGGTGCTGAAGGCCCAAGGCGGGCCCGCCGGTCTTTGCGCCAGCGAACGGGACCTGCTTGGCGAGCATGCGGCGGTGTTCGACCGGGACGCCTTCCCGGACGAGGTGACGATCGACGGTCACCCCGTGCCGGTGCGCTACGCGTACGCCCCCGGCAAGGAACACGACGGCGTCACGCTTCAACTCTCGGTCCCGCTGGCCGAGCGAGTGGACACGAGCGTCCTGGACTGGGCCGTACCATCACTCCGGGAAGAGCGGATCGCCCATCTCCTGCGGGCGCTGCCCAAGACCCAGCGGCGCTCCTTCATGCCTCTCAACGAAGCGGCGCGGGAAATTGCCACACACGTCCACCCCACGCGTCGGAACTTCCTCGAAGGCCTGTCTGCCTTCGTGCAACAGCGGTTTGGAGTCGAGGTCCGCCCGGATGCCTGGCCGATGGACGCACTTCCTGAACACCTGCGACCCCGGCTCCAGGTGGTCGCGCGTGACGGAGGTGTGCTGGTCTCGGGACGCGACCTGCCGACTATCCGAAAACAGGCAACCGAACAGGCGTCCGGGGCCGAGAACGATCATTGGCGACGCGCCGTGCAGCAATGGGAACGGTACCAGGTCCGGGAGTGGGACTTCGGCGACTTGCCCGAGGAGATCCTGGTCGCCGACCTGGGGGGATTCCCGGTGCGCGGCTATCCGGCGTTGCACTTCGAGGGCGGGGACATCCAACGTCGCCTCTTCCGGAGGCCGGAGGAAGCTACGGCCGCGCTGAAAGCCGCGGTGCCACGCCTTGCCGAAAAGGTCCTTCACCAGGAAGTGACGGCGCTCCAGAAGGACCTCCGGAGCCTGCGCGCTCACGGCGTGCTTTACGCCTCGATGGGAACGGGCGACGAACTGCTGGAAACGGCGTGGCAAAACCTGCGTCGACACCTCTTCCCTGAACCCGCGCCGCCGCCGCGATCGCACCAGGATTTCGGGGAGTACGTCGCCCAGGTGCGCCACAAGTTGCCCGGGCTGAGCGCGCGTCTGGCCGATTTGGTGGGGATCATCCTGCAGAAGCGCCAGGAAGTGCTCCTCTCAAAGGCCGCGCTTCCGAGCAGGCAAGCCGAGCTGGCGATGCTCGTGCCCCCGCGCTTTCTGGCGGTCACTCCGTTCGAGAGCCTCGCGCATCTCCCGCGGTACTTGCGAGGCTTGCTGGTCCGAGCGGAACGGGCGGCGCTGAATCCGCTCAAGGATGCCGAGAAAGCGCAACGCGTGGAACCCTATGCCGCGCTCCTGAGGCAAACCGCAGCTCCGGCAGGCAGTTCCGCGACCGGCCGGGCAGCCTGGCATCGACTGCGCTGGCTGGTCGAAGAATTCAAGATCTCCGTGTTCGCGCCGGAACTCGGCACCGCGGAGAAGGTCTCGCCGAAGCGCCTTGAAGAAGCGGCGGCGGCGCTGCGACGGACGGTCGGGTAAGCTTCCGTGCCGGTCGCGCGCACCCAAGGTAGGGCGGGCACTCCGCTGCCCGCCGACATGGCCCGCAAGGGGCTGCGCGCCCTACCTGGAATGGGGGCACCGGGCCTACAACCTGTAGGCCGGGTCCCCCGCCCCCGCGAAATTGGTTCATGGCGACGGCGGATGGCCGCCAGGCCAAGGCCGCTTCCCAAGGGCCACTCTTCAGCCCAGCTTGGCCAGAACGTCCTTGATGGCGGCGAAATTGGGGAGGTCCTTGGGCGTTGGGGTCTGCTCGCTGTAGCGGATGATGCCCTGCTTGTCCACGACGAAGGCAGCCCGCGCCGCGGTCGAGCCGAACCCGAGCAGGTCCGGAAGCAGCACGCCGTAGTCCGCCGCGGTTTTCTTGTTCAGATCGCTGGCAAGCTTGAGCGTGATCTTCTCCTTCTGAGCCCACGCTTCCTGCGCGAACGGGCTGTCCACGCTGATCGCGATCACGTCCGCGTTCACGCTGCTGTAGGCGTTGATGCCTTGCGAGACGTCGCACATTTCCTGGGTACAGACGCTCGTGAACGCCAGGGGGAAGAAGAGAACCAGGGTGTTCTTCTTGCCCAGGTTGTCGCCGAGCTTCACCTCCGAGACGCCCGAGGCGTTTTTCGACTTGAGGCTGAAATCAGGAGCTTTGGACCCGACAGGAATGGCCATAGTGTTTTGCGTGGTTTCGTTTCCGTGAATTAGGAACCAAGGCCGAAGGATGGGCTCGGTCGTTGGGGCTGTCAAACGGGGTCGACGGCCTTCTCCGGTTCCTGCCTGGTTTCGCCCGTCTCTCCCGTGGCGCCGCGTCGGAGCGCACCGCATTCTGCGACGCGGCCGCGCGAACCAGGTAGGGCAGACATTCCTGTCTGCCGGTTTGGGCGACTTCACGGT
Organism: uncultured Verrucomicrobiota bacterium; assembly: GCA_964535555.1. Taxonomy (GTDB): domain Bacteria; phylum Verrucomicrobiota; class Verrucomicrobiia; order Limisphaerales; family J093; genus DSVZ01. Next base: position 130,187 of record CAZHUS010000007.1, read on the forward strand.
CGCCCCCCGTGTCGCCGGACTGGACATTCCGGCGCACCGGCAGGCTCGAAAGCCGGCCCTGCCCGGTTCATGGCCGTGGAACACGTCAAATGGAACAAGTAGCCACCCATGAACCTCCCCAGGAGCGCGGACTTCAGTCCGCAGGAGCGCAGGTCGGCCGAAGGACGTTCCTGCGGGCTAAAGCCCGCGCTCCTCACCGCTGCATGGCCGCGGAACACGTCAACTGGAACAGTCGCTACCCATGAACCGTCTCGTCCTCCGATCCGATCAACCGGGCTATCCGGCGCGGCTTCGCGATCGACTCGGTCCCGATGCCCCCGAAGCTCTGACGCTGCTGGGCAGCCCCGGCCTTCTCGATTTGCCGATGACGGCGCTCTGCTCTTCGGTGCATTGCCCTGGTGCAGCGGTCAATGCCGCGTACTTCATGGCAGCGAAATGGCGTGATGCCGGCCGGTGCGTCATCAGCGGGTTCCATTCGCCCATGGAGAAGGAGTGCCTGCGCATCCTGCTTTGCGGCCCGCAGCCGTTGATCATCTGCCCGGCGCGCAGTCTCGACGGCATGCGCGTACCCGCCGTCTGGAGGGACGCGCTCGAACGTGGTCGATTGTTGGTGTTGTCCGGTGCTGCGGCCTTGGCGACCCGCGTCACGGCGGATCTCGCGGCACGACGAAACGACCTCGTGGTGGCGCTGGCGGACGAGGTGTGGTTCGCACACATCACGCCGGGCGGCGCGGCCGAGCGCCTGGTTCGACACGCCGCGTCCTGGAACGTGCCGGCGGTGGGACCTGCGTTTGCGGCACCGGTACCGGCGGCAACTACCCGGCCGTCGCCGCCTTCGAGGCCGCCAGGTCGCTGCGGCGTTGCGCCATGCTCTTGAAGAACTCGTAGCCTTCGCGCAACCGCCGCACGCAGACGTCCTTGTCCTCGAGCATCGTCCGCACGATGCGGAGGATGGGTTTGGCCCGCAGGTAATAGCGGTGGTAGAAGCGCTCGACGCTCTCGAAGATCTGTTCCTTGGAGAGATTCGGATACTCGAGCGACGATTCCTGAAAGCCGTCTTCGTGGATGATGTCGGTCTTGTCCTGCTTCTTGAACCAGCCGTTCAGGCGGGCCTGTTCGTAAAGCTCGGTACCCGGGTACGGCGCGGCGAGGCTGACCTGAACGCTGAAGACGTCCAACTCCTGCGCGAACCGGATCGATTCCTCGATCGTCTCTGTGGTTTCGACCGGCAGGCCGAGGACGAACGTGCCATGGATCACGACTCCCGCCTTGTGACAGGCCTGGGTGAAGCGCCGCATCTCGTCCTTGGTGACGCCCTTCTTGATGTTCTTCAGGATCTGCTCGTTGCCCGACTCGTAACCCACCAGGAACAGGCGGAGCCCGCCGTCCTTCATCTGCATGATGGTGTCGTAGTCGAGGTTGGCGCGGCTGTTGCAGCTCCAGGTCAGACCCAGCGTACCGAGCTTCTTCGCGATCTCCCGGGCGCGCGGCAGGTTTGCCGTGAAGGTGTCGTCGTCAAAGAAGAATTCCCGCACCTGCGGGAACAGACGCTTCATGTACGCCATCTCGTCGGCCACGTTCTGGGCGGAACGCACCCGGTACTTGTGGCCGCCGATCGTCTGGGGCCACAGACAGAACGTGCATTGCGCCGGGCAACCGCGCCCGGTGTACATGCTCAGGTAGGGGTGGAGGAGATAACCGATGAAGTACTTCTCGATCTGGAGATCGCGTTTGTAGACGTCCGCGACCCAAGGCAGGGCGTCCATGTTTGGGATCAGCTCGCGCTCGGGGTTATGCCGGATCTTGCCGTCGGCATCGCGGTAGCTGAGTCCGGCGACGTCCTTGAGCGGGCGTCCTTCGGAAACCTCCTTGCAGGTGAAATCGAACTCCTTGCGTCCAACCCAGTCGATCGCCGTCGAGGACTTGAGGGTCTCGGTGGGAAGCACCGCCGCATGGGCACCGACGAAGCCGATCCGGGTGTCCGGGCGCTGGGCCTTGATGGCCTCGGCGACCTTGGAATCGTTGCGCAGCGAAGGCGTCGAGGTGTGGATGATCACATGCTCGTAGTCGCGCGCAATGCGGAGACACTCATCCTTCCCAATCTCGTGCGGCGGGCAGTCGAGCAGCTTGGAGTCGGCGACCAGGGCGGCCGGTTGGGCGAGCCACGTCGGGTACCAGTAGCTGGTGACTTCGCGACGCGCCTGGTAGCGCGATCCGGCGCCGCCGTCAAAACCGTCGAAGCTGGGAGGGGAAAGGAACAGGGTGCTCATGGCCGCTTCAGAAAGCCGCACCTTCGTCACACGCGCTGGGGAGCTGCCGTGGTGGCCTTAGGTTGCGATGGCGCGGGCACGGCGGCACGTGCAGCACCATCATCAACGCCACCAGCGCCGCAATAGGTGCCGACATGCAGCTTGCCGTCCCCGTTGCTGCCCGCGGTCCCAGCCGACGCCGCGCTGCGGGCCGCCTTGGCCTCGGCCAGATGCCCCTTGCCGATCGAGAAGCCGTTGAACGCCTTCACGTCGCCGCCGCGTTCGTAACGGGGCGGTCGGGGCCAGAAGTTGTATTTGAAATTCTTCCAGTGGTCGCCGCGTTGGTAGCTGGTACCCAGCGCGCCGCTGGGATCGTAGCCGCAGTGGACCATGCAGTTCTCGCAGCGCGGATCCCGGGCGACGCCGTTCACGACGCCGTACTTGTTCCAGTCCACCTGGTCGAGCATCTCCTGGTAACCGGCGTAGTGACCGTCGGTCATCAGGTAACACGGCGCCTTCCATCCCTTGACGTTGTACGTAGGAATCGCCCAGGCGGTACACGTCAGCTCGCGCTTGCCGGCCAGGAATTCCTGGTACACTGGCGTGCCAAAGATCGGGAAGAGACGGCCCCAGTCGAGGATGCGCGCAAACTTCGCGACCGTCATTTCGCGGGTAAGGAAGAACTCCTCGGGGTTCTTTCCCAGGCGGCGGGCCATGTCCTTCTTGGCCGCGTCGTAGTCGTAGCCGGGCGAGATCGTGTGTCCGTCCACGCCCAGCCAGGAGAAGAACCGGAACATGTCCTCGATCTCGGCCACATCCGTTTCGCGGTACACGGTGGTGTTGGTGGCCACCTGGTAGCCGAGGATCTTGGCCATCTTGACCGCCTCGACGCACTCCTTGAAGACGCCTTCGCGCTCGACGATGAGGTCATGGGTGTACTCAAGGCCGTCGATGTGGACGTTCCAGTACATCCAGGTGCTGGGGGCGATCACGGGCTTCCCGTCGCTCTTGCCCTTGCGGATGGTCTCCGCCTCCTTTTCCGAGATCAGTTTCTCCTCGAGCAGGCGCTGGAGCATGGGCTCCCGGGCCGGGGCGTGGGTGGCGGCGAGGTAATCCCGCATCTTTTTCCGCATGAACACCCCGTTGGTGCAGATGTAGACGATCCGGCCCTGGGCCAGGAGGCCGGCGACCAACTCCTCGATCTGCGGGTAGATCAGCGGTTCACCGCCGCAGATGGAAACCATGGGCGCCGCGCACTCGGCCGCCGCCGCCAGGCAACGGTCGAGGGGGACCATGTCCTTGAGGCTGGTGGAGTACTCCCGGATGCGGCCGCAACCCGTACAGGTGAGGTTGCAGGTATGGAGCGGTTCCAACTGCAACACCATCGCAAACCGGGGTGTCCGCCGGAGCTTGTGGCGAATGATATGCGCGGCGATTTTCGCCGACAACGCGAACGGGAATCGCATTTGGGCTTAGTGCGATTGAGCCACCAGCACCGGCTTGTCAGCCGCGGGGACGGGTTCGTCCGTGGGTGCCGGCGGGTCGGCCTGAAGCAATCCAGGCAGGAAGAAGCTGGCGGGCGAGACGCTGTGGGAGGCATTGATCCCGCTGCAGCCGGTCGTCAGGAGCAGAACCATGGCACCCAGCAGTGGAAGCCCGATCTGGATGTGCTTACGTTTCACTGGAGCAGAATATAGGGGCTCAAACCTCGGACGCAATGAGGAATTCCGCGGGCAAGGCAAGCGCTTGGCGACTCCGGAAGTGCCCTGGCGCGACACAAAGCGCCGCGCAGAACCGGCACTCCGTTGCCGCCGATCCCGGCGCGCCGCGACTGCCCGCCCTACCTGAAATGACCGGTTCAGGCTTTCAAACGGGCGGGGCGGTCCCGGGTCATTGAGGCTCTCCACGGCTGCCGGTCACTTGCCCGAGTCGCTCCGAGCGGCCGGGGCCTCCAACCGACGCTTCACCTCTTTGAGCATGCTCTTGTACGGCCCCCGGTTGATCACGATCTTGCGGCTTTCCTCCTCCATCAGGCGGTCTCCCGCGTCGCGCACCGTGTACACCGTCGCCAGCAGGGTGCAATCCAGGGCCGACGGGCTTTCGAAGCGGACCCTCACGCGAGTGGCCACGTTGTCATCGCCCCACCCCCCGTAAAGCACCGCGTCCCCCACCCCGCCGAATCGCTGAAAAGTCATGCTGTCGGGCGGACTCGACATGAGGCTGTAGCCTTCCTTGTTGAAAACCTCCTTGGTTACCGACCGGATGCTCTCCAAGGAGTGCCCGGTAATGTGAACGGACGCGTGTCCACCGCCGGCGCCACTGGACTGGCAGCCGGCCGCCCCCAGGCCCAGAACCAGCAAGGCCAGGCACCACCACCAACCGGCTCGAGATGGAGCGCACACCTCACCGGGGGGCCGTTTGGCAAACCCATCGCCGGCGGGAGTCGTGATCGTCAAACGCATAGCAGTGCCGGAGCCTGACGGAGCCCCGGGCCCGCGTCGAGTCATGAGCCGACCCTCAGCCGGACGCCATCGAGCCTCTTTCCCATGAACCTCCCTCGGAGCGCGGACTTCAGTCCGCAGCAAGCCAGCCCGCCAGGGGACATCCCTGCGGGCTGAAGCCCGCGCTCCTCAACGGTTCATGGTCACGGAGCAGGTCCAAAAGGAACAGGTCGCTTTCCATGAACCTCCCGGTGGGGGCACCGGGCCTACAACGCGGCTCGACTGTGTCTAATTAGTGCCTGGCAGGAAACTCGCGATTCTGTTCCTGGAAGGGTGCCAAGTGGATC
>CAZHUS010000008.1:0-124143 GCA_964535555.1 uncultured Verrucomicrobiota bacterium
GCACGTTGCCAAAAGGGGCTGGGAATGGCTACAGAATTATTTAAAACGCTCTAGCCCGTGTGGCTTGCCAATCCGAGGGCGGGAGTACGCGCCTGGCGGTCTTCACCGGCGACAAACTGTCCAAGCTCGTTCCGCTGACTTCCAGCGCCGACGCGCCTTCGAATCCGGCGCTCGTCACCTTTGCGGCGGAGGCAGGCGTGGCGTATCAGATCGCGGTCCTGGGTGGCCCCGGCGCGTCCGAGGATTTCACGGTTCGATTCGTGCAGCAGCGACTCCGGATCGTGAGCCCGCTGAACAGTTCTGCGCACCCCGAACCGGCCAGTCTGCAACTCGCGGCGGCCATGGATGAGGGCGCCCAGCCGGCGCGGGTTGAGTACTACCTCGGAACGCAGTTCGTGGGAGACGCCTCTTCACCGCCGTTCGCGGTGTGGATCCGGGACCTGCCGGCAGGCGCCTACGCCTTGACGGGTGTGGGCAGGTTCGCCTCCGGCGTCACCAGCATCAGCCTGCCATCGTCGTTTCTCGTCTACCGGGACCTTGCCATTCCGAAACCACGCATCTTCAGCGGTCCGTTCGGCCTGGCTTCCCACGTGATCAATGCCCTGGCCGAGCATCGAATCTTCGGCCGCGGTGGCTCCGGCTTTGGCTTGCGGGGACCTGGCGAGTGGTCCGTTCCCCGTATGGCGCAACGTCCGCCCGGGGTTGAGGCGTGGTTGAGCATCCAATCCGGGCCGAATGGGGAGAGCTGGGCGCTCACCCCGACCGGCGAGCTCTTCGTGAATGGCGAGGAAGCGGTGACGCCACCGCCGGGCGTCGGCCGCTGGGTCGCCTTGCGGACCGGACCGTCCGGCGCCTTGCTGGTGGGTGATGACGGGCGGATCTACCTCGAGGGACGGCACCCCATCGAGTTTGCGTTGCCGGGAAAGCACTGGACCGACATCGCGGCCGGTCAGCTCTACCATTGCACGTTGGACGACACCGGCGCCGCGTACATGCACACGCTCGATGGCTCGCGACCTGTCACCCAAGCGGTGCCGTTTCCCTCGGACGGCGTCAGGCGCTGGGTGCAAATGGAGGGCGGCGTCTATGTCGTCCTGCTCAAGGGCGACAATGGGCAGTTGTATGAGGCGAAGCCATTCGGTCCTTGGGGCGAGTACCAGGCGACTGTGACGTCGGTCGCCAATCCACCCGGAGTCGTGGGGTGGGACGGGTTTGCAGCCGGGGGGTTTCACGCGATGGCCATCGGGAGCGATGGTCAGTTGTACACCTGGGGGAGAAACTCGGAAGGCCAGTTGGGGATCGGAGGCGCCGGCTTTGACCTGCCCGCCCTCCAGAAGGTCACGCCGCCACCCGGAGTTACCGCGTGGTCAGCCGTCGCCGCCGGATACATGCACAGCCTCGCCGTGGGCAATGACTGCGCCCTCTACGGCTGGGGGCGCAACATCGAAGGCCAGCTCGGGATTGGACCGATTCCTTCGCCTACGGTGGCCGGCCGGGTTCAGAACGTCGGGGTGCTCTGCGCGTTTCCGATCGTCTACCAGGATGCTCTGCCGACCGTCCTCGAGGACGGCAGCTTCCGCCTCCGGTTTACCTCGGATCTCAACCGCCTGTACCTGATTCAATACAGCGCCGATGCGCAGACCTGGCGCACCGCGGTGACACCGGTGCTGGGGACTGGCGCCTTCGTGGAGTGGACGGACGCGGGGCCACCGGAGACGGAAACGCCTCCCGCCTCGGTGCCGGAGCGGTTCTACCGGATTGTCTTCGCACCGTGACGCAACCCTCGGGTGTCACGCCAGCCATCTTCAGCCCAAGGCTCGAGGGTTCCGTGAGACGAACCTTCATAACAAGGACGAGCGCAGCCACGAAAAGACAAGCTCGCGCCTCGGAACTCGAGGCAAGCCAAGACGCCCCGTCGGGGGACGCGGCCTATAACACCGCCGCGGGCTTGCGGACGGGTGCTGCCAAGCAGAGATGGCGTGCCGTCCTCGGTTTGGACTTCCTGATGCGGAACCACGCGGCAATTGACTGCGGGGGTGGATGGCTCTGTGTGCGAGGCGCGGCTCCCAAAGCGACCTTCAGGGATGCGTTCAGGACAACAAAGCTACGCAGCGGCTACGTGGAAGTGGCCTTCAGCCGAACGGAAGCGCTGCTATTGCGATGCGAAGGGAGTCTAAACGGCCAGCCCGTGCAGTTCCTCGTGGATACAGGTGCGTATTCAAGTCTCCTGGATATTCGCGCTGCGATGCGTGTAGGCCTGTCGGGAGGGTATCTTCCTCTGGGCGCGAAGCTGGTGGGTTTCGGGGGTAGGTCGGCTTCCGGTGTTTACACGTCGTTGGTCGACGCGTGCACCATTGGGGGCGAGCCTGCAAGGCTGCTTAGCATCGATGTCGCGGATCTGAGCCCTTGGGGCGTGGCGCGAAAGGAGGTGGCGCGGCCGACCGTTGATGGTGAAGCGTTGCCACCCTTCGACGGGTTTCTGGGGAGCGATCATCTCTGGCAGTTCTCTGCAGTCATTGCCCCCGGCCAGAGCCGGATGTGGCTCTACAAAGAACGCCTGGCGAGCTGACGCCTTTGACGGTCCCAGAAGGCGATGCCCCTCGTGTCGCGGACGGAGTGTCAGTGGCGGCCACGCTTGACCTGGCCCGGCAGTGTGACACCGTGTGACACATGAAGACGGTTTCGATCCGCGAACTCCATGCGCGAACCGGGCAGTATGTCCGCGAGGCGGCCCGTGCCGGTGGCATTTGCATCACCGACCGGGGGCGTACGGTGGCCAGGCTTGTGCCGGAGCAGGACGGTTCGGAGACGCCTTACTTCGCCCGCCGGCAGTTCACTCCGGCGTTTCGCAAGCTGATGTCCAGCGGCGTGCTCCGCGGAGGCACGGACAGCACTCAAGCCATCTCCGAAGCGCGGGAGGATGCCGGCGTGTGATCTACCTCGATACCTGCTACATCGCCCGACTTTACCTCGACGATCCCGGGTCCGTGGCCGTGCGCGAACTGGCCCGGTGCGACACCGTGGCCTGTGGTCTGCATGGCCAGGCCGAGGTGATTGCCGCCTTCCACCGCAAGCACCGGGACGGCGTACTGAGGACGACCCATTACCAGCAACTGCTTGAGCAATTCGACCTGGACTGCGGACTGAACGCCTTCCGCTGGCTGCCAGTCTCTCCCGCGGTGACCGCCCGCGTCAGGGAGGTCTACGGGGCCTTGCCCCGGGCGGTTTTTCTCCGGGCCGCTGACGCGCTTCATCTCGCCTGTGCCGCCGAGAACAGGTTCCGCGAGATTCACTCGAACGATCAGCGGTTGCTGGCCGCCGCCGCCCGCTTCGGCCTGAAGGGCGTCAACGTGATCTGAGCCGGCGGACGACGAGCGCAGCGCGGAGGACGAGACCGGCCAGGACGCCGCGTCAGGGGACGCGGCCTACCAGGGTTCCCGTTGGATCATGGCATTCATCCGGTGTAGTTTCCGCCGTCAATAGTCGTTTCCGTCCCGCGGCACAACCGTCGGCAACCGTAGCGACGCCGCCGCGAGGCCGGACGCACCTGAAGCGGGCAGAGCACAGCACCCCGCGCAACTGTTGGAGCAACCATGAGCACGATCACCACCCGCGACGGTACCCGGATATTCTACAAGGACTGCGGCAGCGGCGCTCCGGTCATCTTCAGTCACGGTTGGCCGCTCTCGGCCGATGCCTGGGACGCCCAGATGTTCTTTCTGGCGTCCAACGGTTGCCGGCGCATCGCCCATGACCGGCGAGGTCACGGTCGCTCCAGCCAGCCCTGGGAAGGCAATCACATGGACCAGTACGCGGATGACCTGGCCGAGTTGCTCGACCAACTGGACTTGAAGAACGCGGTGTTGATCGGTCACTCGACCGGGGGCGGCGAGGTGGCGCGTTACCTCGGGCGTCACGGGACCAGGCGCGTTGCCAAGGCGGTGCTCCTCGGGTCCGTGACGCCGATCATGGTCCAGACGGCGGCGAATCCGGGCGGGCTGCCGAAGTCCGTGTTCGACGGGATCCGGACGGCTTATCTGGCGGATCGCGCCCAGTTCTTCCTGGACGTCGCGAGCGGTCCGTTCTTCAACTTCAATCGACCCGGCGCCAAGGTCTCCCAGGGGTTGATCCAGTCCTGGTGGGGGCAAGGCATGATGTCGGGATACAAGAACGCCTACGACTGCATCCAGGCCTTCTCCGAGACGGACTTCACCGCGGATCTCGGCAAGTTCGATGTGCCCACGCTGATCATCCACGGCGACGACGACCAGATCGTGCCCCTCGAGGCGTCGGCGAAGCGGTCGGCGAAGCTGGTGAAGAACGCCGTCCTCAAGATCTACCCGGGCGGCTCGCACAGCCTGGCTGACACCGCGCGCGACGAACTCAACCGGGATCTCCTGGCGTTTGCGAGGTCGTGAATTGCTGGCGGCTTCGGCAAGCCGGCGAGGAAGTCATCCAATCCCTTTCGGTCTGATCGTCACTCGATGGTGTACTTCCGGAACCCCAGGACCTGTCCCGCGTAAAGCCAGAGATAACGGGGAACGATGCGTGAGTAGCGCTTCCAGAGCCGGCGGGGGTCCGCACAAAGCCGGTAGAACCACTCGAGCCCGGAGCGCTGGACCCACTTCGGCGCCTGCGAGACCCGGCCGGCATGGAAATCGAAGGCGGCTCCCACGCCGAGCATGACGGTCGTGTCGAGTCGCCCCAGGTAGGTGGCCATGAACTGCTCCTGCTTCGGCGTGCTGAGACCCACCCAGAAGAAATCCGGGCGCAGTGCGGCCACCCGGGCGATGAGGTCCTTCTCCTCGGCCGGGTTGAGGGGACGGAAGGGCGGCGTGTAGGTGCCGACCACGCGGACTCCGGGAAACCGCGCTTCCAGCCGTGCCTTCAGCAATTCCGCCACGCCCGGGGCGCCGCCGTAGAAGAAGTGGGTGCGACCGGAGGTCTGCGTCCAGCGAAAGACGTCGAGCATGAGGTCCGGGCCGTACACGCGGTCCATCTCGGCGTGCCCGGCGCGCCGTCCCGCCCAGACCATCGGCATGCCGTCCGGCGTCGTCAGGAGTGAGGCGTTGAGAATGCGCCGCAATGCGGGGTTGTCCTGGGCCTCGATGACGCCGTGCACGCCCGTGACGCAGACATAGCCGCGCCGGCCTTCCGTGACGCTTCGGGCCAGGGCCTCGAGGGCGGAACGGAGGTTGATGACGCTGACCCCCACCCCCAGGACGTTCACCCGGGGCGGCCAAGGGCTCGCGTCTGGTAGAACGTGGGCTGGCGCTGGACGAGGTCGGGGCTCCATGGAAGCCCGAATCAGAGCACGGTGTGTTTCCCTTCCTTGCGACGCTGGTACTGTTCCGCGATCCAGCGGTACGTGCGCGTCAGGCCTTCCCGGAAGGGCGTGGCGGGTTCCCAGCCGAGGACCTGCCGGATGAAGGTGTTGTCGCTGTTCCGACCGGCGACGCCCCGCGGGGCGTCGAGTTGATAATCGCGCTGCAGTCGCACCCCGCCGATTTCCTCCGCCAGGGTGACAAGCTCGTTGACGGAGATGAGCTCGCTCGAGCCGAGATTGATCGGGGTGGCGATCAACGGGTCGCAGTGCGTGATCAGGTCAATGCCTTTCACGCAGTCGTCGATGTACATGAAGCTGCGCGTGGCGGTGCCGTCGCCCCAGATGCTGATCCGGCCCGTCTTCCGGTCGATTGCCTCGATGACTTTCCGGCAAATGGCGGCGGGGGCCTTTTCGCGCCCGCCGTCCCAGGTGCCGTGAGGTCCGTAGACGTTGTGAAAGCGGGCGATGAAGGTCTTGAGGCCGCGTTCGGCCCAGTATTCCTGGCAGAACATCTCGCTCATCAGCTTTTCCCAGCCGTAGCCCCGCTCGGACATGGCGGGGTAGGCGTCGGATTCCTTCAACGCCCGGACGCCGGGGTCCTGCTGGAGCTGCGTGTTGTAAACGCAGGCGGACGACGAATAGAAGTAGCGCTTCACCCCGGCCCGCCAGGCGGACTCGATGAGGTGGGTGTTGATGAGAATGCTGCGCAAGCACTCGATGCGGAAGCGTTCGATGAAGCCCATGCCACCCATGTCGGCGGCGAGGTTGTAGACTTCGAACGCGCCTTCGCAGGCCCGGCGGCAATCCGGTTCCAGACTGACGTCGAGGGACAGATTCTCCACCCCGGCGTGGACGCGGTACCATTGCGACAGCGGTTTTCTGTCGACGGCGCGCAAGCGCCGGAAACCCCGGTCCAGGAAATAACGCACCAGGGAACCCCCGATGAAGCCGCCGGCCCCCGTCACAACGATCAGGTCATCGGCTTGCGGCAGGTCGGGATGGGTGGTGATTGAAGGCGCAGACATAGGCTCGTGGTTCAGTGCGGTCGCGAGGGTAGGACCCGGGGCGGGGGATGTCCAGAACGGGGAAGTGTAGCCGGGTTCGGACGTTCGCCCCGACGGCCGGGGCGGGCGACGGCTTGCAGGCGGGGGTGTGGCTGCTAGAATCCTCGAATGGGCGATTTCCTTGCGATCCAGCTGATGGAGACAACGATCATGGGTCTGAGGCGCGCCTCGCCAGTTTTCAACCCGTTGCGAATGACCAGAACCCCCGGGCAGACCGTGGCCGCTGCCGACGCCACCGGCGACACGACGAAGCTCCACGACAAGCAGAGCGAGCCCGATCACCGGGACTTGCGTATCGACAAGGTGGGGGTCCGGGGCTTGCGGTTCCCGATCCAGATCCGCGACAAGGCCCATGCGGTCCAGAACACCGTCGCCACCATCGGCCTGTACGTGGACCTGCCCAAGGAGTTCAAAGGAACGCACATGAGCCGCTTCATCGAAGTGCTCAACGCCCATGGGAACATGGTCCATGTCGAGAACATCCCCGAGATCCTGCAGGCCATGCAGCGCCGATTGCATGCCCAGACGGCCCACTTGGAGATGGAGTTCCCCTTCTTCATGGAAAAACGGGCGCCTGTGTCGGGCATGACGGGGGTGATGGACTACACGGCGCGGTTCGAGGCGGCGGCCTGCGGCGACGAGATCGACTTCGTGCTGACGGTGATCACGGGGGTCACCACCTTGTGTCCTTGCTCCAAGGCCATCAGCCGGCATGGCGCCCACAACCAGCGGGGCCAGGTCACGGTGCGGTTGCGCTCCAAGGAAACCGTGTGGATCGAGGACGTGATTGCCTTGGTCGAGGCCTCCGCCAGCAGCGAGTTGTACTCGCTCCTGAAGCGTCAGGACGAGAAGGCAGTCACCGAGCGGGCCTACGAGAACCCGGTGTTTGTGGAGGACCTGGTGCGGAACGTGGCCCTCCGGTTGAAGGCGGTTCCCGTGGTGACCTGGTACAAGGTCGAGGCCGAGAACTACGAGAGCATCCACAACCACAACGCCTACGCCAGCATCGAGAGCCGGTAGGCGCTGCAAGGACCGCCGCGGTCTTCCCATGAACCTGCCCCGGAGCGCGGACTTCAGTCCGCAGGAAGCCACGCCGGCCAAGGGACGTCCCTGCGGGCTGAAGCCCGCGCTCCTCACCGGTTGCGCTTTTTGGTTCATGGTCACGGCGCCCAGGGCCCGCTCAAGCCATGGGATTACCCCGAGGCTTCAGCAGCGAACACGATTCAAATCGGGTGCTTACTGAGGCACGCTAAAGGAATACTCTATTGTGGCGTCTGGCTTCCGCTTGTTAGGAAGCAGGGGTGCACAACGGGCTTGGTAACGCTGGCGAGCGTGCCTTGGCAGCGCGGTCTTCTGCGCTGGCCGGGACAAACCCGCTTTCCTCCGCCCCCGCCTCGTTGCCGGGTCCAGGCCACGCAACGGTGACGGGGGATTTCGAGGCGGCCCTCTTCCCTCCAGGCTCATTCCATTCCCTTCCGGCGCTTCACTTCGCCAGCGGTTTGCAGGGATCCGGCCGCTTGTGGCCTCTGGCGGACCGTTCGCCCCCTTCCCGGCCATGGTGAAGGACCTCCTGATGATGCGGTCAGAGGTTCTGCACTTGCTCTCGGCGGGAGGGTTCCTGTTGGTGGCGGGTGCGGGGATGGTGGCCTCACCTTCGCGGGCACCGACTCGCGGCGTGCGCTGGCTTCAAGTCGGGTTCGGCTGCTTGTGTCTGGCCGAGACCATCCTGGCCTCCTATGCCGCCTTGCCGGCCTCACGCCTCACGACTGCGGCTGCCGGCCTCGCGTGGATCGCCGGCCTGATCTGCCTGGCTCAATTCCATCTGGTTGCCTGGCCGGAGGCGCGCCGACCGGCGGCCCGGCTGTGGGGGGGAGCGCTGTTGATTGGCCTGGCCACCGCAGGCACGTGGTTGACGCCGCAGTTCTGGCCTTGGGGTGGCCTGGCTTGGATCCCGGTTCCTGTGGCCCTGGCCTGCTTCGCGACGTTGTTCCGGGGCGCGCGACAGGCAGGGGACCGCGCTGCGAAAGCAAGTCTCCAAGGCCTGATCCTGGTGATCGCGCTCGTTGCCGGGGCGGTGTCCGCCGCGGCCGCGGTGGCGCGACCGCTCGAGGCCTGGTGGGAGGAGGAGGAGCGGGCCGTGGCGTCGGGAGTGGTGTGGGCCTGCAAGATCGCGGGCGCCGGGGGGGCGTTGGCTCTGGCCGGCATGTCCGTCGGTGTCTGGCGGGCGGCGTGTCGGGCGGTCCAGCGGCAGCCTGTCCTTCGCTGTGAAGCCGGCGTCGCCTGGCGATGGGCTTTGCCCGCCTCGCTGGCGGTGCTGATTCTCGGAGCCGGGGTGGCGGAATGGGAGTCCCGCAGCCGCATGGCGTCGCTTCGAGACAATCTGTCGACCCGGGCCAAGATGACGGCGGCCGCGCTGCAGCTGGCCTGGCTTGAAGGGTTGACGGCCTCCGAGTCCGACCTGACGCGTCCGGAGTATGCCCGGCTCAAGCGCTGGCTCGAGGCGGTGCGCGAGGCGAATGTCGACTGCCGCTTCATCTACGTCCTCAAGATGGTGAACAACGGGACCGTGTTTTACGCCGACTCCGAGCCCGCGGATTCCAAGGACTGTTCGCCGGCGGGCGCCTTCAACGAAGCGGACCCGGCTGCTTTGGACCTGCTGCGTCAGGGCAACGTGCGGGTCAAGGGCCCCATTCGGGACGCGTGGGGCGTCTGGGAATCGGCGTTCGTGCCGATGCGCCGCACGGCGGGGGCGGAGCCGGATGTGGTGCTGGGGTTCGATGTGGACGCCAAGCAGTGGGGGCAGCTGATTGCCCGTGAACGGCTGGCTTCGGTGGTTTCGACGCTGTTGATGTGCGCGCTGGTCGTGAACTTTTCGCTGGGGCACGCCCGGGTGACGGAGGCCTCGCAACGCATCGTCGCCTCCGAGCGGCGCTACCGGGAGTTGTTCGAACTGAGCCCCGCGGTCATGCTGTTGGTGGTTCCGGAGAGCGGCAGCGTGGTGGATGCGAACCCGGCGGCCGGCCGATTCTACGGTCGCACCGCGGAGGCGTTGCGCGACGTCCGGTTGCACGAACTCGATGTCCAGGCGCCGGACCAGGTGTCAACCCGGCTGAAGGAGCGGTTGACGGCGGGGGCCAACAACTGGGTGACGAAGCACCGGCTGGCGGATGGGCGCGTTCGGGACGTCGCCGTCAGCGCGTGGCCGATCGAAACCCAGAGGGGACCGGTCCTGCATTGCGTGCTTCATGACGTCACCGAGCGGATGGAGGCTGAAGCAGCTCTGCGGCAACGCGAGGCACTCCTGTCCGCGATGGCGGAGGCGAGCCAGACCCTCGTGGCGGCGCGGGAACTGCCGGTCGCGGTGGGGCGGGCGCTCGAAGTGCTTGGGAAGGCGGTGGGAGCCCATCGTGCCTATGTCTTCGAGAACCACCTTGATCCGGATGGCCAGGTGCGATGCAGCCAGCGCTTCGAGTGGTGCGCGGACGGAGTGACGCCCCAGATTGACAATCCCGATCTGCAGTCCATCCCGCTGACCGAGGTGCTGCCCTATTGGTGGGAACAGATGCAACGCGGCCTGCCCGTCCACGGGCCGGTGCGGGAATTGCCGGCGGCTGAGCGGGGCGTGTTGGAACCCCAGGGCATCGTTTCGATCCTGGCGATCCCGATCCAGTTCGAGGGGCGTTTCTGGGGGTTCATCGGGTTCGACGAGTGCGAGCGTGAACGCCGCTGGACCCGCATGGAGGTGGACGTCCTGCGCACGATGGGCGGCCCGATCGGCCATGCCGTTCAACGGGACCAGGACGCCGCGACGTTGCGCCAGAACGAGAGCCGCCTGCGCCAGGCGGCCCACCTCCAGCACCTGATCATCAACACGGCCGCGACGGCGATCTTCACCGTCGACGCCGAACAACGCATCACCAGCGTCAACGAGGCGTTCGTCGCCACCACCGGTTGGGCCGCCCAGGAAGTGCTGGGGAAGTGCTGCAGCATCCTGGAAGGCACGCCGTGCGTCTCCGGTTGCGGGCTGTTCGATGCGCGTCGCGAGGAACGCATTTACCGCCGCCAGTGTACCTTCCAGGCCAAGGACGGGCGACGCCTGGTCGTGATCAAGAACGCCGATGTCCTCCGGGATGACCAGGGTCGCGTCACCGGCGGCATCGAGTCGTTCGTGGACGTGACGGCGCTGACGCAAGCCCGGGAACTCGCCGAGGCGGCCAACGCCGAATTGCGCGTTCTCAACGGCCAGCTCCAGCTGGCTTATCGCGAGGCGCAGACCGCCAACACGGCCAAGAGCGAGTTCCTCGCCACCATGAGCCATGAGATCCGGACGCCGATGAACGGGGTGCTCGGCATGACCGACCTGTTGCTGCAGACCGACCTCAACCCGCGTCAGCGGGAATTCGCCGAGGCCGTCGCCCAGAGCGCGCACGCCCTGTTGCAGCTCATCAATGACGTCCTCGACTTCTCCAAGATCGAGGCGGGGCGGCTCACGCTCTCCTCGGAGGAGTTCGCCATCCGGCCCCTGGTGGACGCGGTGCTCGAAGTCGCGGCGCCGCGGGCGGCGCAGAAGGGGTTGGCGCTGGCGGCGGTGGTGGCGCGCGGCGTGCCGAACCGGCTGAGTGGTGATGGGAGCCGGCTGCGCCAGGTGCTCCTGAACCTGGTCGGGAACGCCGTGAAATTCACCGACCAGGGCGAGGTCCTGGTGCGCGTGACCCTGAAGTCGCTGGAGCTGTCCGAGGCCCGCCTGCGCTTCGAGGTCCGTGATACCGGGATGGGGTTGACGCCCGCCCAGATTGACATGCTCTTCCAGCCCTTTGTCCAGGCCAACGTCTCCGCTGCCGACCGCCGGGGCGGCACCGGCCTGGGACTGGCCATTTCGCGGCGGATTGTCGAGATGATGGGCGGGACGATCGGGGCCGAGAGCCAGTCCGGGCAGGGGTCCACGTTCTGGTTTGAAGTCGTCCTCGAGGCCCCCAAGCAGAACGCGTCCGAATCGAGCCATCCCAGCCTGGTCTTCGCCAGTGTTCTGGTGGGCGCCGGTCCGCCCTGCATCCGCGAGTCGATGCTCGAGAGCCTGCGAAGCTGGGGCGTGGCCTGCGAAGCGGTGGCCACCAGCACCGAGGTCCTGGAGAAGCTGGATCAGGGACTCGCCTCGGGAGAACCGGCGAATGTGCTGGTCCTGGACGAGCGCCTGCTGGCGGACGGTGGTTCGAGCCTGCGGGAGGTGCTGGCACGCAGCAAAAGCGACGTGTGCTGCATTCTCCTCGCCAGCCCCTCGACCGTTCTGCTCCAGGACGAGGAGAGCAAGGGCCTGTTTCAAAACATCCTCCTCAAGCCGGTCAAGCAGTCCCAGCTCTTCAATTGCCTGGCCGCCGCGCTGGAAGCCGGACCCGCCAGCCGGCCGATTCCCAAGACGCGACCCCGCCCCGCCGACGCGGCACCGGGCGGAGATTTGTTCGGCTCGCTCTCGATCCTGCTGGCCGAGGATCACCCCGTGAACCGGCAGCTGTGCCAGTTCGTGCTCGAAAGTCTGGGCGCCCGGGCCGATGTGACGGTGAACGGGCTCGAGGCCTTGAAGGCCGTCCGCGCGCGGCCCTACGACATCGTGCTGATGGACTGCAACATGCCCGAGATGGACGGCTATGACGCCGCCCGGGCCATTCGCATCCACGAGCAGGAGTGCCAGCCGCCGCGACCCCGCCGGACCCGGATCATCGCGCTCACGGCCAACGCCCTGGTGGGCGAGCGCGAACGGTGTCTCGCCGCGGGCATGGACGACTACCTCACCAAGCCCTTCACCGCGCATCAGTTCCGGGAGATCCTGGTGCGCAACGCTTACTATGGTCGCAACGCCCCGGCCCACGAACCGGTCCGCCCGGTCGCCGTAGACGCACCGGTGTCGCGCCTGTTCAGCGCGGATCGACTCGACCAGCTGTGCGCCGACCTCGATACGGCGACGGTCGCCGGCATGGTCCGCGATTTCGTGGACGAGTTGCCAACCCGGCAACGTGAGTTGGGCCGGCTGGCCGAGCTCAACGACTGGAAGGCCCTCGAACGGGAGGCGCATTCGCTCAAGGGCGTGGGGGCCTCTTTTGGCCTGGAGGCGTTTTCGGCCGAGTGCTTCGCCCTCGAGCAGGCCGCGGCCCGCCGCGCCACCGCTCAGGTCCAGCAACGGTTTGTCTCGATGCCGCAGCATTTTGAAGGCGCCCTGGTGGCGCTCCGGGACTGGCTGGAGCGCACCGATGCCGCCGTGGGGGAGCGAACCACCGTATGAGACTGCTCTACGTCCATGAACGCTTCGGGGCGCTGGCGGGCGCCGAGGCCAACGCGCAAATCACGGCCGCCGAACTCGGAGGCCGCGGGCACGCCATCGGCATTCTCCATGGCCCGCCCACGGGCAAGGGCGAGCCGGCCTGGAATGCCACTTTCCCCCATCGGTTCGCCCTGAACTCGGGCGACACCGCGGCGGCGACGCGCGAGGCGCTCCGGGCGTTCCGGCCCGATGTCGTGTACGTCCACAAGATGGCCGACCTGCGGGTGCTCGAGAGTCTCGTGGACTCGAGTGTGCCGCTCGTGCGAATGGTCCATGACCATGACATCTATTGCATGCGGAGTTACCGGTACAATTACTTCACCCGTCGCATCTGCACCCGCCGCGCTTCGCCGTATTGTGTGTTTCCGTGCCTGGCCGCCGTGGTGCGACGTCACGGGGGCGGGTTGCCGCTGCGCTGGGTGAGCTACGGCGACAAGCAACGCGAGATTGGGCTCAACCAGAAGTTCCGCCGGATGGTGGTGGTCACCACCTACATGCGCGACGAGTTGCTCAAGCATGGCTTCGAGTCGCGGCGCATCGAGATCCACGCGCCCGTGCCGCGGATGGGGGATCCCAACCTGCGCAGCTCCTTCAGCGACCGCAACCTCATCCTGTACGCAGGGCAGATCATCCGGGGCAAAGGCGTCGACGTGCTCCTGGAAGCGCTGGCACGCGTGCCGTCCCGGTTCGAATGCGTGATCCTGGGAGACGGCAACCATCGCGAGTTCTGCCAGCGTTTGAGCCAGCGGCTGGGGTTGGGGGACCGGGTGCAGTTCAAGGGCTTCGTGCCGCAGGAAGAGCTCAAGTCGTATTACCGCGAGTGCACCGTGGTGGCGCTAAGCTCGCTCTGGCCCGAACCGATCGCGACCATCGGACTCGAGGTCATGCGTTATGCCCTGCCGGTGGTGGCCTTCGACGCCGGCGGCATCAAGGACTGGTTGCTCGACGGTCACAATGGCTTTCTGGTGCCCTGGTGCGACCGCGACGCCTACGCGGCCCGCCTGGACCAGTTGCTCACCGACAAACCCCTGGCCCGGCAGTTGGGGGAGAACGGACTGAAGCTTGTCTCGGAGCGCTACGACTTCGACGGCTACATCCGCGATCTGGAGCAGATGTTCGCGACGGTCGCGGGCGAACACCCCCCCGGGAATTCATGAGACGCGCCCCGGCCAGCCCTGTCCCGTCCCGCGCCCCGGGCGCCGCCTCGAGGTCGAGGCAGCCTGTCCCGGCACGGGCGGCCGGCGCGCCCCGGAAGGCGTTCGTGGTGGCCATTGCGGGCGGGAGCGGGTCCGGCAAGAGCTGGCTCGCCCGCAAGCTCGAGCAACGTCTCCAGCCGCACGCCCGGGTCCTGGCCCTGGATCATTTCTACCGCGACCTGAGTCACCTGAGCGTGCCGCGCCGGGAACGGTGCAACTTCGACACGCCCCGCGCCATCGACTGGACGCGGTTCCGCGAGGCGATCGCGGCGCTGGCAGCCGGCCGCGCGACGGAGTTGCCGCAGTACGATTTTGTGACGCACACGCGCCGGAAGGAGCGGGTCCCGTGGCCGGCCACCCGCGTGGTGCTCGTCGAAGGTCTGTGGCCATGGTGGCCACGTGACCTGCGCTCGTGCTACGGGCTTCGGCTGTTCCGCGACGGCGGGGCTGGCCTCCGGTTGGAGCGGCGGATCGATCGCGATACGCGCGAACGCGGCCGCACGGCGGTCTCGGTCCGCCGGCAATGGCGGGAGCAGGTGCAGCCGATGCACCTCCGGTACGTGATCGGGCAGGCACGAACCGCGAGCGTCGTGCTTTCCCCGGATTTGGACTCGCCGGCGGTGGATCAGCTCGCGGAGCAGATTCGAACGCTGGCGGGACTCGACATGCCATGAACGATCGCGCCCTTCAAGAACGCATGGCGGAGCGGTTGCTGGCCGCGCAGTCGCCGTGGGGACGTTTCCGGCTCAACGTCTATGCGCGTGGCAAACGCCTCGCCTGGCAGGCGGTGGTGCAGAGCGCCTTCGCCCTAAAACGACTGCTGGACCTGGTGTTGAGCGCGATGGCCCTGGTGCTCCTGTCGCCCGTCTATCTGGGGATCGCGCTGCTGGTGAAACGCGACGGCGGCCCGGTCTTCTTCCGGCAGACTCGCATCGGGCTCCATGGGCGCGAATTCAAGATGCTCAAGTTCCGTTCCATGGTGGTGAACGCCGAGGCGAAGCTCCAGGAACTGCTGGCGCGCAACGAGAAAGCCTCCGGGGTGACGTTCAAGATGAAGGACGATCCGCGCATCACGCCGGTGGGAAGAATTCTCCGCAAGACGTCGCTGGATGAGCTGCCGCAGTTCTGGAACGTGCTCAAAGGCGAGATGTCGCTGGTGGGCCCGCGGCCCCCGGTCCCCCGCGAGGTGGCCCTGTATTCCCAGGCGGACCGCCGCCGGTTCCTCGTGCGGCCGGGCATCACCTGTCTCTGGCAGGTCGGGGAACGCAAGGGCGGCCTGCTCGAGATCGGGGATCGCAACGTGATCGATTTTCCGGAGCAGGTGAGCCTCGACGTGCGGTACATCGAGAGCCAGAGCTTCTGGAAGGACTTGTGGATCCTGGCCAAGACCGTGCCGGCCATCCTGTTTGGGAAGGGCATGTGACGCGATGAACTCCATCCTCATCCTGCCAGGCGAACGACCCGGAGTGGCGGGCATGGCCGCCCGTCAACCGCTGGCGCTCCTTCCGATGTACGGGCGTTCACTCGTGCACCACGCGCTGGACTTCCTGTGCCACGCGGGCGCGAAGCGGGTCACCGTGCTGGCGGTCGACCGTCCGGCGGCGGTGCGTGAGGCCCTGGGGAAGGGGGAGGAATGGGGCATCCAGGTTCAGGTGCTGGCGCAGCCGCGGGAGTTGGAGCCTGCCGAGGCGCGAGTGCAGGTGGCGCTTCCCGGCGAGCCGTTCCTGCCCGCCCCCTGGGACGTCCTGGTCCTGGACCATCTTCCCCAACTCCCGGCGCATCCCCTCTGGCGCAGTCATCGGGGCTTCTCGGCCGCGCTGCGAGCGCTCCTGCCCGAGTGGACGAACCGACGCGTGGGCGCGCGGGAGGTCGCACCGGGCGTGTGGGCCGGACTGCGGACCCGGGTGGCTCCCAACGCCGAACTGCGCGGGCCCTGCTGGCTGGGGGCCCATGTGTGGATCGGCCCGCGAGCGGTGGTTGGTCCGGACGTCGTCATCGAGGACGGTTGCTACGTCGACGAGGGTGCTGAACTCAAGGACGCCGTCGTCGGTGAACGGACCTTTGTCGGGGGGCTGACCCAGGTGCAGGGTTCCCTGGCCCTGGGCCGGCGACTCATCAACCTGGACAGCGGGTCCATGGTCGACGTGCCGGATCCGTTCCTGCTGTCGGAACTTCAGGCCGACGATCGCGCCCGCTCAAGCCATGTGCTTGGTCGGGTCCTGGCGCTGGTGACGTTGGTGGCCACCAGTCCGCTGCTCGCGGTGGCGGCCCTTCGCAGCCGGTGGTCGCACCAGCCATGGATCATGACCCGGCGCGCCGTCATCTCCGGCCCGGACGCCGGGCGGGAGGCGGGAACGGTCGCTTACGCGGAGCTGCCCGCGTTCAAGGGCGTGGCCCGGCGTTGGCCGCAGCTTTGGAACGTGGTGCGCGGCGACTTCACGTGGGTCGGCAACCGGCCACTCGCGGCCGACGAGGCCGCCCGGCTGAACAACGATTACGAACGCCTGTGGCTCGCCGCGCCCACGGGGCTGGTGAGCCTGGCGGACGCGATGGGCTGCGCGGAGGCCTTTGGAGACGAGGCCCGCGCCCACGCCAGCTATTTCGCGGTAGACCCTGCCCCGCACAGGGAATTGCGGGTCTTGATGCGCCTGGCGCGGCGATGGCTGGGACTGTCGAGCCGCTCCCGGCCCTCCTCACGATTAGCACACACATGAAAACAACATCCAGCGGCACAACCTTGACCGTCAGCGGCCTCGAGGAACTCGGCGCCGCCAATGCCGGCGCGGTCCGCGAGCGCGTCCGAAGCGCTTTGGAGCCGCAGCACACCAGCCTCGACGTGGACCTTTCCTCCACGCGCTTCATCGACAGCAGCGGCCTCGGGGCCCTGGTGGGCCTGCACAAGACGCTCTGCCAGCGCAACGGCCAAATGCGCCTGGTCCATCCCACTCCCGCCGTGCGGCAGATTCTCGAGCTGACCCGGCTGCACCTGATCCTCGAGATCGTGAACGCCTGACGGACCGTCACCCCGCTCCCCCACTTCCTACCCGCAAGCCCATGACAAATCGCTCACCTCCAGCGCGAACCCTCCACCTTCAGGTGGATGCCACGTTCGACGCGGTGCGTTCAGCTTGCGGGCAATGCCGGGAATTCCTGATCGGGGCCGGTCTCTCCTCCCGGGAAGGCGGGGAGTGGGAACTGGTCCTCGCCGAAGCCCTGAACAATGCGGTGCTGCACGGCTCCCAGGGTGTGCCGGCCCCCTTCATCGAACTCGATCTCGTGGTCAACGAACGGCTGGTGGAGGTCCGGGTGACCGACCGCGGACCGGGTTTCAAGCTCCCGGCCGAGATCGAGCTGCCGCCGGCCGAGGCCGAGCGAGGGCGGGGTTTGTTCCTGATCCGGGCTCACACCGACTCGATGGATTACCTGTGTGGGACCGGCGAGAACTGCCTGGTCATGCGCCGACTGCGCCGCGAACCGCGTCCGATTCCGAACGAAGCGGAAGAAACGGAACTGGCGCTCCGGGACATGACCGAGGAGCTCTCGTCCGCTTACGAGAGCCTGTCCGGCCTCTTTCGCTTTACGGGGAGTCTCCAGCAATGTCTGAGCGCCGGGGGGCGGAGCTTCCACGGTCTCGACGACCTGCTGCTGACGGCGCATGCGGACTGGTACGTGTTGCGCCTGGTGGATGCGGACGGGAGCCGGTTGGAAGCTGTGAGCTGCTCGGATGGTTCGTGGGAAGGTCCCCCGCTGGCCTTTGTGGACGCCGAACCCTCCTGCGAATTGGCGGCGGTGACCCGGCGCGAGGATTTGTGGTTCGACCAGGAGCATCCGCTGGGTCCCCTGGACTCCTTGGGCGCCCTGGCCGGCGGGGGTTGCGGCATTGTCCACCCGTTGGTGGTGCAGGACGTGGTCATTGGCACGCTGGCGGTGGGGAGCCGTTCCGCGACGCCCCTCCGGGCGGGCCAGGTGGCGCTGGTGCGCACCATCGGCGATTTCCTGGCCATCCACATCCGCAACGAGCAGTTCCTCGCGGCGCAACGCCGGGCGGAGCTGCTGCAGCGCGAATATGAACTCGCCGGGAGAATCCAGCAGTCGTTGCTGCCGCGCGAACATCCGTCGCTCGGATTCTGGCGGACGCTGGGACATTGCGAATCGGCGGAGCGGGTCGGGGGCGATTTCTACGATATTTTGCGCGTGGCGAACCACGGCTTGCTTTTGGCCGTGGCCGACGTGATGGGCAAGGGGCTGCCGGCGGCGCTCATGGCCGCGGTCTTTCGCACGTTGCTCCACACGCGGCCAGACCTGGCCTGCCGGCCGGGCGCCTTCATGGAGTGGCTGAACCGGAACCTGGTCGAGCCGTTGGGGCGCCTGGACATGTTCATCACCGCACAGCTGGCCTACGTCGATGGCGGCACCCGGGAATTGCGCGTCAGCGGGGCCGGGCACCCGCCGCTGTTGAGGGCGGATCCCCTCGGGACTGTGCTGGGGGTTCCGAGTTCGGGGCCGCCCCTGGGCGTCGTCGCCGAGGCTGAGTACGACGAAACGACTCTCGGCCTGCCGGCGGGTGCCTTGGTCTTCCTGCACACCGACGGTCTGAACGAGACTCGGAACCCGTCCGGCAAGCTCCTCGGTCTATCGCCGCTGCGGCGGTGGCTGGGGGACATGGCCAGGCGTGGGGAGAGCGCGCTCGCGTGCAGCGAGAACCTGCGACGTTACCTGCGCCAGTTCGAAGGTTCCGAAACGCATACTGACGATCGGACGTTCCTGTTGCTGGCCGAGGAACTCTCCCGTCCCGACCGGCTGGCCGCCCAAGTCCGACAAGTACCCTCCCTGGTCCATTCCAACCCATCCCTCGAATGCATATCCAATCCCCTGACGGTCATACACTCCGCGTGAGCGGCATCACCGAACTGGCGGCGGCCAACGCCGCCCATGTCCGCGACTCGGTGCGGGCGGCGCTCCAGCCGCACTCGACCTCGCTCGAACTGGACCTCTCGCAAACCACGTTCCTCGACAGCAGCGGGCTCGGGGTCCTCATCGCGCTCGACAAGACCATGCGTCTGCGCAACTGCAGCCTGCGCATTCTCCGGCCGGGTCCGAGCGTGATGCAGATCCTCGAACTCACCCGGCTCCATCGTCTCTTCGAAGTGGTGACCGCGTGAAAACCATCCTCCCCGTGCTCCCAGCCACCAGGGAGGCCCGGCCATGACGGGGGACCTGGGCCGGGTGTCGCTCGCCGTCTTCCGCACCTCGGTGCGCCTCGAAGCGGCCTGTGACTACGCCTCCGTCCGGGAACTGGCGCGGGCCGCGCGCAAGTTCCTCGATGGTCGCGGCCTGCTGGCGGCGGAACTGGACGCGTGGGAGTTGGTGCTGATCGAGGCGGGGAACAACGCCGTCGAATACGCCGGCGAGGCGGCACGGAGCAAGCCCGTGCGCGTCGAGTTGCTGTGTGACGGGCAGATCGTGGAGGCGCGCGTGACCGATCACACCCCGGGGTTCGACTGGCCCGAGCGGGCGGAGCTGCCCGAGACCGACAGCGAGGGAGGCCGGGGGCTGTTTCTGATCCAGACGTTGACGGATGAGTCGGTCTACCTGCGGGGACGCCATCAGAACCTGCTGATCCTGCGCAAACGACGGACCGAACCCGCGCCGACCTGCACCCTGGCGGCCGAGGAACTGGAACGTCGCCTGGCGGAACTCGAGGACATCGTGGCGGCGATGACCGAGGAGCTCGCCTCGAATTATGAGAGCCTGACCGCGTTGTTCCGCTACAGCGCCCAGCTCGGTTCGGCCACCGACCTGCCCGATTTTTCGCGCCGACTGGTCGGTGACCTGGTCCAGATCACCGAGGCGGATCTCGCCGTGCTGCGCCTCTTGTCCGGGGACCGCGAGCGGTTGGAGACGCTCCTGACCGTCCCCGGGTCCTGGGAAAGTCAGCCGATGTGCCAGGGCCGGAGTCTGTGTGGCGAGCTGGAATGCGACGCCATTCGTACCCGACAGGATGTGTGGTACGACGCCGGCCGCGCCCTGCCCTGCCAGACGATGCTCGGTCGGGTGCCGGGTATCCGGGTCGCCGTGTGTCACCCTTTCTTTGTGGCCGACCAGCCCATCGGCACCCTTACGCTGGCGCGCACGGGCTCCGAACGGCCGTTCACCGCCGCGCAGATCAACCTGCTCCACACCTTCATCGATTACCTGGGCATCCAGATCGTGAATGCGCGCCTGACGGACGAGCGCACGCAGGCCCGGGTTACCCAGCGTGAACTCGAGATCGCCGCGGGCATCCAGCGTTCGCTGCTCCCGGCCTCGCTGCCGGACTGCGCGCCGTTCGAGCTGGCCGCTTCGGCGCTGGCCGCCCACCAGGTGGGGGGCGATCTGTACGACGTCATTCCCGCCGGGGACGCCGGCGTCATGCTGGTCATCGCGGACGTCATGGGCAAAGGCGTCCCGGCCGCGCTCTTTTCCGCCATCCTCCGCAGTGCGGTTCGCTCGCACCCGACGCTCTTTCCGCATCCGGCGGAGTTGCTCACGACGCTGAACCGCACGCTTTGGGACGACTTCTCGCGCGTCGACATGTTTGCGACCGTGGCCCTGGTCTTCCTGGATGCGCGACGGCGCACGCTCACCACGGCCAGCGCGGGGCACTGCCCGGTCCTGCTGGCCGCGCCGGGCGAGGCCGCGCAGGCCGTGGGGGACGCCGGTCTGCCGCTCGGGATCCTGGCCGAGTCCACGTACCGTGAATCGCGGGTGGAGGTGCCGCGCGCAGGCTGCGCGCTGCTTTACACGGACGGTCTCACGGAAACCCGGGATCCCTCGGGCGAGCTCTTCGGCGAGGCCCGGCTGGAGGCCTGGTTGAGCGCGGCGGCGGCTTCGCACACCGGCGCCGACGTGTTGCGGGACCGCCTGCTCGAGTCGCTCGCCACCTTCAGGGTGACCCCCTCCCTTTCGGATGATCTGACCTTCCTGGTCGTACGCCATGTGCCATGAGTGAAACCAACCCGACGCGGATCCTCGTCGCGGACGACGAGGTCTTCATGCTGCGCCTCCTCGAAGCCACCTTTCGCAAGGCGGGCTGGGAGGTGGTCTCCTGTCGCAACGGCGCCGAGGCGCTGGAATCCGCCGGGCGGGTCCGGCCCCAGCTCATCGTCATGGACGTGATGATGCCGGGGCTCGACGGGCTCGCGGCGGTGCGCCAGTTGAAGCAGGACGAGGGCACGCGGCATATCCCGGTGATCGTGCTGTCGTCGAAAGGCCAGGCCTTGACGCAGGTGGAAGCCACGCTGGCCGGGGCGGCACTCTTCCTGACCAAGCCGTTCAGTCCCACCCAACTCCTCGCCGAGTCCCGGCGCATCATGGCCGCGGCCGCCGTCTCTCCATCATGACCCACTTCCGCTCCTTTCCCGAATCGGTCTTCCATGCGTGCCCGCTGGATGAACGCATCCAGATGTCCTACGCCGTGCTCGAGCGCATGCGCCGTCCCAACGGCGGCTACGTGGCCAGCCTGCACGGGGCCGAGGACGGCGTGGGGGACGCGTACAACGTGTACTGGATCCGGGACATCATGTACGCCACCTACGCCAACGAGTACCTCGGATGCTACGACAAGACGGTCGAGAGCTTCCGGCTCGTGCTCGACATCTTCAAGAAGCACCACCACCGGTTCGTCAACGCCTCGATCATCAAGCCCGACGTCCGCCACCAACGCGGCCAGTTCATGCCGGCGCGCGTGCATCCCACCACCTTCGAGTCCATCACCGACGAGTGGGGGCATCACCAGCTCGATGTCTTCGGGCTGTTCATGTACAAGATGGGCGACCTGGTGAAGAAGGGATTCGGGTTCCGCTTCAGTGCCGAGGATTACCACCTCATGGGCCACATCCGGAACTACATCTTCAACATGGGCTTCGAGGCCGATTTCGGGATGTGGGAGGAAGGACCGGAAGAGCACGCCAGCAGCTTCGGGGCGGTGTTGGGCGGGCTGCTGATGTGGTTTGACCAGGGTTACTACGACTCCAAGTACCGGCAGAAGGTGCCCATCGCCCACCTGGTGCCCGTCAGCGAACGCCTCATCGCCGAAGGCTACGCGGCGCTGGCCCGCCTGTTGCCCCGCGAGTCCGCAACCCGTAGCTGCGACCTGGCCCAGCTCAGCCTGATCTGGCCCTACAACGTGGCGGACTACGAATTGAAACGCCAGTTGCTGGCGCAGATCGAGAGCCAGTTGACCGGGTCCCACGGCCTCCGTCGTTACCCCGGAGACATCTACTGTGGCAAAGGCCTCGAGCGGGTCCAGGGTGAGGCCGCCCAATGGCCCCTGGGTTTCGCCTGGTTGTCCGTCTGCTATGCGAAGCTCGCGGAGTACGGACGCGACTTCAACCTGGCCCGCCAGCCGATCCACTTCTCCTGGCACGAACGCCACCAGTTCTTCGCCCGCGCCCTCGATTACTTCCAGCGCCTCGAGCGCACGATCCTGCCCGACGGGCGCGTTCCGGAGATGTACGTGCACGGGCAGCCCGGCCATAACACGCCGCTCGCCTGGGCCCAGAGCTTCCACATCGTCGCCGCGCAGACCCTGCTCAACCTGGCGCGCGCGCATCCGGACCAGTTCCGCATCCCCGAACATGTCCACACGCCTCCCCACCGATCCTGACTCCCTCACGCCATGAAAGCTGTCCTGCCGCTCTTCATCATGGTGGATGCCATGGGTTGGGAGATCCTCCGGAACGATCCCTTCGGCGGGACGTTCGGCCCCCATCGGCGCAAGCTGGAATCGGTGTTCGGCTACAGCTCGACCTGCGTGCCGTCCATCCTTTCCGGGCGCTGGCCGGTGCAGCATCGGAACTGGTGCTACTTCGTCTACGACCCGGCCAACTCGCCGTTTCGGTCGCTCCGGGCTTTTCGCTGGCTGCCGGAGGCCCTGACCAGCCGCCGGCGGTTCCGGCGCCTGCTCACCCGGTTCGTCAAGGTGCGCCTCGGTTTCCGCGGCTATTTCGACCTGTACAACATCCCCTTTCGCCACATCCACCTGTTCGACTTCACCGAGAAGCGCAGCCCGCTCCAGCCGCGCGGCATGAACCGGGGTCCCAACATTTTCGACGTGCTCACCGAACGCGGGATCCCCTACTTCGTGACGGACACGCTCCGCTCCGAGGAGGAGAACCGGGACGCTTTGCACGAGGCGATCCGGGCCGAGCGGATCGATTTCGCGTTCCAGTATTGGGCGGGACTCGACGGTCTGCTGCACATGGTCGGCAATCAGGCCCCCGAGGTCCCGGCCCGGCTTCGCCTGTACGAGGAGTGGATCGAGCGGACGCTGGCGGCGGCGCACTCGCATTACCGGGAGGTCCACCTCTACGTCTTCAGCGATCATGGCATGGCCAACTGCGACCGGCTGCTCGATCTCAAGGCGCGCATCGAGGCCCTGCCCGTGCGCATGGCCCGCGACTACGCCGTCGTGTACGACTCGAC
Organism: uncultured Verrucomicrobiota bacterium; assembly: GCA_964535555.1. Classification (GTDB taxonomy): domain Bacteria; phylum Verrucomicrobiota; class Verrucomicrobiia; order Limisphaerales; family J093; genus DSVZ01. Next base: position 23,365 of record CAZHUS010000008.1, read on the forward strand.
CATGGCGCGATTCTGGTTCTTTACCCCGGAGGCCCGCCAGCTCATCACCCGCGCGTTGGGGGAAGTTCCCGAAGGCCGCATCGTGCCGGACGACGAACTCCGGCGCCTCCACGCGTTCTTCGAGGACCGCTATTTTGGCGAACTCATCTTCCTGGTGCAGGAGGGGGTGCTGATCGTTCCCAGCCACATGGGGGAGCGGCCCATCCGGGCGATGCACGGTTACCACCCCACCGATCCGCAGAGCTACGCCTGTCTCTTGACCAACCAGCCGTCGATCCCGGCGGACATCACCCACATCCCGCACATCTACCGACTCATGGAGCAGGAGCTGGCGGCGCTGAACCCCGCGCCGGCCGCCCCCCAGCTGACTCTGGTGCGTGCATGAAATCCGGGCCTCCCACGACGGTCGTGCATGTGCCCCGCCGCTTTGTGGCGGAGGAATGGGGGGGCACGGAGACGGTGCTGCTCGAGGTGGCGCGCGCCCAGCAACGCGCCGGCCTCCACCCCTTGATCATGACCTCCCTCGCGCTGTCGACGCGGCGTCGCGAGCAGGTGGGCGGCGTGCCCGTGCGTCGGTACCGCTATTGTTACCCGTTCTTTGGCCTGACCCCGGCGGATCGCGCCACGCTCGACAAGAAAGGGGGGAATCTGCTGTCGCTGTCCCTGTTCCGCGGCCTGCTGAGCGTGCGCGGCGTCCGCCTCTACCATGCCCACGCCCTGAAGCGCCTGGGTGGTCACGTGCGCACCGCGGCGCGCTTGCGCCGCAAGCCGTTCGTGGTGTCGCTGCATGGCGGCGTGTTCGATGTGCCGAAGGCCGAGCTCGGCACCTTGATCAAGCCCATCGAGAACAAGTGGGAGTGGGGCAAGCCGTTCGGCGCCCTGTTCGGATCCCGGCGCGTGCTCGAGGACGCCGACCAGGTGATCTGCGTGGGCCAGAGTGAGTATGACAAAGCCCGCGCCGAGCTGCATCACCGTCGCCTTGCCTATCTGCCCAATGGCGTCGACGCCGCCAAGTTCGGCGTCGGAGACGGGAACGCCTTCCGCACCCGTCACGGGATTCCGCCGGCCGCGTTTTTCGTGCTCAATCTCAGCCGCATCGATGCGCAAAAGAACCAGGCGCTGTTGCTGCGAGCATTCCAGCGGCTCCAGGCCCGGATGCCGGACGCCTTCCTGGTCTGCGTCGGACCGGAAACCCAACCCGCGTACGCCGCCGAACTCCGCGCGTTCATCGGGGCGCATGGCCTGAACGCCCGGGTGAAGTTGTTGCCCGGCCTGCGTCATGACGATCCGGATCTGATCAACGCCTACCACGCGTGTGATGTGTTTGTCCTGCCGTCCATTCACGAGCCGTTCGGGATCGTGGTCCTCGAGGCCTGGAGCGCCCGGCGGCCCGTGATTGCCAGCCGCGTTGGCGGCCTGCAGGCGCTCCTTAAGGACGGCGAGACCGGACTGTTCATCGACCCGGAGCGCGACCCGGAAGGCAGCGAGCTCGCAGCGCGCCTGGAACTGCTGGCTCATGACCCGGCGCTCCGGGGACGGTTGGGCGCCGCCGGGTGCGAGGAAGCACGGGCGCACTACGACTGGTCGCGCATCGGCGCCCGGCTCGAGGCGCTCTACCAGGAGGCGGAGGCCGCCCATGCGGCGCGACGGAGGGGAGGCCAGCCATGAGCCCGGACCAGGTCCGCCGGAACGTGATCCGCGGCGCGGCGTCGGGCTACGTGCGCATTCTGGGGCGAATGCTGCTGGGGTTGGTGACGTTCCGGCTGCTTTACCAGGGACTGGATGCGGAGGCGTTTGGGTTCTGGTCGCTGTTGTGGGCGATTTTTGGCTACGGCGTGTTGCTGGATTTCGGTTTTGGGTACGCCGCGCAAAAGCGCGTGGCGGAGCTGAGCGTGAAGCGGGACTACGCGGGGCTCAGCCGCGTGCTGAGCTCCATCCTGGGCTTTTACGCCCTGATCGCCGCGGTGGCCGTCGGGCTGGGAATCCTGGGCTCCGGCTGGCTCGTCGATCTGTTTGGCGTGAGCCCGCCGAACCGCGAGAGCTACCGCCAGATCCTGATGTTGTTCCTGGTCGGGATCGGGCTCGCGTTTCCGCTGGGCGTGTTTCCGGAGATCCTCCAGGGCCAGCAACGGATGGTCCTGGCGAACAACCTCGCCCTGGCCACCAACGTCCTGAACTTCGGCTGCGTGGCCGCGGTGGTGGCGATGCACTGGAGCTTCCGAACCCTGGTGATCCTGGCGCTGGTGTGCGTGTTGATTCCTTACGTGGCAGCGGCATGGCTCGCCCTTCGGCACATGCCCCAGGTCCAGATCCGCGCCCGGCACGTGTCGCGAAGCGCGCTCCTGGATACCGGCCGGTTCAGCGTTTACGCGTACCTGAACCTCATGGGCAATGTGCTCCGCAACAAGGCGGATCAACCGGTGATCGGCTCGATCCTTGGGGTGGCGGCCGTGACGCCGTACCAGGCGAGCGGGAAGGTGGGGGAGATGTTCGGCCTGCTGACCAAGCAGATCGCCGACGTGCTCTCGCCGACCGCCGCGCATCTCCACGCGCGGGGCGACCACCAGGAGCTCCGGGCGATGCTCGTGGGAGGCATCCGGTTCAGCGTGCTGGCGGCGACGCCGCTGTACCTGCTCGCGGCGGCGTACCTGCCCGAGTTGCTGGGGTTGTTGACCGGCGTGGCGCAGCCGACCGCGGCCATGCTTTGGAGCGGGCAGTTGCTGCTCTTCTGGTACTACTCGCTCGTTCTGACCCACTGGGTTTTCAAGCGGATGTTCCTCATGGCGGGCCAGGAGCGGCGGATGATGTGGCAGGGCGTGATCGAGGCGCTGTGCAACCTCGCCCTGAGCATCGGCCTGACATGGTATTTCCGCAGCATTGTGGGCGTCGCGTGGGGATCGGTCCTTCCCACCGTGGTGGCGGGCTGGGGCTGGCTGTGGGGTTGGGCGGCCCGGGAGGCTCACCTGAGTCGCTGGCAGCTTTTTCGCCAGACGGTGCTGCCGGCCTGGCTCGGCTGCCTCCCCATGATCCTCGCGATCGGGATTGTGCGCGCCCAGCCGTTCTGGCCCAGTGGGGCTCACCCGGCGCTGGTCTTGTTGGAAGGCGGATTCCTGGGGCTCGTTGGCATCGCCGGACTCTGGCGCACGGCACTTAACCCCGCCGAGCGCGAGCGATTCGGGTCCAAGTTCAGGTCGCGATGGCGGCGTGTCCCCGCACCGGTCAAGGCATGAAACCGCTGCGCATTCTCTATCTGGATCGTCCGTTCCAGGCGGGCGCAGGCGGGGACAAGAACCGCAGCCGGTTCCTGTGGCAGGCGCTCGCGGATACGGGCGAACTCCAGGCTGTTTCCATCGAGCGCAATGGAGCCTCCAGTACCGCGGGCGGGAACGGCAGCGCAGGTCCCGCGTTGCAGGTCCAGGCCTTGAAGGGCCCGTGGTGGGAGTCCGAGTCGGTTCCGATTTTTGATGCGGGCGCGGTTCGCGCGTTCGACGCCCTGTTATCCGGTCAGCGCTTTGACGCCGTCTTTGCCCGGTTCCACACGCCGTGGAATCTATGCCGGCGCGCCTCGAACCACCCCTCCCGGCCGGCGGTCATCATGGACCTGGACATGGTGTCCTCGCGCCTGGTGGCGCTCAGCTGGCAACAGCGGCGCACGCTGAAAAACCGCTGGTTTTTTTTCGAGCGCTGGAAACTGGAATGGCTTGAGCGTCGCCTGCTACGTCAGCCCTGGCTGGTTTTCCTGAGCAACCCGGTCGAGTTGGCGCAGTTGAGGCAACGTCAGGCCCCGGGTGGCGCGGGAGCGCAGCTGGCCGAACTCCCGAACATCATGCCAGCCGGCAACGCCGTGACCTCGCCCGCGCGCGCCCCGGTGATTCTCTTCTTTGGGAGCCTCGATTCGGCGGCGAACCTGGACGGCTTCCGGTTTCTCATGGACGAGCTGGTGCCCCGCCTGCGTGAAGACCTGGAGCGGCACGACGCACGGATTCACATCGCCGGCAAACACCCGCCGGCCTGGTTCGCCGAGCGGTTGCACCAGGCGAAGACCGACCGCGTGGTGTTGCTCGGCGCCGTCGATTCCATGGAGCGCACCATCGCCGAAAGCCGGCTGGTCCTGCTTCCCCTCAGGGTCGCCTCCGGCACCCGCACCCGCATTCTCGAGGCTGCCGCCCAGGGCCGCGCGGTGGTGACCACGAGCATCGGGGCGGAGGGCATTGACGTGGGGACCTGCGCCCGCGTCCACGACGCTCCCGACGCGTTGGTGGACGCGGTGCGCAGCTTGCTCGCGAATCCGGCCGAGGCCGACGCCCTGGGTGAGAGTCTCCGGCAACGCTGCTCGGCGCGCTACGCGCCGTCGCGGGTCGCGGGCGATCTGCGGCGCGACTTGAGGGCGTTTGTTGACCAGCACCACGGAGGGAGCGCACCCGCATGAACGCCCCTCGCGTGAGCATCATCATGCGTTCGTTCAACGAGGGTTGGGCGCTTCGCGAAACGCTTCCCGCTCTCAAGGCCCAGTCCTTCACCAACTGGGAACTGATCGTGATCGACTCGGGCTCCACCGACGGTTCCCAGGAGCTCATTCGCCAGGCGTGCCCGGCCCATTTCATCCAGATCACCCCTCCCGAGTACAACCCCAGCCGGGTGATGAACCGCGGCCTGCAGTTGGCGCGTGCCGGGCTGGGGATCTTCCTGAACGCGGACGCCACCCCGCAGGGATGCGAGTGGCTCGGCCCCTTGGTGGAAGCCTTGCAGGGGGAGAACGTGGCGGCGTGTTTTGGCCGCCAGATCCCGCGACCGGACTGCCAGGCCGTCTTTGCCTGCGATTACGACCGGTGCTTCGGCCCCGAGCGGGAGTCCGCCCGTTGGGATCACTTCTTCAGCATGGTGAGCAGCGGCCTGCGGAAGGACGTATGGGCGCGCCGCGGGTTCCGGGAGGATTTGCAGTACGCCGAGGACGACGAATACACGCGTTGGTGCCGGGCGCAGGGGCATCGCGTGGTCTATGTGCCGGAATCGGTGGTGATGCACTCCCACAACTACACGCCGGCGCAGGCCTACCGCCGGGCGTTCGGTGACGCGCGGGCCATGGCGGCCACCTGGCCGGGCCAGGCCGGCGACCTGAACCTGCTCCGGACCGTCCTGCTCGGATGGGTGCAGGACCTCCGCAAGGATCTGCGCTTTTGCCGTCGCGAAGGTCGGCTGGCGGAGTTGCCTCACGCGGCGCAGATCCGCTGGAGGCAGCGGCTGGGGCGCCTGGCAGGTTTCCGCCAGGGCTGGAATGACTACCGCTGTCCGCCGGCAGGCAAGGAGGCCGGGTCGTGAGCAGGCCCATGACACCCGATCCGGGGCGTGAGGTGGTTGCGGAGCCGGGTTCCGCGGCCACGGGCAACGGACATCGCTTCACCGTGGATGGCTCGGCCTTCCTCGAAAAGCATCTCCACGAGGTCTGCGGTCTGGTGCTCGACGGCGTGCGGGACGTCATCCCGTCGTCGCGGCTCGAAGGACTGCTCCTGGCCGGCGGGTACGGGCGGGGCGAGGGGGGCGTGTTGCGCACGGCCGGGGGCGATCGACCGTACAACGACGTCGAGTTCTACGTCTTCGTCCGGGGGAACGCCTTCCTCGCCGAGCGACGGTACCGCGACGACCTGCACGCGTTGGGAGAGGAACTCTCCGAGCCGGCGGGCGTTGAGGTCGAATTCAAGGTCCTGACGCTGCCGAAGCTGCGCGCGGCGCGGACCGGGATGTTCACGTATGACTTGGTGCAAGGGCACCACTGGCTTTGGGGCGACGACCGGTTGTTGCGCGGCTGTGACCACCATCGCCAGGCCGAGCTCATTCCCCTCCACGAAGCGACCCGGCTCCTGTTCAACCGCTGCTCCGGACTCCTGTTCGCCCTCGAACGGCTGCGGCGCGCGGATTTCGGGCCGAAGCATGCGGATTTCGTGCGACGCAACCTGGCGAAGGCCGAGCTGGCGTTTGGAGACGTGCTGTTGACCGCGCATGGCGGGTATCACTGGAGCTGCCGCGAGCGTTCGCGCCGGCTCGGCGAATTGCGCCTGGCCGGCGAACTGGGCTGGGCCGAGGCCCTGCTGCCGCTGCACCAGACCGGGGTCGAGTTCAAGCTGCATCCCTTTCAGTCGTCCGAGGCGCGGGAAGACCTGGAGGCAGAACACGAGCAAATCCGCGCCCTGGGTGGAAGGCTGTGGCTTTGGCTCGAGTCGCAACGCCTGGGACGGCGCTTCGATTCGGCCGGCGATTACGCCTTCGATGCCGTGAACAAGTGTCCGGAACGGGCGGCCTGGCACAACCTGCTCGTCAACCTGCGCACCTTCGGCCGGAGCGCAATCCGGGGCGCCCGCCGCTTCCGCTATCCCCGGGAGCGTTTGCTCGAGGCGTGCGCCTTGCTGCTTTGGGGCGGCCCGGCGGGACCCGATTCCGAGCTGCGCTTTCACCTCGAGGGACTGCTGGAAATGCACGCGCGGGACTTCGAACGTCAAGTCGCCGCGTATCACCGGCTTTGGAGCCGGTTCAACTGATCATGTTCGACGTGCTCAAAGCCGACCTGCGCCGCAACCTCCAGGACTACGCTCCGCGGGGAGGTTGTCAGCGGGTGGCCCTCGCACTCACCCTCAACAGCGTCCATGCGATCAGCCGGCAGGCGCAGAGCGGACCGGGGCTGCGGTTGCCTCATTCGATGTACATCACTCCCGACCCGCGCTGAATCCGATCGAACCTTTACGCTATGCATCTCCTCATCACCGGCATTACCAGCTTTCGCAATCGCGGCGTTGAGGCGCTGGTCACGACCACGATCGCGCAACTCCGCCCGCGCCTGCCCGGGATCGAGTTCTTGGTCCTGGATCGCATGCCCGAATACGACGCGGCTTGCCTGGTCGCCCCCGACGTTCGGTTCAAGCTCGACGAGACAGTTCGTCCGCTTTACGCGAGCCGCGCACGGCGTGCCCTGTTGCAGCTCTCGGACCATGTCGAGGCGTTGGGGCGCGAATACCAATCCACCCTGCGCGACGTCCAGCGGGCGGTAGCGGTGGTGGCCTCGGGCGGGGACGTGTTCGGCTCCGAGTACGGTCACCAGTCGCTCCTGTCCCATCTGGCGCCGTTGAAGGTGGCGCAGAAGGCCCGCGTGCCCGTGTTCCTGCATGCGCAGTCGGTCGGACCGTTCAAGAACGACGCGGACACCCAGGCGTTCAGCGCCGTGGCGCGGGACGTCGCGCACATCACCGTCCGGGAACGGATGTCCTACAACTATCTCACGCGCGAACTGGGCCTGCCGGCGGAACGGGTGACGTTGACGGCGGACCCGGCGTTCCTGCTCGCCCGCACCGAGGCGCCCTGGCGCGAGTACTTCGGGTTCAAGCCCGGGCGTCCCGTGATCGCGCTCTCGACGAGCCAGGCGATCTGCAACTGGATGGGATCCAGCTACGCCACGCATTTCCGGGTGTGGTGCGATCTCATCGCCTGGCTCCGCCAAAGCCTGGATGCGGGGTTGATTCTCATTCCCCACGTGCAGGAACTCTCGACGCGCAACGACGACCGGATCCTCGCGACGGAGCTGGTGAGGCATTTCCGCTTCGACCCGAACATTCAATTGGCGGGCGGCGACTACACGGCCGCCGATTTCAAAGGCATCATCAGCCAATGCGACCTCGTGGTGGCCGAGCGCATGCACGCCGCCATTGCCGGGCTCTCGAGCGGCGTGCCCACCGTGGTGGTGGGTTATTCGGTGAAAGGCGAGGGGATCCTGACCGACCTGCTGGGTTCGGACTTGGTGAAGGACGCCGTGTTGTTACCCCTGCCCGAGTTCCTCGAGGTCGGCCGGGCCCAGGCACGGGTGAACCAGGCCTGGCAACAGCGGGGACCGATCGCCGCGCGGCTCCGGGAACAACTGCCTGCGGTCCGCGAGCGTTCCGCCCTCAGCTTTGACATCCTTGCGCGCCATCTGCAGGCGGGGAAGTCGTCTGCGCCAGAAGGCGCACTTTCATGAGCCCGCAAGGTCAGCTCCGGGTCCGCGCGGCCGCCGACTCAGGGCCCGGCCGCCGAGCCGACGCCCCGGCGCCAGATGGAGCGCTGCACGTGGGACTCGACGACGCCATCGGGCCACAGCCGGACCGTCGCGCGATAGCCGCCATGGGGCTCGAGGTAATCCCCCTGCCAACGCCACGCCGGTTCCGTGGCCGTCTCGAGTTCGATTTCACTCGCGGTCCCGCTGGGGACGAGCCTCCAGGACACCGAATCTTCGTCTGCCAGGGATCCGAAACTCCGGGTCTGTCCGCAAGCCGTGACGCGCAGCCCGGGGATCGGGGCACCGGTCAGGTTGTAAACGATGACCTGCGCCGGGTCCGAACGCACGAAGGCGAGCCACAGGCTGGCGCCGATCACGAGCAGGGCGAGCACCGGAAGGAGGATGCGTTTCTTCAAGAGGATCATGGTGAATTCCAGGACCGGAGGCCGACGCGAAGTTCAGGCGCCGGGAGGTGCGGCGGGGCGGGCCGTCCGGCGGCGTTCGCGCCGCAACGTGTCGAGTCGGGCCGTGACGGCCAGCAGGATGATCCAGAGCATGAGGTTGCGCGGCTGCGTGAGCACCCGTTCGAGGCTGCTCTGGACGTAGTTCAACCCGGTGCCCACGGCGATGCCGAGACTGAGGCAGCGACCGAACGAATGACCAAGCGCGAAGAAGGCGCGGGCATTGCGCCAGAGGGTGACGCCGATCAGCGCCAGCCACGCCAGCAAGCCGGGATACCCGGTCTCGGCCAGAAGCAGGTAATAGTGGCTTTCGACCACCGAGTTCGCGCGCGACTCGTCCACCTTCATGCCCCGGCCGCGGATCCACTCATAGTAGATCTCGGCGTAGCGGAAGGGCGGATTCACCACGAGGGCGTAGTTGTTCCAGCCCACGCCCAGGGAATGGTCCTTCGCCATCTCCCGGCAGGCGGCCTTCATGACTTCGCGCAGCTCGCCGCTGGCCTGGTTGCCCTGGTCGTGAAAGCGGGCCACGATGCTGTCGAGTGTGAGCAACAAGCCCAGCGCCCCGACGACGCCCATGATCGACGCGGTCAGGAGACGACGCGCCGTCGGCTTTTCGGCAAGGCTCACAATCATGATGCCGACCGTGCCGAGTCCGAGCATGGCCAGCCCGGCCCGCGACAACGTGGACTGGACAATGATGGCGCAGGCCATGAAACCGCCGAGAACCCATCCGGAGCCACGGAAGGCCGGGCCCATGCCGGTGGCGAGGAAGGGCATCCCGATCAGCACGGCGTACATCGCGAGCGGGTTCTGGTGTTCGAACGTGCCGCGGACTTGGTACATACCGTCGAGGTACTTGAGTTTCAGACAGACCAGCAGTTGCCAGCCCATGACGGCGGCCATGACGCGCAGAAAGAACTGCAGGTCCGCTTCGGTGCGGAGGTAGTTGTAGGCGGCCAGCATCAACAGCGACGCAAAGGCGGTCTTGTGCGCCGTCATCAGCACCAGGTTCCGGTCCGGGGCCTCCGCCAGCGAGAGCAGCGAGATGCCGATGTACGCGAGGTACCAGCCGAGGCCGCGCGGCAACCAGGTGAAGTCCCGACCCGATTCGAGCCGCCGCGCCACCAGGAGGCTCACGGCGAGGGCGTGGTTGAAGTAGAAGTGGTAGCCCTTGGTGTGGCCGCGATACCACTCGATCGATCCCAGCGTCAGCCCCCAGTTGCCCGCCCCGAGCAGACCGTTGATGGTCATGAAGCACATCAGGGCGAAGACCCACCGCTGGGCGCCGGACTTGCCCTTCAGCGCGAAGCCGGCGAGCGGCGCCGCCACTCCGAACAGCGGAAGCACCACCGCGAACTTCATGTAGTCCGCTCCCGTCAAACGCCGCCGACTCTACGCCCCTGCGTTCGCGCACCAAGGACGAAACCGCCCCGAAGCCCCATCCCGCCTGTATGAGCACCGCCTCGTCCCTTCCCGGGGGGCGCCCCCCCATCGCGATCCTTGGCGTCCCGTTCGACAACGTGACCACGGCCGAGACGCTGGCCCTGGTTGCGGAGATGATCGCCTCCCGCCAGCCGCACTACCTCGTCACCGCGAATGTCGATTTCACCGTGCAGGCGCGCGAAGACGTGGAGTTGCGGCGCATCATGCATGACGCCCACCTGGTCGTGGCGGATGGCATGCCGCTCGTCTGGGCCTCGCGCTGGCTCGGCAATCCGCTGCCGGAGCGCGTGACCGGTTCGGGGCTGACGCCGCTGCTGCTGGCCGAGGCCGAGCGCCGTGGCTGGCGCGTCTTCTTCCTGGGGGGCACGGAAGCGAGCGTCGCGCAGGCGGCGGCCAACACCCGGGCCAAGCATCCGCGCCTGGCGTTGGTGGGTGCGTGGTCGCCGCCGTTCAAGCCGCTGCTGGACATGGATCACGACGCCATCCTGCGACGCATTCAGGAGGCCAAGCCCGACCTGTTGCTGGTGGCATTCGGGTGTCCCAAGCAGGAGAAGTGGCTGAACATGCACTACCGCCGCGCCGGCGTGCCGGTGTCCATCGGGGTCGGGGCCACGATCGATTTTCTCGCCGGCACCATGCGCCGCGCCCCGGTCTGGATGCAGCAGAGTGGCTTGGAGTGGATCTACCGCATGGCCCAGGAACCGCGGCGTCTCGTCCGCCGTTACGGGATCGATCTCTGGGTGTTTGGCCGCGCCATCGCCGGCCAGCTTCGCGAATTGCGTGTTGGACGCCGGGCGCGCGCGACGTCCGCGGCCTCGCGCTGCGAAGCGTTGCCGGGAACGGCGGTGTTGCACGTGACGCCGCCACGGCGGTTCGACGCCCACGCGGTGCGGACGCAGGGCAGTGTCTGTCCCCAGCTCCTGGCCGGCAGGAATGACGTGCTCATGGAGCTCAGCGGGGTCGAGTTCCTGGACAGCACGGCCGTCGGGGTGCTGGTTCGTGTGCAGAAGTCCTTGCGCGGTCAAGGCAAGCACCTCGTGCTCGTCGCCCCTTCCCCCGTCGTGCTCCGGGCCATGGAACTGATGCGGCTTTCCGATTTCTTCTCCACCGCGACGGACGTGGCCGCGGGGCTTGCCCTGCTCAAGGAACGCTCCGGCGAATCGTCGGTGGTCCTCGGCGTGCACCTGGAAGCCCAGCCCGGTCCGGTGGCCTGGCAGGGGGAGATCACCGCCGCCAACAAGGAGGAGGTCGAGCGAGCCACCGAGCGGCAACTGGCCGACGCCGTGGGCCGGTTCTCCGTGCACCTCGGGGGCGTGCGGTTCATCGACAGCTCCGGGATCGGCCTCCTGGTCAAACTGCGCAAACAGGCGCACCGCCGCGGGGTGGAACTCGAATTCCTCGAGCCCTCCGAGACGGTGCGGAAGGTGGCACGGCTGCTGCGCATGGAAGATTACCTTTTCGGACGACCTTCATGAACGTCGGGCTCTCCACCACGATGATCCAGCGGGGCAAGTCGGGCGTCGCCCAATACGTGTTTGCCCTGGTGCGGGCGCTGCTCGAGCAGCCGGCGCCGCTGCGTCTCCACCTGTTTGTGCTCGAGGAGGACCGGCCGCTCTTCGCCTTCGCCGGAACGGAGGTGCAAATCATTGACGTCCCGGAGCGGTTCCGCAGCGCGGTGCGCAACATCGGGTGGCACCACACCTGGCTGCCGCGCCTGGCCCGGGAATGGCAGCTCGACGTCCTGCATGTGCCCAGCTACCGGCGCCTGCTCTGGAGCCGCCCCTGTGCGCTGGTCGCCACCATCCACGATCTGGCTCCGTTTCACGTGCGCGGAAAGTACGACTTCCCCCGCATGTTCTACGGACGCGTGGTGGTGAAGGGCCTGGCCCGGCGCCAGCATGAGATCATCGCCGTCAGCGAAAACACGGCGCGCGATCTCCAGCGGTTCTTCGGGCTGTCGCGCGACCGCGTGAGCGTCGTCTGGAACGGGATCGATCACGGCCGGTTCCGACCGGGCGAGCGCAGCGCGGCCAAGGCCGAGGCCTCCCGACGCTGGAACCTGGACCGGCCGTTCTTCCTGTACGTGTCCCGGATCGAGCACCCGGCCAAGAACCACGTCCGGCTCATCCGGGCCTTCGAGGAATTCAAAGCCCGGACGCGTTCGCCCTGGCTGTTGGTGTTGAGCGGAGGGGACTGGCACGGGGCGGATGCGGTGCATGCCGCGGCCCGGAGCTCGCCCTATTCGCGGGACATCCGCCTCCTGGGCTTCGTCGACGACGCGGCCTTGCCGGGTTTGTACCGGGCGACCGATGTCTTCGTTTACCCTTCGCTCTTCGAGGGATTTGGTTTTCCACCCGTCGAAGCCATGGCGTGCGGTTGTCCCGTGATCAGCTCGACGCGCGGCGCCCTCGCCGAGGTGGTGGCTGACGCCGCGTTGGTCGTGAATCCCGAAGCGGTCCCGGACATGGCCGCTGCCCTGGAACAGATGGCGGGTGACGCCGAGCGTCGCGGCCGCTACCGGGACCTGGGATTTCGGAACGCGCGGCGGTTTGACTGGACCGTGAACGCGCGCGAGACCGTCGCGCTTTATCAACGGGCTCTGCAGGCGCACCGGCGATGAACGCCCCCGCGTCGAGTCCGGCGGCGGCCGCCCCTTCTCCACCGGGCGGACCGGCGTTCGCGTTGCCGTTCGATCCGTGGCGCCTCGTGCTGGCGGTGATCGATCGTTGGTGGCTGCTGTTGCTGGGGGCCGGGCTCTGCGGTTTGCTGGCCGCGGCCGCCGGCTGGTTTGTGTTCGACACGCATTTCACGGCGACGGTCCAACTCCTGCGCCGCGAGTTGCCCAACAGTTTCCGGACGAGCGACCTGGGGGAGTCCTTCAAGCCGCGGCAGTTCTCGGCCGGCACCATCACGGCCATGATGCGGGCTCCCAGTCTCCTGGCCAGGGTGGGAGGACGCGCGACGCCTCGGGTATCGAGCGGGATGCTGGGGGCCGGTCTCACCATCACCCCGGAACGTAACACCGATCTCATCACGGTGACGCTGCGGGGCGACTCGAGCGCCGCCGCCACGGCCAGCCTGTTGAACAGCTACGTGCAGGAGGTGGTGACCCTCACCAAGACTCTGCAATCCCAGGAAGCCGCCGAGCTCAACCAGTTCCTGATCGAACAGGTCGCCAAGACCGAGCGCGAACTGACTGCCGCGAACCAGGAACTCCTGAACTTCAGCCGCGAAGCGGACTTCGTCAGCGCGGAGAAGGAAGCGGAGGCCTTCCTGCGCGCCGTAAACGAGGCGGAGCTGAGGCTCCAGACGGCACGGATGGAACGTGAGAGCCTCGAGTTCCGCATTGCCGCTTCCCAGCGCGAGCTGGCACAGCAGGACCCGCTCAAGCTCAGGCTGGCCGAGGCGCGGGAGGCGTTGGAAGCGATGCGCTTTCGCTACACGGACGCCAATCCCATCGTCGCCGAGCAGGAGGCGAAGGTGCGCATGATCGAGGAACAAGTTCGGGGTGCCACGAACGGTCCGACGGAGTTCCATCCCGGGGAGAACACGGTGGCCAACAGCCTCTACCTGGATCTGGTGACCCTGCAGGCCCAGCGCCAGGCACTCGAGTCGCAGCAGCCGCAACTCGAGGCATATCATACCAACCTGCTGGCGCGGTTGCGGAGCGTCCCGGAGAAGGGGCTGCGTTACGCGCGTCTCAAGGCGCGCCAGACCTCGCTCGAGACCGCCCGGGATCTGCTGGCGGCGAGGCAGCGCGAGGCCGCGCTGTTTGTCGAGAATTCGCCCGGGTATTACCGCGTGTTCGCCGAGACCACCCCCGAGCAGGTCGCAACCAGCCAGCGCTCAAAGAAGGTCATGCTGGCGGGCATTGCCGGGGGCTTCGCGGGGTGCTTTGTCCTGTTCCTGTTTGTCTGCGGCCGGGAAGCCCTGGACGACCGCCTGCTCTCTCCGGGCGACATGCGTCGCATCGCGGGCGTTCCGCTCCTCGGCAGTCTGCCGGAGTTGGGCACCCTGGATCGGGGTGCGCTCGCCCGCTGGCAGTTCGCGACCTGGGCCGCGCTCCAACGCCGGTTCGCGTCCGAAGCTCCGGGCCCGATCATCCTGGGAATGACCTCCGCCCAGTCGGGCGAGGGACGCTCCACCTGGATCCGGCTCCTTCAACACGCCGCCGCCGAGCGCGAATGGCGGACGGTGTCCGTGCTGAACCGCGTGGAGCCCGGCTTCGAGGCGGCGACGCTGGATCTCGAGGAACTTCTTGCGAACCCGGACTCGCTCCCCGCCCAGCTCGAACGGTACCACCACCTGGTCATCCAGTATGACCCGGGTCGCCCGTGGGACCGGGACGAGCGTTCCCGCTGGAAGGCGGCCATCGCGGCCTGGCAGTCACTCCCCAAGACCGTGATCTTCCTGGAACTCCCGCCAGCCGACCGCCTTGAGGCGGTCATGTTGGCGGGCTGTGTGCCGCGGGTGCTCTGGCTGGCTGCCTCAAATCATGCCCGGCAAGGCCAGGCTCGAGCCGCGATCGCCAACCTCCGGCTCGCCGAGGCCCCCCTCGCCGGTGTGCTGCTCAACCGCGCCCCGGCGCGATTCGCGCGGCTCCCGGACTTGAGCCGGTTCGGTCTCGGCCTGGCTCTGTTGCTGACGGGTTTGACGCCCGTTCTGCGCGCGCAGCCGGCTTCCGCAAGCGACCCCCCGCCTGCAGCCGGCATCCTGTCGGCGACCGCCGCCGGACCCCGGCTGGCTCCGTGGCAGGAGCGCCTCACGCTCGGACCCGGCGACGTGCTGAGTTTCTCCGTCTACGGGCGGAAGGAGTTGACCCGTACCGAAGTCCCCGTCGGGCCGGACGGCCGCATCAGCTACCTGCAGGCTCGGGACGTGGTCGCGGCCGGACTGACCATCGACGAGTTGAGGGAGAAGCTGACCGCCGAGCTGGGAAAATTCCACCGGCACGCGCAGGTGATCGTCACGCCCGTGGCCTGGCGCAGCAAGAAGTACTACCTCCTCGGCACGATCATGGACCGCGGCGCGTTCACGCTGGACCGGCCGCTCACGATCATCGAGGCGACGGCGCGGGCGCGGGGCATCGCCACCGGTCTGCTGGAACAGAACACCGTCGAGATCGCCGACCTGCCCCGCACGTTCCTCATCCGGCAGGGCCGCCGGATGCCGGTCGATTTCGTGAAGCTCTTCCAGGAAGGGGACCTGAGCCAGAACATCGCGATCGAACCTGGCGACTATATCTACTTCCCGTCGGCGACGGTGAACGAGGTCTATGTCCTGGGCTCCGTGGCCAGTCCCGGAACGGTGGGCGTCACCGAGAAGGCCACCGTCTTGAGCGTGATCACGACCCGCGGCGGTTTCGCCCCCAAGGCTTACACGCAGCGCGTCCTGGTCGTGCGCGGTTCGCTGAGCGCGCCCGAGACGCATGTCGTCAACCTGGGGGCGGTGCTCTCCGGCAAGGCGCTGGATTTCCGCGTCATGCCGAAGGACATCATCTACGTCTCGGACCGTCCCTGGGCGAGGGTTGAGGAGTTGCTGGACATGGCCATCAAGGCGTTCGTGGTCACGGCCACCGCCGAGTGGGTGAACAAGAACGTGGGTCCCGTGATCACGGACGTCATCCTGCCTTCTCCATGACCGGCGGTTCCACCAGCCACGTCGTGTCCGCAAGTCGCTCCCTGGCGGGGCTCGCCGGAAGACTGTGGCTCTTGCTGGCTCTCGGTCTGGGACTTACCGCGGCCGGGTGCCGGACCAGCCGAAGCAAGCCCGTCCGCTTCGACCCCCGGGCCACGCCGGTCGCCTCGAGCACCAACATGGTCTCGGTGGAGTTGGGCGGTGGACTGGATCCCGCCTGGTTGGCGCCGCCCGAGACCCCGTTCCGGCTCGGCCCGGGGGATCGCCTTGACCTTGAGCTGTTGGGGGAAGGCGATGGGCCCTGGCCGACGTTCGTGGGACCGGACGGCCGGCTCTACTTCCACCTGCTTCCCGGCCTTCAGGTTTGGGGGCTCACGCTCGAGGAGGCGCGGACGTTGATCGAGCGCGAAGCGGCCGCCTTCGTGCGTTCACCGCAGGTGACTCTCACCCTGCGGGAAGTCCAAAGTCAGCGCGTCTGGGTGCTCGGGCGCGTCAACACGCCGGGCATCTACCCGCTCGACGCTCCCACGACCCTCCTCGAGGCGATTGCCCGGGCGGGAGGTCTTTTCACTTCGAGGTTTTCGGGCACGACCGAGGAACTGGCGGATCTGCATCACAGCTTTGTGGTCCGAGACGGACAGGTCCTGCCGCTTAACTTCCACCGGCTGATTCGCGAGGGGGACACTTCCCAGAACATCTACCTGCGTCCGGACGACTTTGTTTACCTGCCTTCGTCGCTCTCCTCGGAGGTGTACGTCCTGGGCGCCGTGGGTCAGCCGCGGGCGGTGGGTTTCAAGGACCAGGTCACGCTGGTTTCGGCCATCGCCAACGCGCGGGGCACCGTGCGCGATGCCTGGCTGTCCCATGTCGCGATCGTGCGCGGTTCGCTCAGTTCTCCCCAGGTCGCCATCGTGAACTACGCGGACATCATTCGGGGGAAGGCGCCGGATGTGCGGCTGGAACCCCGGGACATCGTGTACGTCCCGCTGGCGCCCTACCGCTCGCTCAAGAACTACGCGAACCTGATCGTGAACACGTTTGTCCGGACCGTCGCGGCGAACGAAGGCGGACGCGCCGTGAACGCGGACTACCGGAAGCCGGGCGTCAGCATTCCCATCACCCAATGAACCGGTTCGAGGCAGGGCAGACATTCCGGTCTGCCGGCGGGCCAAGGTCGCTTTCCACCAACCCGCCCCGAAAAGCGGGGATGAATCCCCGCACTCCAGGCGCTTCGCGACTTCGGACGTGCCTTGGAGCGGCGCGAAGCGTTTGGAGTGCGTCCGGTTTACCGGCGCTTTTTGGTTCATGGTCACGGCGCATAGCAGCCGCGCGAAGGGAACTACCCGTGAACCTCCCTGGGAGCGCGGACTTCGGTCCGCAGGAAGCCATGTCCGCGCAGGGACGTCCCTGCGGGCTGAAGCCCGCGCTCCTCGCCGGTTCAAGGCCACGGAGCAGGTCCAAAAGGAACAGGTCGCTTTCCGTGAACCTCCGTTCAAGTGGCGTCAGGGGCCGTGCCAGTGAGTCGGGCGTCCCTGGAACAGGTTGGCGAGGTTGTTGGCCACGAGGAGCAGGACGACCAGGCCGGCGAGCCCCCAGGACAGGGCGAGCACGGCCAGGGCGGCCAGCGCCTCGCGTGGTCGCAGCGCTTGGAGGGTTCCCCGGCTCCAGCGCGTCAGACCGGCCAGGACCGCCGCTTCCAGCGCGAGCAGGGGGTAGAACCCCCAGAGCACCGTTTCGCGCAGCCACACCGGCCAGCCCCCGGCGTTGCGCCAGAACATCGGATCTTCTTTGAGCCACACGAACCCAATCAAGACCGCCAGCAGGACGAGGTTGAAGCCCGCGGCGAGCGCGCCCGTGGCCAGGATCGGCGCCCCGCCTGCCGGGGTGGGTTCCGTGCGGTGCGACCCTGCCTCGAGTGAAGTCGGGTCCTGCATCCGCTTACACTTTTCCGGCCTTCCGCCAGCGGAAAAGCGTGGTGGGATGAACGCCCGTGCGGGCCGCGATTTCCGCCAGGTGGAGATTCCCGGCGGCGAGCAGTTCCCGGGCGAGAGCGACGCGCTGAGTTCGCCCGGGGAGCATTGCGGGCAGGGCCGGAGCGGCGGCGGTCGGGCCGTTGCCCAGGGTTGGGAGCGGCGTGGCGAGGGTGGTTTCCGAGGCGAGGCTGGGAGGGGCTTCCCACCAGCCTTCGCGCAGGATGGGGGCGTCGTAGAGGAGCACCAGGCGGTCGACGGAGCTCTTCAGCTCGCGCACGTTGCCCGGCCACTCGTAACGCTGGAAACGCTGGATCAAGGCCGGCTCAACGCTCTCGATGTGCTTCCCAAACCGCTCGTTCGCCCGCTGGATGAACTCGCGGACGAAGACGGGCACGTCCTCGAGGCGCTCCCGCAGGGGCGGGACGTGCAGCACCATCTCGGACAACCGGTAGTACAGGTCGGCCCGGAAGCGTCCCTCGGCCACGGCCGTGCGCAGGTCGCGGTTGGTCGCGGCCACCAGCCGCACCCGCACGCGGTAATCGCGTTCGCCGCCGACGCGCCGGGCCGTCCGTGTTTCCAGGAAGCGGAGCAGCTTGGGTTGCATCGGCAGTTCCAGTTCGCCCACCTCGTCGAGGAACAGGGTGCCGCCGTCGGCCTCCTCGACCAGGCCGCGCCGCGTCTTCAACGCGCCTGTGAACGCGCCCTTCTCCGCCCCGAAAAGCTCGGCCTCGATCAGGTCCTTGGGAATGGCCGCGCAATTGATCGCCAGAAACGGATTGCGCCCCCCAGCCTGGTGCAGGGCCGAGGCGACCTTCTCCTTTCCGACGCCGGACTCCCCGGTGATCAGGACACTGATGTCGGTCGGGCCGAGGCGCTCGATGGCCTGCCGCAATTGGCGGATGGCCGGCGAGTTCCCGAGCAGGATGTGCTCGTTGGCGAGCGGCGCCCCGCCGTACAGGGTGACCCACAGCTGCTGCGATTCCTGGATGCGTTTCAGCGCGCTGCACCAGCGCTCATCCGGGTCTTCCCGGGTGACGACGTCAAAAGCCCCGTCGCGCGCCGCGGTCATGAAATCCGCCGAGCGGAGCTGTTGGCCCACGACGAGGAACAGGCGGCTGGCATGCGCCAGTTGAACGCGCAAGGCGGGCCAGTTCTTGGAGGCGAACGCGGGGTAGGGGATGACGTAGATCAGATCGGGCGAGCCGTGGCCCAACGGTCGCAGCGGCCCTTCGGCCGAGAGTTCCACCCGCACGCCGAGTTGCTCCATCCGGGTACGAATCTCCTCAGCGCCGCCGGCCCGAAGGTGGAGGATCGCGACATACATGCGGGACCGAGACTGCCTCGCAATGCAATTGAATGCAAATGCAGGATCACCGCGCTCGCGGGGGCTGCAGACGCCGTCAGGGAGGCAAAAATCCCAATGAAATCAGCTCTTTTCCACGTTGGCATGCCGGTTGCGATCCTGGTGCCGTCCATGCGAAATAACATGCAATCGAACCAAACCAAACGGGCCGCCCTCCTCAAGCGGGCGGCGTTCACGGCCACCACCGCTCTGCTCGCGCTGCCGGGCTATGCCAAGTCCCTCGACATTGTCGCCCCGACGCAGTACGGGGGGTCGGATACGTACTCGGCAGCGTTCCAGCAAAGCGTCCTTCCGAACCTCACCCAGTTCGTCAACACCAAGCTGTCCGAGTATCAGCGGGTGGATGACTCGTCCTATGCCCTCGACCCCACCAAGCTCAAGCTGAAGAACGACGCCGACGTGCGGGTCTACTTCGTCGGGGAAGGCGCGAGCTACCACAACACGCTCGGGTTCACCACCGATGGCAGCGGCAACATCGACAGTTCCTCCGCGGAGCTGATCTTCCGAAACGCCTCCAGCAGCGTCACCACCTACAGCCCCGGCACGACGGTCAAGCGCACCGGCAATGAACCCCTTCTCCCGGGCGATTTCGTCGACCTCGGCGAAATCGACGCCGGTTCGCAGCTGGACTTCTTCCTCATCGCCGACGGCGCGCGCGGCGGCAAGACGGTCTACTCCACGCAGGTCTCGCAAAACCCGGACGGCATCAACCACGTCGTCTCGTTCGCCTACGCGATTCCGGGCAGCCCGTACCTGATCATCGGGTTTGAAGACCTGCTGGGCGGTGGCGACCGCGATTTCAACGACGTGATCTTCGCCGTCGACATTGGCGCCGGCAACATCAAGGACCTCGTTTCCACGCCGGAACCGGCGCACTTGCTCACGCTCGGCTCCTTTGCCGGACTGGCCTTCTGGATGCGCCGTCGCCAGAGTGGCAGCGCCCGCTGACTGTTCCCTTCCCACCCTGAACTGCTCAACCGCAACGCCACCGTGAAACTCCACACCCGCATCCTGATCGGCGCCGGCCTTGGCCTGCTTGTGATCGCAGGTCTCGCGGCTTGGGGCATTCCGGCCTGGCGCCAGCACGTGAGCCGCGAGCAGGACGAGCGCCTCCTGCGCGCGGTTCGGAGGAGTCTCGACCAGCGCCGCCCCACCGAGGCGCTGGCCATTATCAGCCGGCGTACCGCGCCGTCGGGCGAGTCGCCGGTCACGGCCGCCCGCTGGCTCAGCCTCGAGATCGAGGCCGCGGCCAAGGCCACGGCCATCCCGCGGCTCGCGTCGTTGCATCGTCGCGCGCCGGAGGCCCTGCTGGCGCACGAGGAGGCCTGCCTGGCTCTCGCCCGCGCTTACCTGCATGCCGGGGCCACGCACGACTTCGAGGAGATCACGGCGCGCTGGCGACCAATCTCGTCCAACACCGCCTGGTTCGCGTTGGATGTCGACCGGTTGTTGCTCGCGGGGGATGCCGCCACCGCGCAGGCAAGACTCGAAGCCGCCCGTTTCACGGGGGCCGCCGACATCCCGCGGCTCACGCGCCTGGCGGCTCTCGCCGCCGATGAGAACCTCCTCAGCGCCTGGAACCACCTTGCCGATGCCGCCCAGTTGGATCCTCGGAGTCCGGACGTGCGGCTCTTTCGAGGACAAATCCTCGAGCGGATCGGCAAGGTGCAACTGGCGCGCGTCGAATACGTGGCGGCACACCTCACCGACGCCAACAGCCCCTGGCTGGCGGATCAGTTGGCGGAGTTCTACCGCCGCCAGGGCAATCCGGCCTCCGCCGTCGAGGTCTGGGGCGACAGCCTCGACCGGAGTCCCACCGATTTCGCTGCCCTCAAATGGGCCTTCTGGAGCCGCGTCACCGTGGCTTCCACCAACTCGCCCCAGGTCCACGTGGACGGTCCGCTGGCCCCGGTGGCCGATTTCATCCGGGCGCTTCCTCCGGGCCGGTTCTGGGACGGAGACCAGGCCCGATCCACGCCTGAAGTGGAGCGTCTGGCCGTCAGCCGCCAGGAAGCCTACTGGCTGCGCCTGTTGGAGGCGCTCCGGGTCGGGCAGGAACAGGCGGCGTTGGACCTGATGCGTCAGAACTCGTTCCGCGGCGCGTCCTGGGCGCCCCACATCGAGCGGGCCCTGGTACGCCTGCTCAGCTTGCGCGAGTTGCAGAGTCTGAATCCGACAGACCTGCCGTCACTGCCCCCGAGTTGGGCCGTCTCCGAACACCACGCTTACCTGGCGCAGATCGAAGCCGACGCCGAAACGGAGCGCCAGGGGAACCCGATCGCCGCCGACCGGGCGGCCTTCTATCAACAGCCCGAGGCCCTGGCGATGGTCTTCGTGGCCGCAGGCTGGCTGAACGCCGGCCTGGACCTCGCCCCGGATGCCCGTGCGGTCCGGTTGGCCTCGCCGGTCCATGCCTACACGTGGGCTCAAGCCCTCCGGTATGCCCGGGGCCTGCAACCGGCGCTCGACTTTGTGCGGGCCCAATCGCCCTCCCGCGAACTGCGCCTCCTGGAAGCGGAACTGGCTCTGGGATTGAACCAGGCCGGCGCGGCCCGGCCACTGCTCCAGGCCCTGTTGGATGGCGAGGACGCGATCGGTGATCGTGCCGCGTGGCTGCTCGCCGTCCTGGCGGCGGAGCAGAAAGACTGGGCGGCGGCCGACGCCGTGCTCCGGCAGCGGCCGGGCTTCGCCGCCAGCACGCCCGGGATCGAAATCGCCTCCCGCATTGCCCTCGGTCAGAACCAGCACGCCGCCGCCGAGGCCGGCTATCGCAAGATTGCCGACCGGTCGATCGAAGCCCGGGCGTACCTTGCCCGCCAGGCGTATGCGCGTTCGAACTGGGCTGAGGCCCGCCGGCTTACGACCGAGTTGATCGAGCTGATGCCCGATGAAATGGCCCTGCGCGCGAACCTGGCCGCCATCGACAAGGCGGAGGGCCCCCAATGAAACCGTCTCCGATTTGAACATGGAACTTCTTCGTTCCGCCCAACCCATCAACGCCGCTCTCGGCGTCCGGCGATCTGGAGCTGACTGGCTCTGGATCGCCGGTTTGTTGGCCATCGCGATCTGGATCTGGATGTCGGGCCGCTCGTCCGGAACGGGCTGGGCTGACACGCTGCCGGTGGTGGGCGCGCTGCCGCTCTTTGCCTGGTTCGGGGCGCCGTGGCCACGCCAACCGCAGCCCGAACCGGTGTCGATGGCCGGGTTGACGATCGCGGTCGGCGTCTTCGTGGCCGGGTTTGTGACCGGCCTGTTGTCATTGCGCGTCGGCGGTTGGCTGATTGCCCTGGCAGCCTGGTTGCGGTCCCGAACGCCTGCCGAAGCCCTCCGTGCCCGGCGCGGGCTCTGGATCCTGCCGGCGATGGCGTTTCCGTGGCTGACGGCCGACCTGCCCACGCTGGGCTGGTGGTTCCGGCTCTCGGCCGCCGGCGTGACGGAAATCTGCTTTGCCGCGCTGGGCTTTCACGTGACCCGGGAGGGGACGCACCTGCTGGTCCAGGGGGCGCCGGTGGCGGTGGACGCATCGTGTGCGGGCTTGAATACGCTGCAAGCCATGCTGGTTGCCGGGGCGATGGTGGGCCATTTGATGCTCGGCTCCCGGGCGGCCTGGTGGTGGCTCGTGCCCATGCTGGCGGGGATGGCATGGCTCGCGAACGTGCTGCGCGTGATGATGCTCACCGCGGTGGCGCTTTCCTTCGGACCCGAATTTGCGATGGGCTGGTTTCACCAGTGGGGCGGCTGGTCGGTGTTGCTGCTCATGTTCCTGGTGGCGTGGGCCTGTTTCAGCGTGATCCGCTCCGTCTTCAAACCGGGGCGCCAACCTGCATGAACCCGGGCTTCCATTTCCCGTGGATCGAGGCCGCGATCACCGGCTTCGCGCTCTGGACCGCCCGGGACCTGGTCAACGCGTGGCTGCATTCGCCTCTCGATCGCGGAGGCTGGCTGGCCTGGTTGCTTTGGTGCGTGCCAGTTGCCTGGACGATGGTGGGTTTCCGCGGAACCGCCGGACGTCGCCTTCCCGGCATGCCCGCGCCCGCCCGCTCTGCTCCGCCGCAAGTCCGAGCCGGATTTCTGGCCGGCGCCCTGGGCTGTGCGGTGGCCGCGAGCGGGAGTGACCTGAATGTCCTGGGCCATCTCGGTTTGGCCGTCGCCCTGGCGGCGTGGGCCCGTCCGCCCCGCCCGGGGGCAGTCTGGGTCTGGCTGGTCACGGCCGTCGCCTGGATGCCGGTGTTTGGCTGGCTCACGGGGGGAACTTTCGGCGCCGCGCTGCCCCTCGTACGGGTGGTCTGCGTCGCCGTGGGTGCCGCCGTGGCCGTCCTGCCGACAACCCGCGGCCCGGCCCTGTCTTCATGAAGCCTCGAACACGCAAATGGCTCGCCGCCGGTCTGCTCCTCGCCGTGGCGCTGGCGTTCCTCTGGGAGCGCGTACCGCTGCCAGACGCCCGGGCGCGCATCCAAAAGGTGCCCCAGGCGGGTTTTGGGTTTGCCAGCCGTGACCTGCCTTTGAGCGAGGCGGAGCGCGAGATCTTCGGCCCGGCGACCGTGACCAAGCGGCTCTACCAGCTGGCGCGGGAGCGGTTCACGCTGGTGATCGTGGATGGTTCGAAGAACCGGCACGCCGTGCACGACCCCACCTACTGCTTCCGGGGTGCGGGCTGGCGCATCGAACGCCGTGAGGAAGTTCCCGTGCCTGGCGGGGTCATGGCCCGGGTCCACCTCCGCAAGGCCGAGCAGCGCCAGGAAGCCGTCTACTGGATTTCGGACGGGGCGGTGCGTCATGCCAGTGCGGCACGCTGTTGGGCGCAGACCGGCTTACGCCGGTTGACGCTCGGCATGTCCGGCGCCGAACCGGTGCTGGTCCTGGTGCAACCCCTGGAGGGCTCGCCCGCTGGCGATCTGGCACGTCTGCCCGAGCGCTTTCCCGATCTGTTCGTTTTCTGAACCTCCGACCTCTTCCCTCTGGACCGGCCGGCAAACCGCGCCATGCTGAGGCCAGATGTCGGCACCGCCCTCGAGTTCTTCGTGCGCGCGCGAGCACTCCACGGGAGCGCTCGTGCGGCGGTTGCTCGCCATCGCGTGGGGCTACCGCGGCGAATGCCTGCTTTCCCTGCTGCTGAGCCTCGCCCTGCTCTGGCTGGGTTTGCTGGGGCTCCAATTGCTGGGCGTGGTGATCGACGTGATCCGCCACACGCTCGATCCCGCCGTCCGCCCGCCGGACTATCCGTTTGGGTGGCGTCCGGAGACGGGCTGGCGTGCGGTGCGGATCGTGTCGATTCTCTCCGGCGCCATCGTCGTCCAGGCAGTGCTCCGGGCGGTCCTCACTTACGCCTACAACATGGTCACCGCGCGGCTTACCCAGGGTCGCATTGTGCCCGGTCTGCGTGACCGGCTTTACGCCCAGCTGCAGCGCCTGAGCTTCCGCTTTTTCGACGTCCACGGATCCAGCTCGATCTTCAACCGGGTGACGGGCGACGTCCAGAACACGAGGCTCTTCGTGGACGGCGTGCTGCTGCAGGGTTTGAACATGGCGCTGACGCTGGGCATGTACTTCGTCTACATGTGGGGCATTCACCCCGGACTCACGATCGCGTGCCTTTCCGTGACGCTGCCCCTCTGGGGCGTGACGCACTACTACTCGAACCGGTTGCGACCGGCCTACCTGACCAACCGTGAGCTGATGGACCGCTTGGTCCTCGCGTTCACCGAAAGCGTCCGGGGGATGCAGACGATCAAGGCCTTCGCCGCCGAAACGCAGCAGACCCAACGGTTCGAAACCGGCAACCGCGCCGTCTCGACCCAGCAGCACCGCATTTTCCGGGATCTCGCCTGGTTCACCCTGGGGACGCAGTTCCTCTCCCAGCTGAGTCTGCTGGTCCTGCTCGCGTACGGAGGCTGGCTTTACGTCCATGACCGGGTCGCCTTGGGGAGCGGGTTGGTGGTGTTTGCGGGCCTGCTCCAACAGTTCAACGGACAGGTCGCGAACATCACCACCATCGCCAATTCGGTTCAGCAGAGCCTCACCGCGGCCCGCAGGGTCTTCGAAGTCCTCGACACCCCGCTCGACGTCCGCGAGCGGGCTGACGCGCTGCCGGTGGGCCGGCTCCACGGCCGCATCGCGTTCGAGGCGGTCACGTTCGGCTACGGCGGCGCGGCCCCCGTGCTGCGGGAGGTGTCCTTCGAGGCGAATCCCGGCGAAGTCGTGGGCATCTTCGGATTGACCGGGGCCGGCAAGAGCACCCTGCTCAGCCTGATCCCCAGGTTCTACGATCCCCAGGCCGGTCGCGTTCTGGCGGACGGTCGCGATGTGCGCGACCTCGCCCTGGACGCCTACCGGCGGCAGATCGGCATCGTGTACCAGGAGAGCTTCCTCTTCTCGAACACCGTTGCCGCCAATATCGCCTTCGGACATCCCCACGCCACCCAGGCCCAGATCGAAGCGGCGGCTCGGGCGGCGTCCGCGCACGAGTTCATCACCGCACTCCCGCAGGGCTACGAGACGGTGCTGGGTGAGTCCGCGGTCGATCTGTCCGGGGGCCAACGTCAGCGTCTGGCGCTCGCGCGGGCGTTGCTGCTCGAACCCGCCCTGCTGATTCTGGACGATCCCACGGCTTCGGTGGACGCCCGGACCGAGCACGAGATTGTGGAGGCGTTGCGCGGAGCCATGACGGGTCGGACCGCGTTCGTGGTGTCGAGCCGGCTGAGTTTGTTGCGTCGCGCGGATCAGATCCTGGTGCTGGAACATGGCGCGCTGGTGGCGCGGGGCACTCACGATCATCTCGTCGGAGTGCCCGGCGTGTACCGGGAAACGGCGCTCCTCCAGCTCATGGACATCGCCGGCGAAACGGGGGAGGCCCGATGAAGCAGCGTCCGACGGCAACGCCGCAGTCCGGCCCGCCTCGAGGTGGCGGGCTTCCCGATTCGCGGGAGGCGATCACGTATTTCAATCCTGCGGACGATCGTGAGGCGGACCAGGCGCCGCTGAGCCTGGCGTTGATTCGGAGAGTGGCGGGCTACCTCGGGCCTTACCGGGGGCGGTGCCGGTGGTTGTTCATGCTGACGTTCGTGCGGGGCCTGCAGCTGCCCCTGCTGGCCTGGCTGATCGGACGGACGATTGACGGGCCCATCGCGGAGCGGGACCTGTCAGGGATCGGGTGGCATGCCGCGGCTTACCTGGGGCTGGTGGTGATGATGGTGGTGACGCTCTTTGTCCGCCAACGGTTCGCGCTCGAACTGGGCGAAGCCGTCGCGCACGACCTGCGGTTCGAGCTGTTCCGCAAGCTGATGTCGATGCCGATGTCGTTTTTCGACCGTACCAAGTTTGGGCGGCTGATCAGCCGCATGACCTCCGACATCGAGAGTCTCCGGGTCGGCGTCCAGGACGTCGTGTTTGCCTCGACCATCCAGGCGGTGCAAATGCTGGTCTCGGGCATGCTCATGGCGTGGTACAACGCCGTGCTCTTCTCCCTGATGTTGCCGCTTGTGCCGCTGATCTGGATCGTGAACCGCCGGTACCGGCGCGAGGTCAGCCGGCAGCTGCGCAAGATGCAGGAAACCTGGAGCCGGCTCACGTCCACGCTGGCCGAATCGGTCAGCGGAATCCGGGTGACGCAGGCCTTTGTGCGTCAGGAAATCAATGCCGGATTCTTCCGCAAGCTGGTGAACTTGCATGGGGAGAACAACGTGGGCGTGGCGCGTGCCTCCGCGGTCTTCATCCCGCTGCTGCAGATGAAGAGCCAGCTCTTTCTCGGGGCGATGGCCCTCGTGGGCGGCTACGGAGCCCTGGAAGGGACCGGCTGGCTCCACATGGAGGTCGGCGACCTGGTCATGTATTTCTTCCTCGCCAACCTGTTCTTCGAGCCGGTCCAGGTGATCGGCAACCAGTACACGCAAGCGCTCACGGCCATGGCGGGAGCCGAACGGTACTTCCGACTGCTGGACCGCGAGCCGGCCTGGCGCGACGCCCCGGAGGCCCGGCCCCTTCCCGCCATCCGGGGCCGGGTCGAGTTCCGGGACGTGGGTTTCGAATACGAGCCGGGGCGGCCGGTGCTCGTGGACATTTCGTTCCTGGCCGAGCCGGGGCAAACGGTGGCGCTCGTCGGGCAAACCGGGAGTGGCAAGACCACGCTGGTGAGTTTGCTGCAGAAACTCCATCTGCCGACGCGGGGTGCGGTCCTGGTGGACGATCACGACCTCGTGAACGTCACCGGCGAATCGCTGCGCGGCCAGATGGGCGCGGTCCAACAGAACAACTTCCTGTTCAGCGGTTCGGTGCTGGAGAACATCCGGCTGGCGCGGCCGGACGCGTCAGTGGCGATGGTCCGGGACGCCTTGAGACGACTGGACTGCCTGGACCTGATCGAGTCGCTGCCGCAGGGCCTCGAAACGCCGGTGGGCGAAAAGAGCGCCGGCGTGTCGTTCGGCCAGCGGCAACTCGTTTGTTTTGCGCGCGCTTGGCTGGCCGACCCGCGCATTCTGGTCCTCGACGAGGCCACGAGTGCGATCGACACCGTGACGGAGGCCCGGTTGCAGCGCGCGCTGGGACTGCTGCTCCAGGGGCGAACGACCTTCGTGGTCGCCCACCGCTTGAGCACCATCCGCCAGGCGGACCTGGTGCTGGTTTTGGACCACGGTCGCATCGCCGAGCGCGGCACCCACCAGGAGTTGCTGGCGGCTGACGGTCTTTACGCCCGGCTGCATGCCGAGTTCGTCCGGGGCGGCTCACCCCCGGGACTTCGTCCACCGTAGCCGCCATTCCTGTATTGCGGTCAGATCTCCGCTCACCGCCGAGGCAAGCGCAGCCAGGGCGGCGGCGGCTGGGGAGCGGCGCAATTCCCAGGCGCGGGTCGCGTGGCTCAACGCGGTCGCAGCCTCACCCTGGCGGAGGGCGGCGGCCGCCCGCCGGCAACTTGAGTCCGCCGCCGCGGCGATCCGCGCCAGCGTGCCCAGGTCGCAACCGCAGCGCGCGCAGGCGGCCTGCGCCGCGTCGCTCACGAGACTGGATTTGCGGCAGGCGGGGCAGGCGATTTCCACGCCTGGCGATGAGCCGGGTTGGTCCCGCATCAGTCCTCGAGGTAAAAGAGCAGGTCGGACAGGGTGTCGTTGGCGTCCTCCAACGCATCCCAGTTCCCCTCGCCGATGGCGGTGATGCTCGTCTGGATGAGCTTCCGGAGTTCCTCGGCGTCGGTGGCGCTGATGTTCTTGGCGAGGAGCGCGTCCGCACGCTTCCGGAGGTCGCGCGCGGTGACGAGCAGCTTCTCCTGGTTGGCGTCCACACTCGGCGTCTCGAGGCCGCGCGGAGTTACGCCCCGTGGCGGGATGGCCGATTCAAGGTCGCTGGCGCTCTCCTCCGGGGGCTCGGGGTCAAGCGGGAGCTTCGGACTCTGGACCAGCGACGCGATGTTGCGGCGCGCGGCCTCGAGGTCCAGCACCCGCCGGCTTCGTGTGTCCAGGGTGACTGTCTTGGAAAACCCGGTGGCCTTTTCCGTGGCCGTGACTTTGAGGAGGCCATTAAGGTCCATGGCGAAATGCACCACCACCTGGTTGCCTGCCGGGACCTTCCCCAGGCCCTCGACGAAGAACTCGCCGACGAGGACGTTTTCCGTGGGTTCCTCGCTTTCGCCCTGGTACGCCGAAATCTGAACCTTGTCCTGGTTGTCGTGGACGGTGCTGAACAGCTCGGCGTGCGCGGCCGGGAGGGGCGTGTTGCGGCGAATCAACGGCGTGCAGAGGATTCGCGGTCCGGTCGGTCGATGCAGCAGGGCCGCCATGCTGAACGTGTGGGGGGTGATGTCGACCAGGATGGCGTGGTGCTTCTCGCCGGCGAGGACCCCGCCTTGCACGGCGGCGCCCATGGCCACGATGAGATCGGGATCGATCTCCCAGCGCGGCTCGATCCGGAGCCGTTCGGCGAGCAGGCGTTGCACCAGCGGGGTGCGCGTGGCTCCACCCACGAGCATCACGCGATCGATCTGGCTGGGTGTCAGACAGGCGTCTTCGAGCGAACGGTGCACGCAGTCGAGCGTCTTCTCGAGGAGGTGCTGGATCATCTCCTCGTACTCGAGGCGGTTGAGCTCCAGTTCGAGGTGATGGCGGCCGTCCAGGTACTCCTCCCGGACCATGACCAGGGGTTGATCGGTCAATTGGCGCTTGGCGGCTTCCATGACCACTTTGAGCCGGCGCAACGCCCTCGGATCCCCCAGCAGATCCACGTTGTGCCGCTTCTTGAACTCGAGGACCGCCTGGTCCACCAGCAGTTGGTCGAAATCGTCGCCGCCCAGTTGCGTGTCGCCGTGGCTGGCTTTGACCTCGACCACGCCCTGTTCGACCACCACCACCGAGACGTCGAACGTGCCGCCACCCAGATCGTACACGAGCAGGCGTTCGTCCTTGGTGCGCCCGGCGCCGTAGGCGAGGGCGGCGGCCGTCGGTTCGTTCAAGATGCGCATGACCTCGAGCCCCGCGAGTTCACCCGCGATCTGGGTGGCCTTCCGCTGGCGTTCGTTGAAGAAGGCCGGCACCGTGATCACCGCCTTCCGCACCGTCCGGCCCAGCGCGCGTTCGGCGCCCGTCTTGAGTTCCCGCAAGATGAACGACGAGATTTCCTCGGGCGAGAACTGGCGGCCGCCGAGCGATACTTTCACGTCCTGTCCCATCTTGCGCTTGATCGAGAGGATGGTGGCATCGGGCGCCGCGACGAGCTGGTTGCGCGCCGCCTGGCCCACGAGGAGACCGCCGGCCGGATTCAGCCCGACGCACGAGGGCAGGATCGGCCCGCCGTTCACGTCCAGGACGTCAATGCGGCCTTCGCGGACGATGGCGATCTCCGAGTTGGTGGTGCCGAGGTCGATGCCGACAATCGGTTCATTCATGGGGGGGAGGCGTCAGGGTGGTAGCGCTGGGACCGGGGAGCGAAATCTTCACCTGCGCCGCCCGCAGCAGTTCGCCCCGCCAGAGATAGCCGCGGGTGATTTCCTCGAGGACCGTCTGCGGCGGGTGGCTGGAATGGGCATCGACAGCGACGGCGGCCATCCGGCACGGGTCGAAAACCCGATGCACCACCTCCAGCCGCGTCACGCCTTCCTGGCGCAGAAAGCCCTCGAGGTGATCCGTGACGATCCCGAAGGCCTGGTGCTGAGTCGTCCAGGCACGCCGCCACGGGCCGTCGCGGGCCAGCCAGCGGGCAGGCGGCGGTTGGGCGAAAGCGGCTTGCAGCCGGTGCAGCCGGTCCAGGATCTCGATCAAGGCCAGGCAGTGACTCCGGGCCAGCGCCTCGCCCGGGCCGCGGGCCGCGAGACTCGTCGTCGCCAGCTCCCGAACCCGGTTGAACTCGGTTTCAAGGCGCTGCAGGGCCTCGCCCCATTGACTGAACGCCTCGGCCGCGCGGCGGTTCGAGCGCCGCGATTCCGTGCTCAGGACCGCCAGCTGTTCGAAGAAGGCGTAGAGATCCGGAGCCTCCGCAGGATCAAGGTCCGGGTCGTCGGGCCCCGGGATGTCGTTCAGGGCGCTCAACCAGCGTTCGAATTCGAACCGGAGCTGCTGCTTCCACGCGGCCAGTTCGCTGGCGACCGCCTCCGCTTCCGCCTCGGCGTCGGCATCGGCATCGGCATCGGCATCTGGGTCGGGTTCGAGTTCGAACGCGTCGCGGGCGAGGTCCTCCTCGCGCGCCGGCTCGGAGGAGTCGTTTTGCCCGATTCCTGACGAGGGATCCGGGGCGCCCGAGGCTGCCTCAGGGCGACGGCATGGCTCCGGCGGCGGGAGCCGTCCGAAGTCGGTTTCCGGATCGTCGGCGGGATTGGGGCTCGTGTTCACGATGGCAGCGTGCCGCGGAGCCACTCTCGCATGCGCTCGAAGGGGAGCGGCTCGGGGGGTCGCGCGCGGACAAAGCGGAGGAATGTGTCCAGCGGCGAATCCGCGTTGCATTCGAGATCGAAGAGCAGGTAATGCAGCCGGCTGGACTCGTCCTTGATCCGGTCATAGGCGGCACTCACCGCCTGGAAGCGCTCCGGGTGGGTATCCGGGGGCGACTGTCGAACGGCAGCCAGGTAGGCCTGACGAATGGCCGCGTCGTCCGCCGACGGTGACACACCGAGAATCAGGTAGGGATTCATCGTCAGAACAGATCGAGCTGATTCGGGTCGGGCGGTGGTGGAGGTTTTGGCACCACCTTTCCGAACGGGGGCGAATCCGGCAACTGCCCGCCACTCCGCGCCGCCTCGATGAGGATGTCAAAGAGAGGTCCGGGCAGGCCCTGCCTGACGAGTTCCTGCCGCAGGCCGGGCAGGGCGTGGTCGGGGACGCCCGCGAGCGTGGCCATGAGTGCGACCAAGGAACCCGGGTCCTGGAGATCCGGTGGCGCTTTGCCCGAACGTTCGGTGCGGGTTGGCCGGCGGTTGCCGGGGCGAGGTGGCTCCTCCCCGTACGGACCGTCGGCTTGATCCAGGTCCCAAGGATTGGCAGCTTTGGGAGGCGGCAGCGGTAGAGGGAGCGGTGGCGGTGGCAACGGAAGCGGCGGAGGCGTGTCCAGGAGTTTCGTGACTCGCTGGGCGGTTTCGGTGTCTCCCCGGCGGTCGGCCTCGAGGCGAATGGAGCGCAACCGGGACTGCCATTGCCGGTCGTGGATGCGGAGCGGGCGACCGGCCAACCGGAAGAGGTTGCACCATGGACTCTTGCGGTCTTGCGCCAGGATCTTCCGCACGAACCGCGACAGATCAAAGCTGGGGTGACACGGTCCCACGGCCTCGCCCAGCCGCCGCACGTCGAGTTCCGTGAAGGGATTCTGTTCGGCCGCTTTCAAATACCGGCAGACCAGATCCGTCCCCATCCAGGAGGCGCATTGTCCGTCCTTCGGGTCGGACCAAAACCCATGGATCTCGACGAGGGCCAGCGCGCGCGCGGCCGAGGCCTCCCCGAGATGTGACGCCAGGAACTTCTCGCCGAAGACCGTCAAATCCCAGTTCCCACGCGGGGTGTCCCCGACTTGTGCCATGTGGGCATAGAACCACAGCGCCTCGGGCGAGGGAGGGGAGTCGCCGGCCTCGCGCAGGAGGTCGGGCGCGCGCTCTGGATCGCCGACGGCGTCTTCGAGCGCAGCCCTTCTGGCCAGGAGACACCAGGCGGCGGCCACCAGCCCGGAGGGCCGTCCGATGGTCAGGGAGGTTGCCCGGTCCATGGTCGCGCGCGCGGCCTCGGGTCGGCCCTTCTTGAACTGCTCCCGCGCCTGGCCGAAGAGTCCCCGGACGGTCTGACGGAGCAGGACGGGATCGAGGAGGTCGAGTTGGCGGGCCCGGTTCAGGTAGTCGAGCCCCTTGGCATAAGCCCGGCGATCGAGGCAACGTCGTCCGGCCCGCAGCAGGACTTCCTTGTTCTCCGGGAAGCGCTCGACCATCTCGTCCAGCAACCGGTTGTGTTCGCGGGTCTGTTTGAGCTCCCCGTAAAGGTCGCACAACCCGATCGCGGCGCGCAGATTGAAAGGATCGAGTTCCACCGCGCGCTTGAGCGCAACGACCGCCCCGCTGCTGTCCAGCATGACGGTTGCCGGACGAAAGAAAGAGGCTCCACGAGCGGGGATGCGCTGCCGCAGTTCGAATCCGAGGTGGGTGTGGACCAGCGAGGCGAGCCGCGGGTTGGGCCCGTGGAGTTCGGCGTAGGTATCGATGAAACCATGCCAGTCCTCTTTCAAAGACTCCGGGTGGCCGTCCTCGGCAGCTTGAGCCATCACCCGCAGCATCAGGGCCCGCTCGAGGGTGCGGCCAGGCCGTTCGTCGCACAGCCAGCGGTCGAACGCCGTCATCAGGTCCGTTCGCTTGAGTTGGGGGGCTTGGGCCAGCGCCTTGAAGTAGAAATCCGTGAAGGCCCCGGCGAGGTCCGGTTGCTCGGAAGGGAACCCGGGCAGCTTGTCGGCGATCGCCCGGTACGACTCCGCGGCCTTGCCTTGACGCCAGAGTTGATCGGCACGCGCAATCACCGGTCCCACGCCGCCATACCCGCATAGCTGCGCGAGTTGATCGATCACGCCGGCGGTGGGCAAGGGCCCGGTCGGGAGGGCTGCGGCTCGCTCGAGCCAGAGCTGGTAAATGCCGCTCGCCCGGGTGGGGACGGTGTCCGACGGCAGTTCGGCGAAGTACCGCGCGGCCCGGGAGCCGTCGCCCTGGTAGAAGGCGATCAGGCCTTTGAGAAAGTTCTTCCAGTGGCTTAATCCCGAGCGTTGCGGGAGAGGCCGCAGCGCGTCCTGGGCTGCCTGCCAGGATTGGGTGGCGATGGCTCGCAGCGCCTCCAGCACAATCGCTCGTTCCGCCACCAGTTCCTGCTCTCGAGGGTTGCGGGGCACCGGTTCACCGTCCGACAGAACGAGCAGGTCGGCCAGACGGTGGCGTTCGACGGCGGGGAGTGCGGCTCCCGGATCCGTCAGCATCTGCAACGCACCCGCCACCGCTTGCTCCGTGTGCCCACGGCGTCCGGCCAGTTCCAGGCGCAAGCTGTTCAACTGCGCCGGGGGGACGAGGGTGGCCAGATACGCCACCACCTGTTCGGCTTCGGAAACCTGGCCTTTGGCCATCATCTCGCGCGCCAGACCCAGGTTCGCCTGGACCAGGATGGGCAGCGCCCGGTCGGGCGCGAGCCTGCGGAGCAGCTTCGCCTCATCACGCGCCTTGCGGAACTTGCCCTCGGCCAGGAATGCCGCGGCCTGCTTCTCCAGCAGGGCGGCATCGGCCGGCGATCCGGGGCGGGGCGCGCTCATGGATGGCCAGTATCGAACCCCCGCGCGTCGGTGGCAATCCCTGCCTGCGGAGAGGCTGCCTGCTCATGAACCTACCCAGGAGCGCGGACTTCAGTCCGCAGGAAGCCACGTCGGCCAAGGGACGTCCCTGCGGGCTGAAGCCCGCGCGCCTCACCGGTTCATGGACCATGCGCATGGCCTCAGGGCCAAGGGAACTTCCCCTGACCCCGCCCCTTCCGGTAGGGCGGGCACTCCGCTGCCTGCCGCATCCGGCGCGCCAGCGAGGGCCCCGGGCCTGCAACCTGCAAGCCGAGTCCCCCGACATGGCTAGGAAAAGCGGGGGTGAACCCCCGCACTCCACACGCTTCGCGATTCCGGAGGTGCGTTGAAGCGACGCGGAGCGCCTGGAGTGCGTCCGGTTCACCGGCGCTTCTTGTTCAGAGTTTCGATGCGTCCTTCTAAACCAGTCTCCCCGATGACAACCCTGCACGGGTTTCGACCGACCATTCGCCTTGTCGAGCGCGTGGGAGCAGCGGAAGCTCCCGGCATGATGCACTTGAGGTTGCGCCGGTTTACGGTGACTAGCGGCAAAACCGAGGAACGCTCACGCGCGGCGGGCAACGGAGTGCCCGCCCTACCTCGAGGGAGGGCATGGATGGTGATCCTCTGGGCGCTGGTGGCGCCGATCCTCGTGGCCGATGACCTGCCCGGGAGCGTGGATCTCCGGCCCCAGTTCGACTCCTGGGGGCTGTCGCGGCGCCAGCAAGGCTCCCGCCCCACGTGCTCGGCCTTCACCGTGAATGGCGCCCTCGAATTCGCGCTCGCACGTCGACAAGGCCACGGCACGCGCCTGAGTGTTGAATTCTTGAACTGGGCTGCCAACCAGGTGGGGAAGGATCGTCACGACGGCGGGTTCTTCTCCGACCTGTGGAGCGGCTTCGAAGGCTACGGGCTCTGCACCGAAGCGGATCTGCCCTATCGCCCTGAATTCAACCCCGCCCTGATTCCCCCCACGGAGGCGGTCCTCGAGGCCCGGACGCGGCTGTTTCATGACCTGCGCTTCCATTGGATCAAGGAATGGGACGTGAACACCGGCCTCACCGGGGAGCACCTGGCGGCCATCAAGAGCTCGCTGGCCCAAGGATGGCCGGTCTGTGGGGGATTCCGCTGGCCCAAACAGGCGGCGTGGATTGATGGCGTGCTGCAGATGTGCGCGCCGGACGCCGTGTACGACGGACACAGCGTGCTGTTGATCGGTTATGAGGATGATGCGGCTCAGCCGGGTGGGGGCTTGTTCCGCTTCCGTAATAGCGGGGGCGACGGACGCGATGGTCGGATGCCGTATGCCTATGCCGGGGCGTACATGAATGACGCCGCCTGGGTGGACTACGCGACGCGGGCTGGAGGCCTGGGAAGTTCCCTTGGCCTGGCGGACACGCGCCGTGACCATGAACCCGTGAGGAGCGCGGGCCTTAGCCCGCAGGCAGGCCCCGGCGCGGGCGTGGCTTCCTCGATGCAGAACGTTGCCGCGCCGGCCGGTTTGCGTGGCGGTGACGTGTTGGGGCGCTTGACCGCGCCACCTGTCGGCCGGAACCGGAGGATCTCGAGCAACGAACTCCCCAAGTGGAACGACGCGAATCTCGACATGACCCTGTTGCCGCCGGGGAAGAGCCTCGAGATGCCCCTGCTCGAAGGGCCAGGCGTCATCACCCACCTTTGGTTCACCAGTCACGCCGGCCGGGTCAACGAACTCGACGCCCTCAGTCTCCGCATCTACTGGGACGGCCGCACGGAGCCCGGCGTGGAGGCGCCGCTTGGGGATTTCTTCGCGGTGGGGCAGGGCAAGCCCGCCACGGTCGAGAGCATCCCGGTTCAGGTTTCACCCACGGGTGCCCTGAGCTGCTATTGGCGAATGCCGTTCGCGAAATCGGCCCGCCTGGTGGTGTCGAACGACAATCCCGACCGCACCGCCGGATTGTACTGGCAGGTGGATTGGACCGAACTCGACGAACTGCCACCCGATACCGGTTACTTCCACGCCCGCTATCGCCAGGCCTTCCCGGCCCGGGCCGGACAGGACTATCTCATCGCCGACCTGCAAGGGCAGGGACAGTATGTCGGCACCGTCATGTCCGTCACCTTGGGCCAGGATGGCTGGTGGGGCGAAGGCGACGATTTCTTCTACATCGACGGCGAGCCGGTTCCGAGCCTCCAGGGCACCGGAGCCGAGGATTACTTCAACGACGCCTGGGGCTTTCGCACCCGCACTGGCCCGTGGTTCGGCCAGCCCCGATGGCAAGGGGACTTCGCCGGCGACAGCGGCGTGGGCTATCGCTGGCACATTCCCGACCCGGTCGGCTTCAGCCAGTCACTGCGCGTGACGCTCGAACACAAGGGGAATCACGCCGATGACATCGAAGGCTTCTTCCTCGAACGGCCGGACTTCATCAGCAGCGTGGCGTTCTGGTACCAGACCGGCGAACCGAAGCCGTCCGAACCGCTCGCCGACTACGCCCGGCGAAGGGTGCCGTGGGAGCGGATGCATCTGGTGCGAAAATTCACCGAGGCCAAGGCGAGCAACGCCGTCCGGCCCCACGTCGGCTTTGCGGGAATGTTCGGTGCCCGCCCCATCCTGGTCTGGACCAACACCCAGCCCGGTGCGCGCCTCACCATGCCCTTTCAGGCGGCCGCGGACGGGCAATACGCGGTTCGGTTGACCGCGATGACCGGTCCGGGCTTCGGCGCTTGCGACGTCGAACTGGATGGGAAGGTGGTGGTCCCGGCTGCGCCCTTCACTGCCGTCGAGGAGGACGAAGTGGACCTCGCGCTCGGAACCCTCGAGCTCAAGGCAGGCGACCATGAGCTGGCGCTGCGTTCGGTCGCGGATGCCAGCGGCCGCGTGCGGCCCGTCGCCGTGGAGATGCTCCGGCTCCTGCGTCTGCCGCCGCCTGCAACCCGGGAAGTGAAGACCCACCACGAGGCGCATTTCATCCGACTGGCCATCGGCCGCGCCGTCTATGCCTACCGGCTCGCGTACGGCGAGTTGCCCGAATCGCTGGCGACGCTGGTGAAAGCCGGCCTCCTCCCGGCCCGTTATCAGGCCGACGAAAACAACCTGGCGCTGGAAGCCCGCCGTGAAGCAGAGGGCTTTGTCGTGAAGAGCGCGGGGCCGGGTGCCTGGACGCATCGGTGGCAGGGGCTGGATGCCCGGCGGTAAGCGCCCGGTGACGCGCCGCGTTGACGCAACCGTGCAACCTCCTAAGCTTCGGCCGTGAAAACCGTTGCTCCTGTATCCGCACCCCTGCCGTCCTGGCTCTCTGCGGCGGGCCTTTCACGTCGTGGCTTTCTCAAGGCCACGGGTGCGTTCGGCGCCCTCAGCATCGTGCCGCGGCGCGTGCTCGGGGGCGTGGGGCAGGTGTCGCCGAATGAACGCACGACGCTCGCGGGCATCGGCGTGGGAGGGCAGGGGATGCAGAACCTTGCGGCCCTGCAGGCTTGTCCCGAGATGCAGGTGGTGGCCGTCTGCGACGTGAACCGCGAAAGCGGCGGCTACTTCTCGTGGAACTGGGAGCAAGGCCGCGACCGGCGGATCTGTGGCCGGGAACCCGCCCGGCGCGCCGTGGACGAGACCTACGCCGGCCAGCAGCGTTCCGGGCAGTACCGGGCCTGCAAGGCCTATGGCGATTACCGCGAATTGCTCGAGCGAGAGGACGTCGATGCGGTGATGATCGCGACGCCCGACCATTCGCACGCGGTGATCACCATGGCCGCGCTCAAGCGGCGCAAGCACGTGTACTGCGAGAAGCCTCTCACCTACACCGTGCACGAGGCGCGCCGGGTCGCTGCCGCCGCGCGTGAGGCCGGGGTCGCCACCCAGATGGGCAACCAGGGCCAGGCCGACGAGAGCGCCCGGGTCGTGCGCGAGATGATCGCGGATGGGGCGGTCGGACCCGTGCACGAGGTCCAGGTCTGGTCCCCGGCCCGGTTCTGGAACTGGCCGCAAGGCGAAGGCCGGCCCCGGGAAACGCCCCCCGTTCCCGAGGGCCTTGACTGGGATTTGTGGCTCGGCCCCGCCCCGGAACGGCCGTACCACCCCGAATACCATCCGTGGACCTGGCGCAACTGGTGGGACTTCGGCACCGGTCTCCTGGGAGATCTTGGCGCCCACAAGCTCTCGACCGTGTTCAAAGCGCTCAAGCTGGGGCACCCCACGCGCATCGAGGCGAGTTCGACCAAGCTCGGCTCGGAGGTCTACCCGTTGGGTGTCCTCGCGCGGTTTGAATTTCCAGCGCGAGAGGACATGCCGCCGCTCGTGCTGTCATGGTTCGACGGTGGCTTGCGACCGCCTCGTCCCGCGGCCCTCGAGCCGGACGACCCGATGCTGGATGTGATCTACATCGGCGAGAAGGGCGTGCTCATGGGCGACCGGGTTTTTCCCGAATCGCGAATGGCCTCGTACCGCAAACCGGCCAAGACCCTGCCACGGTCCCCCGGGCACTACCGCGAGTGGGTTGAGGCCTGTCGTGGCGGGACCGCGGCCGGCTCGAACTTCGTGGACCATGCCGGGCCGCTGACCGAGGTCTGCTTGCTTGGAAACGTGGCGGTCAAAGCGCAGCGCCCCCTGGTCTGGGACGGGACGGCCGGACGGTTCCCTGGCGATGAGGCCGCGAACAAGCTGCTGCATCGGGAGTACCGATCCGGATGGGCTCTCTGAGCCGGCACCGGTTGCCGTCCCATGGACCTCCCCCGAAAAGCGGGGATGAATCCCCGCACTCCAGGCGCTTCGCGGCCCCGGACGTGCCTTGGAGCGGCGCGAAGCGTTTGGAGTGCGTCCGCTTTAGCGGCGCTTTTTGGTTCATGGTCACGGAGCAGGTCCGCAAGGAACAGGTGGGTTCCCATGAACCTGCCCCGGAGCGCGGACTTCAGTCCGCCGGAAGCCGCGCCGGTCAGGGGACGTCCCTGCGGGCTGAAGCCCGCGCTCCTCACCCGTTCATGGCTCCGCTGCGCGCCAACCGTTTCGCGTCAATGCTCCCCATGAGCCTGGCCCTTCCCGGACCACGACCGCTCCGCGGTCGCAGCGGCTATGAACGCCGCGGGGCGTTGAGGCCTGGACAAGCAGCACGGATTGCTCGTACACGCTGCGGCCGGGGGACCGGCCGCGGTCCGGTTCATGACCGATGAGCAGGTCCGCCAGGAACCAGGAGCTTTGCCTGACCCGCCCGGTGAGGGCACCGGGCCTACAACCTGTAGGCCGGGTCCCCCGACCCGGCGGGACCGGTCCATGGTCACGGTGCATCCTCTGGGAACTGATCGCGCTTCTCTCGCTTCGCAGCGGGTTGGTCGCCTTCGCTGACGGGGCCGCGGCCGCCGTGCCGCCGCACCCTCCGCTCCCCCTCACCAACGCCGTCGGGGTGCATTCCCTGCCGCCGGAAATCGCGGCGGGTCGGCTTCCGGTACGCATGGAGGCCGTCGTCACCCATTACCACCGGCAACTCGGCTACGGGCTTTGCGTGCAGGACGCCACGGATGGTGTCTACGTCAATTTGCGCGGCCTCAAGCCTGAGGTGGAGCCCGGCGATCGGCTCCGGATCGAAGGCGAGACTGGCGCGGGAGACTACGCGCCCGTGATCCTGGCCAGCCGGCTCGAGAAGTTGGGTCGTGGCGAACTGCCGCCGCCGGAGCCGGTCAGCGCCGCGGCTTTGGCCACGGGGCGTTACGACTCGCGGCGCGTCGAACTGGCGGGGGTGGTGCGGTCGGCGGTGCCGGGCTTTCGCACTGAGCAGGCCCACCTCGCCATCGAACTGCGCTCGGGCGGCCATGACGTGCTGATTCGCGTCGATGCCTACCAGGCCGCGAGCACGAACCTGGTGGACGCGGAGGTGATCGTCCGTGGCGTGGCGGCAGGAGTCTTCAGCTGGCAGCGGCAGCTCCTGGCGCCCATTGTCGTGGTGGAGTCCGACCGGGATCTCGAGGTGGTCACACCAGCCCGCCCGGTCGAGACCCTGCCCGTGGTCACGATTCGTTCCCTGTTTCATTACGCCCCCGGCGGGTTTCCCCAACACCGCGTCCGGTTGCGGGGACACTTGATCGGCCGTCACGCCGGCCGTCGACTGGCGGTGCGGGATGCCACCAGCGGGTTGTTTGTCGAGGTGCTCGAGGGGGAGGCCTTGTCGCCCGGGGACGAGGTCGAGTTGTTCGGCTTTCCCCAGATGCGCGAGAACTCGCTGTGGCTGACCCGGGCGGTGCTGCGGAAGCTCGGTGCGGGTCCGCCGCCGACGC
Source organism: uncultured Verrucomicrobiota bacterium (assembly GCA_964535555.1). Classification (GTDB taxonomy): domain Bacteria; phylum Verrucomicrobiota; class Verrucomicrobiia; order Limisphaerales; family J093; genus DSVZ01. Next base: position 63,256 of record CAZHUS010000008.1, read on the forward strand.
CGGTCGCGGGCTCCTTGCCCGGTGCCTTGCAGCACCCGTGCGAACTTCAACGCCTCCGCGGCGTGCTCGTCAGCCGGCCACGTCCCGGCGAGGGGAGCTGGGTTCTGACGTTGCGGCAGGATGAAAGCGAGTTCGAGGCCTGGCTCCCGGCCGCGGCGGCGACCTACCCGGCCTGGCTGCGCGAGGGTGCGGAGTTGGCCGTGACCGGGGTGACCGAACCGGTGGTGTTGCCCAGCCAGCGATCCACCATGGCTTCATTCCCGCAGCACCTCCGGCTGCACGCCCGGACGCTCGCCGACATCGAATTGCTCCGCGTGCCCCCCTGGTGGAGGTCGCCGCAGCTCACGGCCACGGTGGTGGGAGGGCTGCTGGGCACCCTGGTTCTCCTCGGACTCACGAGTCTCACGGCGGTGGTGCTTGCCCGCAAGAACGCCGCCCTGCGCACCGCACGCGAGGAATTGCGCCTCGCCCGCGACCGGCTGGCCGAGCGCTTCAGCGCCCGTACCGGCGAATGGCACGAGGAATTGACGGCCCGACATGCCGCGGAGGCGGACTTTGCCCTTCTGACAGCGGAGCGCACGCGCCTCGCCCGGGATTTGCACGACACGCTCGAGCAGACGCTCGCCAGCACCGCCCTGCAACTCGATGCCGCGCGGGGCTTCTTCCGCGAGCAACCCGAGGAATCGGAGCGGCTGCTGGTCGCGGCCACGGAGCAACTGCGTGAGAGCCAGTCGGAAGTGCGCCGCTCCATCTGGAATCTGCGTTCGGTGAAGCTCGAGGAAGCGACGCTCCCGGACGCCCTGCAACAAATGGGGAAAGCCCTCCAGGACACCTCCGGACCCACGGTGGAGGTGCGTTGTGCCGGGGTGCCTGTCCATGTGCCGCCGGGCGTCGCCAGCCACCTCTTTCGGGTCGCCCAGGAAGGCGTGACCAACGCGCTCAAGCATGCCGGCGCTGCCCGCATCGAGATCCGGCTCCAGTTCAGTCCCGAGGGCGTCGAGTTGTGCGTTGGGGACGATGGCCGCGGCTTTGATCCCTCGGCGCCCTCGCCCGACGGGCGCTTCGGCCTGCGCGGTGTCCGGGAACGCGCCCTTGCCCTCGAGGCGGAACTCGAGATCGTTTCGGCGCCCGGAAGCGGCACCCGGTTGCGCCTGAAGGTCCCGGCCGCCGTCCTCCGTGCCTCCTGAGCCATGACCACCTTCGACCCGCCCCTCACGCTGTTGATCGTCGACGATCACTTCGTCTTCCGCGCCGGGCTCAAGGCGGTGCTGAGCCTGCGGCGGGATTTCCGCGTGGTGGCGGAGGCTGCCGATGCCGCGTCCGCCCTGCAGGCGTTCCGGGAGCACGAGCCCGGAATGACCTTGATGGACCTGCGCCTGCCCGACGAGACGGGAATCGTGGCGCTGCGCCGCATCCGCCAGGAATACCCGGCGGCGCGTGTGCTCATGCTGACCACGTATGACGGCGACGAGGACATCCACCGCGCTCTCGAGGCCGGTGCCTGCGGGTACTTGTTGAAGAGCGTTCCCGGACCGGAACTGCTGCAGGCCATTGCGGCGGCCGCGCGTGGCGAGCGCTATATTCCCCCGCAAGTCCAACGGCGGCTCGAGGAACGCTCGACTTTCGGAGAACTGACCGACCGGGAGCGCGAGGTGCTGCCGTTCGTGGTGAAGGGACTGACGAACAAGGACATCGCGCGCATTCTCAAGTTCACCGAGTTCACGGCCAAGGCCCACGTCCGCAGTCTTCTCGCGAAGCTGGGGGCGGCCGATCGCACCGAACTCGTTTCCATCGCGGTTCAGCGCGGGCTCGTCCATCTCGAGTAGCGGTGTCCTTGTCCTTTCGGACAATGGTGTCCGCAAGCCGGCACGCTAAGCTGCGGTGCATTTTACAAACGCCCGCAACGGCCTTGAGCCGGCGTGCTCTGCCTCCACAAGCGGGGGCGGAGTGGCACCGTTCGCTCGCGACAGGCCGACGGCCGGTTGGTTCGTCTCATGAAAACCTGCATTCTGCTTCCCGTGGTGACCTCGGTGGTCGTGTCTTGCTCCGTCGCGTTGGGTGCCGACGTCCGTGAAGGGCTCGTGGCTTACTGGCCGCTCAATTCCACCAGCGGCGGTTTCCCCGTGACCACACCGGACGTGGTCGGGGGCAACGACCTTGCCGGGATCGACATGGACGTGGCGAGTGCGGTCGTGTCCGGCCGGTTCGGCAACGCGATCGCGTTCGACGGCGTCCAGAGCTACCTCACGTACCAGGCGCTTCCGGAGGCTGACTCGGGCCTGCCGATCTCACGCCAGGGCAGCTGGACGATGGCGCTTTGGGTCAAAGCCCCGAGCCAGCCTGCCGGCAACTACTACCTCGTCGAGAGCTCCAGCCTGAGCGGCACCCCGCTGACGGCCTTCACCGCCCGGGCGAACTCAGGCAGCACCGCCGTCTACGTCCGCGATGCCAGCGGCAACAACCCGGTCAACATGCCCGCGGTGGCGGACGTGTCGCTGGACGACACGTGGCATCACGTGGCGATGACGTACGACGCCGACTCGCATGCGTTCACGCATTACGTGGATGGCAACGCCGCTTACACCACCAGTTACGTGCCCAATTACGCCAATAACGCCCTGTATGACCTGGTCACGCTCGGCGCCCGCAGCCGCAACGGCACGATCGACCTGTTCTTCCAGGGCGCCGTGGACGACGTGGCCCTCTGGGCCCGGGCCTTGAGTCCCGCGGAAATCCAGGAGGTGAAGACCAACAGCCTCGCCGTGCCCGTGCCTCGCTTCGCGCCGGTCATCACCCAGCACCCGGCGAACGCGACGAACCTCTTCGCGGGAGATTCCGTCACCCTGACCACGTTCGGGTACGGCTCCCGACCGCTCACCTACCGGTGGCAGAAGAACGGGGTGGATGTGGCCGGCGCAACCACAGCGAACCTCGCCTTCACCGACGCGACGCCGGCGGACAGCGGCCTGTACCGGGTCATCGTCGCCAACGATGCCGGCAGCGCCACCAGCGTGGTGGCCCAGGTCACCGTGAACGCCTTCAGCGGGCCCAATCTGACCAACGGCCTGGTCGCCTTGTGGCCGCTCGATGCAATCGTGGGCGTGAAGACCCCCGACCTGGTGAGCGCCTACGATCTGACTGTCCATAACATGGGCAGCTCGAACGTGGTCGAGGGCAAGTGGGGCCAGGCCCTGGCCTTCGACAAGACCGCTTCCCAGTTCGCCCGCCGAATCCACAACCCCGGCGACGCCCTCCCGGCCTACGCCCGCTCGAATTTCACGGTGTCCTTCTGGGCCAAGGCCCTGCCGGCCTCGGGTGGCTGGGCATTTGCCGAGGCTTCCACCCTGGGCAACAACCCCGCCTTTTGCATGGGCATGCTCAACAACTCCGCCTCCCTGGACGGGTTCGTCCGCAGCAATGCCGGCCAGCCCGCGGGGGATCACCGGCTCTCGAGCACTCCCGTCTGGGACGACACCTGGCACAACGTCGTGTGGGTCCAGCGCGACGTCGGCGGGGCTCCCAAGGCCACCCTTTACATCGATGGCGTCCAGGATGGGGCAGGCAACCTCAACCCCGTCTATCCGGTGACGCCCAACAACACGGCGCTCGCCTCGTTCGCCCGGGCCACGCCCGGCCAGTTCTTCACCGGATCGATCGACGAGGTTGCGATCTGGGAACGCCCGCTCTCCGCGGAAGAGGTTGCGCTGCTTCAAACCGGGCCGATCACCAACCCGCCCAGCCGCCTCACGCCCCTGGTCGTGAACGCGTTCAAGTCCGACCTGCCGGCCGTGGCCACCGGCGACGCCGTCGCCTTGCGTTGGGATGTGCCGGCCAATGCCACGCAGGTCCAGATCGAGCCCTTGGGGGATGTCACCGCGCTCACCGCCTCGGGCATCGGCTCCACCAACGTGACCCTGACCAGCACGACGACCTTCGTGCTGACCGTGAAGCGCGGGACCGACCTCGTCACCGCAACCAACACCGTGCGCGTCGTGGACGGGATTGCGTCGGGTTGGAGCCTCCTCGACAACTTCGACGCCTACCCGGCCGGCTTGCTGGGCGCCAACGGGTGGTGGATTGACATGTACGCCAGCTCGGCGGCCGTGGTTCTTCCTAACGGTGCCAACCGCATGGTGAAAACCACGCTGAATCCGAGTGGCGCCTACCTGCGCTTGGGGGGGCTGGCCATCGCACCCAACGAGAGCCGCACGCTGTTCTTCCGGATGATCCCGCAAGCCAATCCGCTTTCGGTCCTGCGCCAGATCGTGGGGATCACCGACAAGGCGGCCCAGTTCTTCTACCAGCTCGAAGGCAACACCGGACCCGTCATCCTGGCCACCGCCAACGACGCGGCCCAGGCGCCGGGGGCCTGGGTTCTGGCCGCCCGCAACGGTCCGGGCTCGGCACCCACGTTCGATGCCAGCGCGCTCGAAGCCGGGGCGGTGTATTCCGTCTGGATTGACGTCACCAACGTGCCGCTCGATGACCGGGGCCTCGAGGACGCTGACATCTTCTCGGTCCACCTCCAGAAGGAGGGCGATGCGGAGCGCACCACGCTTTTCGCCGACTTCGTGAGCGACCGCGACCTTGACCTGGACGACTCGCTGACGGGCGGGCTGCCGACCGATCCGCTTGCGCGCCTCTACATCGGGAGCAACAGCGAGACGGACAGCGCGTTGTTCGACGACTTCTACCTGAGCAAGTCAGGCCTGTTGAGCACGGTGCCGCGGCCCTTCGGGTACAGCGGGGGGGCGGAGACGCCGCTGGCCATCCGGCGGGCCGGCAGCCAGGTTGAGGTGGTTTGGGGGGCGGGCGTTTTGCAGGAGGCGTCGGTGGTCACCGGGGTTTGGACGGATGTCCCGGGCGCCTCGGCGCCTTCCTACCTGTTCACACCGACCCAGGAAGCGCGCTATTTCCGGACCCGCAGTGGGGTCAAACCTTGACAATTTGACATTCTTCCCCACCACGAGCCGCCGTTGATGACTCCCCGTCGCGAATCTCTCACGGGTCTGGGAGCCGGAGGCTGGCGGTAGTGATCGGCAGGGATGGGGAGCCATGTGCCTTCGGCGGGCCGCCGAAGGCGGCAGGCGAGCCGCCTGCGCTCCCCAGCCCATGAAAATTAGCCGCGCCGGCTCGATGCGCTCGCCGGAGAGAAGCGGAGCCGGAAGGGGTCCAGGGCGCGCATGCGGATCAAGCGCTGGGCACAGCGTTGGCGCAGGCGGGTGAAGAGTTCGACCCCGTGGGTGTTCAATCCGTATCAGACGCAAGGCCAAGCACGAGGCAATGAGAAGCGATGTGCGCTCTTTCGGTGAGGCCGTGCGCGCTCCTGACGGCGTGCCAAGAGCGCCTCCCGGGGAAACCGAAGTCACGGGGCGAAGCGCCGGGTCGGTTTCGTGGTCGCTTTTTCTCCGCCTTGTTGCAGACTTCCAGCCATGAAACGCCTGACCGCCATCCTCACTGGTTTGTTCGCCGCTTCCGTCCTGAATGCCGCCGACTGGACCACCTACGCGCCGCCGGCGGGCAAGGCCAACGGCAAGCATGTCGTCCTCCTGGCCGGGGATGAGGAGTACCGATCCGAGGAATCCATGCCCATGCTTGGCAAGCTGCTCAGCCAGCGCCACGGATTCAAATGCACCGTGCTCTTCTCGGTGAATCCCGCGGACGGCACCATCGACCCCATCAACCAGACCAACATTCCCGGCATGCACCTGCTCGGTTCGGCGGACCTGGCCATCACCGCGTGGCGTTTCCGGGAACTCCCGGATCGCGACATGCAGCACTTCGTCGATTACCTGCAATCCGGCAAGCCGATCATCGCCATCCGCACCGCGACGCACGCCTTCAACTACACGCGCCACAAACAGAGCCCCTTCGCGAAGTGGGACTTTGCCAGCAAGGAATGGCCCGGCGGTTTCGGTCAGCAGGTGCTCGGCGAGACCTGGATCAATCATCATGGTGACCACGGCACCGAAGCCACGCGCGGGCTAGTCGACGGGACCAACGCCAAGCACCCCGTCCTGCGTGGCGTCCAGGATGTGTTCGGGCCCACGGACGTGTACGGCGTCATCCATCTGAAGCCCACCGACACCGTCCTGATGCACGGCTTGGTGCTCAAAGGCATGAAGCCCGAGGACGCCCCCAACTGGCGCAAGTCGCTCATGCCGCTCGTCTGGACGCGCGATTACGCCTGGCCCAACGGAAAGACGACGCGTTCTCTCACCACCACGATCGGCGCGGCCGTGGACTTCCAAAGCGAAGACTTGCGGCGACTCCTCGTGAACGCGAGCTATTGGCTGACCGGCCTCGAAGTTCCGGAGAAAGCCGACGCCGCGACTGTCGGCGAGTTCAAGCCGCTGTATTTCGGCTTCGGCAAGTTCACGAAGAACGTCCGTCCTGCGGACCTCGAACTGAAGTAGGACCCCGGCATCTCCGGCTCGCCGCGGGATGGATGCGTTGCAGCAGATCGTCAAAAGAGAAACGCGCCCTGACGAGCACCGCGATCTCGCCATCCAGCACAAAGGCGGGCAACGAAACCCGGCCCTCGGGCTGATGGAGGGCCTTCCAGAGATCACCCCGTCGGTCGAGTCGCTCCGGGACGGTTTCCAGGCGGAAATCCTCGAGCCGGATGCCCTGTCGCACTTCCGCCCAGGTGACGGGCGTCGATACCGTCGCCAACGGCTTTGGCGGGACGGAATACACGGAGGCAAGCGTCCGGCCCCAGGCGTTCTGGTGATAGTCGACCAGTACGTGCCCCGCGGGACGCTTGGCGATGCGGTCTTCGGCCGTGATCCGCGCCGGTTCGAGCCTTGCCAGTTGTTGGGCGATGGTCTTGGCCACGGTCCACACTTCCTTCTGCGTCGGGCCGCGTTTGAGGGGCACATAGACGTGAATCCCGCCGGGTGGAGCCGTGCACAGGTAACGGTTGCCGTCCAGCCACGACCGTCGCACCCTCACCCCATGTTGCTTGACGGCAAACTCCAGGGACCGTGGTCCGCACCGGCACCATGACGGATCTCCTGACCACCCTGGTATTGCTTGGCCTGGGACTCGCCCTCGGCGGGACCGGTGTCTTCCTCGTCCTTCGCGGCAGGATCCGGGTTGCGGCGGAGCAGGGGCGTGGTGCCGCCGAGGCGGAACGCGCCGGCCTCAACGCCACCCTGCAGGCGAGGGAGGCCCAGATCCAGGGTTTGAACGCCGCGCTGGAAAAAGCCGGCGATGACCGGACCCGACTGCAGGCCGGACTCACCGCGGAGTTGTCACGGCGCGCGGCCGCGGAGGAGAAGAACACCCGCATTCCTGAGCTGGAGGCTGAGTTGCGCACCAAGGCGCGCGAATTGACGGACCTGCAGGCCGAACTTTCGAGGCTTCGCGCCGCGCAGGCCGAACTGCAGACCGTGCTTCAGGAGGAGCGCAAAGCCTCCGCGCAGAAACTGGCGCTCCTCAACGAGGCTCAGCAAAAACTGGGCGATGCCTTCAAGGCGTTGTCATCCGAGGCGCTCAAGAGCAACAACCAGACGTTCCTCGATTTGGCCAGGACCGCCCTCGAGTCGTTTCAGAAGACGGCGCAAACCGATCTGGGCGCCCGCCAGAAGGCGATCGACGAATTGGTGAAGCCGCTCAAGGAATCGCTGGAGAAGGTCGACGGCAAGATTGCAGCGATCGAGAAGGAACGCACGTCCGCTTACGCGGCCCTGACCGAACAGGTGCGGTCCCTGGCCACCTCGCAAGGCCAGTTGCAGACCGAGACCGCCAACCTTGTCCAGGCCTTGCGGGCTCCCCAGGTGCGGGGACGTTGGGGTGAGATCCAGCTCAAGCGCGTGGTCGAGGTCGCCGGCATGGTGGACCACTGTGACTTCTACCAGCAGGAATCGATGACCACGGGCGAAGGCCGGTTGCGTCCGGACCTCGTGGTGAAGCTGCCCGGGGGCAAGAACGTCGTCGTGGACGCCAAGTGCCCGTTGCAGGCCTATCTCGACGCGCTCACCGCGCCGGACGAGGCCTCCCGGTTGGCGCACCTCAAACGGCACGCGCGGCAGGTCTCGGATCATATCGGCAAACTGTCGACGAAGGGTTACTGGGAACAGTTCAAGCCCGCGCCCGAGTTCGTGGTGCTGTTCCTGCCGGGCGAGACGTTCTTCAGTGCGGCGCTCGAGCAGGATCCCGGCCTCATCGAGACCGGGGTCGAGCAGAAGGTGATTCTGGCCACGCCCACGACCCTCATCGCCTTGTTGCGGGCGGTCTCCTACGGCTGGCGACAGGAGCGCATCGCCGCCAATGCGCAGGCCATCAGCGATCTCGGTCGCGACCTCTACGAACGGATGCGGGTGATGGCGGAGCACTTTGCCGCGGTGGGCAGCAAACTGGATGGTGCGGTCGAGGCCTACAACAAGGCAGCTGGCTCGCTCGAGAGCCGCGTCCTGGTGACGGCGCGGCGGTTCAAGGAACTCGGGGCGGCCTCCGACAAGGAAATCCAGGCCGTCGATGTCGTCGAGAAGTCCGCGCGTTCCCTCCAGGCGGTGGAATTGCTGGCGCTGCCACCCCCGACCGATTTAACGAGCGACTGAAAGGCTTCCCGGTCGGTTGTCCGGTGCGACTTCCGGGGGAGTGAGCATTGACGCGTGTTCAGGAGGAGCTTCACGCCCCTTCGCCGATCAACCGCGTGCGCTGTCAGCGGCGATCGACTCCGCGAGCCGCGTTCGGCTTTCGCCGGCCTCGTCCTGGCCCACGCTGTTGAAGGGCTCTTCCGCACGGGCCGTTGCAGTCGGGCCCGATTGTTTACTTGTCCGATCGGGCAGCCGCAGTAGGGTCTGGCCAAGCCCGATGAAAACAGCCTTCTTCCTGGGTGCCGGAGCGTCGAATACGTTCGGCTACCCCATGACCAGCCACGTGCTGCCGCTCATCCTCCAGCGGCTTCTCCAAGACACGCTCTTCACCTCGTTCGGCCCGTCCCAGGACACGCACGGTTTTGACCGGGAACGGTTCCGCACCGTCCTGACCAGGTTTGTGCCGGGCTGGAAACAGGCGTACGACGCCGCGAACAAGGATCTGGATGCCGGAACCTTGCCCCGACCGATCGGGGTTGGTGTCACGGATGTCTTGACGCTCGTCGACCATGTTCTGGCTACCGCGGACGGGAAGGGATCGGAGGGCCCATCCGTCCTGGCGACCTTTCGGGAGTTGCTCGAACGTGCCATCTACGAAGTGCTCCAGCCCTCGAATGTTCACGTGGCGACAGAACTCCGCCAAAATCAGGCGAAGTTCTCGCGTTGGATCCTCGCCAACGAAACCAACGGCGGGGTGAGCGTGGTGACGACGAACTACGACCTGACGGCTGATCAGACGTGGTTCGCGGTCCAGACGGAGGCCCGCAAGGCCGATCCCGCGCTCTACCGACCGGATCCCCTCCAGACCCTGGACTTGGGTTTCGAGCGCCGAGACGTGGCTTCGGGTGCCGTGGTGCCGCGCGCGGAACGTGCCACCGCCCGGCTGCTCAAGCTGCATGGCTCGCTCAATTGGCTCCGGTGCCCCGTGTGCGGACATACCTACGTGAATCCTGCCGGCGACATCGGCTGGCTGGCGTTCGTCGACGATATCAACGAGTGGAACACCTGCCACTGCAACCCCTGGGCACGCCTACGTCTGCCCCTGGTGGCTCCTTCGCTTGCCCGCACCGTTGGTGACCGCAACCTGGCGAGCATCTGGCGGGTCGCGTTCGAGAGCCTGTATGCCGCGGACGCGTGGTACGTGATCGGCTACTCGATGCCTTCCGAGGACGTTGCCATCCGCACGATGTTGTGCCGGGCAGCGGGAGCGCGAACCAAGCCACCCTCGATCATCGTGATCCAGCGCGGCGGCGACGCCGAACCTCTCTACCGGAGCCTGTTCCCAAGCTGCGAATACCACCCGGAAGGCCTGGCGGCCTATCTCGCGAAGCGGCATTCCTGATGCATTCCCGAGCAAGCTCGGAGGGCTTGGTGGTGCCAATTACATCATCGCGGGCCGTTACGGCAGCGGCATCACCGAGGACGAATATCGCCGGGCGCGCGAGCGCGACCTGCCCTGCTTCATCTACTTCAAGGCGGAGAGGACCATCGCCAATCAATGGCGCGAGACGGATCCAGCCGCCTGCGCCAAGCTCGAGGCGCTGAGGAAAGACATGCGCCGGCACCATACCGTCGGCGAGTTCGAGAACCCGGATCAACTGGCCGCGAAGGTCACGGCCGATCTGCACCGGTGGTTGTTCGAGGAGTTCCTGGAACCGAAACCGGCCCAGGGCGCCCGTGGTGAGCTCCCTAGAGCTGACACCGAGCAGTTGCTCGCGGCGATCAAGGACTGGAGCACGATCAACCAGCAGTTGCTGGCCAAGCTCCGCAGCCGTGGCCTTGTCGTGGCGAAAGGCGAGCGGAGCGTTGCGGCCGGGACGATCACCGGCAGCACCATCGTGACCGGGGACGGGAACACCGTGGTGCAGAACCGCGGCCGCGGTGGGGAGCGCAGGCGGCTCGCCTGCTTCGTCGGGCCGCCCGCCCGACGGAGGTGCGCCGCGCGGTGGTGGTGGGGTGGTCGGCGAGGCGCCGACCCCGGCACGCGGGGCGCTCCCCATTGCCACACGGTTTCGACTTCCTGAAGTGGCTGCTGCCCATGTTCGTCACACGACGCCCAAAGGGAGGAGTAGAGTTCGGATTTCTTCAGGGGCATGGCGGATCAGGCGGAGACCGGGAGGTGAAGACGACGGGGGGCGTGGCCGTGTCGGCCGAAGCTCTCCAAGAACCGCCCCCGGAGCGCGGACTTCAGTCCGCGGGAAGCCGCGCCGGCGCAGGGACCTCCCTGCGGGCTGAAGCCCGCGCTCCTCACCGCTTCACGGCCGACGAGCAGGTCCGCGAGGAACAAGGAGCTCTCCAGGAACTCGGCGGCCAGGGTATGGGGTCCAAGCCCATAGGTGTCCGGCCGCGATCTTACGGGCGAGGGCCGACCGGCGCAACGCGGGAAGCTGCGGGTACCGCCGATCCGGAAGACCGGGCGAACCGGGCGGGAAGCCGGCAGGCAGGCCTCGGACACCCCGATACCGGGCGCGTGGAGAACGGCCCTGGTCAACTTGCATCCGTGGCACCACCACAACCAAGGGCGGGAAGACCTGCCCGTTGAATGCCGACAGACCACCTGCCGGAGCTCAGCGTTGACGATTCGGCGCGTGGGACCATGCTGAGGCGCAGCAGCCTCGTCGCGGCTGCGAGCCGTCGCCCGCGGGCTGAACGACTCCGCGTTGCCGGTGTGATGAAATGGCAGACATAGGGGACTTAAAACTCCAAAAACAGGCCTTTCAGACCCTTGCATCGGCTTGCATGGAAGTGCGAGTTCAGCCAGTAAAATCAAGGGTGAAACCCACTTTAGACCGACAACGCCTCGGAAAACCAGGGAGCCCCAGAAACCTTACCAAACCTTACCAAAAACCTTACCAACGGAGAATGGGTTCCTCTGGTGAAAACGGGATGGTCCGGGTGATCAAGAGCCGCTTCCGCGGTCGCCTGGCGGTGCCAGTAGAACCCGGCAGAGATCGACGTCAGTAGCCCCGCCGTCGGGAGCTTCTCCGGTCGCCCTCTGGTTCGCGTCGCAGCGTGACGTGGCCCCGGGGGGGGGGAGTTCGGTGTCGGCAGTGGGCTGCGTCTGGAGATGGATTTGGTCGGGAGAGTTTTCTGCCAAATGGGCGGGCCCACCATAGGCACCAGGACCAGCCAAGGCCGGTCAATTGAACCCGGCAGGAAGCGCTTCACGCACCGTCGCTGAACCGCCTCAAGTCAGCCTCGTCCTCCTCGATCCAGGCTTTGATCTGGTGACGAGCGTATTCTCGCACCTCGGGCATCTGTGCCCCTTCCGAGCACAGACGGGTGGCGAGGAACAGCATCAACTGCTGCTTCTCTCCCGGCGGCAGGGCTTCTGCCGCCTTCTCGATCTCGGCGAGCGTGCTCACATTCGGAGTCTGCGCCCGGGCCCATGCGGCGGTCAACCGCGTGTGCCGTCGATCGCGATTGACGGCGCGAACAGCTTCGACCGTAACTGTGCTCGTCCTGCCTACGCCCCTGGAGTGCGCCCGCACGAGTGCGCTACAGTCATGGTCCTGATAGGCGATCTCCTGCTTACGTCACCGGTTTCGGCTTGATCGCGCCGTGCCGCCCGCCAGCATGCATTCGCTGCACCCAAGAAAGGCCGAATCAGAATGCCCGACAACATCGTCCGCGTCTTCGTGAGCTCCACGTGGCTGGATCTGCAGCCGGAACGGGCGGCGGTCGAGGCCGCCATCCATCGGATGCGCGAAACCCAGTTCGTGGGGATGGAGTACTTCGGCAGCCGCGACGAGACCACGCAGCGTGCTTCGCTGGACGAGGTGGATCGCAGCGAGGTGTACGTGGGCATCATCGCGGGCCGTTACGGCAGCGGCATCACCGAGGACGAGTATCGCCGGGCGCACGAGCGCGACCTGCCCTGCTTCATTTACGTCAAGGCGGACGACACCATTCCCGCCCGGTATCGCGACACGGACCAGGTGGCAGTCGCGAAGCTCCACGCTCTGAAGGAGGCGCTGCGCCGGAATCACACGGTCACCGAGTTCAAGAACCCGGAGGACGCGGCGGCGAGGGTCACCGCCGATCTGCACCGCTGGCTGGTTGAGGAGTTCCTGGAGCCGAAACTCGCCCAGGGTGCCCGCGGTGAAGTTCCACGCGCCGATACGGACCGGCTGCTTGCCGCCATCAAAGACCTGAGCACGCTGAACCAGCAGTTGCTTGCGAAACTCCGCAGCCGGGGATTCATCATCGCGAAGGGCGAGCGGAGCGTAGCCGCACAGACCATCACCGGCAGCACCATCGTGACCGGCGACGGCAACACGGTGGTGCAGAACCGGGGCAGCGGGGGAGCCGCCGTGGGACCTGGCGCGGTGAGTGCCGGTGAAGGGGGTGTGGCCGTGGGAGGAAGCGTCCACGGAGACATCGGCAGCGGGCACCGCACGGCACGAAAGCCAGGCTCCGGCGAGGACACCCGCCAGCCTCCAGGCTGAGATCACCGAGGGCAACCCCGAGACACGGCCCATGGACATCCCCACGATCGCCAAGGAGTCGGCCGCGCTGCTTGCTCCGCTGCTCCCCTACCTGATCAAGGCAGGTGACAAGGCTGTCGAAGCCGTGGGAGCCAAGGTCGGTGAGAAGGCCTGGGCCTGGGGACAGAAGCTATGGGAGGCGCTCAAGCCGAAGGCTCAAGGGAATGGGGCTGTAATGGACGCTGCGGCGGACGTTTCGCAGGCGCCCAATGACGAGGATGCGCAGGCCACTTTCCGACAGCTCCTCAAGAAGCTCCTGGTTCAGGATGCTTCCTTGGCCAAGGCTGTCGCCGAGCTGCTGAACACCGCCAAGGCCGACGGCGTGAATGTCCTGGTGGCGGCCAATCGCGGCGTTGCCGCTCAGCAGATCAGTGGGAGTCAGCTCGTCACGGGTGACCGCAATGTGGCCCCTCAGATCAACGAAGGCGCGGCCGCGGTTGGTCCCCAAGCCGTCGCGGCAGGGAAGGACGGGCTGGCTGTCGGTGGTAACCTGATCGTGGTGGCCGACGGCCGGGAGCTGGCCTCGAAGATCCTCGACAGCCTCAAACCGCAACCCGATCTCCAGCGAGCCCTCGACGCGTATCTCGCCTACCTCGTGGGCCGCCATCGTTACCTCGACTTCAAAGGCCTAGGCGTTGCCGACCGTGTACCACTGCGGCTCGAACTCCTGGACATGTTCGTGCCGCTGAAGGCGCGCATCGAGATGCCCAAAGGCGAGACCTGGGAGCGCCAGCTCCAACTGGCCGGACGCCCCGTGGGCGAGGAGGAACGAGCCGCGCTGGGTGAACGGCTGAGCGAACCGGTCCCGTTGCTGGATCTCATCGAGAAGCATGCGGGCCTGATCATTCTGGGCGATCCGGGTGCCGGCAAAACCACGTTCCTCAAATACCTGGCTCTGCTCCACGCCACGGGACGGTGCCTGGAGAAACGCCTGCCGTTGCTCGTGCCGTTGTCGGCCTACGCCAACGCGGTCGCCGAGAGGGATGTCCGGCTCGACGACTTCATCGCCGGCTATTTCCGCGAGCTGGGGGCTGACTTGCCCATGGATGCGCTGCTCCGGCAGGCGTTGGAAAAGGGTGGCGCGTTGGTGATGCTTGACGGTCTGGACGAGGTGACCGACCTGACCCTGCGCGATACCGTGGTTAGACGAGTGGTCGATTTCTTCACCTTCCAGCGCCGGGCCGGGAACAAGTTCCTGCTCACCAGCCGCATCGTCGGCTACCGCGAGGTGCGCCCCAACGCCGAGGGGTTGGGCGAGTGCACCCTGGTGGATTTCGACGACGAGGAGATCGGGACCTTCGTGACGCAGTGGACGGCGGCGCTCGAAAAGGCGGCGGCGGGCGACACGCCCGTGGCGGCGGCGGACGCGCGGCGCGAGTGCGAGGAAATGTTGGAAGCCGTGCGGCGCAACCCGGGCGTGCGGCGCCTCGCGGCCAATCCGCTGCTGCTGACGGTGCTGGCGCTGATGAAGCGGCAGGGAGTTACGCTGCCTGAGCGCCGGGTTGAGCTCTACGCGAAATACATCGAGACGTTGCTCTCGAGCTGGCATCGTGCCCGCGGTTTAGGGCGCCCACCGACCCGGGACCTGGACGTGGTGGAAACGGTAAAGGTGCTGGCGCCGCTGGCGCTGTGGATGCACACGGTGAATCCCGGTGTAGGTCTGGTGAAGAAGGGCGAACTCGAAGAGGAGCTGCGGCGGCTTTACGCGCAGCGGGGTGAACCCCAGCCGGAGAAGGCGGCAAACCGATTCCTCAAGGACGATCGGGACCACGCCAGCCTGCTGCTGGAGCGGGGGCCGGGCCGGTATGGATTCATCCACCTGACGTTCGAGGAGTACCTCGCGGCGGTGGCTCTGGCCCAACAAGGGCAGGAGGGTGTCGAACCCGTCGTCCGGGGCATGCTGGAACGGGTGACCGAGCCGGCGTGGCGCGAGGTGCACCTCCTGACAGTGGGCTATGTCGGGGTCGTCCAGCAGCGGGAGAAGGCCGCCAGCAGTGTGGTCGAGGGTCTGTTGAAGGCGGGGAGCGCAACCCGCGGCGTGTCGGTGGTGGTCGCCGGGGAAGCGGTGGCGGACGCCGGGTCGGGGAGCATCACGGCCGCCGTGCGGAGCCAGACGGTTGACGCTCTGCTCAAGACATTGACCGACGATCAGGGCGCGGAGTCGGCTACGCGAGCGGCGGCCGGCAACGCGCTGGCGGTCCTGGGCGACCCCCGGAGAGAGTTGGTCCCGCATAGTCTCGATGATTTGGACGCGATGGAGTTTTGCTACGTACCTGCAGGGCCGTTTCGGATGGGGAACGGCGAGGCGGTACGGGTCAACCGTTCGCTGACCCAAGGCTACTGGATCGGTCGTTACCCCATCACGGTGGCGCAGTACGGCTGGTTTGTGAGAAAATGTGGATACGAACGGCCGGAGCTGTGGCGGGAGGCGGAGCAGGCCGGGTTTTGGAAAGCGGGGAAGGTCAAAGGAGGATACGAACACGAGTGGATCGACGGCCCGCTGTCAGCAGCGTTCCCTTTCGGGTTGGCCAACCATCCCATCGTCGGGGTCAGTTGGTATGAGGCGCTGGCGTTTTGTCGCTGGCTATCAGGCGTCTGGCGGTCCCGCTTGCCGGAGGGCTCCCAGGTCCAGTTGCCGTCGGAGGCGGAGTGGGAAAAGGCGGCGCGGGGTGGCCTGCGCATTCCCCGCGAGCCGATTCGAAGAGCTGGGGCCTGTGGTCTGAGCTTCGTCGTCGGGCAAGCGGAGATGCCGAATCCGGATGAAGCCCGTACGTACCCGTGGGGCAATGAGTTCGACCCCAACCGAGTCAATTCGCAGGAAAGTGGCCTTGGCGCGACGAGTGCCGTGGGGACGTTCCCGGGTGGGCAGGCACCGTGCGGTGCGTTGGATTTGAGTGGCAATGTCTGGGAGTGGTGCCGCGCGGAAGGCGTGTTGCGTGGCGGCTCGTTCAGCTACGGCCGTTACAGCGTGCGTTGCGCGAACCGCCGCAGGGACCTCCCGAACTACCGGAACTCGCTCATCGGTTTTCGGGTGGTGGTGTCCCCATTCTGAGTGTGCTCGGGGCTCTGGTGCTCTGGACTCTGAAACTCCGGATCTCTGATCTCTTGACCGACCATCTGGTGCCTGACGCAGGCACGCCTCCGGGGTACGCATATGGTCCCGTGGGGGGTGCAGGGGGCGAAGCCCCCTGCTCGTGGCGTTTTTACATGGGGTAGCACAGGCGACCCGTCTGTGCCGTCGGGCGACCCGCCCGACGGAAGCGCACCGTCCCACAGCAGTTCTCATTTTGCCCCGGAGCGCGGCTGTGTCGTCCCGACCAACCGCAGCACACCCGCATGACACAAGCGGTTTTGCATGCTCCCCTGCTGCGGTTGGTGCTCCGCACACAGCCGCGCTCCGCAAAATGCGGGTTTCTGACCGTCCCATGCTGCCGCTTGCGGGGCGCAGCGGGGCTGGATACGCTTTGACCATGATTCAGGCGGCTGAGATCGAGCGGATGACGGTCGCGGAACGGCTTCAGGCCATGGAGTTGCTCTGGGATTCACTGAAGCCCAAGCCGGAGGAAGTACCGTCGCCGTCCTGGCATGCGGAGGCTGTTGCGGAACGACTGGCAAAAGTGGAGCGAGGGGAAGGCCGCTTTCTTACGCTTGCCGAGGTCCAGGCACGCCTGCATCAACCGAATCCATGAGACGCGTGGTCGTCCTCTCGGAAGCGGCGGACGATCTGGAGACGGCACGGAAGTTCTACGAGGAGCGGGAACCCGGCGTCGGGGAATACTGCGTCGCTTCGCTGCTGGCCGACATCCAAAGCCTCATCCTTTTCCACGGGATTCATCGCCAGCAGCACGGCTGCTTTCGACTTCTGGCCAGCCGTTTTCCGTTTGGCATCTACTACTTGGAAACCGAGCACGAAACGCGCGTGGTCGCCGTGCTGGACTTAAGGCGGCGCCCGAGTTGGATTCGGAGGCAGGTGTCAGGCCGGGCGTGAGTACCCCACCGGCCGTCCATACCGCCTGTCGGTCTCGCGTTGCGGCCACCGCACAGGGCGGTAAGCTCTCCCGCAGACGCAACCCACTTTCCCATGCCCGACGCCACTATGACGAAGCGCGCGCACGCCGACATCTTGATCGTGACGGTCACCAAGGTGGAGAGCCTGGCGGTGCTGGCAGCGTTCAGCGGGACGGCCCAGGAGAAGCCGGCAATCCACACCTTCGACGGCAAGACCTACCACGACTTCGGCGTGGTGAACGGGGTGTCGGTGTGGATGGTACGGTCCGAGATGGGAGCCAGCGGCCTGGGCGCCGCCCAACAAAGTGTCACCAAAGCCGTCCGCGCCCTCAGTCCTGGAGCGTTGATCATGGCCGGGATCGCATTCGGGCTGGACGAGGGGCGACAGAAGATTGGCGACATCCTGGTGTCGGAAAACCTGCGCCCCTACGAGCTGCAGCGAGTCGGCACCGGGGAGAGGGGCAAAGCGAAGATCGTCCCCCGCGGCGACCGTCCACATTGCTCATCCTGGCTGCTGGACGCTTTCAAAAACGCCGACCTCGGCTGGAAGGGCGCCACCGTCCGGTTCGGGTGCATCCTCACCGGCGAGAAGTTGGTGGACAACCTGGGCTTCCGCAATCAATTGCAGAGCCTCGAACCTGAGGCCATCGGCGGTGAGATGGAGGGGGCGGGGCTCTACGTCGCTTGCCAGGAGGCCAAGGTGGATTGGATCCTGGTGAAGGGCATCTGCGACTGGGCCGACGGGCAGAAGGAGCGCAACCGCAAGCAGCGCCAGGACATCGCCGCGCGGAATGCGGCGGAGTTCGTGGTGCACGTGCTCCAGACCGTCGGGTTAAAGCGGGAAGGCCTCTCGGAGAGCAGCGGAGGCTCTAACGGCCGGCAAGCTGGCAAGCTGCCCCGGGACCTAACAGCCGCGGCGTCGAGGCGCCCTGCGCCATCGCGGGGTGAACGGAGTGTCGTCGTGGGCGGCCATGCGGCCGGCAGCCAAGTGATAACCGGTGACCGCAACGTCGTAATCCAGGGCACGGGCAAAGGCCCCGTAGCCGTTGGACCCGGTGCGGTCGCCGCCGGGAAGGGCGGGGTCGCCGTCGGAGGGGATGTGCATGGCAACGTGACAATAAACCCGGATGCTTCTGCGGCGAAGGCCGCGGAGAGGAACCGGCTGATTGCCCGCTACCTGGAGACGGTTACCACCGCTTGTGCCGGCCTGCGGCTCAGTGCGATTGATCAGGGGGCGGCGCAACCGGGCCGGAAGGCACTCGAACTGAACCAGGTCTATGTGGACTTGGATGTGGACCTGAGCATCCCCAAGCAGATCTCACTCGACCATTGGTTGCGAACCAAGGATCGCCAGTCGAAGCGGAATGAAGGGGAGCCGCCGGGAGCGGAGCGGGAAGAACAGCGCCGGGTGCCGCTCCTGGAGGCCTTGGGACTGCACCCCAACCTCGTGGTATTGGGAGCGCCGGGTTCTGGCAAGTCGACCTTCGTCTCCCACGTCGCGATGGCTTTGGCGAAAGGGTGGACCGACCGCGGCGAGTTGCACCGGCGGTTGGGCTCGTGGTGGACCGCGGGCCCGCGGTTGCCGGTGCGGGTCGTGCTCCGCCAGTTCGCGGCATCCTTGCCGGCAGGTCTCGTCCAAGGCCGGGCCGGTGATCTCTGGACATTCATCGCCAGGGAACTGGAGGCCTCGGGCCAGGACGCGAGCATGTTCGAAGCGCTTCGGGCTACGATCAACGAATCGGGTGCGCTGTTTCTCCTGGACGGCTTGGACGAGGCGCGCGACGGCGAGACGCGTTGTCGTTTGCTCGAGGCCGTGACGGAATTCAGCGCCACCGCAGGCAAGAATTGCCGCTTCCTCATCACCTCGCGTCCGTATGCGTGGCGGGATGTCGAGGAACTGGCGGGCCGCGGGCCTGGCTCGGCAGCGGCCATCGCGAACACCTATCCCCACTACACGCTGGCGGAGTTCGACACGGGACAGCGGGAGCAGTTCACGGCCCGGTGGTTCCAAGCAGTCCACGATGCAGGGTGGATCAGCGAAGCCGAGGCGGCGGAGAAGACCGCGAACCTCGGCGAGGCCATGCGTCGGCAAGAATACGGGCGGCTGGCGGGCAATCCGTTGCTGTTGACGCTCATGGCCACGCTCCTCGCCAACCGCATGCGGCTGCCAGATGACCGTACCGACCTGTACGACCAGGTGGTGGACTTGTTGCTGCGGCGTTGGAACGAAGCCATCGGTTTCGATCGTGGTCTGCTGCACGCCTTGCAGATCCCCAGCCTGAAGCTGAGCGATGTGCGGGGCGCGATGGAAAGCGTGGCATTCCATGCTCACGCGGCACACCAGGGTCGGGAAGGCGTGGCGGACATTGCCGAGGGCCAGCTGGTGGCCGAGTTGAGGCCGATGCTCGAAGACCGGGCGGACAAGGCGGACCTGGTCCTGGACTACATCGAACAGCGCGCGGGCCTGCTCCTGGGACAGGGGCCGCGAAAGGGGCTGCGGCAATACACCTTCCCGCACCGGACCTTTCAAGAATTCCTGGCGGCTTGTTACTTGAAGGACCGGGACGAGTTCAGCGATGAAGCCGCGAAGCTGGCGGAGGCAGCGCCGGCGCACTGGCGCGAGGTGCTGCGCTTTGCGGCGCGGCTTGCCGGACCCAATCGCGGAGTGAGTGCCGCGGACGCCCTGGTGCACTGCCAGGATGTCGAAGCCTGGTGTCGTGGCAGCCAACCGCGCGACCGTGACTGGGAGCGGGCGGTGCTGGCTGGGGAGCAGTTGCTGGAGATCGGCCTGGCGGCAGTGGTGCGACAAGAGCGGTCGCGAACCATCAAAGCACGCGTCGCGGGCTGGCTGGCGGCGTTGGTCGAGGGCGGTCAACTGGCCGCGGTACCCCGTGCCAACGCCGGGATGGTGCTGGGCAGGTTGGGTGATCCGCGGAAAGGGGTGGGGCTGACGAGCGAGGGTGTGCCAGACCTCGAGTGGCTGACGATCGAGGCGGGCCCATTCCTTTACGGAGATGACCGTCGAGTATGCGACTTGATCAAGGCTCGTTTCCAGATCGGCAAGTACCCGATCACCGTGGCCCAATACCAGGCGTTCGTGGATGCGGGAGGGTACGCAGAGCAACGGTACTGGACGAAGGCCGGTTGGGAATGGCGGACGAAGGACAAGGACGAGAAAACCAAGGATTACGAGCCAGAGTTCCAGACCCCGAACCACCCGCGGGTGGGGGTGAGCTGGTACGAGGCGGTGGCGTTCTGCCGCTGGCTGGCGGAGCAGATGCAGCGAGAGGTGAGGTTGCCGAGTGAGTTCGAGTGGGAGCGGGCAGCGCGGCACACAGATGGCCGGGCGTACCCTTGGGGGAACGAGGAGGAGTGCGCCCATCGGTGCAACATGGATGAGACGGGGATCGGGCACACGAGCGCGGTGGGGATGTTCCCGAGCGGGAATGCCGCGTGCGGTGCGGCAGACATGGCGGGGAACGTGTTGGAATGGTGCAGCAGCAAGGGCGGGGCTCCGAAGGATGAGGGTCTCGAAGGCAGCGATCCCTACGTGTTGCGTGGCGGCTCGTTCCACGGCGGCCGTGATTACGTGCGTTGCGCGTTCCGCGACGGGGACCTCCCGTACCTCCGGTACGCGCTCATCGGTTTTCGGGTGGTGGTGTCCCCATTCTGAGTGTGCTCGGGACTCTGGTGCTCTGGACTCTGAAACTCCGGATCTCTGATCTCTTGACCGACCATCTGGTGCCTGACGTAGGCACGCCTCCGGGGTACGCACATGGTCCCGTGTGGGGTGCAGGGGCGCAGCCCCTGCTCGCGGCGTTTTTTTCGCTGGGTAGCACAGGCGACCCGCCTGTGCCGTCGGGCGACTCGCCCGACGGCAGCGCGCCATCCCATGCGATAGCACGGTGGGGTGGCGCGAGGCGCTGGCCCGCGGGATCAGGGTTCGGGGAGCACACGCGCCCCGCGTGTTCTGACCGGCGCCCTCGCCGGTCGGTCCGCAGCCGGTGCGGGCAAGGTGACCCGGTGGCGGTGTGGTCGGCGAGGCGCCGACCACGGCACGCGGGGCGCGTGCGCTCCCCGACGCCACACGGTCTGCCAAAGGGCGGGCGAGTCGCCCACGCTACCTTACCCGGAATCGAAAGGACAACCATGAGCCAACCCGAGATGGTGATCTTCACGCGGACGTTTGACTTCCTGAAGTGGCTGCTGCCGATGAGCGATCATTTCCCCAGATCGTACCGGCACTCGTTCACGCGGCGGTTCCTGCACGCCGCGTTCGATCTCCGGGAACGCCTCGAGGAGGCCAACCTGCGGAGAAGCACGGCGCGCCAAGAACGGCTGGAACTGGCTGACGAGGCCCTGGCGCGGGTGCGTCTGTACCTGCGGTTGGCGGCGGGCCTGCGGTTCTGCTCGACGGGGCAGTACGGCCACGCGGCGACCCTGCTGGCGGAGATCGGGCGCCTGCTGGGCGGGTGGCAACGGGCCACCGTCTGACTCCCCGCACTTGCTCCTGCTCCTGCTCTTGCTCTTGCTCTCCCCCCGTTTGCCTCCAATTCCCGCTCTTCCCCCTTGCTCCGACCAACCGTGATCCTCCAAGAACAGCGCCCATGTGCGCAACCAAAGCCAACGTGCAATTCGACCACGAGAAGCTCGTCGCCTACCAGCGGGGCATCCAGTTCGTCGCGTGGGCAGGCCCGGTACTCGAGAGTCGGACTGCCAAACGGACCGTCTATGACCAGCTTGACCGCGCCTCGACCTCCATCCCCCTGAACATCGCCGAGGGCAACGCCAAGTTCAGCGCACCCGACCGCTGCCGGTACTTCGATACGGCGCGGGGGTCGGCGCTCGAGTGTGCCGCCTGCCTGGACGTCCTGGTGGCCAGGGGAGAATGCGCCGACCCGGTCGCCCAAGCCGGCAAGGTGATCCTGTATGAAGTCGTCTGCCTCCTGATCGGTCTGATCCGCAGCATCGCACCCGAGCGGTTGGGGGAGGAAACGCTGGCGTATCGGGCGGGGGAGGGGGAGTGAGAGCAAGAGCAAGAGCAAGAGCAAGAGCAAGAGCAAGAGCAAGGCCGAGCTCTGGCGGTGGGAATTGGCCATCGAGACCGGTCTGGCGAGCCTCGAAGAAGTCAACGCTGCCGTTCGCGGGTGGGTGAATCACGTCCGGTACGCCAACACCGTGGGGCTGCGCAAGGCGGTGCTCGGGGCGATCCGGATCCGGGGAGCGCATCCGGGAGGTATGGACCGAGCCGAGAGGACCCGGGGCGGTCCTCCGGGCGAAGCGGTGAGATGACGGTCGGGGTCGGTGGTCGTCGAGGCGCCGACCACGGCACGCGGGGCGCGTGCGCCCCCCATTGCGTCTGCGCGCCACCCGGTGCGGCTTTACACTGCCCGGTAGTCGGTTCAACCTCACTCCCGTCGTCGTGATTCACCGTCAAGTATCCAGCGCATTGACCCATGCCTGAGCCGACACGCGAGGAGTTGGAGGCGGAAATCGCGCGCCTCAAGCAGCAGCTCGCGGCGCAGCATGCCGCCTTGGTCGAAGCCGGACCTGGAGCGGGCGAGACCGCCGGAGCCGAACGCTCGATCACCGCCGCGGGCGACATCCGGGACAGCACCCTCGTCACCGGGGACCGCAACCTCTTCCAGTTCGGCAGCGTGGCGAGCCTGACGATCCAGTCGGCCGTCTTCCAAGCCCCGCCCGATCCGGGCGCGGTCCCGCCCAAGGAACTCCTCTGGAATTACCTGAACCAGGTGATCCGGGATACCGCCACGCTGGAGCTGTCGGGCGTGGATCGCCGGACCGCCAGCGATCAGGAGGACGCCCGGCTGGAGCTGGCGGCGGTGTTTACGGAGCTGGACACGCTGCGCAGCCGGGAAGTCCGTCCCGATGGTTGGCGGGGGTGGATCAAGGGCTTGATGGGTACCGTCCCTCCGACGCCTGGGGAGCGTCCCGATGCCGAGGCCGCCGAGCGTCAGCGCGAGCCGGTGATCACGTTCGTCAGCCAGAATCCCTATGCCGCGCTTCTGGGGGATCCGGGCTCGGGGAAGACGACGTTCGCGAAGTTCCTGGCCCTGGCGCTGGCCAGTGATCTCCTCGGGCTGCAGGCGGTCAACCGCAAGCGCCTGGGGGAGGAATGGACGGCCGGCCCGCTCCTGCCGGTGTTGGTGGTGCTGCGTCAGTTCGCCGCCCAGCTGGATAGCGACAGCCGCCTCAGCGCGGGCGACCAGCTCTGGGAGTACCTCGAGCGGCGGTTGGGGCAGGCACTGGCGGCTTTCGTGCCCCTGCTCCGTCGCCAACTCCTGACGGAAGGTGGCATCGTGATTCTCGACGGCCTGGACGAGGTGCCCGAGGCCGATCACACACGGGAACTGGTCAAGGACGCCGTGCTGGACTTCCAGCGTCAGTTTCCGAAGGTGCGCCTGCTCCTCACCAGCCGGACCTACGCTTACCAGAAGCAGGGGTGGCGGCTGCCGGGCTTCGCCGAGGCGGTCCTGGCGCCGTTCAGCGGGGAGCAGATCGAGCGGTTCGTGGATCGCTGGTATGCCCACATCGCGGCCGTGCGCCGCAACCTGACCCGCACCGAGGCGGACGGCCGGGCCACGCTGCTCAAGCACACCATCAAGCGGAACCCCTACCTGGCTGAACTTGCCCAACGACCGCTGCTCCTCACCCTGATGGCGTCGCTGCATGCCTGGCGCGGGGGCACCTTGCCCGAGCGGCGCGAGGAGCTGTACGACGAAAGCGTCGAACTGCTGCTGGATGTTTGGGAACGGCCCAAGGTGGTGGTGGATCGCCAGGGGAAACCGGTACTCCAGATCGAGAGTGCGGCCGAGTGGTTCCGGGCGCCGCAGGCGCGGATCCGTGCGGCCCTCGAGGAACTGGCCTTCGAGGTGCACCTGGCCCAGCAGGACCTGCGCAGCGCGGCGGACATTCCCGAGGACAAGCTGGCGGGCATGCTGCTGCGCGCGGCGGACCCGAGCGTCCGGCCGGGCCAGGTGCTCGAGTACATCCGGGACCGGGCCGGCCTGCTCATCAACCGCGGCGAGCGCGTGTACTGCTTTCCGCACCGGACCTTCCAGGAGTACCTGGCAGCCCGGTACCTGACGCACACCGGATTCCCCGCCAAGCTGGTGGAGTTGGCGCGTGGCGACATCGAGCGCTGGCGCGAGGTGGTGTTGCTGGCCGGGGCGAAGGTGGCGCGGGGGACGCCGTTCGCCGCGTGGTCGTTGGTGGGGAAGCTGTGCGCTGAACCCTGGTCCGCTGGGCAGGCCGGGGCAGCCGAGGATCGCGATTTCTGGCTGGCGCTGCTGGCGGGGCAACTGCTCGTTGAGACCGGGATCGGAACCGTGAGTCAGTTGGACCGTGATGACCGGCAGAAACTGGATCGGGTGCGGGAGTGGCTGGCGGCCCTTGTTGGAGGTGGGCGGCTGCCCATTGCAGACCGGGTGTCGGCGGGAATCGTTCTGGGCAAACTCGGGGATCCCCGGCGGGGAGTCGGCCTGACGGCGGTGGGGTTGCCGGACATCGAGTGGGCAACTATCGAGCCGGGACAGTTCCTCTACGGCCAGGCCCGTCGGCCATGCGACCAGATCAAGGTGCCTTTCCAGATCAGCCAGTACCCGATCACGGTGGCCCAGTATCAGGGCTTCGTGGAGGCCGGCGGGTATCGGGAGGAACGATACTGGACGAAGGCAGGCTGGGAGTGGCGAACGAAGCAGAAGGTCGGGCAACCGGTGGATTACGGCGCAGAGTTCCAGACCCCGAACCACCCGCGGGTGGGGGTGAGCTGGTACGAGGCGGTGGCGTTCTGCCGGTGGCTGGCGGAGCAGATGAAGCGAGAGGTGAGGTTGCCGAGCGAGTTCGAGTGGGAGCGGGCAGCGCGGCATACGGATGGGCGAAAGTATCCTTGGGGGGACCAAGAGGAATGCGCGGCGCGGTGCAACATGACCGAGACGGGGATCGGGCACACGAGCGCGGTGGGGATATTCCCGAGCGGGAATGCCGCGTGCGGTGCGGCAGACTTGGCGGGGAACGTCTGGGAATGGTGCAGCACCAAAGGCGGGGCTCCGAAGGATGAGGGGCTCGAAGGCACCGATGACCGCGTGTTGCGTGGCGGCTCGTTCAACCGCGACCGTAACCGCGTGCGTTGCGCGTACCGCCGCAGGTACCTCCCGTACCTCCGGAACTCGTACCTCGGTTTTCGGGTGGTGGTGTCCCCATTCTGAGTGTGCTCGGGACTCTGGTGCTCTGAACTCTGAACCTCCGAATCTCTGAACTCTTGACCGACCATGTGGTGCCTGACGCAGGCACGCCTCTGAGGCACGGAGATGGTCTGGTGCGGGTGCAGGGGCGCAGCCCCTGCTCGTGTCCTTCTTGGCGGGGGAGTGTAGGCGGTTCGCCTGGTGTGTGCCGCTTGGGCGTCGGGGGTGAATCGTCGAGTCGCGCACATCACGGCCGAGGGCGGGATTGCCGCGAGGTCGAAAACACGGCTGAGCGCGGGCTGGCATTACACGCGTCGTCGCCCAGTTCAACGTCGCTCGCGTTGAGCTGATTGCAGCGGGCGCCCATACCATGGTGGTCTCTAACACGCTCGGATCAGTGGAGAGCACCGTTGTCGACCTGGCTGTGGACAGCGAGGGATGAGGGAACCACGCGGCTGCGACGATCTACCAAGTCGCCGACGCGTGCCCTGCCGGCTGGCTCAAGGGTGTTTGTCGTTGTCTCCGGGCCTCGCGCTGTTAACCTGCGCCACACGCAAGCAAGTATGAATAAGGGGCCGGCATCGGCTGTGGGCGCATGGTGCGCTTACGATGGGAGGCAGGTAATCTCGCCACCCAGACCTACTGCTTCCAGTCCGTAGAGGGTGATCTGCTTTGACTGACCTTTCCATGGCGTCATGAACGTCTTCGGCCCCCGCAGCCAACTGACCGCCGACTACTCCGAGCACGTCCGGATTCGGGACCACCGGACCGTCGCCTATGTGGTCCGAAGGTCCGAACGCATGCCCTGGCCGGTGCCGCTGCTCCAGATCAGTCCGTCATTCCGCTTGGAGGCCTGCTAGCTCGCTATGCTGCCCATCGGAAAGACAAGACGGCCCACGTGTCAGTCTGATGTGCCGGTCACACCGGAGGCTGGCTGCGGCTACACCAGCGTCGCGGTGCCGGCTTCGGAAACGGAGGTGAAGTACCACGTCTCGGTGACAAGGGCACGGCTTGAGATAGACTGCGCCGAGGACGAGGCTGACCTGGAATCCGGCTTCATCATGGTGCCTCAGGCGATCCCCCAGGCCGCGCCGGTCACACCGCCGGCCGCTGGCGGGCAACCAAGCCACCCGCCGCCCCAAGCGGGCACCGGACCCGCCCCTGTTGCGTCTGGAGTTGGGACGGGCGCATCTGTGATTTCGGAGACTGCCACGTCAGCAGTCGGAACTGCCGGACAGAAGGTGGTCGAGCTGAGTTTCACGGCTGATCGGGACGGACTATTCGCCGCCTGGAACGCCCTGGCCAACCTGGCGGACATGTCCGGCAAGGTCGCCGTCACCGTGCGCGCCGAGTCCGAGCAGGGCTTCGACCGCGACAAACTCCAAAACGGTGTGCTGGAGCCGCTGAAGGAGGCGGATTTGATCCAGTGAAGGCTGCATCGAAGTCGGACACGCTGTGGTCGGATTGCGGCTCGGGCGGCCCGGCGTTCCGTTGGGACGAGGAGCGCTGGATTCTGGTGCGCCGCGAATTGGACGCCGCGTTCTTCCATCTCTACGGCATCGGCGAGGAGGACGCGGCCTACCTCTGCGACACGTTATCCCTCGTTCGCCACAAGGACGAGGACAAGTGCAATGGCGACTACGAATCAGCGCGTCAATCTCGAAATCTGCGAGGCGCTGGCAGTGTCCAAACGAACTTAGCAGCTGTACGCTAAGCGCCTTGGTCTGAGCCCAGTCTATCCAAGTTGCTGTCACGGAGTAAGACAACTATGAATCCAAAACAGGTTAACTGGGCCGCTCTGAGCTTTGCAGAGCTGGAGAAGGTCTTCAACAGGGAGCAGTCTGCACTAGAACTGAATGAAGCGGAGCGAGAAATGCTGTCGCGATATGGTGACATCCAGTGCTTTCTTACTGAGGACCATATTTGGCCGCCGAGCCCTGCTCTTCATGCGCGATTCGATCCGGCGTTCCGGGAGCTTCTGACGCGCCTGCCCCCAGACGTGTTCGATATTGTTCAAAGCCGGATATCCTTCGTTGTTGAAGACCCCACGGTGAACATCACAGCTGTGAATGTGCCGGCGCCCGCAGGAATACCTCCGGAGCAGGGCATTGATACGATAGTAGTGTTCCACACCGCCTGGGAATTGAGTCAATCGGCTCGAGTCGGACTTCTTGTGCACGAGATTGCGCACTCCTTTGTGCGGGGTTCAGATTATAAGGCGGACGAACAGCTCGCTGATGAGAAGGTCCGGGCGTGGGGGTTCGGAGAGGAATTGGCACAGTTAAAGCTCGCCCTGCGGGGAGAGCACCCGCACCAATGAAGCGACAGGCATCTGTGATCATAGCGCGTGCCGACCGGCGCCGGTTCTCGCTGTGGCGCGAGTGGGAGGCCGCCTGCCTCCACCTTTACGGCATCAATCAGGATGACGCGGCCCACATCATGGACACCTTCCCCGTCGTCCGCCGCAAGGACGAGGACAAACACGGCCACTACCGCGCCAAAGACACCATCCTGGAAACCTACGCCGCCCTCGCCGAAGCCCAGCGCACCGGCCAGCCCTACCAAACCCGCCTGAATCCGCCGCCGGCAGACCCGCGATGCTGCCACCCGCCGCGAGCCGGGGCGGATTCGCAGGATTCCCGGGGCGCCGGGCTGACGCCGGGGGGTGGAGACAAGCCGCCACCCTCAGACCCAATCAACCCCGCTCTGTGCCTGCCGGGGCGTGACTTCCCCGAATCGTCGTTCAACCAGGGCAGTGGCCGGTACTATGCCCGGCTCAGCCAGGTTGAGTCCCTCAGCGAGGATCCGGAGGTCGGCTATCCTGCCGTCTGGGTCTTCGAGGCGTTTGACGCGCAGTGGTTCGACCAGAATCCCCTCCCGGCGTCGCCAGAGGGGCTGGGCGATTACTACGTTCGTGCTCGGCTGTTCGTCTTGGAAGTCACGGTACATTTCCCCAGGCATCCCCTGCTTCAATCGCTTAAGCCCGTTGTCCATGCCGCCGACGCGGATGACGAACCCACAGACTGGTTCGCATTCCAGACGACACCCGTTGGCGGCCGTGCTTTGACGGAGGGAGAGATCCCGCTGACCATCTATCCGAACCTGTATCTGGCCGGCATCCCCGCGGTGTTGGCCGAAGCTGCCATGGTCCCCCCGGAGCGGGCTGCCCTCCTCTCGCGGGCGGTCAGCACTACCCACATCGGGGACGCCACTGAACCACAGGTGGCGGGCGCCCTCACCCGGATCGTCGGGACGGGGGTGGATTGGGCTGTGGTCTATGACGTGGGCCAGGGCAATGCCATCGGCCTGTGCGAGCCCGGCGGCTCGGTGGGCGCCTACTTCGACTTCGGCGGTGGCGTCAACGCCAATGCCGGGACCTTCCCCGCCGGTCTCACCCATTTCTGCTTCACCCAGCAGCCTCCCATCATCCTCTCGCACTGGGATTTCGACCACTGGTCCTCGGCGAACCGGGACCGGCGGGCCTTGCACATGACCTGGATTGCCCCGCGCCAGTCCGTCGGCCCCACGCAGATCGCCCTGATGACCGCCATCCGAGCCCGCGGGACCCTCCTGCTGCTCCCGCCTGGGTTCCCGCCCCAGCGGTACGGACAGCTCTACCTTGAACTCTGCACCGGCCGCGGTCGAAACCACAGCGGCATCGCGTTGACCCTGTCGGAAGACGACACCGGCGGCGGAAATCTGATGCTCTTCCCCGGCGACGCCCGTTACACCTTCATCCCGAGCTTCCCCAATCCGCCAACGGCGAAGTACCTGTCCGTCGCGGTGCCGCATCATGGCGGCGACATGCACAACCGGATCGTACCCGGTTGCCCGTTGTTACCCCCTTCGCGGCTGGTGTACTCCTACGGTGCCGGGAACACGTTTGGGCACCCGCGGCCGATCACACGCAACGATCACTACGCCGCAGGCTGGCGTGATCCCGCACGAGGCCACGCGATCACACATGAAGTCCGGGAGACGGCCAACCGGGGGGCGTCGAAACCGTTCGGACACGTGTTGTTGGGTTGGACGCCCCACGCCACGGCTCCCGCCCTTGCCTGCGGCCCGATTCCCTGCCAACTCCAGGCACATCAGCTATGAGGAGAACCATGCCTTGGCTTCTGAAAGCGAATGTATGAATGCACACACTGCAGGACCAACGGGTACCACCTGCCCAGGCAACCCAG
This sequence comes from uncultured Verrucomicrobiota bacterium, assembly GCA_964535555.1. GTDB lineage: Bacteria > Verrucomicrobiota > Verrucomicrobiia > Limisphaerales > J093 > DSVZ01. The sequence goes on from CAZHUS010000008.1 coordinate 92,745, forward strand.
GCCGCCTGCTATTGGCGTCGACTGGCAGGGATTGGAGTCCACTGGGCATTGGGTCGGGTGCTGGCTCCGGGGATCAGCAGGTAGAAGATCGCCGCAAGAGGTTTCAGAAACACCTCACCGACGTGATCCTCTCTGAGAACTTGGTGGTGCTGACCGGATTGGGCACGTCCATATCGGTTAAGGATGCGAATGGGAAGCCGCTTGCTCCGACGATGCCAGACCTATGGGAAGCGGCGAAGCAGAAGGCGGCGGCGGAGTTCGACGCAGTGAAAGTCGCCGTGGGCTACGCTCCAGAAGCCGGGATGGAGAACATCGAGCACTTGCTCTCTCGCTGCCAGATGTCCGAGCGTCTGCATCCCAAGCCCGAAGTGGGTAAGTTTATTCGCGAAACCGAGGAGATCATCGTTGCCAAGTGCCGGTTCGTGGAAGAAGGAGTTTCGCTCAAAGTCCATGAGGCATTTCTCAGAAAGATCGCCCGGCGCTCGACCCGGTTGCCGCGACTACGGCTGTTCACGACCAACTACGACCTTTGCTTCGAGGCTGCTGCCAGCCGGACGCGGTTCATTGTAATCGACGGCTTCTCCCACTCGATGCCGCAGGAGTTCGATGGCGGTTACTTTAGCTACGATCTTGTTAGGCGGCGGGATGATCGGGAAGCTCCCGACTACATCACGAACGTCTTTCATCTCTTCAAGCTACACGGTTCGGTTGACTGGTGCCGGGGCGGGATGCAAGTCCAGAAGTCCGCAAAGCCGGACAAGCCACACATCATCTACCCGCGGGAGAGCAAGTTCGAGTTGTCCTACGACCAACCGTTCTTGGAGCTGATGTCCCGGCTACAAATGTCGCTGCGCCAGACGAGCACGGGTCTGTTGGTGATCGGGTTCGGTTTCAACGACCAACACATCGCTCAACCGGTGCTGGCGGCCATGAAGTCAAACGTGGGACTAAAGGCAATGGTCGTATCCCCCGCTCTCGAGAAGGCAGGGAACCCGATCATCAACGAAATGGCCTTGCTGATTCGGGATGGCGATGCTCGGCTCGCGCTGGTGGAAACGGACTTCGAGCACTTGGTGGCTGAGATTCCTGATCTAGTCGCGGCAACCGAGGAGGAGCAGCACATGGAGCGACTCCGCAACTTGGGAGGGGCGAGGTGAGCGGGGCATTGCCTTCATACCCGTTCGACCCGCAACGGTGCATCGGCACGGTCTGCGAGGTCGGTCCGAGCTACGCCAAAGTGAATCTGCCGAACGCGGCGAGGCCGGAAGGACAATGGCTATACGGCAATCGGCTCGACGCCGGCCAGGTGGGGGAGTTCGTCGTGGTCGAATGCGGTGACGTGGCGGTCTTCGGCAGGCTCATCACGGTCAAACTGCCGGAGAAAGAGCGGCTGAGCGTCGAGCCTGAACTTGGAAGCCTCCGGGAAGCTCATCCGGTTGGCACGCTCCAGCTCCTGACGACCATCGCCCTTCGCGACGGCGGTGTCCTGGGCGGCATACAACAGTATCCGCGACTGGGCGGCCGCGTCTATTCAGCGCATCCGGACTTAATGAAGTGGCTGGCTGAGGCCAGCGGACGGCAAAGCGGTGGGGCAAGCCCGCTCCTGCTGAACATGGCCACGCTGCCAACTTCCAGTCATACGAGCGTCAGCTTCACACCGGAGAACCTGTTTGGTCGGCATTGCGCCGTCTTGGGTGCCACGGGGGGCGGCAAGAGCTGGACAGTGGCGAGGATCATCGAGCAAGCCGCGCTGCTGAATGCCAAGGTGATACTCCTGGATGCCACAGGCGAGTTCCATCGCCTCGACTCCGCCTTCCAGCATCTCCATATCGGAGCAGATCCTCACAAATCACCAGCGACCTCGGTGGAGGTTGTCGTGCCCTATTTCCAGCTGGTCGAAGCCGACCTGTTGTCATTGTTCAAGCCCAGCGGACAGGCTCAAGCTCCGAAGTTCAGGGCAGCGATGAAAACCCTCAAAGTGGTCAAGGCAGCGCCCGCGCTCCTGACAACCAACGGGGTCTTTATGAAGGCTGGTAAGAAGAAGTTCGACTTCGAGCGCGAGATGAAGACCCATTCCGCTGTAGTCGAAGGGCCCCGCGCCGATTTCGACATCACAAAGCTCGCCCGCCAGGTTGATGAAGAATGCGTGTGGCCGACCGGCGGCACGAGTTCCAGTCCGGATCCGACCACCTGGGGCAGGCTGGACGATGGCCAAAGGAGCTACTGCGTCAGCCTTATCACCCGCATCGAGGACATCCTTGGCTCAAATGAACTCGCCTGCATTTTCCAGCCCCAAGGCAAGCCCTCGGTCTTCGATCATGTGGATGCCTTCCTCACAAGTCAGGAGGCGCGGGTCATGCGGGTTTCGATGAAGTATGTCCCCTTCGCCCACAATGCCCGTGAAATCGTGGCCAACTCCATCGGGCGTTACCTGCTCAGCCGGGCGCGTCAGGGAGGGTTTCGGTCGAAACCGGCTTTCATATTCCTTGATGAAGCGCACCAATTCCTTAACAAGACCCTCGGCGATGAAAACACCAAGTACGCGCTCGATTCGTTCGAGCTGATCGCCAAGGAGGGCAGGAAGTTCTGCCTCAACATCTGCATCGCTACGCAGCGGCCACGCGACATCCCGGAAGGTGTAATCAGCCAGATGGGCACTCTGATTGTCCACCGTCTGACGAACGACAAAGACCGGGAGGTCGTGGAGAGGGCATCCGGTGACATCGACCGCTCCGCCGCAGCCTTCCTGCCTACGCTCGCTCCGGGCCAGGCGATCATTATCGGGGTGGACTTCCCGATCCCATTGACCGTCCAGATCTCCAAGCCCCATCGGGAACCTGATTCACGAGGGCCAGATTACCAATGCCACTGGCGAACCAATACCGCCGAGGCGTACGGGAAAACTGAGGGATCGCAAGCTACGAATGTGGCCGAGGGGGACGTGTAGGACATTAGGCCGTCCGAGCGCGATATTCTGAAGATGGTGCGATGGCAATCCGACCTGAGATGACGTGGTAACGCCTCCCGCCAGTGGAGGCCTCAAAATCGTGGACTGACGTGCCAAGACATCACCCAACATGAAGACGCTCGACCAACTGCTCGCTGATCCGGACGACGCGCTGCGGAACTTTACCAATCGCGACAAGGAGACCGGTCTGGTGCGCCAATGGCTCGATGCCCCGGTGGGTAGCCCCGCGCCCATGCAGATGTTCTATGGTGTGGGAGGCTCGGGAAAGACGATGCTGGTCGCGCGATTACGCCAGGTGCTGCGTCCCGAACACGTACCTCTCGCGGTCATCGATTTTGACACGGCGGCTGGGCAGAACCGGTTCACGAACGACATCCCGGCAACGTTGTTCGAGGTGTCGCGACAACTCGGTGTCGTCTGCCCAAGGTTCGAACTCGCCTACTTTCGTCTCCTGGAGTTGATGAACCAGACGGCCAACCTGCGGCCGGGGGGCTCGTGCGGATCGCTCGTCGGCGACCTGGCAGAGAGCACTGTCGGCGAGGTGACGGGCAAGGTGCTGGAGGCCGCCGCACTCGCCCCGCTAGGCGTTGGGGCCTTGGTCAAGCTCGCCCGCGTGGGACTGGAGTACGTGAATGCCCCGGAGCGGCAGAAGGCGTACCGCGAATACCGGCGTGAGGAGGAGGGCAAGAAGCTGCTGCGCTGGCTGATTCAGGCTGATGCCGACAGAATCGCCCTTAACCTGAAAGACTTCTTGGCGATGGACCTGGCCCAACGGCTTCCGGAACGTCCCGGGCGGGGCGTGCGAGCACTGGTCGTCTTCGATACGATGGAGCATCTGCGCCGGTCCGGCTTAGCCGGCCGCCAGCAGTTCACCGACCGCGAACAGTGGATCTTTGAACTCTGGAAGGCGTGCCAGGCACCAGCACCAGATGGGCAGCTCCGCCCTTTCGTGCAATTTGTGCTGCTGGGCCGCGACCGGCTGACCCACTGGGAGGACTACTGCACGGAGATCCTGACGCTCGGGGCATTGCAGCAGACCCTCCTCGGCGGATTCGCCGAACAAGACGCCCGCGACTTCCTTGCCAAGCACCAGATCCACGATCGTGTGCTCCAAGACGCCATCCTGCAGTCGGCTTTGGATGTCGAATCCCAGGCGCTGGTGAAGGGGTACCACGCGATGAGCCTCGGCCTGCTTGCCGACACCGTGACGGTCGAACGGCAAGCCGGGCGTGAGCCTGATGCGCGCACACTGGCTTTATCACCTGGTAAGCTGGATGAACTCGCCGGACGCTTCCTGCAATCGTTGCCGACGCCGACGGATGAGCGGCGGATCGTGCGGCTAGCCCGCACGCCACGTTTCGACGAGCGGGCGCTGGAACATCTGTGCGGGCCAGATCGTGACGCCAACGTCGAGGAACGCCGCCGGATACTCGGCTTTACCTTCGTGCAGGACGCAGGGGCACCCGGTTGGTACACACTTCACCCGCGCATGCGCCAGGCAATCCTTTCGCTTCCCAAGTATGCGCAGCCGGTTGACGTGGATGAACATCACGCGTACTGGGCCCATCATTGGCGCCACCGGTCCCAGGCTGCCGAGGACGAGTACGCCGGGCTGGCGTGGTATCACGACTACCAATTGGACCGGGAGAAGGCGCTGGAGAACTGGCGGCGTCTCGCCGAGCGAGCACGGGGCGAGCTTAGGATGCGGGATCACGCCCGCCTCCTCGAATGGTGGTCATCGATAGGTATTGAGAGGGACAGGCAGTGCGACACGTTTGAAGGAAGGGTACTGGCGCACTTCGCCGATGAGTTGCGACTGGCGGGAAGCGGTCTGCCTTCAATCAACCTTACTCGTGCCGTTGTTTGTTTGAAGCGCGCCTTGCAGGTCCTCACCCGTCAAGAGTCACCGCAGGACTGGGCGGGAGCGCAGAGTACTCTGGGTGTTGCGCTGAGCGTTCAAGGCACCCACGCGAAAGGGGAAGAGGGGACGAGACTCCTTGACGAGGCGGAGGCGGCATATCAGACAGCCTTGGAAATCATTACACGCAAGGAGTTCCCGCAGCGGTGGGCCATGCTCCAAAGCAACCTTGGAATTACGTTACGTCTTATTGGCATTCGAAGGAGCGGGGAGGAAGGGCGGCGGCGCTTGGGCGAGGCGGTGGCGGCCCAGAGGGCGACGTTGGAGGTTTTCACCCGCGAGCTGTTCCCACTCGACTGGGCTCGGACTCAGATGAACCTCGGCGATGTGTTGCGCGAGCAGGCTATTCGCACCAGTGGCGACGTGGGGATAGAGTTCTTACACGAGGCGGTAGAGCGCTGTCGGGCTGCTGTCGGGCTGCTAACTAAAGATGCGTCACCAAAGGACTGCGCAATCGCCCTAGTGAACCTGGTTGCCGCGCTTCGCGACCTGGGTATCCGCACGGCCGGAAAGGAGGGAGTGGGACTATTGCGCGAGGCCGCATCCGCCTGTGGGGCATTGCTCCAGGTCTTCACTCGCCAGGAAGCGCCGCAGGACTGGGCCTCGACGCAGCACAACTTGGGGACGGTGCTTCGCGATCAGGGGCTTCGCGCCTGCGGAAATGAGGGAAGGCGGCTTTTGGGTGAAGCGGTTATGGCTTACCAAGTGGCACTGAAGGTAAGAACGTACGAGGAACTGCCGCAGCACTGGGCGAGGACTCAAAGCAACTTGGGCGATGTGCTTCGCGATCTGGGTGTTCGCACCGGCGGGGAAGAAGGTGTCCGGTTGTTGCAGGAGGCCGTGTTGGCATGTCGGGCGGCGTTGGAGGTCTTCACGTACCGGGATTTGCCGCAGGATTGGGCAATCACGCAGCACAACCTGGGCGCTGCACTGAGCGAGCAAGGGATCCGCGCCAGGGGGGAAGAGGGGGGCCGGCTCTTGAGCGAGGCAGAGGCAGCGTACAGGGCAGCATTACGGGTGAGGACACGCGGGGAATTGCCGCAGGACTGGGCGATGACGCAGAACAACCTCGGTGGGGCTCTCCTCCATCAAGGCGTTCGCACCACCGGGAGCGAAGGCGTACGACTCTTCACCGATGCCGTGGCTGCATTCCGGGCGGCGCTGGAGATCTGCACTCGCGAGACACTGCCGCAGCTGTGGGCCACCGCGCAGAACAACCTCGCTGAGGCTCTCCGCCAGCAAGGCATACGTTGGGGCGGGGAAGCAGGTGCGCAGCTTCTGGAAGAGGCTGCGACACTCCGTCGCGAGGTTGAAAAGGCGGCCGTGTCCGGTCAAACCGGTGTAGGTGATAGCGGCACACCGCCGTAACACCCATAGTCCGATGTTCACGAGATGGAGATTGTCATTCACACTCAGATGCCATCGAGGCATTTTAGAATCAGTGCCATAGCCTATGTTTAGCTGGATTCCCATTCATCGAGAGACTATTCACCGTCTCCTTGAGCACCGCAACAACCAGACAGAGTTGGTGGCGATCCTGCGCGAGATGCAGCAGCGCGGGCTCAAGGTGATCAGCCTGGAGGACGAGGATGTCAATGGTCAGACCATACCGCTGGCCGAGATTGACCCGTTCACCTTTCTCGCCTCCTTCAATCGTGGGGTGACGGACCAGGCGCGGCGGGACAACTGGGGCTTTCTGAAAGAGAAATGGGGTCTGAGCGAGGCGGTGCCCGACGATTTCGCGGGGATCCCCACCCTGCACAACATGGTGTCGCGCCTGTTCCCCCGGGGAAAGCGACGGCAGCAGGACCACGTCGCGCAGCTTTGGCAGATCGCCGCGGCCGCCGAGCACGGTACGATCGAGGTGCTGGATGAGGCGGCGTTCAACCGCGTTGTCAAACTCAGGTGCGTGGGAATCGGCAACCTGACGATCGGCCTTTTCTGGATCAACCCGGAGAAGTTCCTAGCTACTGACTGGAAGACCCGTTCCTACGGAACCGCCGGGGGCATTACTGTGGAACCGGTGGACTACCGCAGCTACCGGCAATGGAGGGAGGAGATGACAAGGCAGTACGGCGCCAACTACGCGCAGGTTTCGCACGATGCCCATCTGCTGGCCACGAGAACCAGCCCGACACTGGAGTTGACGCCCGATCGCATGCGTACCCTCTGGGCTCATTTCCATAGGAGCAAGACAGGCTTTGTGGATTTTCGGAACCCGGGCGCGGATTTCGTGATTGGAGAAACCGGCTACAAGCGAGCAGCGCTTAGGCGGTTCCGCGAGGATTTGGGAAGGGAACGCCTGTCCACACTCATCGCTCAGCGCCAAGGCACGAAAGCAGTGAAGGAGATCGGCAGGATCTTAACGACGCACCTGGTGGATTTTCGGGCGTGGGACAAGACGTTTGGTAGGTCTGAGGAAGCCGCTTGCGACGTGCTAGAGGCGTGTTTGGATGCGACCTCCACGCCTTACACGGGCCCGGATAACACGAGATGCATTTTCGAGGCATGTTCACGGCATCGTTTGAAACCGGCTTGGGATCCGATCTCAGTGTTTCTCTGGGCGCTGAGCCCGGACGACTTCTTCCCGGTTAAAATCAGCTACTACCGGGATCTGGCTGAGGAACTCGGGTACGTTCTGCCGGATACGCCTCTCAATGCGGAGAAACTCCACACCATGCTCGAGTTCGGCCGTGCATTTTGGAGGGCGCTGGAACCTCAAGCACCGGTGGATTGGGTGGACGTGCAGTCCTTCATCTGGTGCGTCTGCCCGAAAAATCGGGTGAAAGGACCCCTTGTTTCGGCCGAAACCATCAACGATGGCGATGAGAACCCGCGGGTGGGGGAAGCGGAGCGTCAGTACTGGACGTTGTCGCCAGGCACGGGAGGGGAGTTGTGGTCCGAGTTCCAAGCACACGAAATCGCTGCCATCGGTTGGGACGCGACGGGGGATCTGCGGCAGTACAAGAGCAAGCAGGAGCTGCGTCGAAAACTCTCCCCGGGTGGCACGTCGAAGACCAACGACGCCCACGCCTGCTGGCAATTCCTGTATGATGTCGAGAAGGGCGACATCATCTTCGCGAAGCAAGGAATGTCGAGGCTCCTAGGTTACGGGGTCGTCGAGGGCGAGTACGAGTTCGACGCAAAACGGGCGAGGTACCAGCACGTGCGCCGGGTGAAGTGGCTCGCCCAAGGCGACTGGGAACTGCCCGAAGGCGGCAAGTTGCCCCTCAAGACACTCACCGACATGACTCCTTTCCCGGAATCGGTAAGGCTCATGGCCAGCAAAGTTGGGTTGGCCCTTCCGCCTTTGCTGCCTCCCGACCCGATTCAACCCGTGCCGCCAGATCCGGAGCCTTACGACCAGCGGATAGCCATGCAAGGTCTCTTCCTGCCGGAGTCTGAATTCAACGAGATGCTCACGGCACTGAAGGAGAAGAAGAACCTGGTGCTCCAAGGGGCGCCAGGTGTTGGCAAGACCTATGTTGCCCGCCGGCTCGCGTACGCCCTTATCGGGGCGAAAGACCTCCGGCGGGTCGAGGTCATCCAGTTCCACCAGTCGTACTCGTACGAGGACTTCATCCAGGGCTTTCGGCCGACGCCAACCGGGTGTTTCGAGCTTAAACATGGAATCTTCCACCATTTCTGTCGGCGAGCCCAGAGCGACGAGGGCCGGCCGTACGTCTTCATCATCGACGAGATCAACCGGGGGAACCTCAGCAAGATCTTCGGGGAGTTGATGATGCTGATCGAACCGGACAAACGGGGGAAGGAGCACGCGATCCCGTTGACTTACTCCCAGGACCCCCACGAGCGGTTCTACATCCCTGAGAACCTGCACTTCATCGGCACGATGAACACGGCGGACCGCTCCCTGGCGATGGTGGATTACGCGCTGCGGCGCCGGTTCCGGTTCATCAGGCTCAAGCCTGGGTTCTCGGATGCGGCGTTCCGGCGCTGCTTGGAAGCCGCTGGAGCGGCACCTGGACTGATCGAGAAGATCATCAGCCGGATGGGCGCGCTGAACCAAGCCGTCACGGAGGACGCGAAGAACCTGGGTGAGGGGTACATGATTGGACACAGTTACTTCTGCCCGAGCAACGGCATGACCCTGGACGAGGACTGGTACCGCCGGGTGGTCAAATGTGAGATCGTGCCCTTGATCGAGGAGTACTGGTTCGACAACGACAAAAAGGTTGAGGAACTGCGGTCGAGGTTGCTGGCCTGACGCGCACCGTGCAAATCGCGATCCAGAACATCTACTATCTGCTGTGCTACGCCTGGGACCACCTGGCGGAGGAGAAGGTGATCGAAGTCGAGACGATCGACCCTACATCGCTCGTGGACCTGTTTGCCCGGGTGCTCATCAATGGCACCCACCACCTCCTGAAGCGGGGCTTCGACCGGGGCTACATCTCGCAGCACGAGTGGACCGGCCGGCTACGGGGTCGGATGTGCATCCAGGAAGTCGTCAGCCGGAACGCCAGGGTCACCGGACGGTTGCCGTGCGATTTCGACGAACTGAGCTACGACGTGCTCCACAACCGGATCCTGAAGACGACGATGCGTCGGTTGATCCGCACGCAGGGCCTGACAGCGGAGCATGTTAAGGACCTGACGCAGCTCTGCCGCTGGTTCTCGGAGATCCGCGACATCGAGCTCAATGGTCGCTTGTTCAGGCAGGTACAGCTTCACCGGAACAACCAGTTCTACGACTTTCTGCTGAAGGTGTGCGAACTGATCTACCGGAACCTCCTCATCTCAGAGGAGACCGGCAGCAGCAAGTTCATGAACTTCGTCCAGGACCAACAGCAGATGGCCATGCTATTCGAGAAGTTCGTACGCAACTTCTACCAGATTGAACGGAAGCACCACGGGTTCCAGGTAGGGGGTGAGAACATCGAGTGGCGATGGATTTCCGGGAATCTCGCCTCGCAGCGGTTGTTGCCGAAAATGAGAACGGATATCAGCCTGACCTCCGCGACACGGAAGATCATCATCGATTGCAAGTTCACGCCGGAGGCCACGCAGCATCACTATTCGGCGGAGACTTTGAGGTCGGCCCACCTGTACCAGATCAGCGCCTACATGAACAACCTGACCGGGAACGGGGCTGACACTTGCGAGATGATGCTCCTGTACCCGACGGTGGACGCGTCGCTTTCCGCGGACTACACCCATGGTGGTCACCGCATCTGCATCCGGACAATCAACCTCAACCAGCCCTGCAAAGGCATCCACCGGGACCTCCTGGCACTCATCGCATGAGCAACCGCCTTTTCCCCTACTGCGTTTACACCATCAAGCACTCGGACGACCTTGAGCAATTTCGACGGACCGGTGGCGAAGGATCGTTCACAGAACATCGGCAGTGGGTGACTGGTGCCGTGTTGCTCGAGAAAGCGGCCAGGGAAGGAGCCGACCTGCCGCTAGTTCTTGCCGCAGCGGAGGTCATTGACGGTCTAATCTACTGGGCAGCCATCACCAGGCTCGAGCTTGGGGACCGCGAGCTCGGCCCGAATGTCACGACCGTGCACTTCCGCAGCCTGAAGCGGATTCGGCCAAAGCAATCCCTCCGCATGCTCCGGCTGCGGAGCAGCGGTCAACCTCTTTCGGAGAACTTTATTCGGCCATACGCGATCTGCCACACGCCACGTTTTCTGCGCGCCTGACCACGGTATTGCATGAATACGAGCAACTTCGTGGCCTACCACAGCACCGAGAGAATGGGGTACAAGTACGGTGAATCCCGGACCGGAACCTATTCGTTCTGGAGCCGCAAATCGCGAACCTTTCTGGAGCGCGCCATCGGCAATCAGGTGTCGGTCATCACCGGGAACCGCAACGAGGATGGCCGAATCGAATATCACCTCGTCGAGCGCTACACCCCAGAGGAGATCCAACCCTGTGCAGACGGCGGTCATCACATCCTTGGATTCCGGGGTCAGGCGTTTCGAAGCCCGCCTCTTCTGAACTCGCTCCCATGGTTCCGAGGGTTCCTACGGGCTCAGAACAACTTCAGCTTTGGCTTCAATTCCATCAGAGACGAGGCCGTCGTGAAACGTCTCGAGGAGCTGATGGAACTCGATACGCGGGTCCGAGAGCGGGTCGTGGGGCGCGGGCGGGGTAGAACATGAACCCGGCCTCAGTGGTGGTCGACACGGGCCCGATCCGCGGAGCGGCCGTGGACTTCGAGCCGAAGTGTCCGGCCGGGCGCTCGCCCAATCGATTGCGCGGCAGGAGTCGGCTGAAAAGTGCCCGCACTTAAAGCCCAGATCGCCCCCGCTCCTATCTCATTGAATCGCTCGGGTCCTCGGGCCGACGGTGACCCAACGAGCCGGTAGCTGGAGGGCCATCACCAATCTCGCTGCTGATTGCTGATTGGCCGACGGGCCTGCCACGAACCACCACCATCACCAGCATATGTAATGCTGGTGATGGTGCGCGGTCGCATGGGGACGAGCCGGGGACTGTCGCTCGGGCCAGCAATTGATATTGGGTTCCAGGCCCAACGTTCGGTGTCACGCCGCCTCGTGGAGCGGCCGATCGGACGATTTCTCCAGGAGTTCGATCCGGTGTTGTCCCGCTTCCGTGTATCGCCAAGACCCAGGGTAACCCGAAACCGGTGCGATGAGACGCTGCCTGGCCGCAAGCGAAAGCCAGCGTTCGATGCTCGGCAGGCTTGCGCTCGGGAGCGCCGCCTGAACAATCCTGATGATCTCGCCCCTTTTACTGGCCAGTCGCATTGCGCGAAGGACATCGTCAGGGCCACCGAGCCGGTTATGGCCGCCGCGTCCGGCTCGTTTGATCCGTGCCGGGACATCCGGTTCGGTGACGTAACGCGGCCATTCGAACCGGATCGTGGACGGGGCAAATGAGGGCATTTCGCGGGAGATGACCTCGAGAACGTAGACACGCCATGATTCGGTCCAATCCTCGTGTTTCCGGAGGGTGACGATGGCGTCTACGAAGCGACCCTTAGACGCGGAGCCTGCTGCCATGTCCACGGATTCCCAGCCGGACATGTCACCTTTAGGCGTGTGGTCGATGTACACAAGCGTGACGCCCCTTTCATTGCAGAGGCGCTGAAGTTCCAGGAGCAACTTTGTGATCTGCCCTGATTCTCTCGCGTCCAACTCCGTTTCCAGCCGGTAGAGGGGATCGAGGAGTACCCAGCCGTACTCTCCAGACGTTAGCTTGCCGACCACGTGGTCCACCACTTCCCGCGGGCTAAACGAACATCCTCGGAGATTCAAGAGGTCAATGCGACGAGATTGCATCTGGGGCTCCAAGGCTTCCCGAAGTGCAGCGATCCGCCGAAATATCCGGTTCGGCTTCAACTCAAAATTCACCAGAAGAACGTTGCCCTGTTGGACCTCGCGCCCAAGCCAGCTGAGACCATGCGTGGCCGCCACGGCTAACTGCAGCAGCAGAAAAGTCTTGTGAGCCTTGGCCCCGGCGACGATCGCCACCACATCCGAACTGAAGGCGATATCTCCGATAGCGACAGGGTCCTCGGGGAGATCTAAGGCGGCCGCGTGATCGTACGTTTCAAAATCGGGCAGGGGCGTTCTTTGGGCCGGTCCCATCGAGCACGGTTGGTTGGCGTAATCGCGTCGTAGTTCCTGCTCGAACCCGGGAGTTCCGGTGGCCGGAGCCCCTCCTGTTTGCTGGGCCTCAACGGGGGGCACCGGTTTGTATCGGGTCTTGCGCATAGTCGTTGAGGGCTTCTGGGTCGAAGTACAAAACGGATTGTCGGCAAATGGGTTGACCGCTGATGTCCCGACGGACACCATCGGGGACCCGAGCGAACTGGCACCGGATCGCACCGGCCGGATCGGCGCCCAGATGGCATGCGTACATCATGAAGGGGATGATGTCTCGATCCTCGTCGAGGCCAGCACAGCGGTACCAGGCATGGAGTGATTTGTTCCCGCTCCAGACGGCTAGGACCAGCGGCAGGAACTCGCGAAGGTGCCAGGCTGTGGCCGCCGCCTCGTCCCAACACGGTGCACCGTCGGGCCTCAGCCGATCGCTTTCGACCACGATGAAATGCCGGGGCCCACAGTTGGCCAGCGTGTGCGCGGAAAGCCTCCCGGCCTTCGTCAACCCGAACCTTCCTGTCATGGGCGACGGGACGATCATGGTGAAGCTTGACAAATCGCCAAGGGAACTCAGGTGATCGGTCCGAAAGCTGTAGGCACTGTGGCCTACGCACACCAGAGGATCGCCGGGGAACAACATGCTGAGGACCTCGCCGGTGTGTGGAAGGTCATCCTCGAACCGGACCGGAGACGCCTCCCACAAATCCGCGAAACCAGCCACGGGCGAGTTGCGCAGAATCGAGGCGATCGCCGTGTCCGCGGCCGGTGGCCACCTTCTTGTCTCCGACTTCTTCGGGTCCGGGGGGGTGGCTCCTGGTTGCCAAGCGCACCCGCGGGATGCCTCGACTGCGGATCTGATCTCCTCATCAGGCACTCTTCTACCGCAGTCTGCTACGGCAGCCCGCAGAAGGTCCGTGATTGCTGAGGGTTGGAGATGGGCGTGGAGCTGCCTGGCCATTGCGAAGAGCCAGCGGTGCACGCCATTCCCAGCCGGAGGTGGCGCGACGAGGCGCTCCATGAGAAAGCGGGGCAGGGTCATGCCAGGATGCTATTCGTGGCGGATCAGACCTTTCGCACTCGCTGCGGGGGCTGGAGCTTGGCGGCGAACTCCCCCGCTGCAGCACGCTGGAGGAAGCGCTCGATATCCGCCCGTGCGTGGTACTTCCTCCCGGCGATGTCGATCGGGGGGGCGATCCAGCCCCTTTGAACCCAGCGCCAGTGCGTGCAGGGGTGGATGCCCGTGTCGCGACAGAACTTGGACACTGCGGTGAGCGCCGGCTCCACGCTCACCGCACCCACACCCGACCCCAATTTCACGGTCCTCTCAGATTCAATCATGTGACGGCGTGCGATTGCACGGCGTCACATTCGTAAGAAGGCGCTTCGAACGCTCAGAAAAACGGGCTGAAGCCCAAGTTCGGAATGCGATTCCGGGCCAGACAAGAGAACCAGAATCATTTTGGTCGCCAGACCTCGCGGCCCCGCTTGTATGCCTTGCTCCATTCGCCCTCGCCGCCGTAGAGCGGTTCGCCGGCGAGCAGCTGGGTGTAGTCTCGCGCCTCTTGCGCAGTCATTCCGGAATCAAGAAGACGCGCTGCACCCAGGGCTGTGAGGTCACCCCTCATTTCCTCCTGTTCCACCCGGAGGTCCTTGGCGCCTCGAGTCGGGTAGTCTTTGAGCTTACGGCGAGCTACAAGCCAGTTCTTGAAGAGTCCGACCAATACAGCGTTGGAGTAGCTGAAGTCGATCTCAAACGCCGCGATTTCATAGAACGAATCGCCCTTCTTGGGTCGCTCGCGTCGAACCGACCACGTGTCGGGATCCATCCCAAGTTTGTACCCTCGCCAGTACGGTAGTCTGTACTGGGGATTGGGTTCTTCACCTGCCTGGGAGCGCTTCCAGGTGACGATGTCCCGGTAGATGTCGCGGAGATCCACCAGTTTCAGGCGACGAGGCGGATTCTCGGCCCAGCATGCCCGACGACGCCGCTGGCGCTCGAATGGCGGCACGGACAGGTAGGGCTCCTTGGGCCATTCTGGCCAGAGAGTGTGCACGAATTGGACGGTCAGGATGGTGTCCTTGTCGCCCTGGCCGCGGCAATCCGCGAGGAAAGCGTCGAAGGTATCACGCCGCAATCTCGCAAGGGTGGGGTCTTGGGATGAGGATAAATGTGAACGCGTTTGCTCCCAGTGCTGCCAAGCAAGCAGCCTCTGTCGACGCTCCAAGGTGGCCAGCGCATCGAGCCCCTCGCGCTCGAACTCATACATGAAGCATCCGACAATTTCCTCGGAGGGAAGGAATTCGAATGGACCGTACGTCTTGACGTCGTACCATTCACCAGAGGCCCGGAAGTCCCACTCCTCTCGGGGGGGTGGTTCGCTTCGAATCGATGGTCGTCTGCGGCGCATACGTTGTGCGTCATGCTGCGGTTTCTCGAGTGCGGGGAGTGGCCGACAGCGGGAGGGTCGACACGACGCTTGGCCCGAAGCTAAGGCGCGCCGCCTGACGCTTGCGGTGCTCGTCGGCGAGGTGGCCGTACACCTTGCCGATCAGAACCCCACCGTCCTGATGGCCGGCCCATTTGGCGATGGTCATGAAGTCGATCCCGGCCATGACCGCATAGCTGATGAAATGGTGCCTCAGGTCGTGGAAGCGTATCGCCTGCAGCGCCGGGGACAGCAGCCGCTCCTCGAAGTCGACCCTCGAAGAGCCGCAGTGTGAGCATTCGAGGGTCGTTTCCGGTGCAATCGCCCGTCGCCGGCAGTCCCGGCAGATCACCCCCGACGCCTTGCATGCCAGGTACAGGGTCTCCCGAAAGCTCTGCGCGTGGATGTCGCGGTCGCCGCGTTGGGGCGACGGGAACAGCCAGTCGGAATCCGGCTGCCGGCGGGCGGCCATGTCGCGCAAGTGGGCCTCCAGTTGGGGATTCAAGTCCACCGCCCGCGGGCGCCGGTTCTTGCTCTCGCCCTCGGCGCCGATGATCACGTGCCCGCGCTCGAAGTCCACGTCCTGCCAACGGACCGAGAGCGTCTCGCGGAAACGTGCCCCGCTGAACTGCAGGAACCGGATGTAGTCGACCACCTGCCGGCCGTTCTTGCTGGCCTGCAGGACAACGTCGCAGAGTTGGTCCACCTCGTCGGCGGTGAAGAGCCGCCGGGCCTTGTTGTCCACCTTCTGCCAGTCCAGACCCTCGAACGGGAGCGGCGGCTTGATGTGGCCGTCGCGCCGGGCCGCCTTGAGCACGCTGCGGATGCTGATGAGGTAAAGGTTGACGGTACGTCCGCTCAGACCATCCTTCGTCAGGCCTGTGAGGACAGCGGCGAGATGAAATGGACGGATCTTGTTGAGTCGGAGATGCCCAATGCGCTTGCACCAATGCTGCAGATGCCCGGCCTCCTTGCGGATGCTGGCCTCGCGCTTGCCGGTGTTCCGGAGAGTCTCGGCGTAGGTGGCTTCGACGTACTGGCCCAGCTCCGGCACCATGCCGATCGGCCGGAGGCGATCTTCGCCCCGTTCGACCTGGAGCCGGCGGTAATCTTCGATCGCCTCAGTAAGGCTGGCCGCGTTCAGCGGAACGAAGCGCGAGGTCTTCTTACCGAGGTCATCGGCGATGGTGAGATTGGCGTAGAACCGGTCGTTGCGCTGCCAGAGCCCGCGAACCCGGCGCCGACGGGAGTCGAAAACCCGCTGGTAGAGATCAGCCCTGGGTCGGGTGGGTTGGGGTGGGGTGGCAGTCGGAAAGTGCGGTGGGGGTCGCTTGGCGCTCCTGGCCGAGGTGCATTCCCTTGCGGCGGCTTGCATGGCCACGCACCTTACCAAAAACCTTACCAACGTCAATATCCGAGCCTTGGTAGTATTCGTAAGTTATTGTAGTTCAATGGTTGCCGGTGTGATGAAATGGCAGACATAGGGGACTTAAAATCCCCTGGCCGCAAGGCCGTGCGGGTTCGAGTCCCGCCACCGGCACCAAGCCAATCCGACCGGTCCACGCGCTCCGGTTCCCGGCTCTGGGCATTGGCTCCCGCGCCTGCAGCCGCTTCCGGCCCTTACTCCGGGCTTCCCAAAGCCGCCCGGGCGCTTAGTCTTCCCTTATGCGCCCGATGAGAAGTGCCTCCCGCCCTTGCGCCGACGCAGCCCGGAGGCATCTTCTCCCACGCACCCGAACATGAACGACCGCCAACACCTCGCCCGGCTCGAGTCGGCCAACACCGACCAGTTTTCCGAGATCCTGCGTCGCCCCTCCGTCGAGGAAGAACGCCTCCTGGCCCTCTATTTCGGAGAGGAACGCCTCGCCCGCCTCCGTCGGCTGGCGTTGAGCGCCCAGCGCGGCGTGGCCAAACGCGGCCGCGTGGTCGTGCTGCACGGCATCATGGGAGGCGAGTTGACCGTTTATCCCAAGCCGGACAGCGCGGTCCGCGTGTGGCTCAACTTCGCCCGCCTCATCTTCGGAGCCGTCCGGTGGCTGGGAGTGACGCCGGAGGTGACCTCCCAATACGAGGTGCGTCCCACCGGGATCCTGAAGAAGTGGTACGCCGAGATGCTGCTGGGGCTGGCCGCGGATCGATGGGACGTGCGCGCGTTTGCCTTTGACTGGCGTCTGGACCTGGCGCACAGCGCGGACGCGCTGCGGGCGGCGATTGACGGCTGGTTCGGGGCCAAGGATCCGGTGCACCTGGTGGCCCATTCCATGGGCGGGCTGGTGTCGCGCACGTTCATCCTGCGTCACCCGGACCGCTGGGGGAAGGAGAGCCGGTTGGTGATGCTGGGCACACCGAACCATGGTTCCTTCGCGATTCCGCAAGTCATCACCGGCGCGCTCGACACGGTGCGCAAGCTGGCGCTGGCGGATGTACGGCACAGTCTCACCGAACTGCGGGCGATTCTCAACAGCATGCCGGGCTCGATGCAGATGCTGCCCTCGCCCCTGGTCATGCCGGCCATGGAACGGATGTACGACGCCGGCACGTGGGCCGAGTATGGCGTCGCTCCCAAGCTGCTCGAGTTGGCGCGGGCGAGTCACGCGCGCCTGGAGAAGGTGGTGGACGGTTCCCGCATGGCGTATATCGCCGGCTGCAACCAGGTCACCAAGGTCGATGTGGCGGACTGGAACCGGCTGGACGCCGCCGACAGCTACTCGGATTCGCTGGCGGGGGACGGCACGGTGCCGCACCAGTTGGGCTTTCTTTCCGAGAACGGGCAACGCATCCCGACGTACTTCGTGGAGACCGAGCACGGGGCGTTGCCCAACGACCCGCAGGTGATCGCGGCGACGCAGCAGTTGCTGGCGACGGGCAACTGCACGGCGCTGCCGACCCAGCCGCCAAGTCCGCGGGCGTTGGCGAGGGCACCGATCGCCGCCGAGGCGCGGCGGAGCCAGGAGGCCGCGGAGCAGGCGGAACTGCAGGAATTGTCACGCCGCATCCAGGCCCAAACCCGGGGTGCGCGCGAGGAAGTGCCGCCCAGCGTCTCGCCGGAGGAGATCCGCGCGGAAGAGCTCCTGGTGCGCAGCTTTCTGAATGACCGCGGCGCGGGCCGGGCTCCCGGCGCTCCTGCCACCGGTCCGGCGCGGCCTCCGACGCCGCCCCCGGCGCCGAAGATCAAGGTGCGGTTGATCCATTGTGGCATTGTCGAGTGCGCCGAGCGTTCGCCGGAAGCGGATGCGATTTCGGTCGGGCACTATGTGGGCGTGGCGCCGCAGAACGCCGAGCTCGCCCTGGACGAGTCGATCAGTCCCAACGGCGGCGCCCAGGCGGAGGAGTTGGTGATCACCGCGCTGCATCGACGGGGAGTGATTGTCGGCGAGTTGGGCCAGAACTTCGTGATTCCGCACCCGACGCAGCCCAAGCGCGTGGTGGTGATCGCCGGGATGGGGCAGCCGGGCACGTTCCGCGAACCGGAGTTGGCGGTGCTGGCCCGGGAGTTGATCTGGATGCTGGGGCGCCTCGGGCGAAGGCACCTTTTCACCGTCCTGATCGGCGGCGGCGCGGGCAACCTCGACATACCGAACGCGGTTCGTGGCTGGATGCGCGGTATCCGCCGGGCGTTGTATGAGGCCGCGGTGGCCAAGCAACCGCGGATCGAGACCGTCACCTTCGTCGAGTACTTCGCCAGCAACTTCATTCTCCTCGACCGCGCGCTCAGGCAGGCGGTCGAGGTCTTTGGCCGCGACCCCGAGCCGATGGAGATCGAGTACCAAGGGCCGGACGAGGCGACGTTGACAGCGACCATGTCCAAGGCGGAGGCCATCGCCCGCAACCAGGCGGTGGGCCAGCTCCGCCGGCGCCTGGAGTCGCTCGCCCCCACGGGCAAACAGGAGCCGGTTCGGCTGACGGTGCGGCTGGTGCGCGAATCGTTCGAGTTCGCCGCGTTGACGACGGACGCAGCGATGCCCCAGCGGGACACGCAGATCGATCCCGGCCTGGTGGACGAGGCCAATGACCTGCTCCCCGGGGCGGCCGATTACGCGGCGCAAGTGGACAAGGGGCATCTCCTGGGTCGTCTGCTGCTGCCCGCAGACCTGCGGGAGACCCTCATCAAGCCGTCGACACCGGTGGTACTGACGCTGGATCGCAGCACCGCACGGATCCATTGGGAAATGGTGGCGCTCGGGCCGGGCGACGGAACCCCGGGATTTCGGGCGGACAACTTCCTGGGCACCACGTGTGGATTGACGCGCCAGTTGCGGACGACCTTCGCGCCGTTGCCGGAGGCGCCGTTGCTGACGGGGCGTCCGCTGCGTGTGCTGGTGGTCGCGGATCCTGCCGAGGACGCGCCCCTGCCGGGCGCTCAGGAGGAAGGGGAAGCGGTGGTGCGCGTCTTCGAGCGGTTCAAGGCGGAGTTGGGATATGATGTCCAGGTCGTGAGCTTGCTCGGCCCGCGTCGGGCAACCCGCGTGGCGGTGCTGGAACATTTGATCAACCACCGGTTCGACATCCTGCATTACGCGGGTCACTGCTTTTTCGACGAGAAGGACCCGTCGCACTGCGGCTGGATCTTCAGCGGGAACCGGATCCTCAGCGCGCATGAGCTCAGCCGGATCGACCGCATTCCGCGCCTGGTGTTCTCGAACGCCTGCGAGTCCGGCATCACGCCGCGGCAGCGCGAGCAACGGTCGGCCCTCCTCGCGCCGAGTTTCGCCGAGGCGTTTTTTGCCCGGGGCGTGGGCGACTTCGTCTGCACGGCGTGGCCGGTGGATGACGCCGCGGCGTTGGCGTTTGCCCGGCGCGTGTACGAGGGGTTGCTGGGCTTCCGTGGCAGCCCCGAAACCATGCACGAAGCGATCACCGGAGGCCGCATCGAGATCGCCCAGCTGGGCCTGGGCGGATTGCAGACCTGGGGGGCCTATCAGCATTACGGCGATCCGAATCTGCGGCTGGTCGCTACGCGGAAGCCTTCGGCTCCAACTGCGCCGCGGACCGGGGAAAAGGCAGCTCGCAAGCCGGGGAAGCGCCGTCCGAAGGAGGGCGTTTGAGGGTGCAGAGGTTTAGGGGAGGGTGAAGGCCGGGCAGACCGGGAGCCTGTGACACAAACAGGTTGTCAGCGGCGAGGACGCGAAGGCTGCGCCAAGCTGCCAGAGATGGCGTGCGGTTCCTCGCGCGTGGGGTCTTGGACGACCCTCCCGTTCCTCCCGCCTCGGGAGATCCCTTGACGTGCTGCCTGGATTATCTGAACCTTCACGCGCTCTAAGCTTGGAAAACCCGGAGAGACCATCACGAACCATGAAACTCATCCCGAGCCAGTGGCAGATCATGCTTGCCATCCCATTGGCCCTTGCCGTCGGCAGCGGCGCGGCGCTTGCCCAAACCCCGAAGCCCAACATCCTGGTGATCTGGGGTGACGACATCGGCACCTGGAACATCAGCCACAACAGCCGCGGGATGATGGGATACCAGACGCCCAACATTGACCGCCTCGGCAAGGAGGGACTCGCCTTCACCGATTACTACGGCCAACAAAGCTGCACGGCGGGCCGGGCCGCCTTCCTCGGCGGCAATGTCCCCGTCCGCACCGGCATGACCAAGGTCGGCCTGCCGGGCGCCAAGGAAGGCTGGCAGAAGACCGATGTCACCATCGCCACCGTGCTCAAGAGCCGCGGCTACACGACCGGCCAGTTCGGCAAGAACCACCAGGGCGATCGCGACGAGCATCTGCCCACGCTGCATGGCTTCGACGAGTTCTTCGGCAACCTCTACCACCTCAACGCCCAGGAGGAGCCGGAGAACGAGGATTATCCGGCCACCATGAAGATGGCCAACGGCAGGACCTTCATCGAGAACTACGGCCCGCGGGGCATCATCCGCAGCAAGGCCGACGGCCGAGGCGGCCAGACGATCGAGGACACCGGCCCGCTCACCAAGAAGCGCATGGAGACGATTGACGAGGAGACCCTTGCGGCGGCCAAGGACTTCATCACGCGCCAGAAGAATGCCGGCCAGCCCTTCTTCTGCTGGTGGAACGGCACGCGGATGCACTTCCGCACCCACGTCAAGCCGGAGAACCGCCACCCGGGCAACGACGAATACACCGACGGCATGATCGAGCACGACGGGCATGTGGGTCAGTTGCTGAAGTTGCTGGATGACCTCGGCATCGCGAACGACACCATCGTCATGTATTCCACCGACAACGGCCCGCACTACAACACCTGGCCGGATGCCGGCACCATGCCGTTCCGCAGCGAGAAGAACTCCAACTGGGAAGGTGCCTACCGTGTGCCCTGTTTCGTCCGTTGGCCCGGCCATTTCTCCGCGGGCAAGACGCTGAATGGCATCGTCTCCCACGAAGACTGGCTGCCCACGCTGGCCGCCGTGGCCGGCGCGCCGGACATCAAGGAGCGGCTGGCCCAGGGGGTGGAACTCAACGGCCGCAAGTACCGCAACTACGTGGACGGCTACAACCAGTTGGAATACTTCGGCGGCAAGACCGATCGGTCGCCGCGCAGCGAGTTCATCTATGTCAACGACGACGGCCAGATCGTCGCCATGCGTTACGACGCCTGGAAGGCCGTCTTCCTCGAGAACCGCGGCGTCGCCTTCGGCGTGTGGCGCGAGCCGTTCACCGAACTGCGCGTGCCGCTGCTCTTCAACCTGCGCCGCGATCCCTTTGAGCGGGCGCAGCACAACTCGAACACCTACAACGACTGGTTCCTGGACCGCGCCTTCGTGCTCGTGCCCATGCAGCAGATGGCGGGCAAGTTCCTCATGACCATGAAGGATTATCCGCCAAGCCAGTCGCCCGGCTCGTTCAACCTGGAGAAAATCCAGAAGCAGATCGAGGCCGGCGCGGGCGGCCGGTAGCCGCCTCACTCCTTTGCGACACGGGGCGCTCCGGCCACGGGGCGCCCCGATGCCTGCCGGGAGGTTCTCATCCGCCGCCGACCAGCCGGGGCTTCAGGAATCCCACCCGAGCTCCAGCGATCTGGCTGGCGATGCCCCACCCTCCAAACGCCCCATCACCCTGCCTCCATGAGAACCAGACTCACCCTGCTTTCCGTTCTGGGCAGCCTCACCCTGACTTCCGCCATCGCGCAGCCGGCCGACACCATCTACCACGGCGGCCCCGTCCTCACCATCAACGACGCCGCGCCCTCCGCCGAAGCGGTGGCTGTGAAGAACGGCATGATCCTCGCCGCGCAGGCCGCGGACCCACTCCCTTCGTGGAATGACACCGCTCCGAAGCGGGCGATCGTCCGCTTTGTCCAAAGCGTGACCACCCCTGGCGCGCCGGAGTTCGTGGCGGCAGGCGAGCGCATCGCCGTGTTCGACAACGACGGCACGCTGTGGGCCGAGCAGCCGCTGTATGTCCAGGCGTTCTTCATCCTCGACCGGATCAAGCAACTCGCACCGCAACATCCCGAGTGGCAGACGACAGAACCCTTCGCTTCCGTGCTGCGAGGCGAGGTGAAGTCCGCTCTCGCCGGGGGGGAGCATGCGCTGCTCGAGATGGCGATGGCCACGCACGCGGGCATGACCACGGACGAATTCGCAAAGGTCGTCACCGACTGGATCAGCACGGCCCGGCATCCGAAGACGGGACGGCTTTTCACGGAGATGGTTTATCAGCCGATGCTCGAACTGCTCGCGTATCTGCGGGCGAACGGTTTCAAGACCTTCATCGTCAGCGGCGGGGGCATCGAGTTCGTGCGGCCCTGGGCGGAGCGGGTCTATGGCGTCCCGCCCGAGCAGGTCGTGGGATCGAGCATCAAGACCAAGTATGAAGTGCGGGACGGCAAGCCCGTGATCCTGCGCCTGCCGGAGCTGGACTTCATCGACGACAAGGCCGGCAAACCTGTTGGCATCCAACAGCACATCGGCCGGCGCCCGCTCATGGCGTTCGGCAATTCCGACGGCGATTTTCAGATGCTCGAGTGGACGACCGCCGGCGATGGCGCGCGGTTCGGCCTGTTCGTGCGTCACACGGACGCCGCACGCGAATGGGCCTACGACCGCGACTCGCCCGTGGGCAAGCTGAGCCGTGGTCTCGACGAAGCGCCGGGGCGAGGCTGGACCGTCGTCTCGATGGAGCGGGACTGGGCCAAGGTGTTTCCCGATTGATCGATCCCCCAACCGGGCCGGGTACGACGGCCTCGAGGAACCAGCTATCGAAACAGGCTGGCTCCAAGGAACGCGAGCGGCGGTGCCCTGCCTTCAGCACACGCGCTCGCACGGGATTCCCAGCAGGGCAGCCAGCTTGTCGAGCCTGGGGGCGATGTGGCCCAGGCCGATCGCGCAATGATGCGCCGGCCCGGCTTTCGACCACGCGTTCACGAAGGCCTTGGCCCCGATGCTGAAGCGATAGCGGCTGTTGGTGTTTCCGATCTGCAGGATGGGACCCGGGACGGCTTCGCCCTCGGCGACCAGGAGGCGCAACTTGCCGCCGCCGTCCTGGACCACCGACAGCAGGGTTACGGGGCCGTGCTTGACGCGCATTTCGATCGACAAGCCCAGGCCGGGCTTGCCGTGATACACCGGCAGGGGGACGAGCTTCACCCGACCTTCGGCGATCGCCATGTGCCCGGGGCCATCGTGGCCCAGCAGCACCACGTCATCCTCGAAATCCATGGCGTAGAATTCGGAGAACGAGCCCCCCGTCCCGAACGCGTCCATGATCTTCATCGCTTGGACATTCTTGATCTCGCACTCGCCGGCCACGGGAACGCCGTGGGCCGTGAGCAGCGAGTTACCGGCGATGACCGACGTGACGATGTTCTCGTAGTCGTTGGCGGGTTGGCCCTCGTAATAATACGCGAGGGAGCCGAGACGATGCGCGGCGACCAGTTTGTCCAGCGCGCAGGAGGTCTGGGCCGCACGGCGCAGCTCCGGCTCCGCACATTCCGTCGACACGTCGAATTCGGTGCGAAACTGGTCGAGCTTGGCTGCCAGTTCCTGCGGGGTGGTCTCATCGCGATGGCGCCGGAGTTCGCACATTTCGAGCAGTTCGAAGTGGCAGCCGAAGGTTGCGGCTTGCTGGGTCATGTCGCTGTAGACGTCGAGCATGCCGCCGTAGTAATGGCCCAGCACCCCCACGCGGTTGTGCCGCATGACCGAGGCGACGCGCGCCGCCTCAAGCCACGCCTCGATGTCGCGCCAGGCTTCAGGATCGTCGAGGGTCCCGGTGACCAGGTGATAGGGAATGCCGGCCCGGTTGAAGACGCAGGCGATCTCGGGAGCGGAGCAGGCCTGGCAATGCGCCAGCCATTCGCCCGTCATCACCCCACGGTCGCCGAGGCGGTTGAAGGCTTCGTAATCGATCGCGGCGACGGGCTGGAGGTTCAGGACCACGACCGGGGCCTTGGTTTGCTGCGCTACGGGCAGCACCGTGGAACTCAGCGCATACGTGGAGACGTAGAGGAACAGGAGTTCGACACCTTCGCGGCGGAATTGCGCCGCGGCCTCGCGCGCCTTCTCCGGCGAGTCGACCAGGCCGGCGTCCACGATGTGCACTTTCCGGTTTCGACCGAGCCGTTCGTGGATCCGGGCCTGGTATCCCTCGAGGCGCTCGCGCAGGCCGCGGAACTGGGGCCAATAAGTGTCGAGCCCAATACCAAAGATGCCGACAGAGAAGGGATGGGTGTGCATGCGGAGGGCAGCATTCCTGAGAGCGGGTGCGGGCGCAAGGGTCGGACGGCGCGTCCCAGGAAGCGAATCAATGAGTCGAGGAACAAGCGCGAGACTCGGAAGGCCTGGATCAGCGGCGGCACAGCCAAGACGATCCTGGCGCGCGAAGGTCTTCTGCAGAGTCGGTGTCGCCCAGCGTTGACGTCAGGCAGCCGGAGGTCAACGATGCCGACCGTGCGACCTGCTCGATCTCGGTGGGGCGAGGCTGTGCGGTGTCGGGGAGCGCACCCGCCCCGGGTGCGGTGGCGGGCGCCTCGCCTTCCACTCCTATCGCCACAACCGACCGGCGAGGCGCCGGTCGGCACACGCGAGGGCGCGCGTGCTCCCCTGCGCTGGTGGGGCGAGGCTCCGCCGAGCCGCCGGCGGTCTTGGATCGTCCGGCTCCTCACCTCGGCGACCGGATTCCTCGCTGCGGCGTGCCCGCTTGCTTCGGATGAGCCCGACCCTGCTAACAACCAGGTAAGTGCGACCCCAGCCCTCGAATACCGCCAACGCCTCTGGACCCGCGAGCACGGCCTTCCGGACGACAGCGTGCTCTCGTTGCTGCAAACGCGGGACGGGTGCCTGTGGATCGGCACCAGCGACGGGCTGGCCCGGTTCGATGGACTCCGCTTCGTCGTGCTCGATCGGGCCACCTGCCCCGAACTGAGTTCGACTGAGATCCGTGCGCTTGCGGAAACGCCCGACGGCTCGGTGTGGTTGGGCACATCCGAGGGGTTGTGGGCGATCGAACCCGTGGCTCGCGGGCGCCTTCGTGCAGTCGAGACGCTCGCTTCGGAGTCCATCCGCGTACTATGCGGCGGTCCCTCCGGTGACCTGTGGATCGCGACCGACGGTTCTCTCTTCCGACTCACTTCCCAGGGTTGCTCCCGGGTTCCCTTGGAACTGGATCCCAAGCCCGGAGAACCGGTGACTCTCGACCTGGCGGAGGCTTCGGACGGCACGGTCTGGGTTGCCACTCGCCGCGGCTTGTTCCGACGCCTGGCACCCCAATCGGCGGGAGAGACGGGCGAGATGCAGCCCGCCAGCTTCAGCAGGGTTGAGACTCCCGGCTTCAATCCCGAGCGCATCGCCGTCGCTGAGGACGGAGCCCTTTGGGGATCTCGTGGAGACCTTAGGAGGTTCCGCGACCAGGCCTTCACCGTGGTGGTGGACTCAGGCCGGCTTCCGCACGGCGACGACACACTCGAGGTGCTCGCCGGCTGCGGAGGCGACCTTTGGCTGGGCTACGAAAGATCCGGACTCCGGCGCTGGCGCCACGACACGCTCACGGCTTTCACGGTCGAATCCGCACTGCCCGTCAACTGGATCAACTGCCTGCTCGAAGATCGCGAAGGCAACCTCTGGATCGGCACCGAGAACGGCGGCCTCGCTTGCTGGCAACCGCGCCGCTTCGCGCCGCTGACCCGGGCTCACGGTCTTCCCGACGAGAATGTCTGGGCATTGACTCCCGCCCGCGCCGGCGGCGTCTGGATCGGCACGGACAACGGCGTGGTGCTGTCCCCGGACGGTCAGCAGGCTCACGCCGTCCCCGGACTCTCACTCACCAACCCCAAGGTCCGCGCGCTCCACGAGACTCCCGACGGCACGTTGTGGATCGGCACGGGCGACTCGCTCGAAGAATGGCGCCAAGGCCAGCTCAGTCTGGTTCGATGGGATTCAGCGCCTGCCGCGAACAAGATCCGCGTGATCACCTCCGACCGCCACGGCCGCCTCTGGGTGGGACGCGAATCGGGCTTGATGCGGCTCGACGGGTGGGGTGAGGCTGCGCCGAGCCGGGACTCGTCCAGTCGGTGGGGCGAGGCTGCGCCGAGCCGGAACTCGTCCAGTCGGTGGGGCGAGGCTGCGCCGAGCCGGAACCCATCCAACCCACCGGGCGACGCTGCGCGCAGCCAGGCCCGGCTCGACACAGTCTCGCCCCACCAGCCCCAGCCGCTGGACCCCGCCGGAGGTTGGCTCCGCTTCACCACCGCCGACGGCCTTCCGCACAACGATGTGCGCGCCATCCTCGAAGCCCGCTCCGGCCACCTCTGGCTCGGCACCTTCGGCGGCGGCCTGTGCCGCCTCGCCGCCGGCTCGTCCAACCTCGTGGTCGAGCGTGTCTTCACCGAAACCGACGGCCTCCCGGGCCGCTTCGTCTGGGCCCTGCACGAGGATGGCGAAGGCGTACTTTGGGCGGGCACTGATCGCGGGTTGGCCCGGCTCGCGCCCACGCCAGGCAACGCCGACCGCGTCGAGGCGGTGCAGGTTACGGCGATCACGCGCCGGGACGGCCTTCCCAGCGACGAGGTCAATGCGATCCTCGAAGACGGCTTCGGCCATCTGTGGCTCAGTTCCGACCGCGGCCTGGCGCGCGTCCGGAAGGCGGAACTGAGTGCCTTCGCCGCCGGGCAAGCCGCTGCCATTCATCCTCTCACCTACGGCGAGCCGGACGGCTTGTTGAGCCGCGAAACCAACGGTCAAAAAAGCCAGCCCGCCGCTTGCCGGACGTCCGATGGTCGGCTCTGGTTCCCCACCACGCGCGGCGTTGCCATCGTGGATCCCGCTCGCTTCCCAGACGCCACCGACGGTCCGCCGGCCCTGATCGAACGCGTGAGCGTGGACGGGGAGACGCTGCTCGATCAGGCGGAGTCTGAGGCGATAACACCCTCCTCCCGGTGGGGCGACGCTGCGCGGAGCCGGGACTCCTCCAGTCGGTGGGGCGACGCTGCGCCGAGCCGGGACTCCTCCGGTCGGTGGGGCGAGGCTGCGCCGAGCCGGGGAGCGCACCCGCCCCGGGTGCGGTGGCGGGCGCCTCGCCCGCCACTCCCATCCCCACAACCGACCGGCGAGGCGCCGGTCGGCACACGCGAGGGCGCGCGTGCTCCCCTGCCGCTGGTGGGGCGAGACTCCGGCGAGCCAACCGCGGCCTCACGGCCGCAGTCCCAGGGTTGGGGTGGGGCGACGCTGCGCGGAGCCAACCGAGGCTCGACGAACACGCAACCCATCACCTTTCAGCTTGGACCCGGTCGGGCCCGGGTCATGGAATTCCACTACACCGCCCCCGAGTTCCGCGCCGCCGACATGGTGCGCTTCCGCTACCGGCTCGAAGGCTGGGACCGCGACTGGGTCGATGCCGGCACCCGGCGGGCCGCGTTTTACACGAATCTCCGCCCGGGGGGCTACCGCTTCGAGGTCCAGGCCGCCAGCAACGGGAACCGATGGGGCGAGACCTCGCCGCCGTTGGAGTTCCGCCTGGCAGCGTACTTTCACCAGACCCTATGGTTCTGGCCAACGATTGGCCTTCCCGCAGCTCTCCTCACCTGGAGTGGAGTGTCCTGGCGTCTGCGCGACCTGAACCGGCGGCACGCCCTCGAACGCGAGAACGTCCTCGCCCGCGAACGCGAGCGCATCGCCCGCGACATGCACGACGACCTGGGCGCCCGGCTCAATCACCTGGCGTTGCTGAGCGATCCCGTCCTCTCGCCCGGCACGCCTCCGGAGGTGGCCCGCGTGGCGCGCGACGCGATGCGCAGCCTCGATGCCATTGTCTGGGCTTCGCAGCCGGCCAAGGACACCCTGCCGCATCTCGTCAGCTTTCTCTCCCATGCCGCGTTCGAGCACGCCACTGCGGCCGGGTTGCCCCTGGACCTCGATCTGCCTGAGCACATACCGCCTTGGCCCCTCACCGCCATCGAACGGCACCACCTCTTCCTCGCTTGTCGGGAGGCCCTCAACAACGCCATCCGCCACGCCGCCGCCACGCGGCTCGCCCTGCGGCTGCGTGTCGCGGGGAACTCCTTCACCCTGGAGCTCGAAGATAACGGCTGCGGCTTCCGGCTCGCGGATGCCGAGTCTGCCGGGAACGGGCTCCAGAACATGCGCGAGCGCCTGGCCGCGATTGACGCGCGGTTCCGCCTCGAGAGCCAGCCGGGCCACGGCACGCGCGTCGTGATCGAGTGCGACAGGGGGCGCCTTCCGGGAAAGGACGGTCGCTCCGCTTGAACCGCCCCCCTCCGGAGCGCGGACTTCAGTCCGCAGGGAGCCGCGTCGGTGGAGGGACGTTCCTGCGGGCTAAAGCCCGCGCTCCTTGGCAAACTGCGGCGTCCATGGTTCTCTGTGCGCGCCGGTCCGCCCGGCGTCTCGGCTCCCCATGAACCGCCCCCCTCCGGAGCGCAGACTTCAGTCCGCAGGAAGCCACCTCGGCCCAAGGACGTCCCTGCGGACTGAAGTCCGCGCTCCTCGGCAAACCGCGGCGTTCATGGTCCCTGCGCATAGCCGGGAGGCCATGGCCACTTCCCTTGCAGTGCTTTGCCCGGCTTTGGCGGTTGCGCAAGCCGTGACCCGTGCTAGAAGACGGTGGATGTCATGACCCCGATCCGCGTCAGCCTCATCGAGGACAAAGCCGGCTTCCGCAACACCACCGCCCGGCTGATTGCGGCCACCCCGGGGCTGGTCTGTGTCAGCAGTCATCCCAATGCCGAGCATGCCCTGACGCATCTGCCCGCGGCGCGGCCCGACGTCGCGCTCGTGGACATCGAACTGCCCGGGCTCTCGGGGATCGAGTGCGTGCGGCAGCTTCGCGGCGCCATGCCGGGACTCCTGGTCCTCATGCTTACCGGACACGCCAACGATGACTACATCTTCCAATCGCTGCAGGCGGGTGCGGTTGGTTATGTGCTCAAGCGCGCGGGCGCGGAGGCGATCCTGGCCGCCATTCACGAAGTCGTGGCCGGTGGTTCGCCGATGACGCCCGAGATTGCCCGGCGGGTGGCGCTTCATTTTCGGCACGACCCGGCCCAGGCGGCGGACGCGCACGGCCTCACGCCGCGCGAGTTCGAGGTGATCGAGTTGCTGCAACAGGGGAAGCCCGCCAAGGAGGTTGCGCGACTCCTGGGGCTTGCGGAGCCCACCGTGCACAACCATCTCCGGCACATCTACGACAAGCTGCACGTCTCCTCCGGCATGGCGGCCGTCGCGAAGGTGTTTCCGCGATAGGCTCCAGTGCGGTTGGTGGGGCGAGGCTGCAGTCCGGTGGGGCGAGGCTGCGCCGAGCCGGATGACAATGCTGTGATCCCATGCGGCTCCCCTCAGCGTCGTCCCACCGGGAAGGGCAGTGCACGGCCGTGGGGGGGCGAGGCTGCGCCGAACCGGTGTTCCGCGCGCTCTTCGTCGTCGGTTGGTCCCTTCCTCGTCCAACGCATGCCTTCCGTTACTCTTCGAGCCTTCGGTCGATACGGCTATCAACGTCTGAGCCAGCGAACACAGTCCTCCTGCGCACGAGACTGCTACGCATGCCTGGCACCAACCAGCGCGTGACGACGTCATCCACCCAGATCGCTGCGGTCGCCCTGCCGCCAACGGCGCCGCCACCCCGCAGCGCTCCTCGGGTCTCCAGATCGTGTGGGCGCCACCCTCGCGAAAGAGGACGCAACCGTGCGCGCGCAGGTGACGCTCCAGCTCGCGGAGCTTCATGCCTCGGCGAACTCAAGCGGCTGGCTCACGGCATCCGGCGAGAGGTGCTGGTCCGCCAACTCGCGCTGGCATTGGATCACGAGCTTGAGAGCGTCCCGCAAGTTCTCTCTGGCCTCCTCCAAAGTCTCGCCTTGCGAGATGGCGGCGGGCACTTCCTTCACGAAGCAAGTAAACCCGCCCTCAGGTGCCGGCTCGAAGACCGCGGTGAGTCTCACGCCGAGCAGGCTGCCACAGGAACCCGCTCTACACAAGCAGGCGGCGCCCCTGCCAAAGCCGGCAGGCGCCCCGTTACCGCGAGGCTCGCGTGCGCCGGGCACCCTCTCCCTCGGACGCTGAGCGGCTGGGGTGAGGATACCCACGCCCTCCATCCTGCGGGTTCCTTGGTGACTGGATTTGATCAGATCCAATTGCCACAATGAACAGCATTCAGCCGGCGCTGGCTCAACTCAACATCCCGACCGACGGCTGGGACGGCGCCTGCGCGCCGACGGAAGACACCGTCGTGGACCTGTTCCCAGCCGTGAGCGGCGGATAGGACGACAACGACCGTGGAGGCAATGGGCGTGGGTGGAAGTTGAGCCGGGCCGACAAACCACACCAGAAACCACGGCTCCGCTCAGCGTCGCCCCACCATGCAGTCAGTCGGTGGGGCGAGGCTGGGCCAAATGCGTGATCCTCCACGAAGTCGCCGGGCGTATGGTTATTTCTAACCATATTCAGCCCCGCCGGATCTGGCATGATCCCGCCTGCCATGAATGCCATTCGCACCCTGGCCGCGTTCGCCTTTGCTGCCGTCCTGGTACTGGCGACCACCACCTTCGCCGGCACCACTGAGACCTTCTCGATCCAGATCGGGGACGTGGTCACGGACGGTTTCGTCAACACGACGGCGACGCCGGGCGCGGGGAACATCGGGAGTTTGGGCGAGGTGGACGTGTACACGTTCACGGGGACGGCGGGGCAGTCCATCTACCTGCAGCGTCTGGCCGGGGACGGGTGGGCCTTGGAGTGGCGGCTGTACGATCCCGATGGGACCCAACTGCGCTACACCTACTTGTTCGGGGACTTGGGCCGTTTCGACCTGACCAGGACTGGTGCGTACCGAGTGGAGGTCCGAGGCCGTGACGCCGGGGGCGGCACCGGGCCCTACGGATTCAAGTTGTGGGGACCGATCACGGATGGCGATTTCGCGTTGACCTACGGTGACACGGTGGGCGACGGCACGGTCAACAGCGCGCCGGTGGAGGGTGCGGGGAGGATTGAGCCTCCGGGGACTTCCGATACGTACACGTTCACGGGGACGGCGGGGCAGTCCATCTACCTGCAGCGTCTGGCCGGG